>CAKRRH010000001.1 GCA_934394855.1 uncultured Eubacteriales bacterium
CTGTCGGAGTGACAGCGCCAGTTCTTCCGACATTTATCTCAATTTCAAGCAGTTTCGTTTGCTTTTCTTCGGGCGGATATTTAAACGCAACCTGCCATTTCGGATATTTCGCGGTATTACCCAAAATTTCACGCTGTGAAAAATCATCGACCTTGATAACGGCACCGTCAATGTCAAATTTGAGCGATGATTTTATCTCACCGATTCTTTTGACTTCATTTACTGCGTCGTCAATATTATCGCATTTTGTATAAAACGGCAGGACAGGAAAACCGAGGCTTTTCAGGTAGTCAAGCGACTCTATGTGAGAATTAAGCTCCACACCCTCAATCTGCTGAACATTGAAAATGAATATTTCAAGTCCGCGTTCCTTTGCGATTTTCGGATTTTTCTGCCGCAATGAGCCAGCCGCCGCATTTCTCGGATTTTTCGGCAGCTTTTCGCCCTTGCCGAGCTGCTCGTTATATAGTTTGTCAAAGCTCTCATGAGGCATATATACTTCGCCTCTGACTTCGAGCCTTGAAGCCGCAGTATCTATTGTTCTCGGAATTGAACGAATCGTCAAAAGATTTGCCGAAACATCCTCCCCCGTCACTCCGTCGCCTCTTGTCGAACCTCTGACAAACTTGCCGTTTTCATATTCGAGCGAAACGGAAAGACCGTCAATTTTCGGCTCAACGCTATATTTTGCTTTGCCGACAGTGTCCGTCACCGTCTTGTCAAAGCCATATATCTCTTCGGTGCTGAACAAATCCTGCATACTCAACATCGGAACGGTATGAGTTACGCTTTCAAATGTATTGACCGCCCAACCGCCGACGTGCTGCGTCGGTGATTTTTCCGTGACAAGCTCGGGATTATCATGCTCCAGCTGTTTAAGCTCAAGGTTCAGCATATCATATTCATAATCGTCGATCTCAGGCTCGTCTTTGACATAATAGCATTCGTTATAATGCTCAATCAAACGGCAAAGCTCATCATATCTTTTTTTATCCGCTGCTTTCATAACACGCTTTTCCTTTCGCCTATTTTTTATATAATGTTGAACCGTTTAGCTTCATTGTTGAATATGAACTCGGCACTTTTCCGACAATTATCGTTTCGCTTATCGGAAAATCGCACGAAACATCAAGCCTTTTGCTGTTTCCGATAATAACTACCGTTGTAATTACATTTATTTGAAGAGTAATAGTATGTTTGGTTTGATTGATTCCGACAGCCGAAAATTCGCTCTTTAACGAGCAGTTTACATTGGTCGAAAGATCATATTCACAAATTATTTTCGGTCCTTTTCCGTTTAACATGGTAAGCCCTGTGAGCGTTCCCATGTGAATATATACATTTCCGCAGTTGTTGCTCTCGTTGATTTTTTGCTCAATGTTATCGTTTGAGTCGTTGAGAAGCCTGTTAAGCAACACGGTGTTGCAGGTCACCAAGCTCGGTTCATTGTTATTATCATAGCTCACGCTGACAAATTTTGCGTTTTTGAATCCGTCTTCATCAAGCGTTTTCACCATTCCGTCATAAATCAAATTTGACACAACGGCGTCTGCCCTGACTTCGGCGTTTTCAAGCAAAATCGGTCTGATTTTAACACTGCACCATATCATTACAAATATCAGAACAATGATTATTATAATCAGCTTGAACCTGATAATACGCAGATTTTGCTTATTAGGCGATGACGTGCGAAATGACCGATTATGCGCCGCAAACGACCGATTATGCCGCCGATGACTGAAGCTGCGGCGTTTATAGCGCTTTTGCCATGACATAAACCGTTCACCTCCACGGTTTCAGTTTATTCATGGCAAAGCTCTTGGTGCAAGTACAATTATTGTAATGTTATTCGATTTCGCCCTTTGACTTTGCTTTCAAATATGCATTGATAAATCCGTCAAGATCGCCGTCCATTACTGCGTTAATATTACCGTTTTCAAAATTTGTGCGGTGGTCCTTAACGAGTGTATAGGGCATGAAAACATATGAACGAATCTGCGAACCCCAACCGATTTCTTTCTGAACACCTTTGATGTCCGAAATCTTGTCGAGATGCTCACGCTCTTTTATTTCAAACAGCTTTGATTTAAGCATCTTCATCGCCTGATCCTTGTTTTGATGCTGGCTTCGTTCATTTTGGCAGGTAACGACAATGTTTGTCGGCAAGTGAGTAATTCTGATTGCCGATGAGGTCTTGTTAACCTTCTGACCGCCTGCTCCCGACGAACGGAACACATCAACACGAATGTCATCCGGTGCGATTTCTACCTCGACATCATCGTTGATTTCCGGCATAACCTCAAGCGATGCGAATGATGTATGCCGTCTTCCCGACGAATCAAACGGAGATACACGGACAAGTCTGTGAACGCCCGCTTCGCTCTTTAGATAGCCATATGCATTTGTACCCTCAACCAAAATGACTGCGCTTTTGAGTCCTGCTTCTTCACCGTCCAAAAAGTCAAGCGTCTTGACCTTAAATCCATGGCGCTCGCCCCAACGGTTATACATTCTGAACAGCATTTCGACCCAGTCCTGAGCCTCTGTTCCGCCCGCGCCCGCATGGAACGTCAAAATCGCATTGTTAGCGTCATATTCACCAGACAAAAGCGTCGTGAGTTTAAGCTCCTCCAAGTGCTTAATGAAGTCGTCCACAGCCGCGGTAACTTCATCTGCCATTGTGTCGTCCTCTGCCTCGTCAGCCATCTCGATCAGCGCCAAAGCATCGTCATATTCTGAGTTCAGGTCGTCATAGCTCTTGATCGTCGCTTTGATTTTGCTCTGTTTTTTAAGCACCTTTTGCGAATTGTCAAGATCATTCCAAAATCCGTCAGCCGCTGTCTGCTCATCAAGCGATTTCAGTTCGTCTGTGATATTTTTAATGTCAAGCGCATCATAGAGATCCTTCAGCTCGTCTTTATATCCCAAAAGTCTCTGCTTTTGCTCCTCATAAACCAACATAAAACAAAATTCCTCTCAAAAAATATATTGATTACAGCTTTGATACGAATGCGACCCAGCCGCCTTCGTCAAATCTTTTCTCAATTGTAAATCCTGCACCGACCATTGCCTCGTAAACCTCGTCGGCTCTTGTATCAATTATGCCCGAAGTTACAAAATATGATCCATCATGAACATAATCGGTGATATTCTCGCACAGTCTGATTATTACATCGGCAACGATATTAGCAACGCAGATGTCATATTTTCCGCTGATTTTTTCCGCCAAATCGCCCTCGATTGCCGTAAATTCAGGCTCATAAAGGTTATTTTTAGCCGCATTTTCACGAGCGGTTTTGACAGCCAATGAATCGATGTCAACGCCGACGGCTGATTTTGCGCCGAGCAGCAGCGCCGCAATCGACAAAATGCCGCTGCCGCAGCCGATGTCAAGCACAGTATCGCCGTTTTTCACAACGCTCTCAAGCGCACTCAAGCAAAGCTTTGTCGTAGCATGAGTTCCGGTGCCGAATGCCGCGCCCGGGTCGATTTTCAAAATTGCTCTCTCGGTTTCGGGCACAGGCTCCCATTCGGGCAATATTAACAATTTCTCACCGATTTCGGTCGGCTTGAAATATTTTTTCCAGTTATTTGCCCAATCCTCCTCACTGATTGAATCGGTCATCAGCTCAAAGTTGATGTTTTCAGCCTGCAAACGATTTTTCAAATAATCGCAAGCCTCAATCGGGTTTTCGGTCGGCTCAATATATATATGAATGATTGCGTGTTGTCTGTCCTTTTTGACAAGCTCCTCGTCAATCAAATCAATATGCGCAATTTCTCTTGCCCCCTGCTCCAAATCGGAATAATCCTCAATGTAAAAGCCATATGGCACGGTCATTGTCGCAATGTTTGACGCCGTGTCAATGTCAGCGACATCAATTTTGACCTTAATTTCGGTCCATTCGTTGTTTACCATCTGTCCACCCCAAAAAGTCTTCTAAAACAAACCAAATCCGACACCCCTTTTGCATGGCAAATAAGCCGAGCAAAACAGTTGTCGGATTTTAAAAATCTACTTAATTCACTTACGATTGAAAATCTGAGTTACATCGTAAAAATCATCATCTTCATCTGACTTAGCCGCAGTTGAAGCAGGAGCAGAATTGTCTGCGCCGAATGTATCTTTTGTAGAATTTCCGCCGAATGCGTCAAGACCGAGCGACTCAAACGGATCTTCGTTTTTCTTCGGTGTATCGGAAGAACCTGTTGCAACAACAGTAATTCTGATGCTGTCTTCCATTGTTTCATCGATCGAAACACCCCAAATGATTGTAGCGTCGGGATGAGCCGCATTTGCGATGATCGTAGAAGCCTCGGATACTTCGTCAAGACCGATGTCGGAAGAACCGACGATAGAAACGATAATGCCGTGTGCGCCGTTCATCGATGTTTCGATAAGCGGGCTTGTGATTGCAGCGTTAGCAGCCTGTTCAGCCTTGTCACGGCCGGTAGCTGTGCCGACGCCCATGTGAGCGTAGCCGCTGTCTTTCATGACAGTTGTAACATCGGCAAAGTCGAGGTTGACCATAGCCGGCATTTTGATGAGCTCAGAAATGTTCTGAACGCCCTGTCTTAATACATCATCGGCAATCTGGAATGCGTTGATAAGCGTGAGCTTCTGTTCGGAAACGAGTTTAAGTCTGTCGTTAGGAATAACGATAAGGCTGTCAACGTGCTCCGAAAGCTCTTCGATTCCGCGAACCGCCGCGTTCATTCTTGCTTTACCCTCAAAGCTGAACGGCTTTGTAACAACGCCGACAGTAAGGATACCCATATCTTTTGCGATCTGAGCAACAACCGGAGCCGCACCTGTTCCTGTGCCGCCGCCCATTCCGGCTGTGATAAATACCATATCGGTACCTTTGAGTGCCGCAATGATTTCGTCTTTTGACTCTTCAGCGGCAGCCTTTCCGACATCGGGACGAGCGCCTGCGCCCTGTCCGTGAGTCAGCTTTTCGCCGATCTGAACCTTGTGGTCAGCCTTTGAACGAAGAAGATCGAGCTTATCGCAGTTGATTGCGATAAATTCAACGCCCTGGACGCCTTCTTCAACCATGCGGTCAACAGCGTTTCCGCCGCCTCCGCCAACGCCGACAACTTTGATTTGAACTATTTCATTTACTTCGCTTGACAATTCCAAACTCATTATATATCCTCCTAAAAGTACAACTGTACACAATAATCTTTTTATACTAATTTATTGTATCATGGTTGTCTTTGAATTTCAATAGTTTTTTAGAACTTTTCGTCCATTTTTTTAATATTTACAGATTATTTTTATCTTTTTTGTTCCAAAGTCAGCTCCGATGAAATGAAACTTGCCTGATTTTTGGTATTCGGTATTCTCGACAGGTTCAGAGTTCCTGTTTCATCATTATTCTTTCGTGAATTTACAACGCCTTTTGCAAACTCCAGCTTTTCGTCAATGTTTGCGGACGAGCCGAACATCAACACGATTTTATTGTTATATGTCGCCCAAACGCTTGATTTGTTTGACACATTCAAAACGGTAATGTCAAGCTCATGATTTTTGCAGCTTGATAAAATGCCGCAAAGCGTATCAAAATAGCCGTCATATTCGCTGAATTTGACCGTTTTTCCGACCTGTGCTTCGACCGATTTTGCCGTGCGGACAAGCGGTGCGTTTTTGCTGATTTTCGAACTTATTTCAAGACATTTTGCGTTGTCATCGATGAATATATATTTGCCGCCCTGCTCGATTTGCAGATAAACCTCGGCGGTTTCAACATTCAGCACGATCGTTGACGGAAAGCTTCTGCTGATTTTGACCGATTTAATATACGGCAGCTGCTTTGTGATGTTGCCCTCGACCTGCGACACATCGGAAGTGAACAGGTTTGTATTCATCTTTATGTTTGCCGATTCGATTATCTGCTCGGAATTATATGGATTTTTGCCGCTGACCTTGACCGTTTTGATCGGAAAAAATACCGTTAATGACAAAACGACCAGCGTTATGATTGCAAGCAAACCCAAAAATATATAGAGCAAAATATATGAAGAATGGCCCTTCTTTTTTCTTCCGCTTTTATATCTCTCAACCTGTTTTTTCTCGCTCATTTTATATACATACCCCTCAAGGTTTAATTTATCCGTTTAATTTTTGCGCCGATTTGGCTCAACGCCTCTTCGATATTTTCATATCCCCTGTCGATGTGACAAATGTTATCTATCTTTGTTGTGCCGTATGCGCCGAGCGCCGCAACGATCAGCGCCGCTCCGCCTCTTAAATCGGTTGCCGAAACATTTGTGCCGCATAGATGATCGACGCCCTCGACAACCGCCACTCTGTCTTCGATCTTGATCGACGCACCCATTCTGATGAGGTCGTCGGTCTGCTTAAATCTGTTTTGAAATATCGTTTCGATAAAAATTGATGTGCCTTTTGCCACCGTCATCATTGCAAGAAACGGCGACATGAAATCTGTCGGAAAGCCCGGGTAAACAAGCGTTCTCACCGTTTTTACACGATTAAGCCGAGGCGGCGAATGAAGCGTGATTGAATCGTCATATATATCAAACGAACAGCCTGCTTCTTTAAACGCAAACAGCACCGGCTGAATGTGTTCGGGAATGATTTTGTCAACGCAAATATCACTTTTTGTGATTGCGCCTGCCGCCATAAATGTTGCGGCTTCGATTCGGTCGGGAATGATTTTGTGGCGTGCGCCGTGCAGCTTATTAACGCCGCTGATTTTGATAATGCTCTCACCCGCTCCGCTGATTTTTGCGCCGCACTCAATAAGATATGATGCAAGATCGGCAATTTCCGGCTCCCTTGCCGCATTATGTATTATTGTGTCGCCTTCTGCCGTAACCGCCGCAATCAATATGTTTTCGGTAGCACCCACGCTTGGAAACGGCAAGTCGATTTTGCAGCCGTGAAGTCTCTTTGCTTCGCACTCGATTTTGCCGCATGATATATCGATTTCGGCACCCATCATCTCAAGCGCTTTAAGGTGAATGTCAATAGGTCTCGGACCCAATTCGCATCCTCCCGGCAAACACATCTTAGCTTTTTTGCATTTAGCCAAAATCGCACCCAAAAATATGATTGACGAGCGCATTTTCTGCATTAACTCAAACGGAACGCATGAAAAATCCGCCCCGCTTGAATCGATTTCGACCTCATTGCCTGAAATATTCGTTTTGCACCCCAAATGCTCCAATATTTCAAGCGCAACATCAACATCGGAAAGTCTCGGACAATTGTTGAGCACCGACTTGTCATCGACAAGATATGATGCCGCCAAAATCGGCAATGCGCTGTTTTTCGCACCGTGAGCGCTAATTTTGCCCGAAAGTCTGTTGTTACCCTCAATCAGCAATGACGCCATTATTCTCCACCCCATAATCTAAATCGTTTACGGTTTATATTATGAAGCTTGAGTTGTCCTTGCTAATTTGCGTTTATTTTGAATCTATCAGTTTCATTATGACATTGTAAATTCGCTCGTTTGCGTCATAAATCGCCATTGCCTTTGCCGCTTTGCTCATCTCGTCGAGCTTTGATTTATCTTCAATCAGCTCTTTTACCACATCAACAAGCTTTTCGCCGCTCAAATCCTTTTCCTCGATTATCACAGCCGCCCCCCTGTCGGCAAGCGCTTTTGCATTGTAGAACTGATGATTTTCCGCAACATTCGGCGACGGGATCAAGATTGACGGCTTGCCCTGAACCTCAAGCTCGCTCAAGGTTGACGCACCCGAACGGTTGATTACCAAATCAGCCGCCGCCATGCAAAGGTCCATGTCATATATATAGTCGCTGATTCTGAGATTTTTCATATTCTCAAAATCAACGCCTTTTTCATGAAGCAAGTCAACCAAAAATGCGCCATATTTACCATAGGCATGATAGTGATAATATTTGCCGCTTTTTGCGTGCCATGCAATTACATCGGCAACCGCATTATTAACAGCGTCAGCGCCGAGCGAGCCGCCGAGCGACAAAATCATCGGGCGGTCGTCAAGACCGAGTTCTTCTCTCGCTTTTGTTCTTGTCATGTTCATGAGGCTTGTACGCACAGGCGTTCCCGTTACCGTATATGTACGGTTTTCGGGCAAACGCTTAATTGCGTCGGGCATTGACACCATTACCTCGTCAACATATTTGCAAAGCGCCTTTGTGGTCATTCCCGGAAATGCGTTTGATTCATGTGTTGCGGTTTTAATGCCCATTTTTGCCGCTGTTCTCAAAACAGGACCGCAGGTAAATCCGCCTGTTCCGACACAGACATCGGGTTTGAGATTTTTCAAAATCTTTTTTGTCTGAGCGGACGATTTAAACATATCGTAAAACGCAACAACATTGCGCTTAATATTCGTGAAATTGATTTTTCGCTGAAATCCCGCAACATCGATCGGATAAAAATCATAACCCGCACGGGGCACCAAATTTGCCTCCATTCCCTTTCGGTTGCCGATGAAGCTTATCTCGGCATCGGGGTGATGCTGCAAAATTGTTCCCGCAACCGCCAAAGCCGGGTTTATGTGGCCGCCTGTGCCGCCTGCAACAAATACTATTTTCAACAAAAATTCCTCCCAATGGATTATTTTTGATATTACTTCCTATTTTGCAAACATAAATTATATGCCGCTAAACCTTTTGCATATTCGCTTGCCGTGACACCGACAAAATTACACCCATCTGGAACAACAGCATCATCAGCGATGTTCCGCCATAGCTGAAAAACGGAAGGCTGATTCCTGTGTTTGGGATCGTGTTGGTGACAACGAGCATATTGAGAACGGTTTGAAGTCCAACCTGGAAAATCAGACCGAGAGTGAGCAGTGCGCCGAATTTATCGGGCGCTCTCATTGCAATTACGAGCCCTCTCCAAACAAGAAGTGCGAATGCCGCAATTATAAGCACCGCGCCAAACAGTCCGAGCTCTTCGCAGACGATTGCAAAGATGAAGTCATTTTGCGGTTCAGGCACCCAAAGATATTTTTGCGTTGACTGACCGATTCCCTGTCCTGTCACACCGCCCGAGCCGATTGCAAGAAGCGACTGGATCGTTTGATAGCCCGTGTCAGTTGCGTCCGCCCAGGGGTCAAGCCAATATATGATTCTGTCCATGCCATAGTCGATAAGACCCGACATAATTGCAATCGCCGCACCGCCGACGCCTGCCGCTCCCAAGAACAGCACATATCTAAACTGCATTCCGCCCGCAACCAAAATCACAAGTGCAATTATGGAAATCAAAATCGTTGCGGACAAATGCTTTTCGGCAATTACCAGTCCTGCAAAAGTGCCGATTATCACAAATAATTTTGCAATGAATTTCAACTCAATCATTTTCTCATAGTTTTTTGAAATCAAATATGCAAGCAACAAAACAAGAGAAAATTTTGCTACTTCACTCGGCTGAAATGTAATCGGGCCGATTCCGAGCCACCGTTTGAATCCCGGAACAACTTCGGGCAAAAACAGAACCGCCACAAGCATTAAAATGCTGATTGCGTATAATATCCATGCGAATTTTTTCAGCACATGATAGTTGAATTTTGAAACGACGAACATTATCACAACGCCTGCAACGGCAAAAATCAGCTGTCGTTTGATGAAATAATAGCTGTCGCCGTAATATGTCGAGGCATATGGCGCACTTGCCGAAAACAGCATTATCAGCCCGGTTGTAAGGATTCCGAGTACCAAAAACAGAAATGTCAGATCCATTTTTCCACGGCAAAAGTAACCGCTTCGGCTGTTAAGCGAACGAGCAGTTCTGTTTTTATCGTTATTCGGTCTTACATCAGTAGATTTAATTGCTCTTTCAGCCAAATCTATCTCTCCTCGGAGTTAATTATGCAAAAATCATCAAAACAAGTGCCAAAGCACAGCCGACAAGGCTTACAAGTGAGAATACCAAAACGATTTTGTTCTCGCTCCAGCCGCACATCTCAAAATGATGATGGATCGGCGCCATTTTAAATACACGCTTTTTTGTGCGCTTGTAGTGCGCAACCTGAATTATGTCGGAAAGTGCCTCAAGCAAATATAAAATGCCCGAAAGTATCAGCAAAATCGGTTGGTTGGTCGAAAATGCAAGCGCAACGACCATTCCGCCGAGGAACATTGATCCTGTGTCGCCCATCATTACCTTGCACGGGTGCAAATTCCAAATGAGATAGCCGATGAGTGAGCCGAGCAATGCCGCTGAAATGAGATTATATCCCGCAACCGACAAAGCCGCCGTTGCGATTTCATAGAACAACACAACAACAAATGTAACGCTTGCGGCAAGGCCGTCAACGCCGTCGGTCAGGTTTACGGCATTTGTAAAGCCATAGATGAACATGAGCGCTATCGGCCAAAAGATAAGACCAACGCCATGTGATATATCAACATTGCCGACAAAAGGCAGCCATGTTGTTTTCATTCCGCCGAGGAACATTGTCAAAAGATAGCCTGCGGCTACAATGAACTGCAAAACCGTCTTTTGCGACGCACGAAGTCCGAGATTTTGATGTTTCACCGCTTTGATGTAATCGTCGGTAAATCCGATTGCGCACATGAGCAGGGTCATTATCACACCGCCGAGCAGTCTGGTGAGCGCACCGCCGCTTTGCAGTTCCTTGATCAGAAACGAATCGGGGAACGCGAATTGTGCAATGATGTAACCGATGAGGGTTGCAACAAATGTTCCGAACATGAACATGAATCCGCCCATGATCGGCGTTCCCTGTTTATCCTTGTGCCATGCAGGGCCGATGTCCAAAATTGTCTGTCCGAAATGTATTTTTTTCAAAAACGGAATGAATACAAATCCCGAAAGTGCGGTAAGCGCAAATCCGATTATCGCCGCTGTGATTGGTATTATTGTGTTCATGTAAAAAGTGTCCTTCCCTTTTATAATTATTCGCTGAGCGCCTCTGCTATTACTTCACGCTCATCAAAATGAATCGTGCCGTTTTTCAGAATTTGATATGTTTCATAGCCCTTGCCGGCGAATAATACAATGTCGTCCGTTTTTGCGTTTTTAACGGCATATTTGATTGCTTCTTTTCTGTCCTCAATCACAGTATATTTATCTTTACCGCATTTAACGCCTTTTAATATATCTTTGATGATTTCACCGGGTTCTTCGCTTCTCGGATTATCCGATGTAACGATCGTGAAGTCCGCAAGGCTTGTTACCGCTTCTGCCATCAGCGGTCGTTTTGTTCTGTCACGGTCGCCTCCGCAGCCGAATAATACCACAAGTCTGCCCTTTTTAAACTGTGAGAGCATTGTGATTACATTTTTCAGTTCATCGGGTGTGTGCGCAAAGTCGATTATCAATGTATAATCACGCTCGCACGGAACGACCTCGACAATGCCCTTAACGCCCTTTACATTTTGCAGATATTTTACCACGCTGTCAAAATCGATTCCTGTTGAAATTCCGACAACGCCCGCCGCCATTGAATTATATACCATGAACGCACCCGGAACCATGACCTTGACTCTGCCGATTTTTGAGTTGGTGACAAATTCATATCCGACGCTGTCAGCCGCAAAGCGTGTGTCCTTTGCAATGAAGTCTGCGTCGTCTCTTTTTGCGGCGAATGTATATACCTTGCAGCCGCTTGACCTTGCTTTGTCAATTACCTTTGATGCTGCGTCATCATCAAGATTTATTACCGCATTGTCGCACATCTCAAACAATTTGAGCTTTGCGTTAAGATAATTTTCCATTGTGATATGATAATCAAGATGATCCTGTGAGAGATTGGTGAATACTGCGGTTTCAAAATGAAGTCCGTGAACTCTTTGCTGGTCAAGTGCCTGTGACGATACCTCCATTACAACATAATCACAGCCTGCCTTTAACATGAGCTCAAACAGCGAATGAAGCTCATAAGCCTCAGGGGTCGTGTTGTGCGAAGGCAATTTTTCATCGCCGATAATGTTTTGAATCGTGCCGATAAGACCGACCTTGTGTCCTGCCTGTTCAAGCAATGATTTCACCATATATGAAGTAGTTGTTTTGCCCGATGTGCCCGTGATTCCGACAAGATTCATCTTGCTTGCGGGGTTTCCAAAATAATATGAGCAAAGCTCGGTGTAGGCAATGAACGGTTCTTTGACAATGATCTGATTTTCAAGTCCCAAATCACGCTGACAGATGATGAGCTTTGCGCCCCTGTCGATCGCCTGCTCATAATAATCATGACCGTCAACTCTTGCACCGTTAATGCAGATAAAAATTGAGTTTTCGCATACTTTTCGTGAATCGATGAAGATACCTGCACACTCAACATCGTCAAATTTTGCATTATTTTCACCGAGTATCGTTATTAACTTGCTGATTTTCATATTACAAAACCTTGCCTTTCAATTATTCTACAACTACTATCTCTCTGAACGAAACGGTAACGACCGTTCCGATTTCCACTTCTTTTTTCTTCTCGACCGACTGCTCATATGCCGTAGCATTTGATGTCGAGCCGCTGATTACAATATTAAGTCCTGCGTCGGTTGCCGCCTGATTTGCCTGTGAGATCGTCATGTCGGTAAAATCGGGTACCGTTGTGGTCTTTTTCTCTGAGCCGTCAGTATATAATACCACGGTTCCGCCCTTAGGTACTGTCGAATTTGCTGACGGCATTTGTCTTGTTACCTTGTCGCCGTCGCCGACCACACGATATTCAAGCTCTGCCTTGGCAACCGCCGATTTTGCGTCCTTGACGCTCTTTCCGACAACATCGGGAGCGGATGATTCGAGTTTTGCCGCCTCTTCCTCGGTATATTCCGGAGTAACGCCGAGATACGGCAAAATTTCGTTCATCATCTTGCCGACAGCCGGTGCGCAGCAAGTGCCGCCATAAGGAAATGCGACATTCGGCTCGTCAAGCAGCATCAAAATTGCGATTTCGGGTGAATCCGACGGTGCAATTCCGCAAAATGACGCAATCTTTTTGGTTCTTCCGCTTGAATCCATTGTTTCAAGCTTTTCGGAAGTACCTGTTTTGCCGCCTACACGGTATCCTGCGACATATGCGTTTGAACCTGTGCCGTCACTGACAACGCCCTCAAGATAGTTGCATATGAGTTTTGATGTTTCAGAAGACACAACCTGTCTTATCTGATTTGTGCCGATATTTTTAACAACATTTCCGTCCGAATCAAGAATCTGCTTTACAACATGGGGCTGATTGAGATAGCCGCCGTTGACAGCCGCCGAAATTGCCGTGATAAGCTGAATCGGGGTGATTTTGAACGACTGACCGAATGATTCGGAGGCAAGCTCGACAGGTCCCATTTGCTCATATTTATGCAAAATCGAGGTGGTTTCGCCCGGAAGATCAATGCCTGTGATTTTATCAAGTCCGAATGCCGAACGGTAATTTGTGAAATTGCGAAGTCCCAACTGCTGACCGATTGTGATGAACGCCGGGTTGCACGAATTTTTAAATGCGTCCGCAAGCGACTGCGTTCCGTGTCCGCCCGATTTATGACATCTGATTCGCTTATCTGCAATTTTGATATATCCGGGGCATGAGAAGGTCGCATTTGTTTTCAGCGTTCCTTCTTCAAGCGCCGACGAGCCTGTAATTATCTTAAACACCGAGCCGGGTTCATATGTATCCGACACGCATTTATTACGCCATTGCGACTGCTGTGCTTCGCTGACCGCCTTTGACCGCTCATCACCCGACAATTTATCAATTGCGGCTTTTGCGGTCTTGTCGGCGATTGTGAACGGACTGTTCAAATCATAATCGGGCAAGGTTGCCATTGCGAGCACTTCACCCGTATTAACATTCATTACAATGCACGAACCGCGGTTTGATACTTTATTTTCATCGATCGCCTGTTTAAGATATTTTTCAACAATATGCTGAATATACTCATCGATCGTGAGCACAAGCGAATTGCCCTCTTTTGCGTCAATTACCTTTTGATAGCTGAACGGCAAATCGGCACCCTTTGCATTTTTTGCGGTAATTACTCTGCCCTTTGTGCCTGTCAATTCTTCATCATAGTAATATTCAAGTCCGCCGAGTCCCTGATTATCCGTTCCGACAAATCCGATTACGGTAGAAGCAAGATTATTGTTAGGATAATAGCGCTTTGTGGTTTCATCAAGACCGATCACCGAACCGAATCCGTTTTCCTTGATAAATTCACGAACCTTTTTCGCAACATCAATCTCGATCGTCGAGCCGACTGTTTCATAGCCCGATTTTGTCCTGCTGACCTTGTCGAGTGTTTTATCATAGTCTGTGCCGAGAATGTCGGAAAGCCCTTTTGCAATCTTCTCTCGGTCCTTTTTATCAATGGTGGACGGAGTGATGTATGTTTGCCAAACGGTCGAGCTTTGCGCCAAAACCTTACCGTTGCAATCATATATATTGCCTCTGCCGGCTGTTGTCACAGTATCACGCAGCTGTTGGCTCTCGGCTTTTTCGCGAAGACCCGACGCTTCAAAAATCATCAAATATCCGAGTCTGACCGTTGTTGTGCCAAAGCCAAAAAATATTAGAGCCAAAACGATTGCAACGCTTCTGGTCCATATTTTTTTCGATATGCCTCGTCTTGACTGCGCCGATTTTTGATGCTGTTCATCAGTCGTTTGTATGTTTCTATATTCCCCCGGTCGATTATCTCTGTTCAAAATATCGCACCTTTCAATCAATCAAAAGATATTCATAAATTCGGCAAAAACGAGAGCCGAAAAACACAACCCTCGTTTATAAATTCTATTATAATGCACATAAATCTATGCAATATGGATTTCAATTACTAAATCTACCATTCACCAATAATAGCATTTTTATTTCTCAAATACTCGTCTAATCTCCTTTTAGTCCCAGGAGAGAGTCCAGCTGGCAAATCATTAAAATCAAAATATTGATACTCTTTAATCTCATAACTTTTTCTATTTTTATTTATATATCCTGAGCATAAAAATACTATAATCGTGTCCGATTTACCTTCATAAAAGCTATTATATATTCCCAATAAATCTAATGTATTTTCATCAATGATAAAACTTAATTCTTCAATCAGTTCTCTTTTTAATCCATTAACTATTGATTCTCCTCTTTTTAATTTACCACCAGGCAAGTACCATCCATTTGCATACGACAATTTTACGAGAAGTACTGAATCTTTTTCTTTATTAGTTATTATAGCTCTAACACCTATTGTAATGGGATGATAAAATTTATGAAATACTTTCATAAATTTATTAGCAATAGAAAATAAAATGTTCATTAGTGTATCCTTACATTTAAAGCATAATTTAAAATTACAATTCATGACATATAGTTTAAATTTAATTATATCATTTATTTCCTTTACCGTCAATTATCTCGGCTCTGTCGTCGCCTGCGGTGTTAATGTAGTGAACCTGCGACGATGTCTTTTTGTGCATACCGAGTTTAGCCGCTTCCTGCTCAAGATTGGAATAGGACACAATGTTTTGCATCTCCATCTCAAGTGCGGTATATTCGCTGTCAAGCTCTTCGATCTGCGAATTGAGATTGCTGATTTCCTTTTGCGTATCGCTGATTTCCGATCTTGTGTATATGTTAAAACAAACCATAAATATCATCACGACGGCTACTGTCATTTCGATAAACAGCTTTGAGCGGCTGTTTGCTTTCTCACGCTTTACCGGAATCGTGCTGATTTTGGCTTTTTGTCTGTTTTCAGGCAGTCTTCTCGGCGCAGCATTTCTGTCTGATATTCTGTTGTAATCATATGCTGTGTTGAGTTCGTACCTCATAATTTTCTTCCCTTCAAAATTCCGGCGAATAATGCGGCTTAACAAAAAGCAAAAGCCGCATTACCGGTTTTTTTAACTATATATGGAGGTTTATCTTATTTTCTCAATTACCCGAAGCTTTGCGCTTCTTGATCTCGGATTGCGGCTTATCTCGTCATTGCTTGCCTCGATTGGCTTTCGGTTAATGAGCTTTGCTCTCGGCTTGTTACCGCAGACGCATACCGGAAAATCGGGCGGACAAGTGCATCCTTGGCAAAATCGGGCAAATGAATGTTTAACAAGCCTGTCCTCTGTCGAATGGAATGTGATGATCGACATTCTGCCGCCGACATTCAACCGTTCAAAGCCCTTTTCAATCACGGCTGTTTCTTCATCAAGCTCGCCGTTGACCGCGATTCTCAACGCCTGAAACACCTTTCTCGACGGATTTCCGTCACGCTTGAATTTTGCGGGATAGCATTCGCCGATTATGTTGCTAAGCTCAAATGTTGTCCTGATCGGCTTTTCTTCACGCTCTTTTACAATGCGCTGTGCGATTTTGAAGCTGAATTTTTCGTCGGCATATTTTGTAAATATGTCGCTAAGCTCTTTCGCACTGAATTCATTTACAATGTCATAGGCGCTGGCGCCGCTTTGACTCATTCTCATGTCAAGCGGTGCGTCCATATTATAGCTGAATCCGCGCTCTGCGGTGTCAAACTGATGTGACGACACACCGAGATCAAGCAGCAGCCCGTCGATTTTATCAATGCCGAGATCGTCAAGCACCGTGTCAATCTCGGAAAATTTTGAATTTACGATTGTAACGAAATCAAATTTTGCAAGCCTCTCACCCGCCGCCCTCACAGCGTCAGGGTCACGGTCAATGCATATCAGCCGTCCGCCGTTCATTCTGCTTGCTATTTCAAACGAATGACCGCCGCCGCCCGCCGTTCCGTCAACATATATTCCGCCGGGTTTAACATTAAGTCCGTCCACCGTTTCTTTAAGCATTACGCTTATATGCTTAAAGTCGTTCATTACAGGTCAACCTCGTTAAGAAGCTCCGAAAGTTCGTCCGCAAAGCCGTCAACATTTTCCTCATCCCAAAGCGGCTTGCTCCATACTTCAACCTTGTCGGTCGTGCCGATTATCATGATCGGGTTTTCGTCCGACAGTTTTCCGAATTCACGCAAAGTCTGCGGAACAGTGATTCGGCCTTGAGCGTCATATTCAAGCTCGACCGAAGATGACAGATAACGCAGGAACTTGTTGCGGATCACAAGCTTGTTTTCGCCGATTTTCTTCATTATCCGCTGATATTCCGTGAGTGTATATATGCAAAGACAATTTTTAACATCCAAAGATTTGCACAGCACGACTTTTCCGCCAAGCTCGTCCCTGAACTTTGCAGGGATAAACACACGGCCCTTTTTATCCATGTTGTGTTGAAACTGACCGGATAACATTGTTCGCACTGTCCTTTCTTTGAAGATTAAAAGCAGTTTTAGATGTTGATAACTATGTTGAAAGTGTTGAAATTCACCACTTGACTGTTCATTCGCTCCACTTTGCACCACTTTTGATTAAATTATACCCGTATTCCACCACCATTTCAAGTAGCAGTAAACATAAAAAAACAGGCAAAATTTACTTTTTTTGCCCGAATTGTGGTAAATAAAAAAACGACCACAACATCTTGTGGTCGTTTCAAAAAATCAACAGAACAAATATTCGTTTACATAATATTAATTTGTATTCTCCCCCACTCGCCGCCATTTTGGCAAAAAAATGAGGAATAAACGATTTACATAACAAAAATTATCTCTGTTCGCCTTCCGGCATTACCGGCGGAACGTTCGGCCGCTGCTGGCGAAGCGCCGCTCTTGTCTTGCGAATTTCAGCCAAATTAGCGGTAACCGACTCATCGGTGCGTTTGAGCAAATCATCGACGAAATCCTGAGCCGCTCTTCTCATATCCCTTGCTTTGATCTGAGCCGCATTGATGATCTCGCTCGCCTTAGCCTGAGCCTGACGGGTAATTTCCTCCTGCGCTACCATTGCACGAGCCTTGTCCTCAGCAGCCTTGACAATCGCCTCTGCCTCTCTTTTTGAAGTATTGATAATGTCCGATTTCTCGGCAACAATGCTCTTTGACTGCTTAAATTCCTGGGGCATATTAAGACGAATATCGTCAATTATAACACGAAGCTTTTCAGCGTCAACAACCGACTTGCCGCCCGGCAATCCCCATGCTTTATCAAGCACCTCGTCAATTTCATCAAGCAAATCTTCTACGCTCATTACTATACATTCCTTTCAATTTACAAAGTTTCCTAATTTATTTCATGCTGTTGAACTTCTGCTTTATATCCTCAATTATACATTCGGGAACAAAGGGGCTGATGTCGCCGCCTACGCTCGCAACCGAACGCACAACCGATGAGCTTAAATACATATTCTCTGCGCTTGTTGTAAAAAACAGCGTTTCCGCATTTGGGTTGATTTTCTTATTTATCAGCGCAAGCTGAAATTCATATTCGAAATCAGACACCGCACGCAAGCCTTTAACGATTGCACAAGCGTTCTTCTGTTTAACATAATCCGCCAACAATCCGCCGAAAACCTCGGTTTCAATGTTTCCGTCAATATCCTTTATCGACCGATTGATCATGTCAAGCCTGTGCTCCGCCGAAAAAGTCGGCTTCTTAGCGGTATTTGTCATGACCGCAACGATTACCTTATCAAAAACCGCCGCCGCCCGTCTGATTATATCTATATGACCCATTGTGATCGGGTCAAAGCTGCCCGGACAAATCGCAATTCGTTCCGACACGCCGCATCACCTTATTCTGATTTTTTATATGCCGTGACAAGCACCCTGCCATAGCGATATTCTTTTGCAACCGAAAAATCGCCGAAGCGCTCAGGCAATTTTTCATCGCTCGGATGCTCGCACATAATAATGCCGTAATCGGACATTTTTGACGGCAAAACTTCCATTGCCTTTTCAATCAGTCCCATTTTATACGGCGGATCCAAAAATGCAATATCAAATGTGTCGGAACAGGTTTTCAAAAACGAAAGGCTGTCTGCCGAAACAATTTTTGCCTGGTCGTTCATCTTGCACGCCGCAACATTTTTGCGAACACAGTCAAGCGATTTTGTGCTCGAATCGACAAATGTGCAAAATCCGGCTCCGCGTGAGAGCGCCTCGATTCCCATTTGTCCCGAACCCGCAAAAAGGTCAAGCACCCGTCTGCCCTCAAGGTCAAAATGAAGCGCACTGAAAACGCCCTCTTTGACTCGGTCAACGGTCGGACGAACATCAAGCCCGTCGGGCGAAATGAGTTTTCTGCCTTTTGCACTGCCGGTAATAACCCTCATTGATAAAAGATCCTTTCAAACAAAAATCATATCGGTAAAGTGAATTTTGACCGATCGTGCAATTTTGACGGCATAAATACAGTTACCCAAGATTACATATTACTATTTTGCAACAAAACAGTCGTTTTGTCAACTGTTTTTTATCCATATGCGTCAAAAGTTACAGTAAATTTACAATTATGAACAAATTAAATACAAAACTTCTTCTATAAAATTATGGTCAAACCTTGTGAAAATAGTCGTATATATTCTGTGCGCACGGCTTTGTCACGCCCTTAACATCGCAAAGCTGTTCAACCGACGCCGTTGCGATTTCATTTATGCCGCCGAACGCTTTCAAAAGCTCAGCCGCTCTTGTCTTGCCTACGCCGTCGATTTCGGTAAGCTGGAGCGATAATGTCGATTTTTCACTCTTTTTGTGGTGATAGCCGATCGCAAATCGGTGAACCTCGTCCTGAATCATTGTAATCAGCCTGAAAACCGCTCTTGTCGGTTTAATCGCAATCTCGCCATATTCGCCCACAAGCGCACGGGTTCGGTGGTGCGAATCCTTGACCATGCCGAAAACTCTGCCGCTCATATCATATTTTCTCACAATCGGCATTACAGCGCTGAGCTGTCCCTGACCGCCGTCAAGCAAAATAAGATCGGGCATTTTGCCGAATCCGCTCTCGTTGTCCTCATCGTCCTTATGCAGGTCATATTCCGCCATTCTGCGTGATAGCACCTCGTTCATTGAAGCGTAATCATCCTGCCCCTCAAACGATTTTATCGCAAACCGCTTATATGCTTTTTTATACGGTCTGCCGTTTTTAAAGACGATCATTCCTGCGACATTATCCTTGCCCGCCATGTTTGAAATGTCATATGCTTCGATATATTCAGGCACGGTTTTAAGCCCGACAAGCCGCCTTAATTCATCAAGCACCGCCGTGTCACGAAGCCCTGCGCCCTCTTTTTGCGCAATTCGCTCTGCCGCATTATTCCTGCACATATCAAGCAGCTGCTTTTGCTCGCCCCTTTGCGCACGGGCGATCTCAACATTTTTCTTTCGTTTTTCCGAAAGAAACTTTACAATATTATCTTCGTCGTCAACATCACCGTCAACAAGCACTCTCGGCGGCACATCATCTCTCATCGAATAATAACGCAAGATAAATTCCGCCCGTGCTTCGTTTTCGCCCGACAAATAATCAACAAAGAAATGTTCACGGTCAGTCAGTCTGCCGTTTCTGAATCTGAACACCTCAAAACAAGCATGACGCTCGCCCTTTACAAATGCAATGACATCCTGCTCCGCCTTTGAGGTCATGACCACCTTCTGCTTTTCGCTGAGCTTGTCAATCGCCGCGATCCTGTCACGAAGCTTTGCCGCCTTTTCAAACTGCAAATTTTCCGCCGCTTCGTTCATCTGTTCCGTCAGCTCGGCTTTTGTCTTGTCCGAGCCTTTTTTGAGAAATTCCACGGCACTCATGACCGATTCGACATAATCGGATTTTTTGATTTTGCCCGAACACGGCGCCGAACACAGCCCGATATATGCATTCAGACACGGGCGTGATCGCTTCATGTTGTCAGAGAAAATCATGTTGCACCGAGGCAATTTATATATTCGCTTTGCCTCGTCGACTGCTCCCCGAACATAAAAGCTTGAGTTAAACGGACCGATATTTTCACCGCCGTCGTTTTTCAGCTGCATTTCTGCGCTCAATCTCGGCCACGGCTCTTTTGTGATATGAATGTAGTGATAACCCTTGTCGTCTTTAAGCAAAATATTGTATTTCGGTGAGTTTTGCTTGATCAATGAGCACTCCAAAATCAGCGCCTCAAACTCGCTGTCAACGATTATATAGTCAAAATCATCAACATGAGCCACCATCTGTCTCACCTTTTCAAGATGACGCTCCTGCGAACGAAAATATTGGCTGACTCTGTTTTTCAGCTTTTTCGCCTTTCCGATATAAATTATCTCATGCTCACGATTACGCATTATATATACACCCGGCAGCTGCGGCAAAGCATTCGCCTTTTTGAGCAGTCTGTCAAGTCTTTTTTCACGGTTGTTTTCCAAAATAATGCCCCTTTACAGTTGTTCGCACATTTCTTTCAGTTTTTCTTTATCCATGAATATATTCAGTGCGCAAAGCAGCGCATTTGCCGACATAGCCGACGGCAAATCGAGCCTTTTTTGCAATGCTTTTCGCAAAGCGGCGCTGTTTTCTTTGCCGCAAAGTCCAAGCTCATATAAATCCGTTTTGGTAATTTGCGATATGTTATTTTGCGTGGTTTCACAAAATCCGTCCTCGTCTATTCCGGCTTTTTTCAGCGCTTCAATAATAATTTCATTATCAATTCCCTCAACGCCGAGCAAGCCTTGTTTTGACGCAGTCGCCTTGCGTTTTTCTTTGCCGCTGATTTCGGGCAAATATACATGAGTAATTTTTTCCTTAGGCACAAATGAACAGATTTTTGAGCGAATCATGAACCCTGCATTGTCCGAATCGGTCATAATGATTATTCCCCGTTCGTCTGCTGCTTTGCGAATGAACGACTGCATTTGCTTATTGTTGAAGATCGAGAAGCCGTTTGTGGTTAAAATCGGAGCGTCAATTACTGTTTCAAGCCGAATTTTATCATATTTTCCTTCAACAATAACCACCTTGTCAATTTTAATCATTATGAATCAGCCTCATTATTCTAATCACCGTTTCCTCTATCAAAAACCGCTTGTCAACGGCGGTCGATTTCAACGCAATGTCGGTGTCGTTTAATATATCAAGTATCGTTCTGAGCGTTTTTTGCGATATTTTTTTAGCGTCAGCCGCCGCATATTTAAGTGAAAATCCTCGTCTGCCATAGTTAAGTTCTTCTGCCGCAACGCTTGGTGACACGCCTGCCGAAACAAACGCCTTTGCTCGGTATATGTCGACAAAACCGCCGATTATCAGCATATTTATCTCAATGTCCTTCATTCGCATATCATATAAATCGCTGATAAGCTGCATTGTCCCCGGAACATTTCCCGAAATGATTCTCTTTGACAGCTCATATTTATTTGCGTCAACCGTCTTTGTGCAAAGCTTGTCAACATCGTCTGTCGTGATTCTGCCGTCTTCGCCCTTATAACTGCACAGCTTGTTCACTTCGCCCTGAAGCTTTGCGGTTTCTCGTCCGCACACTTCAATCATATGCTTTGCCGTGGACAAATCGATCATCACCTTGCGTTTTGCACAGGCTTTGATGATCATGTCCTGAAGCTGTGAAACGCTTTTGTGGTCAAAGCAAATCGACGCACCCGCCTTGTTGCAGGCATTTATCACCGGACCCCATTTTTCCGGCTTTTTCTCGTTTATTTCAAATGTATCAACCAAAATAATCAAAACCGTGCTCGGCGGTATATCGGCAATCAGCGCACGAAAATCCTTTTGTGCCTTTTCTTTTTGCGCCAAATAGTCAAAATCGTTCAGCAAAACACAGCGATATTCCGACATACACGGCAGCTGCTCAACTTCATCGGTGATTTTGACAACATCGACCCGTCTGCCGTCCAGCTTAATATAGTTCATGTCGGGCAGATTCGTGACCGCATTTTTAGCAATGAACTCTGCGTAATAGTTTTTAAGATAGTTATCTTCGCCGTATATAAAATATACCCTTTGAAATTTGCCCTGTTTGATCTCGGCTTTTAATTCCTGTTCAGTCACAAAAATCACCCCTTGTTTTTAATATTCATTGAAAATCCGTCGCTATTAACGGTTAAATTGTTGTTCTCATCCGCCAAATATACCGTTTGCCCCGATACATATTGAAAATCCTGTCTGTTTGTGCAAAATATCACATTGTCGGCATTTATCATGTCAAAACCGTCAACACGGTTGCCGTTTACAACCGCAATGTCAACTGTTTTCATATAATCGGGCAGGCTCCCTATACCCACCGATTTATCAACAAACAGCATTTTCATGTTCCGATATTTTAAATAAACCGCGCCAGACTCGGTCGTTCTTATCTCCAAGTCATTCATCGTCAAAACCGAATTTGCGACATCATTTATCTCGCCGTCATAAACCGATTTCACCGAATAAAAGCTGTCGTCCGATTTATTCATCAGAACAAGATTGGGTTTATTATATTTTACCACATTTGCCGCCGATTTGGAATATCTGTTCTCGCCGTTTGGCAAAACCAGCGCATGAAAATTCACCGCTCCGTGAGTTTTGAAGAAATTTGCCAGCTCATATTCCGCATTATCTCCGCCTGCCCCGACCACAACGACATCACCGCCGCAATTTACAACCGAACACACGCCGTTTCCGACATCAAGCACCGACACGCTAATGTCATTGCGTTTTACAATGTTGCTTGTAAAAATGCTCATAAGAAGCAGGTTTATGCATATAAGCGAAGTCAGCCGAATCATATGACGCTTGTCCTCGCCTTTTGCAATTAAAATGTAGCAAACCGCCGATATGATTATGCAAGCGGCAATCCAAAATCCGAATGTATCCTCACCGATTGCGACAGTCGTAACAGGCAGCTTTGCAAACATAACGCAAAGCCAAATAATTGCTTTTGTCAATCCGCTGATTATGAACGATATGCCTGCCGCCGCAAAAGGAATGAATGAAAAAAGCGCAAAAACTACCGCAAAAATCAGGTCAAGCGAAATTATCGGCAGAATGATCATATTGGCAAGCGGTGAAATGATTGAAATGCTGCCGAAAAAGATATATATTATCGGCAAAATCGCAATATTTGCAACGACCGACTGAACAAACGGAAGGCATATTTTCAAAATCCGCTTTTTCAAAGCTGAATTAGCTTCATTTTGCAGATATTTTTGAATCGGTGTGAACATCAAAATCATGCCTAGCGTTGCGCAAAACGACATCAAAAACGATATATTCACAGCGGCATATGGATTTATCAAACAAAAAGCCGTCAGTGCAATCGAGAGCGAATTGACCCCGTCCGACCGCTTTCCAAAAAGGTTGCCGACATAAAGAATTATCATCATGATTCCCGAACGCAGAGCCGAATAATGAAATCCGACGACGAACATGAAAAGCACCGTCGATATAATGCAAATAACCGAAGTTTTGCGTTTATTTTTGCAAAGCGTCATCAGAACCGAATAGAGCGTGCCGATTATTATGCTCAAATGAAGACCCGACACCGCCAATGTGTGCTGCAATCCGCATGAATTAAACGCATTTCTGACATCTGCCGAAATTTCCGATTTATCCGAGAACAAAAATCCCTTATTCAGCGCCGCTTCGTCCTCATCTAAATATTGCGACAGCTTGTCCTTGATCGTGTGAGATATGTTTTGGAAAAATCCGTTCACCGAGCGTGACATCTCACCCGTTTTCACGATCTTGTCAGAATCGTTGAAATATGCAGACAAATAGACCCCTTCGCCGTAATCGCCATATATGCTTGCATATTTTGACGAAAGCGTTGCCCGAAAGCTCACCGTTTCGTCGGGATAAAAATACAGCGGTGTGCGGCTGAACACCTTCAGCTTGAATGACTGTTTCATCTCGGATTTATCGGTAGATTTCACAGATACAAGATATTCATATCCGCTGTCCGTCGAACTGCCATAATCCAAACATACCGCATTAACCGTTGTTTCGGTGCCGTCATATTGCAAAACAGGCGCAACAAACGCCGCATTGTTTATGCAAAACAAGAGCGCCGCCGCAATCACAGAGATCATCGCAGTCGAAATTGCATATCCCTTTTTGAGCGACTTAATCGACAATGATAAAACAAGTGTGATCAAAGCCAAAGCCGCTATAATCGCACAGCCGACATAGGAAAACTTCACGGCAACAATGCTTGCAAAAGCAAAAGAGAATCCTATGACAGCAAATACTCTGCGCATAGAATCCCCTCCACCGTAGTTTTTTAATTGTTATTCCGACTGTCTTTTTGAGCGTGTAGGCTTTGGCGATGATTTTGCCTTGCCATCGTTGATTTTGCGAACGCTTTGTTCAACGATCGGCTTTGTTTTACCCTTTACGCTGTCTTTTGTGACAACAACCTTTGATGCGTGTTCAACCGACGGCACCTCGAACATTGTGTCCTGCAAAACAGTTTCAAATATTGTTCTGAGTCCTCGTGCGCCCGTCTTTCGCTCAATTGTTTCTTTTGCGATTTCTTTAAGTGCGTCATCCTCAAACTCAAGCTTCACACCGTCCATTTTGAACAGCTCGGTATATTGCTTGATAAGCGAATTTTTCGGTTCCTTCATAATGCGGAGAATATCGTTCTCGCTAAGTTTGTTAAGCGTTGCAACAACAGGCAAACGACCGACAAGCTCCGGAATCAAGCCATATTTCACAAGGTCTTGATTGTTGACCTGATTTATGAGCTTTGATGCGACATCATCATCTTCACTGTCGGAAAGCTGCGAACCGAATCCGAGCGATTTTGACGAGCCGATTCGCTTTTCGACCAGCTTTTCGATTCCGTCAAAAGCGCCGCCGCAAATAAATAGAATGTTAGATGTGTCGATCTGAATGAACTCCTGCTGCGGATGTTTTCTTCCGCCTTGCGGAGGAACATTAGACACAGTACCCTCAACGATTTTGAGAAGCGCCTGCTGAACGCCCTCGCCGCTAACATCACGGGTGATTGAGGTATTCTCCGACTTGCGTGAAATCTTGTCGATTTCGTCGATATAGATGATTCCGTGCTGAGCCCGTTCAACATCATAATCGGCGTTTTGAATCAATCTCAAAAGAATGTTCTCGACATCTTCGCCGACATAGCCCGCTTCTGTCAAAGTGGTAGCGTCGGTAATTGCAAACGGAACATCAAGCGCCTTTGCAAGCGTCTGCGCAAGCAATGTTTTTCCGACGCCTGTCGGTCCGACAAGCAAAATGTTGCTCTTTCCGAGTTCAACATCGGAATCGGCGCGAAATTGCTTCTTAATACGCTTATAGTGGTTATATACCGCAACGCAAAGCGCTTTCTTTGCGTCCTCCTGACCGATTACATATTCATCAAGGATTGCTTTCAGTTCAGCCGGTTTTTTATAGTCAAAATCTTCTTCCGAATAGACCTTTTCAGCCATTTCGGGTTCTGCCTCGCCAATCACCTGCATACACAGCTTAATGCATTCGTCGCAGATAAAAACGCCCTTAGGACCCTTGACAAGCTGACGGATCATATTTTCGTTTCTGCCGCAAAACGAGCAGCAAACCGGTTTGTTAGTGTCATTATTTGGCATAAACGCTCTTTCCCGTACCCTGTACGAAGTGGATTTTATCTTTTGTCCATTACCTTGTCGATAAGACCGTATTTCATAGCCTCGTCTGCCGACATAAAGTTATCTCTTTCGGTATCCTTCATGATAACATCAAGCGGCTGATCACAGTTTGAAGCCAAAATTTTGTTCAGCTTCTCTTTTGTCTTTGAAATATGATCGGCATGGATAAGAATATCGGTAGCCTGACCCTGAGCCTGACCGAGAGGCTGATGGATCATGATCTCGCTGTTCGGCAATGCATAACGCTTGCCCTTTGCGCCCGATGAGAGCAAAAATGCGCCCATTGATGCCGCCATGCCCATGCAGATAGTTGAAACATCGCACTTGATGTAGTTCATTGTGTCATAGATTGCAAGACCTGCCGACACAGAACCGCCGGGTGAATTGATGTAAAGACTGATGTCCTTGTTGGGGTCCTGACCCTCAAGATAAAGCAACTGTGCGATAACAACGCTTGCGGTAGCGTCGTTTACCTCGTCGGAAAGAACAACAATTCTGTCGCCGAGCAATCGTGAAAAAATGTCATAGCTGCGCTCGCCGCGGCTTGTTTGTTCAATTACATATGGTACCAAACTCATTTCAAATTACCCTTTCATTATATTTTTCGCTGTGAGATTCGGACGATAATTATTTATCTTCCTCTTCCTTTTTATCTTCAGCTTTCTCTTCTGCCTTTTTAGCGGTAGATTTTGCAGTTGTTTTCTTTGCTGCCGGCTTTTTAGCGGCAGATTTTGCAGCTGTCTTTTTAGCGGGAGCCTTTTCAGCCTTTGCGTCTGTTACAACAGCGCTCTCGTTTACAAGCTCTGACGCCTTTTTAACCTTGAGATCTGCAACAAGCTCTTTCTCAGGAATAGCCTTTTTGATCTTTTCAACATCCATCTGATAGTTGTCAGCATATTCCTTATACTGTGCCTCAATGTCCTCTGCTGTCGGCTCGATCTTCTCAAGTTCAGCTACCTTTTCGAGTGCAAGGCGCATTTTTACCTGCTTCTCAGACTGCTCTTTATACTGCTCTTTGAGCGCATTGATGTCAAGACCTGTATACTGGAAATACTGCTGGAGGTTAAGACCCTGCATCTGCAATGTGTACTCAAAATCACGAATGTTTTCGTTGATCTTTGTGTTGATCATTGCCTGAGGAATTTCAGCCTTGAAGCCTTTGATGAGCTCTTCGATTACCTGTGTTTCAACATCTCTCTGAGCGTCGTCTGCTTTGCGCTTCTCAACCTTTTCTTTAATATCCTTTTTAAGATCGTCGATTGTGTCAAATTCGCTTACATCTTTAACGAATTCGTCATCAACTTCAGGCAGCTCACGCATTTTGATTTCGTGGAGCTTGCATTTGAATGTGGCGTCCTTGCCTTTGAGCTCTTCTGCATGATAATCCTCGGGGAATTTAACATTAACATCAAACTCATCGCCTGTGTTATGTCCGACGATCTGCTCTTCAAAGCCCGGAATGAACTGACCCGAACCGAGTTTGAGCGAATATGACTCGGCTTTGCCGCCTTCGAACTGTTTTCCGTCAACATAGCCGTCAAAATCAAATACAACGATGTCGTCGTTCTGTGCCGCTCTGTCTTCAACTGTAACCATGCGAGATGCACGCTCTCTCATGCGCTCGATCTCTGCGTCAACATCTTCATCTGTTGCTTTTGTTGACGGGCGTGTTGCTTTCAGTCCTTTATATTCGCCGATTTCAACTTCAGGAGAAACAGTTACTTCTACTGTAAACTCAACGCCGTTTTTGTCCATTGATTTAAGATCGAATTTAACATCTGCAAAGTCAACGATTGTAACATTTGCAGCGTCGGCAGCCTCGTCAATTGCGCCGGGATAAAGATCGTTGAGTGCGTCATCATAGAAGACATCCTCACCGTACATTTTTTCAACGATTCCCTTAGGTGCGTGACCTTTGCGGAAACCAGGAACATTGATCTTTTTAATGTTCTTTTTGTATGCCTCGTCGCATGCCTTTTTGAAGCTTTCCGCATCGATTGTGATGTCAAGCTCATAGCGGTTTGTGTCAATCTTTTTTGATGATTTCAGACTCATTGATGTACCCATCCTTTGTTTTTTCTTTTATAAAAATATTTATACGCACCTGCTATTATATCACAATAGTTTTGGTTTTGCCACACCTTTTGTTAAAATTTTTTAACTTTTTTAACAATTTTCTTTGTATATTTTATATAAATATCCTTATTTTTCAATAATCAGCGGCATAAATCCCATAATATCACAGCTGACGCACCTAAACAGCGTGCCGTCATATTCGCCGTTATATACATTATATCGTCCGCCGCCGTGTATATGACCGTAATAGCATCTTTTAACGCCATATTCCTTGATCACGCTCATTATGTCCTCGCAGACAGCGTCTTTTGTTCTCGGCGGATAATGCAAAAACAAAATCGGCTCTTTGCCTGTTTTAAGACCCGCTTCAAGCGATGTTCTGATTCGTCCGACCTCTCTTGCAAGAATCTTGTCGTCCGCAACATCGTCAAAATACCACCCGCGGGAGCCGCATAATGCATAATCACCGTATTCATAGCAGTTGTTGTGCAGAATTTTAATGCTGTCAAAGCCGTTTTCATCAAGAAAATCGGTCATTTTCTTCATCGAGTTCCACCAAAGGTCATGGTTGCCCTTCATGATGATTTTCGTACCCGGAAGGCTGTGAATGAATTTGAAATCCGTCGTGCAGTTTTCAAGCTTCATCTCCCATGAAATATCACCCGGAACCACAACAACATCATTATTGTTGACTGTTTTTCTCCAGTTTAATTCAATTTTTTCAACATAATCTTCCCAACCCTTGAAAATGTTCATCGGTTTATCTGCGTTAAGCGACAAATGAAGATCGGAAATTACAAACAGCGACATAGATTCACTCACCTGCTTTTCTTAGTGTATTCTTAAAAAACGGACGGAATGAACACTCAAACCGTCCGTTTGTGTTTAATTTGTTCAACCGAGGAAGCCTTTGATGAAATCTCTCATCTGCGATTTGTCAACGCTTGTCTTATGAAGAACCGGCTTTGTTTTAAGCGCTTTAAGCGACGAGGGAATCGCAAGACCCGACACTTCGTTCAGCTTATCGACCGTTTCAAATTCATCGCTCGGAGCTGCCCCGTCATAAATGCAAGGCAAAACGCTGTGTGAGAATTTATAGGGCGATGCGGTAGAAGCGATCACCGACACTGTCTTGTCGCCTGTTTCTTTTACATAATCCTCATATACCTTAACGGCAACCGCTGTGTGGGTGTCGCAAAGATAATGATATTTCTCAAAGTGCTCTTTGATTGTATCAGCCGTTCCTTTTTCATCGCAAAATCCGCCGTAAAATTCAGCGTTGATTTTTGCTTTCACTTCGTCCGACACAGTATATTCGCCGTCTGTCGTAAGCTCGTTCATGAGCTTTGCGATCTCAGCTTCGTCATGGTCATAGAGCTCATAGAGCAATCTTTCGAGGTTGCTTGAGATGAGAATGTCCATTGACGGTGAGGACGTGGTATAAAAATCACGGTTTTTGTTATATTTGCCGCTGTTGATGAAATCTGTCAATACATTATTTTAATTTGAAGCACAAACGAGTTTTGCAATCGGAATGCCCATTTGTTTAGCATAGTAAGCTGCCAAAATGTTGCCGAAGTTGCCTGTCGGAACAACAACGTTGAACTTGTCACCGAGTGCGATTCTTCCTGATTTTACAAGGTCGCAATATGCCGAAACATAATAAACCACCTGAGGTACAAGACGACCGAAGTTGATCGAGTTTGCCGACGAAAACTCCATGTTCATATCTTCAAGATATTTTGCCATTTCACTGTCGCCGAAAATCTGCTTAACGCCTGTCTGTGCGTCGTCAAAGTTGCCTTTGATTGCACATACCGCAACGTTGTCGCCCTCTTGTGTGGTCATTTGCAGCTTCTGCATCGGGCTTACGCCGTCTTCAGGGTAAAATACGATAATTTTTGTGTTCGGAACATTTGCAAAGCCGTCAAGCGCCGCTTTGCCCGTGTCGCCCGATGTTGCAACCAAAATTACCATTGTCTTGCCCTTTGCAACCTTCTTTGCGCTGGTTGTGAGCAAATATGGCAGCAGTTGCAAAGCCATATCTTTGAATGCGCAGGTCGGACCGTGCCACAGCTCAAGAATGTTTTCACCGACACTCACCTGCTTTAAGGGTGCGGGAATGTTGTCGTCAAATTTGTCGGTATATGCGCCGTTTACGCAATATGTAATCTCATCATCTGTAAAGTCGGTGAGATATTTTTTAAGAACCAACTCCGCTCTGCCTTTATAATCAAGGTCGATAAGCGCATTGATTTCATCGGCTGTAAATTTCGGAAATGAGGTCGGCACGAACAAGCCGCCGTCAGCTGACAATCCTTTTGTGATCGCCTCGGCAGATGTCACGCTCTGTTTGCTTCTTGTACTTGTAAAATTCATAGTAGCTTCAATCCTTAATAAAAGTTTCTCTAACAAAAATATTTTAACCTATTTTCACAGCTTTGTCAAAACAAATCTGCAAAAAAATCAGCCGCATTGTCAAAAAATATGCCGTTTGCGAACTTTTCGCCGTAATGCGCCTTGAGATATTCATAAAATCCGCTCATCATCGACACATTTTCAAACCGCTCATCGGTGTCACAGCCGTCAAAATCGGTGCCGAGCGCAATTTTGCCTTCGCCGCCCGAATTTAACATGATTTCAATATGCCGTGCAAGGTCGTCATATTCCGGCAAACGCTCACCCAAAAATTCATCATATAGATTAAGCCCGACGATTCCGCCTCGCTCGAACAATGCACAAAGCTGTTTTGATGTTAAATTTCTCGGAACATTTCCATATTCCCTTGCGTTTGAGTGAGTTGCGATAAACGGCTTTCCGGACATCTTCAAAACATCGTCAAAGCTGCGGTCGTTAAGGTGCGAAACATCAAGAACAATATTTTCGCTTTCAAGCGCCTTGATTACCTCACAGCCAAAATCCGACACGCCCTCATCTGCGCCGATTCCGCCCGCAATTCCGTTATATCCGTTCCAGTTAAGGGACGCAACCTTCACACCGCATTTTTTAAACTCGTCGATTTTGTCAATATCATGATTCAAGCATGACAGGCTCTCAATCGTCAAAATCGGGTGAACATTCGGCAGTTCTTTTGCATATTCAACCGCCTTTTTATAAACCGACAACTGCTGACAAAAACGGTCATATGCCGCTTTGCCGACATAATCAAATGTATTAATATATGCCGCAAAAAACTGCACCGCCGTGTCATATTCGGCAAGCCGTTTCAGGCTAATCTGAAAATCATTGTCATAGATGTCTTTTTTCTCGTCATAGCACCTTGACAGCGTGTCGCAGTGCATATCAAAATATTTTATTCCGTTCATCAAAAATCACGCTCCCGATAAATCATATGAATCACAACAGCGAATAATCATCTCGTCCGTCGGGTTCAAACGCCGATTTAATATGCGTCAGCTTTTGCGGCTTCAAATCGGTTTTATTGTTGAAATATACCTCAATCACATCAAATCTCGGCGACAAATCCGACTCATTTTTAATGAGATACGCATATGCTGTGCGGATAATTTTTCGCTGTTTTGCAGGTGTGACCGCCTCTCTCGGCAACCCGCAATATTCACTGCTCCTCGACTTTACCTCCACAAACGCAATGTTGCGATCATTCTTTGCGATTATGTCGATTTCGCCGTATTTCGAATGATAATTCCGCTTAATTATCTCATATCCTCGGCTTTTTAAAAATCTTGCCGCCAATTCTTCGCCATAATCACCGCTCTTTTTCGTCTGTCGCTCGTTTGTCATGCCGTGTCACCTGTGAGCGTCAAGATTTTTCAAAAACGAACGGCGGTGGATCGGCAAAATGCCATATTTATTTATCGCCTCGTAATGCGCTTTTGTGCCATAGCCCTTGTGCTTTGCAAAACCGTATTCGGGATATTGCCTGTCATATTCATAGAGCAGTCTGTCTCGGCTCACCTTTGCAAGAATGCTTGCCGCCGCAATCGACATTGATTTTGCGTCGCCCTTTACAACCGAATCCGACGGGATTTTAAGCTCGCCCGGCACTCGGTTTCCGTCGATTATAACATAATCGGGTGCAGTTTTCAGCCCCATAACGGCATTTGTCATGCACATCATTGTGGCGTTTAATATGTTGATTTCGTCAATCACATCTGCGTCAACAAAGCTAACGCTATATGCCGTTGCCTTTTCGATTATCACATCATAAAGCATTTCACGCTTTTTCTCGCTGAGCTTTTTTGAATCATTTAAGCCATCGATCTCACAATCATTCGGCAAAATGACCGCCGCCGCACAAACAGGACCGCAAAGCGGACCTCTTCCTGCCTCGTCAACACCGCATACAAGCGAATATCCACTCGCATGAAGTTCATTTTCTATTGAATAATCGGGCATATTTTCACCTCATTTTACAACCGAAATATAATAAGGGCAAATATCGACATATTGGTTGTCGTCCGTTTTAAATCCGCCCTCGATCACACCGAGCTGTGTAAATCCTATTTTTTCATATAAATGCCGTGCGGCTTTGTTTGAACGAACCACCGCATTAAACTGCAATATTCTGAATCCGTGCTTATTCGCTTCATTCATGCAGTCACGAACAAGCTTTTCACCGACGCCGCATGAACGCGCGACTTTATCCACCGCATAGCTTGCATTGCAAATATGACCGCATCTGCCGACATTGTTCGGGTGCAAAATATACAGTCCGATAACCTCTCCGTCCTTTTCGGCAACACCGCAATATGTCTGCGAAGCGAAAAAATCCGCCCCGTCATCTGCACTCAACGGCTCTGTTTGCGGAAATGCAACGCCGTCGATTACAACATCGTTCCAAATCCGAATCATATCTTTTAAATCCGATTCGCTATATTTTCTCACCGAAATCAAATCATTCACCTTTGATCTTCCAAAGTCATTTTTCCGATTTTGCAGTTTCGAAATTCTTCGAGCAATGTTGACGCCGCCCGTTCATAATTTGGCTCGCCGCCCGAAATCTTCATGCCTCGTTTTACCGCAATTTCACCCAAAATATCATAATTATCATAGTCATCGAGCGAAATATCCAGCTTGTATCTGTCAAGCAGCATTTGCGGATATTGATTTTTGAGGCATTCAATCAAATCACAGCCGAGAGTTTCGATGTCAAGAATGCTGTCCTTGATTGAGCCGCAAAACGCCAAATGCTCACCGACTGTTTTATCTTCAAATTTCGGCCAAAGCACGCCCGGAGTATCGAGCAGTTCAATGCCCTTGTCGATCATGAACCATTGATTGCCTCTTGTCACGCCCGGTCGGTTTTCAACCTTTGCACGACCCTTTCCGGCAAGACGGTTGATGAACGAAGACTTACCGACATTCGGGATTCCGACCGCCATTACTCTGAGCGTTCTTCCGCCCATGCCTTTTGCTTTGAGCTGTTCGAGTCTCGGCGCCAAAATGCGCTTGACCGCCGGCAGAAATTTATCAAATCCCTTTCCGCTTTTGCAGTCGATCGGAATTGCAAGCGTGTTTTCATCATTAAGCCGCTCGACCCATCTTGCGGTTTTCTCGTCGTCTGCCATGTCGCATTTATTCAGCAAAATGATTCTCGGCTTCGACTTGACCCATTCCGACAGCTCGGGATTTCGGCTCGACATCGGGATTCTTGCGTCGATTATTTCCGCAACAAGGTCGATCAGCGGCAGCATCTCGCCGATCTGCCTTCGTGTTTTTGCCATGTGTCCCGGAAACCATTGTATATTCATCTGATTTTCAGCCATTGTTCTCCACCTTAAACTAATAATTCATGTATTTTGCAGCATATAATTTGCTTAATTATTTATAAAAACCGCCTTTGAAAAAATTCTCATTTCCAAGCGGTGTTGCCGTCAGTCTGAACATGACGCAGCCGTCGGGACAGACGATCGTTTTTGAATATTTTCCGTCGCCGCCGAGATTTTGAAGATCTCCTCCGCTTCTGACAGCCTCCATCAGCGGATAGAGCACGGTCATTGTTTTGGAGCATATTCCAAAGCCGTCGCTGTTTACGGGACAGCCGTAGGTGCAAATATATTTGTCGCCGATTTCTTCACCGTTTCTGCAAAATCTCTCAGGGCTGTCTCCTCTTAAATAACCGACAACCTCAACCGAAAATTCATATTCTTCGTCATACCACTTTTTCATGCAAAGCACCCCAAATCGGTAATTTTAAATAGCATATTTTTAGAATGTTGTCACGCTGTCAAACGGAAATATTCTGCAAAGCACCTTCCCGAGAATGTAATTTTCGTTGATAAATCCGATTATTCGGCTGTCTGCTGAGTCGTCTCGGTTGTCACCGAGCACAAATACATAGCCCTCAGGCACCGTCTGTTTGCCGATAAATCCGTTATCCTCAGTCATTGTTTTAGCATAGCTTTCAATCTGCTTTTCACCGTCGACATATAAATAGCCGTCTTTGATTTCAACCGTCTGACCTCCGAGCGCCACGATTCTCTTAACAAGCGGCTTGTCGGCATATAGCTTGCCTTCTTCCGTGTTGGACGAATTGCGTGATATTATCACAATGTCGCCCCTTTTCGGGGTATAGTTGTAGCCGGTGATGATCAGCTGGTCGCCGTTTTTCAGCGTATCCATCATTGATTTTCCCGAAACCTCGACCTTACCGAGCAAAACGGTGAAAACGAAAATGACGACGCAGAGCGAAACCACGATTGAATCAAGCCATTCAAACACATTTTCAATCGTACTCGGCTTTTTCTGAGGCTGAGCTTCTTGCTCGTTTAAATTGTTGTCACTCTCATCAAAGCTGTCGTTATATTCAACAACATCAACATCATCATTCTCTGTTTTATATTCTTTTTCAGACATAAAACCGCCACCTTTTAAATAACAAAAATGCTTTAATTATAAACATTGCCGGTACAAACGGCACCGGCATATCATTTTTAATTGAACACGGTAAACGAATCGAACGGAAAGATTCGAAGCAAAACCTTGCCCAAAATATATTTAGTGTTAACGAAGCCGATGTCGCTTGAACGGCTGTCATGTGAATTTTCACGGTTGTCGCCGAGTACAAAAACACAGCCTTCGGGCACAGTCTGTTTTCCGACAAATCCCTTGTTCATTGTTTTGTTTTTGCAATAGCTCTCTTCAAGCCGCTCATCATTGACAAAAACAGCGTCGTCTTTGATTTCGACCGTCTGCCCCGCCGTTGCAATGATTCGTTTCACAATCGGCGAATCGGACGAAGCCGCCGCTTCCTCACTGTTTGAATAATTTCGGGATATGATTACAATGTCGCCGTTTTTCGGCGTATAGTTAAAGTCGGATATGATCAACTGGTCACGGTCAATCAGCGTATCATTCATTGAACCGCCGTCAACCTCGACCTTGCCTAAAAAAAATGTGAACATAACGATCACAACGACCAAAGACACAACAAATGAATCCACCCAATCAAAAACCGATTCGATTGCTCTTGGCTTGCTGCTCTTGCGCTTATTCTTTTTGCTGTATTTATTCGTTTCAACCGTCTGTTTTTCGTCCACATTCTCACCGCTTATCTTCATTATAATTTACGCTACTTAATCACTATAGGTATAAGTATATCACAAAAAGATTTAAAAGAAAAGACAAAAGGGACGATTTTTTCGTCCCTTTTGAAAATTTTATTGTTTTGTAAATTATTTAAGCTTCTGTTTAAGCTTAGCTGCTTTACCGACACGATCACGGAGATAATAGAGCTTGCTTCTGCGAGCTTTACCGAGTGAAAGAACTTCGATTTTAGCAACATTCGGTGAATGGATCGGGAATACACGCTCGACACCAACGCCGTATGCAATTCTGCGAACGGTGATTGTTTCAGCGATTCCGCTGTTGTTCTTAGCAATTACAGTACCTTCATAGGTCTGAATTCTTTCCTTTTCACCCTCACGGATCTTAACGTGAACCTTAACGGTAGCACCGACCGGAATCACCGGAAGATCTGTTTTGAGCTGGTTTGCAACCAAATCCTTGAGTACGTCCATTTTAATTTGTCCTCCTTAAAATATTCTTCAGACATTCATACCGCAAAGCAACGCGCAGAGGACTGTCCGCTTCAATGTTACTGAGATTTTTCATCTCAAATTCGCATTGATCCCTGCCGGTTTTAAGGAAATCCGGTGAAATCTTAATGCATATAAAACGCTTTTGGGCACAATTACCCACAAAAGCCTATATATAATACCACATATTTACCCAAATTGCAAGCATTATTTTAACAAAAATTCGATTTTTTTGAGATTCACGCAATTTAATATGGCAATTTTGCACTCTGTATGTTAAAATAACATAAAATGATTTAAAAAACAAGGGATTTTTTACTCAATGAACATTAAATCACTGAAAATCGGCGGTCATGCGGCGCTTGCCCCGATGGCAGGAGTTGCCGACCGTGCGATGAGAGAGCTTTGCATGGGCTATGGCGCGGGCTATTGCGTCGGTGAGCTGACCTCGGCAAAAGGCGTTTCGCTTAACGACAAAAAATCGGAATTATTGCTGTCGGTGTCCGATAATGAAAGACCGATGGCGTCGCAGATTTTCGGTTCGGACCCGAAAACAATGGCTACAGCGGCACAAAAGGCAATGGATTTTTACCCCGATTTTATTGATATTAACATGGGCTGTCCTGCACCGAAGGTCGCAAAATCAGGTGGCGGCAGTGCAATGATGGAAACACCGGAGCTGGCGGCGGAGGTTGTGAATGCGGTTGTAAACGCAGTAGATGTGCCTGTCACCGTGAAAATGAGAGCAGGAATTGACGACGAACACATAAATGCCGTTGAGCTTGCAAAATTGTGCGAATCGGCAGGTGCCGCTGCAATCACGGTGCACGGCCGCACACGAAAACAGATGTATGCGCCGCCCGTTAATCTTGACATAATCAAGCAGGTAAAGCAGGCGGTCAACATTCCGGTGATCGGCAACGGAGACATTCGTTCATGCCAAGACGCGGCGCTCATGTACGAAAAAACCGGCTGCGATTATATAATGGTCGGCAGAGCGGCTTGCGGTGCGCCGTGGATTTTTCAGCAAATAAACGCATATCTTGACGAAACGAGATATATTCCCGATCCTCCCCTGTCGGTTCGACTGCTCACTTTGCAAAAGCAGGTCAAGATGATGGTCGAATATAAAGGTGAGCGTGTTGCGATGAGAGAAGCAAGAAAGCACGCCGCATATTATATGAGAGGACTCAGAGGTGCGGCGTCATTCCGACAGGATTGCTCGTCGCTTACCGTCTATGACGATTTGCTAAGACTTTGCGAAAATGTATACAAAAACGCAATAGAATAAGGCTTGAAACAGGTATTCATACGCATAAATTACAGTTTTTTATATTCCCACACACAAAAAACGGTCATCAGGTGATGACCGTTTTTATTTATGCATTTAGCTTTTATTTTATCTTTGAACTCTGCCTGAGCCGTCGCCTGTTGCAAGCTTTTCGACCTCGTCAACGGTGACCATGTTGAAATCGCCCTCAACCGAATGTTTAAGACAGCTTGCCGCAACCGCAAACTCAATGCTTTCCTGCGGAGCATAGCCCTTTAACTGCGAATAGATGAGTCCTGCACCAAAGCTGTCGCCGCCGCCGACTCTGTCAACAATGTGAACATGATAGGTCTTGCTGAAATAATAATCCGAGCCGTCATATAACATTGCCGCCCAATCGTTGTCATTTGCCGAGATTGAAGTTCTGAGCGTGATTGCAACCTTCTCAAAACCGAATCTGTCAGCCAACTGCTTTGCAACCTCTTTATATCCGTCATAATTGACCTTGCCGCTTGTAACATCTGTATTAGCCGCTTTGATTCCGAATACATCCGACGCGTCTTCTTCGTTTGCAATGCAAACATCGACATATTTCATCAGCCCGTCCATCACCTTGCCGGCTTTCTCACAGCTCCAGAGCTTTTTGCGATAGTTAAGGTCACAGCTGACCTTTACGCCGTGTGCCTTTGCACTTTTGAGCGCCTCAAGGCAAATGTCCGCAACATTGTCGCCGAGTGCGGGTGTGATGCCTGTGAAATGAAACCAATCAACGCCCTCGAAGATTTCGTCCCAGCAAAAATCGGACTTGTCAGCCAAAGCAACAGCCGAATTTGCACGGTCATAGATTACCTTCGAAGCACGCTGTGAAGCGCCTTTTTCGCAGAAGTATATTCCGACTCTGTCTCCGCCTCTTGTTATTTTTGATGTATCAACGCCAAAACGACGAAGCGAATTGACAGCCGCCTGACCGATGTCGTGAGTCGGCAATTTTGTGACGAACGCTGCGTCCTCGCCGAAGTTTGCAAGCGATACTGCAACATTAGCTTCACCGCCGCCGAATGTTGCGCCGTAGCTTTCCGCCTGTAAAAAGCGATAGTAACCGTCGGGCGCAAGTCTTAACATGATTTCACCGAATGTAACTATTTTTGACATGATTCTAATTTCTCCTTTTTTCATTTATGCTGTTTTCATAGCAACATAATTCATATAAATATCGACTCCAAAAATGTCGAATTTTCCAAAAATAAAACTATATAACTTAATTCTTCAAAAGATGGACTCTGAATCCGCCGAAGTCATCGGCAAGATAGATCAAGCGAACATTGCCCTTTTCATCGAGCTTCTTTGAGTCCTCGTCAAATTTAACGCCCATTGCTTTCAAATATCTTACCGCACGGTTTATGTAATTAGTGCCGATTGCGATATGACCCATTTCGCCGTAGCCCTTTGACTTCATTATTTCAAACTCGTTGCCTGCGAAAATGCTTGCCGATTTTTCGTCAAGTGCAAATCCGAAAATGCTTGCGAACATTTTTGCCACGCTCATTGCCTTTTCTTCATTTTCGCAGTTGATTCCGATATGTTTAAGACTGAATCCGAGCATTTCCTTGACTGCCTCACGGGTCAGTCGCTCGATTCCCTCAAAGTCGCCTGCATTTATCATGTCGCCGCTGACCATCCAACTGCCGCCGCAAGCGATTATCTTATCAAAGTCAAGATATTGCTTCAGGTTCTTTGCGTTGATTCCGCCTGTCGGCATAAATTTGAGTCCGACATACGGTGCGCTCATTGCCTTGATCATTTTAAGCCCGCCTGCCGCTTCTGCCGGGAAGAACTTGACAACATCAAGGCCGAGTGACAGTGCCGTTTCAACATCGCTCGGATTTGACACACCCGGTGTGATCGGATAGCCTTTTTCAAGACAATATTTTACGATTTCGGGATTAAGTCCCGGGCTGACAAGAAATTTTGCTCCTGCCGCCATTGCGTCGTCTGCCTGCTGCTTTGTGAGTACTGTGCCGGCACCGACCAACATCTGCGGAAAGCGATTTGAGATAAGCTTGATTGCCTCTTTCGCCGCAGCGGTTCTGAAAGTGATCTCGGCACATGGCAAACCGCCTTTAATCAGCGCATTTGCAAGCTCGATCGCATCGTCCGCACGGTCGATTTTGACAACCGGCACAATGCCGATGTCGCTAACCTGTTTTAAAACGTCAAACATAGAAATAAAAGCCCCCTATATCATTTTGCATAAATGCATATTTATTTTACAGCTTTACAAAGCAAAGGTCAATAGAAAACAGTGCATTTTGCACAAATAAAAACAAAACCGGAGGGCGAAACTGCCTTCCGGTAAAATAAATCGTATTTATTTTATTTAAGTACAAAGTTCAAGATGTTTGCAACGAGGACGAGAACGAAGAAAACAACGATGATCCATTTTGTCCAGCGTTCCAAAATTGCTTCGGCAGCCTTTGCTTTGCCTTTTGACAGAAATGTATCGGCACCGCCCGAAATGACGCCCGAAATGCCTTTTCTTCTGCCCTCCTGGAGCAAAATTACCGCAATTATAAGAAGCGATGCAATAACAAGCAATGCGCCTAAAATGTAATCCCAAACATTCATTAAAGAGTGACCTCCTAAAATAATCATAATCAAGCAAATAACATGATAACACAAATTTTAGAAAAATACAAGCATTTTTTTATATTTTTCGAATAATTCTTTACTCAAAACATAAACTAATGACGGTAAAAGAAGAAATCATGTTGCGTTTGCTATGCTTTTACCCGCCGTTTACAGCATTTTGTCTGTAAGCGGCGCATTTTTTTATTTGAACGAAAGCTGTTCGCCCTCTTCGCCCGCTTCGGGCAATTTTCCTGCAGCAGGCAGATTTCTTGTTCGGTATCTGTGCGGATTTTCGAGCATTTCATCATTATAAATCACGGCGTCAACCACTCTGTGTCCCTTGCGGATCGTCATTGCCGCAACGCCTTGTGTATTCTTTGTCGTTTTAGATGCGATCATTGCAGTATTGACAAGCAGCCGTCTGCCGTTTGAAGATGTGAGCAAAAGCTCTGCGTCTTCATGAATATAGAACGCCTTGCAAAGCGGTGATTTATCGGAATATGCCGAAATCAGCTTTTTGCGGTTGGTTTTCGTTTCATATGCCTTCATGTCAACCTTAGCGATCTTTCCGTTTTGGAAAACGAAAATCATATAGCCCGAATAATCCTTTGTAACCGCCATATATGCCGCATTTTCGTCATTATCAAAGCCGAGCTTTGAGGGTACATAATCGCCTAAAACGCTTGCTTTTGAATCGTCAAACTCACTGCCCTTTGATTTATATACCTGACTTTTATCGCTGAAGAACAGAAGATGGTCGTTGCTTTCGCCCTCAACCGTCTGAACGATCTCATCATCCTCTTTGAGCTTGTGTTCGCCGCTCATTCTGAGTGAGAGCGGTGTGATTTTCTTGAAATATCCGCCCTTTGAGAAGAAATATGTTACAGGATAAGCCGGCGCTTCTTCGACAATGTCGATGTCCTGCTCATCATCAATATACATGATTTTTGTGCGGCGCTCCTGACCGTATTTTTTAGAGATTGCTTTAAGCTCGGTGACAATGATGTTCTTGAGCTTTGCTTCGCTTTTCAGCGTTGCTTCGATCTCCTCGATCTGTTCGGCAAGCTTTGAAATTTCATCTGTGCGTTTTAAGATATATTCACGGTTTAAGTGACGAAGCTTAATCTCCGCAACATATTCCGCCTGTGTTTCGTCAATCGAAAATCCGATCATGAGGTTCGGCACAACATCCGACTCCTCTTCGGTTTCACGAATGATTTTGATTGCCTTGTCAATGTCGAGCAATATTTTTTCAAGACCCTTTAACAAATGCATTTTTTCCTTGCATTTATTGAGGTTGAAATATAGCTTGCGTTTGATACATTCTTTTCTGAATGCGACCCATTCGGACAAAATCTCACGAACGCCCATTACTCTCGGCGAGCCTGCGATCAATATGTTAAAGTTACAGCTGAAGGTATCCTGCAATGTTGTCATTTTGAACAGCTTTAACATCAGCTTGTCGGGGTCAACGCCTCGTTTTAAATCAATTGTGATTTTAAGACCCTCAAGACCCGTTTCATCACGAATATCGTTTACTTCCGTGACCTTTTTCGCCTTGGCAAGCTCGATCACCTTTTCGATGATTGCTTCGCTTGTGGTCGTCGGCGGTATCTCTGTGATATCAATGCAGTTAGCGGACTTGTCATATTCATACTTCGCACGGATTTTAAAGCCGCCCTTGCCTGTTTGATAGATTTTCTCAATTGCCTCTCTGTCATAGACAATATATCCGCCGCCGGGAAAATCGGGTGCTGTGAGCGTGTCGGTCAAAACGCAGTTTTCGTCATAGAGATATGCAATCGTCGTGTCGCATATTTCGCTCAGATTAAACGGACAAACCGAGCTTGCCATTCCGACCGCAATGCCGGTGTTGGCGTTTACAAGCACACTCGGAAATGTTACCGGCAAAAGGGTCGGCTCCTTTTTCGTTGCGTCATAGTTATCTACAAAATCAACCGTGTCGCAATCAATGTCCTTAAAAAGCTCCGCCGCAATCGGCTCCAATTTCGCTTCCGTATAACGAGCCGCGGCGCACTGCATATCACGGGAATATGCCTTGCCGAAGCTTCCCTTTGAAAGCACATATGGGTGCAAAAGCGCCTCATAGCCGCGGGACAATCGAACCATTGTATCATAGATCGCCGCGTCGCCGTGAGGATTTAACTGCATTGTCTGTCCGACGATATTCGCAGACTTGATTGTCTGGGAATTAAGCAGTCCCATGTTATACATTGTATAAAGCAGTTTGCGGTGCGACGGTTTGAAGCCGTCGATTTCGGGAATTGCACGGGACACGATTACGCTCATTGCATAGGGCATATAGTTAGTTTCGAGCGTTTCGGTGATCGGCTGCCTGACAACAGTTCCCGCACCTGCGATATATGCGTTTACTTCTTCGGGAGATAATATTTGCTTTTTTGTTTCTTTCTTTTTAGCCAAAAACAATCATCCTTTTATCGTATTGAATCATTCGTAAATCAGATAATCATGAAATATCGGCAAGCTCGAGATATTTATATCCCTCTTCGGCAATGTGCTCTTTTCTGCCTGCAAGGTTGTCGCCGAGAAGAATGTCGAACACCTGAAATGTCTTTTCCGCGTCCTCGGGCAAAATCTTGATAAGCCGTCTTGTCGTCGGATTCATTGTGGTAAGATTCATCATGTCGGGCTGGTTCTCACCAAGTCCCTTTGAACGCTGCATGATATATTTTGCGTCGCCGATTTTCTCCAAAATCTCATTTTTTTCTTTATCGTCATATGCATAGTATGTCTTCTTTTTTGAAGTTATCTCATAAAGCGGAGTTTCAACGATATATACATAGCCCTTTTCAATCAAGGTCGGACAAAGACGATAGAACATTGTCAAAATCAGCGTGCGAATCTGGAATCCGTCATAATCCGCATCGGTGCAGATGATTATTTTATTCCATCTGAGTGCGTCGAGATTGAACATTGAAAGGTCCTTGTTAGCCTTATTTTTGACCTCAACGCCGCAGCCTAATACTTTGACAAGATCGGTGATGATCTCGCTTTTGAAAATCTTGTTATATTCGGCTTTCAGGCAGTTGAGAATCTTGCCTCGAACGGGCATTATCGCCTGAAAATCGGGGTCACGGGCGATTTTACATGAACCGAGCGCCGAATCACCCTCAACGATGAACAGCTCTCGTTCATTTTGATCCTTTGAACGGCAGTCGACAAATTTTGCGACTCTGTCCGCCATGCTGTTCGAGCTTTGGAGCGTTTTCTTGATGTTGATTCGCTCTTTTTCGCTCTTGACTCTTGAGCGCATATTGATGAGCACCTGATTCATAACCTTTTCGGCTTCGTCCTTATGCTCAATGAAATATATCTCAAGGCTGTGCTTCAAAAAGTCGGTCATTGCCTCTTGAATAAATTTATTTGTAATTGATTTTTTCGTCTGATTTTCGTAAGAGGTCTGATTTGAAAATGATGATGTTACGATTATCAAACAGTCCTTAATATCTTCAAATGTTACCTTTGAATCGGATTTTTGATATTTATTATTGGCTTTCAAATAGCTTTCAATCTGCGAAACGAATGCCGCTTTGACTGCCTTTTCGGGCGCGCCGCCGTGTTCAAGCCAGCTTGAGTTATGATAATATTCAACAAGCTGCGCTTTGTTTGAAAAACAGCAAGCCGCCGACATTTTTACTTTATAATCGGGAAGATCGGCACGGTCTCTGCCGACTCGCTCCGATGTCCAAAACTGAACAGGCGTCAATGCGTCTTCGCCTGCACACTCGGTGACAAATTCCTTTATGCCTTCTTTGTAGCAATATTCCGTTGTTTCAAACTTGCCGCCGACCTGATTTCTGAACTGCAAAACAACGCCGTCGTTGACAATTGCCTGACGGCTCAATATTCCCTTAAAATAGTCGGCGTCTATGTTGATGTCGGAGAAAACGGCAAGATCGGGCTTCCAATGAGTCTTTGTTCCGGTATCCTTTCCGCTGTATGGCTCTTTTTTCAGACCGCCGACATTTTCGCCTTTTTCAAAATGAAGCGTATATTTGAAGCCGTCGCGCTTGATCTCGACATCCATATATTCGGACGCATATTGAGTTGAGCAAAGACCGAGACCGTTTGTGCCGAGCGAAAACTGATAGCTTTCGCCCTCGTCGTTGCCATATTTACCGCTGGCATACATCTCGCAATAAAGCAGCTCCCAGTTATAGCACTGTTCACCCTCGTTCCAGTCAACCGGCGCGCCTCTGCCAAAGTCCTGAACCTCGATCGAATGGTCCTCATAGCGTGTGACGATAATCTTTTTGCCATATCCCTCACGGGCTTCGTCGATAGAGTTTGAGATTATTTCAAATACGGAATGTTCACAGCCCTCGATTCCGTCCGAACCGAAGATTACCGCCGGTTTTTTTCGAACTCGGTCTGCGCCTTTGAGCGATTTGATGCTGTCATTACCGTAACTCTTTGCTTTTTTCGGCATTATCTCATTTTTCCCTTCATCTATAGTGCAATTATAATTTATTTTACACTATATATTGTATTTTGTCAAATCATATTTATACAAAACAAAAACCGTGCCTGTGCGGTGACAGACACGGTAAAGCTGCAATATATTTTATTTGATTACCCAAACACGGATTACATCGGCAACCGCTTTAAGTTCAGATACAATGCTGTCCTTAACATCGTCAGTCGTTTCAACAACGGTATAGGCATATTCGCCTCTTGAGTTGTTGCTGAGCTTTTCAATGTTGACATTTTCCTTTGAAAATGCGCCCGAAATCTGCGAAAGCATATTCGGAACATTTTTATGAATTACGCAAACACGGGTGTTTGAGGTTCTGCCAAGCTCCATTGCAGGCATATTGACCGAATTTTTGATTGAGCCTGTTTCAAGGAAGTTGATGAGCTCATCAGCCGCCATTGACGCACAGTTATTTTCCGATTCGGGAGTCGAAGCGCCGAGATGCGGAATTGAGATTACGCCGTCAACGCCGATTATTTTGTCGTTCGGGAAGTCAGTGATATATGCTGCTACCTTGCCGCTTTCAAGCGCTGCGATCATGTCGTCGTTCGCAACCAATTCGCCTCTTGCGAAATTGAGAATGCGAACGCCGTTTTTCATCAGTGCAATCGATTCTTCGCTGATCATTTCACGGGTTTCTTTGTTGCACGGAACATGAATTGTGATATAATCGCAGTTTTCATAAATATCTTTAAGCTCGGTTGCGTGCATTACATTATGAGAAAGGTTCCAAGCGGCGTCAACCGAAAGATACGGGTCGTAGCCATATACTTTCATTCCGAGCTTATCGGCTGCGTTTGCAACCAATACGCCGATTGCGCCGAGACCGATTACACCGAGTGTTTTTCCGGCAATTTCGGGACCTGCAAATGCGCTCTTGCCCTTTTCAACCATTTTTCCGACTTCGTCGCCGTTACCTTTGAGTGTTTTGACCCAATCGATTCCGTTAACAACCTTCCGAGATGAAAGAAGAAGTCCCAAGAGAACCAATTCTTTAACTGCGTTTGCGTTAGCACCGGGTGTGTTGAATACGACAATGCCCTTTTGCGAACAAACATCAAGCGGAATATTATTAACGCCCGCACCCGCTCTTGCAATGGCTTTAAGACCCTCGGGCATCTCCATGTCGTGCATTGAAGCCGAGCGAACCATGATTCCGTCCGGATTTTCAATGTCGTCGCCATAGGTATAATATTTCTTGTCAAATCTGTCAAGACCGTGCGGTGAAATTTTGTTGAGTGTTTTTATCTTAAACATCGGAAATTACCTCTCTTAAAAAATAATTATTATTTATTCTCGGCTTCAAATTTCTTCATGAACTCAACGAGCTTTTCAACGCCCTCATATGGCATTGCGTTGTAGATTGAAGCGCGCATTCCGCCGACCGTTCTGTGACCCTTCAAGTTTACAAAGCCGGCTTCGGTTGATTCTTTTACGAATTTTGCGTCCATGTCGGCGTCGCCCGTAACAAACGGAACATTCATCAGCGAACGGTCTTCGGGAACGACCGTGCCTTTGAACAAATCGCTGTTGTCAAGGAAATCATAGAGCAATTTTGCCTTTTTCTCGTTGCGTTCTTTCATTGCCTCAAGACCGCCGAGCGACTTGATCCAGTCCATGACAAGCTTGGCGATATAGATTGTGTAGCAAGGCGGTGTGTTGAACATTGAACCGTTGTCGGCATGAGTCTGATAGTTGAACATTGTCGGTGTGATGTCCTGCGCATGACCGATGAGATCCTCACGGATAATTACAAGAGTAACGCCTGCTGGTGCCAAATTCTTCTGAGCGCCTGCATAAAGCACGCCGAATTTTGTAACATCGATCGGCTCTGACATGAGACATGACGAAATGTCGGCAACCAGCGGAACATCGCCTGTGTCGGGCAGTTCATGCCACTTTGTGCCGTAGATCGTGTTGTTCATGCAGATATGGAAATAATCTGCGTCGGGTGTGAAGGTTGACTTATCAAGCTTCGGGATATATGAGAAGGTTTTGTCTTCGCTCGACGCTACAACATGAGCTTCACCATATCTTGAACCCTCTTTATATGCTTTTTTAGCCCACTGACCTGTGATTACATAATCAGCCTTGCCCGATTTTGTCATGAGGTTAAGCGGAACCATCGCAAATTGGCTTGAAGCGCCGCCCTGCAAGAACAATACTTTATAATTATCCGGAACATTCATCAATTCTCTGACATTTGCCTCTGCAGCGTCGATTATCGACTGATAGACCTTTGAACGGTGGCTCATCTCCATTACCGACTGACCGCTTCCCTGATAATCAAGCATTTCATCAGCTGCGATTTTTAATACAGACTCGGGCAGCATGCTCGGACCTGCTGAAAAATTATAAACTCTCGACATAAAACTATCTTCCTTTCAAATGTATGCGAAACATATCTTCCGCAAAAATGTTACCCTCAAGATTTCGGGCAAAAGCTACGACGCAGTATTTTTTCTTCTGCAATACATTCCATTATACGCAAAATTTCTCAAAAGTCAATGGGATTGTTAAAATGTTATCAATCTTTTTACAAAAATATTTATTATTGCCTGAAACTTTGTTAATTATTTAACTATATATTAAATTCGCACCATATTTTGTCATAATATAATATATAATGCCGTTCAAATCATAATATCACTCGGTCACTTGCATTTTTATATAAAATATGCTATCATATATTTAATTATATCATGAAAATGGGAAGTATTTTTTCAATGAGATTGTTTGACACCCACACCCATTGCCGTTATTCGGTTGACAGCGACGAATCGCTCGATAACATTCTGTCATTTGCAAGAAAAAATTCGTTGTCATCGGTTGCAATCACCGACCATTATGACATTGATATGCTCTTCACCGAACACAAGGGCTGTGACGAACAGGTTTTGGGAGTCGGTTATGACGAGATTTGCAAATATCGTGCAATGACCGAAAATGTCGACACGAAAATATATTGCGGAATTGAGCTTGGCTGCGCAGTCGGCGATTTTGATAAAGCAATGAGCATAATTTCTTCACATGATTACGATATAATAATCGGCTCGCTTCACGGAATTGCGGGAATGCCCGAATATTATCAGCTGGATTATGATAACATGACCGACAGCGAGATCGACGGGGTTTTGGAGCAATATTTTAAAATGCAGCTAAAGGGCGTGCGCCTTGGCGCATATGACACGCTCGCCCACCTCGATTACCCGACAAGATACATTCGCCGACACGGCAGGAATTATGATATATCCCGTTATTTTGACATAATCGACGAGATTTTAAAACAGATAGTTCTTGACGGCAAGGCGCTTGAAGTAAACACAAGCGGACTGCGCGATTCGTTTAAAACCACGCTTCCCGGCGACGACATAATAATGCGCTACCGTTCTTTTGGCGGCGAACTTCTGACGATTGGCTCCGACGCTCATGTTTGCACCGACATCACCGCAAATTTTGACTCGGCGCTTAAAATGATAAAACAACTCGGCTTTGATTATGTTACATATTTTGAAAAAAGAAAGCCGCACAGCATTAAAATCGACATTTAACCGAAAGGATTTGATTTATAATGGAAAAAACGATTGAGAGGATAATTAAAATCCTTGAACAAAACGCAAGATATACACCGGCTGAGCTTGCCCAGATGGTAGGCCTTGAAGAGGCGGAAACCGAAAAGATAATCGAAAAGCTCGAAAAAGAGCAGATCATTTGCGGATATAAAGCAATTATCGACTGGGATAAATTTTCAGACGCTCATGTTACCGCTCTGATCGAGCTCAAGGTCACTCCGCAAAAGGATGCAGGCTTTGAGGACATGGCTCGGTACATAATGGACATGAAAGAGGTCGAATCGGTATATCTCATGTCGGGTGCCTATGACTTTTGCGTAACCGTTCAGGGCAAATCATTTAAAGATGTTGCGCTGTTTGTTGCAAAGCGTCTTGCGACAATGCACGGCGTTGTTTCAACCGCAACTCACTTTGTTTTGCGCAGATATAAAGAGCTCAGCGTTCCGCTGATGGCTCAGTCTTCCGACGACAGGAGGGCAATGTCGTTTTGAAAGATATATCGCAACTGATGAATAAGTCGGTCACGGCAATGAAGCCGTCCGGCATTCGTAAATTTTTCGACATTGCCGAGCAAATGGAAAATGTCATTACCTTGGGCGTCGGTGAACCAGATTTCGTAACGCCCTATCATATTCGTGAATCGGGAATCCGTTCACTTGAACAGGCACATACCCGCTACACCGCAAACCGTGGTTTGATTGCGCTTCGTGAAGAGATTGCAAAATTCATGGACCGCAAATATAACTTAAAATATGACGCTAAAAGCGACATTTTGGTAACCGTCGGCGGCTCTGAGGGAATCGACGCCTGCATTCGCACGCTCGTATCCCCCGGTGACGAAGTCCTGATTCCCGAACCGAGCTTTGTTTGCTATGTTCCTTTGGTTCAGCTTGCAGGCGGTGTTCCGGTAATCATAAACACAAAGCACGAAAATAATTTCAGAATCACAGCCGACGAGCTTCGAGAAAAAATCACCGACAAGACAAAACTGCTGATTCTCCCCTATCCTAACAACCCGACGGGCGCTGTCATGAGAAAGGAGCATTTAAAGGCAATCGCAGATGTTTTGCGTGATAGTAACATTTTGGTTTTGTCAGATGAGATTTATGCGGAACTTACCTATGGCAACGAGCGCCATGTTTCAATCGCCGAAATCGACGGTATGTTTGAACGCACCGTTGTAATCAGCGGTTTCTCAAAGACCTACTCAATGACCGGCTGGCGGCTTGGCTTTGCCTGTGGTCCCGAACCGATAATCAAACAGATGACAAAAATTCATCAATTCGGAATCATGAGTGCGCCGACGACCTCGCAATATGCGGCGATCGAGGCACTCAAAAACGGCGATGAGGACATCAGCGAAATGGTCGAGGATTATGACACCCGACGCCGTTTCATTGTGTCGGCATTCAGAAAAATGGGACTTGAATGCTTTGAGCCGGAGGGTGCGTTCTATGTATTTCCATGCATTAAGTCAACCGGCATGACAAGCGACGATTTCTGTGAAAAGCTGTTAAATGAAAAGCATGTTGCGACCATTCCCGGAACGGCATTCGGCGATTGCGGCGAAGGCTTCATTCGTGTATCATATTGCAACAGTCTTAAAAATCTGAAAACTGCGGCACAAAGAATCGAAGAATTTATTAAAGAGCACAAACAATAATTATATTTTTATACATTTTGAAAGGATTTGAGAATTACCATGCCTGATAACCTATCAGTGACGGCATATGCAAAAATCAACCTGTCGCTCGACATCACGGGCACACGCCCCGACGGCTATCACACACTTTCCACCGTTATGCAGTCGATCGACCTTCATGACACACTCAGCGTTGAAAAATTCATTGTGAATGACGACGAGCCGAGAATCGTTTTGGAAATAAACGACGACGAACTGCCGACCGACTCATCAAACACCGCATTTAAAGCGGCGCAGGAATTTTTCAATTACACCGAAATCAAGGAATATGGCGTAAAAATCAAAATTCGCAAGAACATTCCCGTAAAAGCGGGACTCGGCGGAGGTTCGTCTGACGCTGCCGCTGTGATTTATGCGATGAACAAGCTTTTTTGCACCGCTCTTGAGCTTGAAGAAATGATCGACATTGCAACCGAAGTCGGAATGGATGTTCCGTTTTGCCTAAAAGGCGGCACACAGCTTGCCGAAGGCGTCGGAGCAATTCTCACTCCCCTGCCCGACATTGACGGTTATACATTTTTGATCGTCAAGGCGGACGAAAAAGGCTCAACCGCCGAAATGTATAAAAAATTCGACGAGCTTAACGAGGTCGAGCACCCCTATACCGCTGAGATCGTCAACCTCATCTGCGAGGGTGAAGTGATCAAAGCCGCGTCGTTTTATGATAATGTATTCGCACCTCTTTGGGGTGAGAGCTTCAAAAAAATCAAGCGTGCCCTTAAAGACGGCGGCGCAATCAACGCAATATTAACAGGTTCGGGTCCGTCGATTGTCGGCATATTTGCAGATGAAGACGACGCGAGACGTTGCAAGGCAATGATTGACGACACATACGACGAAGTATATCTTTGCTCACCTGTTGACTGCGGAATCGAAGAAAGATAGCTGAATATATTTTCCAATATATGACAATAATACCTCCGTACATAGCAAACGGAGGTATTTTTTATGTTCAAATCAAAGGTAATCAGCAAATGGGAAGCGGCGCTCGGTCTTGGACTTGTGATAACGATAATAATGAGTTTATGTTCATTCGGGGTTGAATGCAGCACGATTCGGAGCGATGTTTTGCGGCTGCACATATTGGCAAACTCCGATTCAAGAGAGGATCAGGCGCTGAAGCTCAGGGTGCGTGACGAGATATTAAAACGCACAAAAGACATATTCACAAATGCGGATAACATTGAATCGGCGACTGAAAATGCACGGGCAAATATCGGCAAAATCGAGCAAATTGCACGCTCGGTGATCAAGGCGCAGGGTTACAAATATTCGGTTAGCGCCAATGTTGCAAAATCCAACTTCACGACGCGCCATTATGGCAAATACACGCTCCCGGCGGGCATATATAATGCGGTGAAAATCGTAATCGGAGAGGGCGCCGGGCACAACTGGTGGTGCGTGATGTATCCGTCGCTGTGTCTGCCGTCTGCGGTTGATAATTATGACTCGGCACTCAACAAGTCCGAACAGGATGTTGTCGAAAACTACAACAAATATGAAATCAAATTCAAAGCCGTCGAGCTCTTTGAACAACTCAAAGAATGGTTTTAAAGAGACTTGGTGTGTATTTTCGGGGGATGACTTTTTCGTGAAAAAGTCATCCCCCACATCAATATTTATATTGATGCACCCCCTTTCAAAAAGCTTTATTTATGAAAAGTATTATGATATAGTATCAAACAACCCTCTGCTTCTTAATATATCCACAACTATTTTTTGAATATTTCTCACCGATTCTATACACAAAAAACAGAGGTCTGGGCTAATTCGTCCACACCTCTGTTATGTTTTAACTGTACTTTATGAGAAAAAGCCCGATATAAAAATCACTTTCTCAAGACAGCGCCGATTTTTTCGAGTGCTTTAAGGATTTTATTAACAGCATTCTCGGTTTCGTCATCGGTCAATGTGCGGTCATGCGCACGGAGAACGATGTTATAAGCAACACTCTTCTTATCCTTATCGATCTGCTCGCCTGTATATACATCGAACAATGTAACGCTCTCCAAAATCTTCGGAGCCGCCGACTTGATTGCTTTTTCGATCTGATTAACCGGCAAATCTCGATCGCAGGTAAGCGCCAAATCACGAGCTGTTGCCGGAAATCTCGGCATTTTATGATAGGTCTTTTCCTTAACGGTATTTTTGAGCAATGTGTTAAAGTCAAGCACTGCGGCATATACCTTTGTGCCGATTCCGTAATTCTTAACAACGCTCGGATGAATTTCTCCCATCTCACCCAAAGCCTCACCGTTAAGATAGATCTTTGCGCATCTTCCCGGATGGAACCACGGAATGTCCGAACACGGCTCAACATCATATCCGGTAGCGTCCATCTGCGAAATAAGCTCCTCGACAGCGCCCTTCAGGTCGTAATAACTATATTTGCCGCCATATGCACCGATGACGATTTTCTTCGGCTCATCGGGCAGCTCGTCTGCGCCCTTCGGGTGATATTCGGTCGACAGCTCATAGAGCTTTGCTTCCATGTTTCTGCTTGCCCAGTTTGTGCTGAGCACATTCATCATTGACGGCAAGCTGAAAGTACGCATTACGCTTGTATCTTCGCCGAGCGGATTTCTGATTTTGATTGAATTTCTCAGCGGCGAATCAGCCGGAACATTCATTTTATCATAGAACTTCGGGCTGATGAATGAAAATGTCGACACTTCGCTGTATCCGCAAGCAAGAAGCGTTGCGTTTACTTTATTTTCACCTTCCTGTTCGGGAGTCCATTTGGCAACAGCCGAACCTTTGAGCTGAGTTGTCGGAATCTTATCATATCCGTAAAATCTTGCGATTTCTTCTGCAACATCTGCCTTATGCTCAACATCGCCTCTGAATGACGGAACCTCGATATGGTCAAGTCTTACCTTAAATTCAAGGTTCTCAAGAATTTTGATCATATCCTTTTTGGAAACTTCGATTCCGAGGAAGTGATTTATCCATTTATCGTCAAGCTTGATTTTGGTCGGCTTATAGTTGGTGTTATTAACATCAATTACGCCCGGAACGACTTTACCTGCTCCGAGGATCTGAACAAGCTCAACCGCACGCTCAAGAGCGCCTGCACAATTTTGTGCGTCGAGACCCTTTTCATATTTAGCCGACGAATCGGTTCTGAGCGCCAAAGCTCTTGATGTATTTCTTACCGACGGTCCGAAGAAATTTGCCGATTCAAAAACAACGGTAGTCGAATCTTCCAAAATTCCCGAATATTCGCCGCCCATTACGCCCGCAACCGCCATCGGAACTTCATCGTTTGCTATTACAAGCATATTCTCATTAAGATTGCGGTCGGTGTCGTCAAGCGTTGTCAGCATTTCACCGTTTTTAGCGTGTCTTACTGTAATTTTATTGCCTTTTACAAAACGATAGTCAAAAGCGTGCATCGGCTGACCGTATTCAAGCATGACATAGTTTGTAATATCGACAATATTGTTGATCGGACGAACGCCGCAACTGCGAAGCCGCTCTCTCATCCAAAGCGGTGACGGTTCGATTTTTACATCTGTGATGATTCGGTTCATATATCTCGGGCAAAGCTTTGTGTCCAAAACCTCAACGCTCAGCATATCGTTAATGTTTCCCTCGCCGTCTTCGGTAACAACAGGCGTATGAAGATTGAGCGGTTTGCCGAATGTTGCTGCCGCTTCTCTTGCAAGACCGATGATTGACAAGCAATCGGGGCGGTTCGGTGTAATTTCAAAATCAACAACAGTATCATTAAGATGAAGCACATCACGAATATCGTCGCCCGGTTTGCAATCTTCTTTAATTACGAAAATACCGTTTTCGATTGCATAGGGGAAATCGTTTACGGTAAGACCGAGTTCGCCGAGTGAGCACATCATTCCAAAGCTGTCAACTCCGCGAAGCTTGCCTTTTTTAATGACTGTGCCGTTTGGCAATTTTGAATTATCAAGCGCAACCGGAACCAAATCGCCCTCTGTGAGGTTTGCAGCGCCCGTTACGATCTGAATATTCTCAGTACCGACATCGATCTGGCAAATAACCAGCTTGTCTGCGTCAGGGTGCTTTTCAATCGAAAGCACACGGCCGACAACAACACGGCTGATTTTTTCGGATTCATCTTCATAACCCTCGACCTTTGAGCCCGACATTGTCATGCGCTCTGAAAACTCACGGTTAGGAACATCTGCCATATCTGTAAATTCTTTTAACCAATTTCTTGACAGTAACATAAAATTAAATCTCCTTTCCGCTTTATCAGTGAATGCTCTTGAAGAACTTCATGTCGTTCTCATAAAGCAAGCGCATATCGTCAATGTTATATTTTCTCATAACGATTCTTTCAAGACCGATTCCGAAAGCAAATCCCGAATATTCTTCAGGGTCGATTCCGCAATTAGCCAAAACCTTCGGATGAACCATTCCGCAACCGAGAATTTCGATCCAGCCTTCACCTTTGCAAAGTCTGCAGCCTTTTCCGCCGCATGAGAAGCACTGAATGTCCATTTCGGCGCTCGGCTCTGTGAACGGAAAATGATGAGGACGGAAACGAACAACAGCGTCGTCGCCGTAAAGACGCTTTGCAAATATTTCAAGCGTTCCTTTAAGATCGCCCATTGTGATGTCCTTGTCAACCGCCAAGCCCTCAATTTGATGGAACAACGGCGAATGTGTTGCGTCAACTTCATCTGCACGGTAAACACGGCCGGGAGCAATGATTCTGATCGGAGGTTTTTGCTTTTCCATTACACGGACCTGAACAGGCGATGTCTGTGAGCGAAGCAAAATGTTGTCGGTGATGAAGAATGTATCCTGCGTATCTCTTGCAGGGTGGTCTTTCGGGAGGTTGAGCGCCTCGAAGTTGTAATAGTCATATTCAACCTCAGGACCTGTCGCAATCGAATAGCCCATGCCCATGAAGATTTCCTTGATTTCGTCCAAAACGGTTGTAAGCGGATGCTTGTAGCCGATGTTCTGACGGTTTCCGGGCATTGTAACATCAATCTTTTCAGCCTCAAGCGTATGTTGAAGCTTTGCTTCTTCAAGCTGTTTTACCTTGTCAGTAATTTCCGATTCAATTTTTTGTCTGACCTCGTTTGCAAGCTGACCGATTTTCGGACGCTCCTCGGCTGACAATGTACCGAGCTGTTTCAAAATAGATGTGAGCTCGCCTTTTTTACCAAGCATTTTTACCTTGATTTCTTCAAGCTCAGCCGACGATTTTGCATTTTGAAGCATATCGCCTGATTTTTTAAGCACTTCATTGATTTGCTCTTTCAGCATAAAAAAATCTTCCTTTCTGAATTTGGGCGGATAACAAAAAGCTCCGCCCTGTAATTTTTTACAGGACGAAGCAATAATATCAAAATTAACTCCGCGGTACCACCCGTATTTTTGCAATAAGCAAACACTTATTCGGCATTTAACGGCGCCTGCCGTTGCAAACTACAAGACAAAGCACAAAAATAATCTCATGCAATATTTCATGCGCCCTCTGCCGTTCATCTGCACCGCTCCGAAGTGAACTTCAACACGAATCTCGGTCAAGACGGCTTCCAGCAAAAGTGCCGTCACTCTCTGATAACCGACGGTTATTCACGCCTACTCTCTTCATCACAGCGTTTTCGGTTAAGTTTATTATATCACCTTTTTCTGACTTTTCAAGTGTTTTTTAATAAAATCACTCTAAAAATGCACACATATTCGTTTACTAACCGCAAAATGTGTGATAAAATAATCATATATTTATTATTAAGGACTGTTTTATCTCGTGAAAAGCAAATATAAAGGCATATTTTACATCATATCGTCGGCATTTTTCTTTGCGCTGATGAATGCTTTCATTCATCTGAGCGGCGACCTTCCGTTCTATCAAAAAGCATTTTTTCGAAACTTCGTCGCAATGCTCGTCGCCCTCAGCTTGTTGCTGAAAGACAGAGCAAAAGGCAACAAAATTCATCTTACAAAAGGCTCGTTTAAATATTTATTCATGCGGGCGGCTTTCGGCACTTTGGGACTGCTCGGCAATTTCTATGCGGTTGACAGGCTTGTGCTGTCGGATGCGTCAATGCTCCAAAAAATATCGCCGTTTGCCGCAATAATCGCAAGCTATTTTGTGCTGAAAGAAAAGATCAAGCCGTTTCAAATTATCATTGTATTAACGGCTTTCGTCGGCTGTCTGTTCGTAATCAAACCGAGCATGACAAATGTCGCCTCATTCCCCGCATTCGTAGCCCTACTTGGCGGAGTCGGCGCAGGACTTGCCTATACAATGGTGCGAAAGCTCGGCGAAATGAAGGTCAAAGGACCGTTCATCGTATTTTTCTTCTCGGCGTTCTCATGCGTCATTTTGCTGCCGTTTGTAATCGTTGATTTTCACCCGATGAGTGCCTATCAGTGGATAATGCTCCTGCTTGTCGGTGCTGCGGCAAGCGGCGGTCAATTTTCAATCACAGCGGCATATTTTCATGCGCCTGCAAAGGAAATCTCGATTTATGAATATACGCAAATCATTTTTGCGGCATTGTTCGGCTTCATCTTTTTCGGTCAGCTGCCCGATGTTTTGAGCGTCGTCGGATATATTATCGTAACTGCGGCGGCGCTGCTGAGCTTTATGAAAAGCAATTCGATGTTATTTTTCAAAAAGTCCGAAAAAAATCATAACGCATGATTTAAGTCCGTTTTATTGGACAGTAAATGATTTATAATTAAGACATAACAGAAAAGAAGATTATTATAAATCATTTTTAAAGGACGGAAAAAGCAATGAAACGCAACAATAAAATCAGAAAAATCAAACACATGAGAACCGCTTCAATGATAATTTGTCTGCTCGGACTTTGCGGAATGATCGGCACGGCAGGCAGCTTTGATTATGCAAATTTAAGCCTTGCAAACACGATCATCATGCTCGGCATATTCTGTTTTGTTTTCATAGGCGGCTATCTTTTTGCAAGATATTATGACGAAAAGCTTGAGCGCACAATCAACCTTATTGTCGCAAAACGCCGTCAAAAAGAGCGCAGCATCGTCGTATATCCGAAACACAACATTGCTTGAATCTTTGTTTTGACATAAAAACTCTATTTATCCTCACAAAAATCTCCCTATCGGTATTACGCCGCAGGGAGATTTTTTATATGATTTTGCCGTCCGAAATCGTCACTCGCCTCTGCGCCATGTTCGCAACCGATTCGTCATGAGTTATCATGACGATCGTTTTGCCGATTTCATGAAGCCGACAAAGTAAATTCATCACCGTTTGCCCCGACTTGCTGTCAAGATTGCCTGTCGGCTCATCAGCCAAAATCACCTGCGGATCGCCGACGATTGCCCGAGCAATTGCAACTCGCTGCTGCTGACCGCCCGACAATTCATTAGGTCGATGATTCATTCGTTCGCTCAAGCCCACCGTTTCAAGCGCCGATTTTGCCTTTTGTCGGCGAATTGAGGACGGCATTTTTGAATATATCAGCGGCAGTTCCACATTTTCGATTGCGCTCAGGGTCGGTATCAAACAAAACTTTTGAAATATGAACCCGATTTTTCGTCTGCGAACATCATCAAGCATTTTTGACGAAAACTTTGATGTATCAATGCCGTCAAGAAGATAAACGCCTTGGCTCGGCTTATCAAGACAGCCGATTATGTTCATCAGCGTTGATTTTCCCGAACCCGACGCACCGACGATCGCCAAAAATTCGCCCATATCGACCGACAGATTTATGTCGCTTAGCGCCGCAAGCTCATTTTCACCTTTATTATAAATTTTGCCAATACCCTTCATTTCAATCAATTTTGCCATATTGTTTTATTCCTTACTAAAATTCATCTGTAATATTATTGACAAAAGGGCAAAAAAATAAACGGCATTACAACAGTAATACCGTTTACAAAATGCTGAACATTGTTTATTTTTCGTCTTTTTTGCGAATCTCGTAATGCTTGATTTTGCCGCTGATCGTTTTCGGCAATTCATCGACAAATTCAACGATTCTCGGATATTTATATGGCGCTGTGTTCTTTTTAACGAATGTCTGAATTTCCTTTTTCAGCTCTTCGCCAGGCTCAACACCTGCGCTCAAAACGATAGTCGCTTTGACCAAATATCCACGCTCTTCATCCGGCACGCCTGTAACCGCACATTCCATTACCGCCGGATGCTTGATTATTACATTTTCAACCTCAAACGGTCCGATTCTGTATCCGCTCGACTTGATTACATCATCAATTCGGCTGACATAGAAAATATAGCCGTCCTTGTCACGATATGCAATGTCGCCGGTATGATAAACGCCGCCGCGCCATGCTCTGATTCCTGCTTCTTCGTCCTTGTCGTAACCGATGCAAAGTCCATAGTTATGCTCGTCGGTCGGAACAACGACAATTTCGCCCTGTTCGTCATCATCGCAGGAAGTGCCGTCCGCTCTGACGATGTCGAGCTTATAAAGCGGACTCGGCTTGCCAAGCGCACCGCCCTTCGGAGTTGAACCCTCAAGGTTGCCGATGAGCAATGTTGTTTCTGTCTGACCGTAGCCTTCCATTATCTGAAGTCCTGTGTGGTCAAGGAAATCCTGCATGATTGCGGGATTAAGCGCTTCACCTGCGGTTGTAACATAATGAAGCTTTGAGAAATCATATTTATCAAGGCCGCTTTTAACCAAAAATCTGTAAATTGTAGGCGGAGCGCAGAATGTTGTAACATTATATTTTGATACGACTTTCATGAGGTCGTCCGCTACAAAATGTTCAAAATCATAGACCATGCAGGCGCTGCCGCAAAGCCATTGACCGTAGATTTTGCCCCATGACGCTTTTCCCCAGCCTGTGTCGGCAACCGAAAGATGAAGTCCGCCGTCTTCAACATTTTGCCAATATTTTGCTGTGACAATGTGCGCAAGCGGATATGAGAAATTGTGCATGACGGCTTTCGGATAGCCTGTTGTGCCCGATGTAAAATACATCAAAAACGGGTCTTCGGTCTTGTTCTCAATGCGCTCAAAATCTGCGCTTTCGTTTTCAAGGCCGCTGTCCAAACGGACGAATCCGTCATGATCTTTTCTTACCGTGAACAGCTTTTCAAGCGTCTTGCACTGTGCTTTTGCTTCCAAAATCGACTCTGACAAACGCTCGTCGTCCGCCGAGATGATTGCCTTAACATCTGCCGAATCGACACGATAGATGATGTCCTTTGCTGTCAGCATGAATGTTGCGGGAATGAGAATTGCGCCGATTTTGTGCAAAGCCAAAACGGTGTACCAATATTCATAATGGCGCTTCAAAATGACCATTACACGGTCGCCCTTACGAATGCCCTGTGAATAGAGAAAGTTTGCGGCCTTTGATGAAAGCTCGCTCATTTCGCCGAATTTTATCGTTTTTTCGTTGCCCTCGACATCGCACCAAACAAGCGCCGTTTTTTCGGGCTCTTCCTTTGCGATTTCGTCAACAACATCATATGCAAAATTGAAATTATCCGGGCAGTTCAGTGTGAATTTATTAAGCACACCGTTTTCATCAAACTCGGAATGGGAATATTTTTTATATAGCGGGGTCATAATTTTGTCCTTTTCTGAATCTTAACTTTGCTTTTCTTTCTTTGTTTTATCGGTTTATGTGGTTTATTCTTCAACAAATCGTCCAAGTGCACGAAAACGATTATAGCGGTCGTTTTCAATCTCGATTTGCGGCATTGACTGAAGTTGTTTTATGTCCTCAACAAGCATTTCACGAATTGATTTGCACATCTTTTTAAAATGAGTAAAATCTTCGGGAATTACACGCTCCGCCACTTTAAGCTCCAACATATCGTGCGCGGTGATATGCAGGCATTCGGCAGCGTCCGCAACCTTTGCGGAATCTTTCCAAATGATGCTGGCGCATCCTTCGGGAGAAATTACCGAATAAACCGAATTTTCAAGCATATATAAACGGTTTGCGCAAGCAAGTGCAAGTGCGCCGCCGCTTCCGCCTTCGCCGATTACGATCGTGATTACCGGAGTGCGAAGTCCCATCATCTCGCAAAGATTTTCTGCGATTGCCTGACCCTGTCCCCGTTCTTCTGCGTCTGCTCCGCAAAATGCACCGAGCGTGTCAACAAAGCAGATTACGGGGCGGTTAAATTTTTCGGCTTGCTTCATGAGTCTGAGTGCTTTTCTGTATCCTTCGGGCTTCGGGCAGCCGAAATTGCGCTTCATTCTCGTCTGAAGGTCATGTCCTTTTTCGATACCAATATAGGTAATCGGCATTTTGTCGAGATAAGCCACACCCGAAACGATTGCCGCATCGTCCGCAAATCTGCGGTCGCCGTGCAATTCGATAGTATTGTCAAACAGCTCATGAATATACGCAACCGATGTCGGGCGGTCGCTCATTCGTGCCGCTTTCAGCTTTTCATATGCAGTCATCTTCAAAGTGCCTCCCCGTGTTTAGAATGCATTTTCAAAAGTTCGGTGATAATTGTCTTTTGTTTTTCACGCTTAACGATTTTATCGACAAATCCGTGAACCAGCAAAAATTCCGAAGTCTGAAAATTATCGGGCAATTTTGATTTTGTGGTCTGCTCAATTACCCGTCGTCCTGCAAAACCGACAAGCGCTTTCGGCTCTGCAAGAATTATGTCACCCTCCATTGCAAAGCTTGCTGTGACGCCGCCTGTTGTCGGGTCGGTCAAAACCGTGATATAGAGGTTGCCGGCGTTTGAATGACGCTTAACGGCACCGCTGATTTTTGCCATCTGCATGAGTGAAAGCACACCCTCTTGCATTCTGGCGCCGCCTGACGCTGTGAAACCGATTACCGGCAGGTCATGTTCGGTTGCATATTCAAATGTTCTCGTAATTTTTTCGCCCACAGCGCCGCCCATTGACGCCATGATGAACCGTGAATCCATTACGAATATTGCACATTTTTCTCCGCCGATTTTAGCGGTTCCGCAAACAACAGCCTCTTTTTCGCCTGTTTTTGCTTTAGCGTCGGTGAGCTTGTCCGAATATTTCGGGAACTCAAGAAAATCAACGCTTGAAATGTTGCCGAAAAGTTCTTCAAATGAACCGCTGTCGGTGATCATGTCAATTCGCTCACGAGCGCTGAGACGATAGTTATAGCCGCACTCGGGGCATACCGAATAGTTGCCCATAACCTCGCTCATCGGCTTTACGCAGCTGCATTTCGGACAGGTCATTGTGCTGTCCTTATCCTTTTTGCCAAATCCGAGTTTACGCTTGACTGATGATATAATGTTATCCATATCAGTTGTCCTTTACATCCTCTTTTTTAATGATTGCGAACGAAAAATCCGCTTTAATGCAGAGCTTGCCGTCCACAAAGCCTTTTCCGCTTGCAAAATAGAACGGTCCTCGCTGTTTTATGATTTCGCACTCGGTTGTAAATGTATCGCCCGGTTTAACCTGATTTTTAAAGCGAACATTGTCAAGTCCGGTGTAAAGCGGTGTAAATTCTTCCCCGTTCATTTCGTTTGCAAGCAAAACGCAGGTAGACTGCGCCAAAATCTCGCATTGAATTACTCCCGGAACGACAGGATTACCCGGAAAATGTCCCTTTAAAAACCACTCGTCTCCGGTAATATATTTTTTTCCGATTGCTTTGCCGTCAACGACTTCAGCCTCATCGATCAGAAGCATATTGTCACGGTGCGGCAATATTTTCATGATTTCCTGTTGATTCATTTTAGTTTGCTCCTTAATTAAGCTTTATTCGGGCTTTTTGAAAGCAACGCAAGCGTTATGACCGCCAAAGCCGAGAGAAGTTGACATACTGAGTTTGATGTCGGCGCTGACCGCTTTGTTCGGTGTATAGTTAAGGTCGCATTCTTCATCGGGCTCGTTGAGGTTGATTGTCGGAGCAATGATTCCCTCGTTGAGAGTCTTGATTGCCGCAATCGCTTCGATCGCACCTGCGGCACCGAGCAAATGACCTGTCATTGACTTTGTCGAGCTGATATGAAGGTCATATGCCTTGTCGCCGAATACATTTTTGAATGCGTGTGTTTCGGTAAGGTCGTTAAGATGAGTACCTGTGCCGTGAGCGTTGATATAAATATTCTTAGCATCAACCTCGCCGCTTGTCGAAAGCGCAAGCTCGATTGCTTTTGCCGAATGTTTGGCTTCGGGGTCGGGTGCCGTTACATGATGAGCGTCGCACGTCGAACCATAGCCGCATACCTCGGCATAGATCTTAGCACCGCGGTTTACTGCGTGTTCATATTCCTCAAGAATGAGCGCACCTGCACCCTCACCCATTACGAATCCTCCGCGGCGCTTGTCAAACGGCAATGACGCAGCGTTCGGATCGTCGCTCGGAGTAAGCGCCAAGCAGTTGCCGAATCCCGCAAGAGTAAGCGGAGCGATTGCCGCTTCCGTGCCGCCTGCAATGATTGCAGTTGCATATCCGTCACGAATCGCACGATATGCTTCGCCGACTGCCGTTGTGCCTGTTGCACAAGCCGTTGAAATTGCAATGTTCGGACCGAATGCCTTAAAACGAATCGCAATGTTGCCTGCCGCAATGTTATAGATCATCTTTGAAACGAACTGCGGAGTTACTCTCCTCGGACCTTTTTCAAGCAGAGATTGATGTTCCTTGCAAAATGTTTCAAATCCGCCGATGCCCGAACCGAAATATACACCGAATTCGTCGTGGTCGATGTTTTCCATGATGTCGCTGTCGTCTACCGCCTGCTGTGCCGCATAGAGCGCATATTGAACAAACGGGTCTGTCTTTCTGACAGTCATTTTGTCAATCAGCAAAGTGGGTTCAAAGTTTTTAAGCTGGGCTGCAAGTGTATATTTGAATTCGCTGACATCAAACGATTCGATTTTCGCAATTCCGTTTACACCGTTTTTCAGTGAATTCCAATATTCCTCAACGCTGTTGCCGACCGGGGTTACAGCGCCGAGACCTGTTACAACTACTCTTTTCATTGATTACAGTCCTCCAAATTCAAAATTACATTGCGAGTCCGCCGTCAATGCGGATGACTTCGCCTGTGATATAGTTAGCTTTGTCAGAGCAAAGGAATGTTACAAGCTCTGCAACCTCTTCGGGTTCGCCCATTCGTTTCATCGGGAGCGAATTGAGAGTCTTTTCGTCCTCTGCAAATCTTTCGGTCATTTTTGTCTTAATGAATCCCGGTGCTACCGCATTGCAGCAAACGCCTCTTGCCGCAAGCTCCTTTGCAACCGATTTTGTGATTCCGACAAGTCCTGCTTTTGAGGCAGAATAATTTACCTGACCTGCGTTGCCCATGAGACCGGAAACCGAGCTCATGTTGACGATTTTGCCGCTTCTTTGTTTAGCGAAAAGCGGATAAACCTGTTTGATCGTGTTAAATACACCCTTTAAATTAACATTTATTACGCTGTCAAACTCCGATTCCTTCATGCCGAGCATCAGCTTATCTCTTGTGATTCCTGCATTGTTCACCAAAATGTCGATATGACCGAAGTCTTTGACGATTTCTCCGAATACTTCCTTTGTTGCTTCAAAATTTGAAACATCGCAGCTATATGCCTTTGCTTTTACGCCGAAACCGTTAAGAATATCAATTATTTCAACAGCATTTTCGGGTGCGCTGATGTCAAGTACCGCAACATCTGCGCCGTTTTCACCGAGCTTCTTGGCAATCTCCATTCCGATTCCCTGATAACCGCCTGTTACAACAGCTGTCTTTCCGCTTAACATATCTTTGCCCTCTCTTTATTATAATTCGGATTTGATTTTCTCAATATCCTCTTTGTTTTCGCATTTATAAATCTTGACACCGTCAACGCCTGCGGTAATCTTTTGGCAAAGCTTCATCAAAACATTGCCCACGCCGACCTCGATGAATGTGTCATAACCGTTTTCGAGCAAATCCTTGATGATCATTTCCCAGTGAACCGGGTGATTTATCTGCTCTTTGAGCAATGATTTAACATCATCGCCATACGGTTTTGCCGTGTAGTTTGAATATGCCGTGATTTTGGGCGCATTTATCTCTGCGCTTTCGAGCACTTCGCCGAATTCCGCCGACGCACTGTTCATGAACGGCGAATGGAATCCTCCGCTGACCTTCAGCGGCAATGCTCTTCCTCCGGCATTTTTGATTTCTGCCGAAAATTCCTCAAAATATTCCGGCTTGCCCGAAACAACAAGCTGTCCCGAACAGTTATAGTTTACAGGATAGATATGCTCATATTTATCGCAAATATCCTCGACTGTTTTGTTGTCAAGCTTGACAACCGCAAGCATTGACGCCGGATTTTCCTTTGACGCCTTTGCCATTGCCGATCCTCGTTTTGTCGCAAGCTCAAAGCCCTGCATATATGAATATGCGCCGCAAAGTGCGAGCGACGGGATCTCACCGAGTGAGAAGCCTGCGCACGCATTCGGCTCGATTCCCTCGGATTTCAGTGCAACAGCCGCCGCAAGATCGGCAAGATAAAGACACGGCTGTGTGTTTTCGGTCATTTTCAAGGTCGCCTCGTCGCCCTCAAAGCATTGAGCGAGCGTTCCCGGACGCTGTTTTTCAGCATCATCGAACAAAGCCTTTACTTCATTGTAATTATCATAAAGCTCCTTGCCCATTCCGACGTGCTGAGCGCCTTGACCTGAAAACATAAACGCAATTTTACTCATTTTTACTGCCTCCGTCCAAATTGATTATTCGGTATAGTCCGCAGCGCCTTTGAGCAGTTTTTCTGCGCCGTCGCACATTGATTTAATGATTTCAGCACACGGTTTTGTTTCATTTACAAGACCGCTGATCTGACCTGCCAAAAAGCAACCTTCTTTTGTATCGCCCTCAACAGCCGCTTTTCTGAGCGCACCGACGCCGAGCTCTGCGACCGATTCCGGAGTAGCCTCGGGAGCATATTCGAATGCCTGGAAATTGCGGCTGAAACGGTTTTTGATGCAGCGGCAGGTGTTTCCGCCGAATCTTCTGCCCGTTGTGATCGTGTCGATGTCGTTTGCTTTAAGGACCATCTGTTTGTAGTTTTCATGAACATTACATTCATCAGCGCAAAGGAAAACTGTTCCGCACTGAACGCCGACAGCACCGAGCATCATTGATGCTGCCATGCCTCTGCCGTCCGCAATGCCGCCTGCGGCGATTACCGGAATGTTCACACTGCTGCAAACCTGCGGAACGAGCGTCATTGTCGTCAGCTCACCGATGTGACCGCCTGATTCCTGACCCTCGGCAATTACCGCATATGCTCCGGCTTTCTCAACCTTGCGAGCCTGTGCAACGCTTGCGATTACCGGAATTACGATAACTCCGGCTTCCTGCCACATTTTCATGTATTTTGTGGGATTGCCCGCACCAGTGGTTACGACCTTGACCTTTTCTTCGGCAATTATCTGTGCAACCTCGTCGGCAAACGGGCTCATCAGCATGACATTAACGCCGAACGGCTTGTCGGTCTTTTCTCTTGCGATTTTGATCTGCTCACGCAAATATTCCGCATTTGCGTTCATCGCCGAGATGATACCGAGTCCTCCTGCATTAGAAACCGCTGCGGCAAGCTCGCCGTCTGCGATCCATGCCATTCCTCCCTGAAACACGGGATATTTTATCCCCAAATCTTTACACAAACATGACTTTATCATGACAGTTTTCCTTTCGTGCGCTTAAATTTTGTCAGAATTATTTCTGAGCTTCTTCTACCTTTTTAACGAAATCGCCGACTGTTTCAAGCGATGTGTCCATCTCAAGCTCAACGCCGAATTCATCTTCAACGTTCATGAGCATTTCTGTGATGTCGAGCGAATCGATTCCGAGATCTGCAAATTTTGTTTCAGCTTTGATTTCGCTTACGTCGCAATCTACCTTTTCTGCGAGCATTTCTGCGATTTTTTCGAATACCATAATAAATTCTCCTTTTAAATAAAAAGTTTAATATATATCAGCGAATTTTCTTCGCCGACTTACCATTTAATGAGGCATGACGCACTTGCAAGTCCGCCGCCGAACGCCGACAATACTACCAAATCGCCCTTTTTGAGTCCGCCTGCACGGTTGAGCTCGTCGAGTGCGATCGGAATTGAGGCGCTTGATGTGTTGCCGTATTTTTCAATGTTTACAAAGAACTTGTCCGCGTCCATCTTGAGTCTTGATACCGCAAAGTCGATTATTCTGCGGTTTGCCTGATGAAGGACAACATGATCGACATCTTCTTTAGTAAGGCCGTTTCTCTCAAGAAGCTCGGGAATGTCGTGGGTGATCGAGTTGACGGCAAACTTGAAGGTTTCCTGACCTGCCATATGAACATATGGGTTGACCTGCTCGGGTGTATACCACGGTGAACAGCCGATGAACTGAGGAATGTTGATTACCTCGTCGCCGCCCTGAACCTTGAATGTCGAGTCAATATATCCGTCGCCTTCGGTCAAAACAGCCGCTCCTGCACCGTCGCCGAAAATTACGCAGGTGCTGCGGTCCGACCAGTCAATGATGCGGCTCATGCGCTCAGCGCCGACAACCAAAATTTTCTTTGCCTTGCCTCTCGCAAAATAGCCTGCCGCCGTGTCAAGCAAGAATATGAACGCGCTGCAAGCGGCATTGATGTCATATGCCATGCAGTCAACGCCGAGATAGTGCTGAATCATGCACGCAGTGTTCGGCGAAACAGTTTCGCCGCTGACGGTCGCAACCAAAATCATATCAAGCTCAGACTTGTCAACTCCCGCATTTTCAAGAGCGTTAAGCGCCGCTTTGTAGCCCATTTGAGCCGCCGTTTCGTCAGTGCTGATGTGACGCTGATGAATTCCGACTCGCTTGCTGATCCATTCGTCGTTTGTGTCAACGATCTTCGCAAGATCATCGTTTGTAACTATTTTTTCGGGAACATACATACCCGTTCCCGCAATGTTAAATGACATATCCGTTTCAACCTTTCGCAGCAGATATTCTGCATTATTGTTCGACAAAGGAGATGAAAATATTGAAAAAACACGGTAAAAATACCATATTTACCTTTGTCTTACTAAAAGTAAGTACAAACGATTACAAAAAAGTTACAACTTTTGTCGAAATATAAAAATTAACTTTTTATGAACAACAGCGTAACCGTTTTGACAAAACAAGCACTAACATATATAATAGGAGGTATGAAAGAAGAGACTGCGAGGTGATTTTGAAAAACATGAAAGACATATTTGAAGAGATTTATCGGGATTATTTTCAAAGAGTCTACGCATTTCTTTTCAAAATGACCGCAAACCCCGATCTTGCCGAGGAGCTTACTCAGGAAACATTCTATCAGGCGTTTGTTTCGTTTCATCGGTTCGAGGGTAAATGCGACATTTTCACCTGGCTTGCGTCGATTGCAAAGCATACCTATTACAAGTTTTTGAAGAAGAACAAGCTCGGATTTGACACGCTTGACATCACCGAGCTTGAAAGCTATTGTTTAGACGACGACAGCGCAAATCCGCAAACTGCGGTGCAAAATAAAAATATGCGTGAAACGGTCAGCCGTTTTGTGGGTGATCTGCCTGAAAAATACCGTGATGTCGTCTTGTTGAGAATTTATGCGGATATGCCCTTTTCACAAATTGCGGCGTCGCTTAAAATTACCGAGAATTCCGCAAAGGTTATCTTTTTCAGAGCAAAAAAAATGTTATCGGAGGATTTAAAAGATGAATTTACCGTGTGATGTTGTAATGGATCTTGTCGGGCTTTACAAGGACCGACTTGCAAGCGAGCAAAGCGCAAAGGCAATCGAGGAGCATCTCAAAACCTGCCCGTCATGCAGCAAATATTACAAAATGTACGATTCAATTGAGAAAAAAGTCTCAAAAGTCGAGCCGCAAATGCCGAATATTTCATTCGGTGACGACAGAAAATATTTAAAAATATCTCACAGACTGCGCAAAAACAGACAGAGGACAATGGCGATTATTGCAGCCGTCGCAGGCGTGTCTGCAACTTTGACCGCAGTTAATATTATCAAGCTTTTTTCAAATAACAACAACTAAATCATCGAAAGGATCTGAAACAAAATGAGCGAAGAATGTACTCATAACTGCGAAAGCTGTTCTTCAAACTGCTCGGAAAGAACAAGAGAAAGCTTCATTGAAAACCCGCATGAGCAGTCGCATATTAAAAAAGTAATCGGCGTTGTGTCGGGTAAAGGCGGCGTCGGAAAATCACTTGTCACCGGAATGAGCGCGGTAATCGCCGCAAGAGACGGTTACAAAACCGCTGTGCTTGACGCTGATATCACAGGTCCGTCAATTCCGAAAATGTTCGGGATTCATGAAAAAGCGACCGGCAATGACAGCGGAATTTTTCCTGTCGAGTCAAGAATGGGCACAAAGGTAATGTCGCTCAATCTTCTCACGGAAAACGAAACCGACCCGGCGATTTGGCGAGGCCCGATCATCGCAGGCACCGTCAAGCAGTTCTGGACCGATGTAATTTGGGGCGATGTTGACTTCATGTTTGTCGACATGCCTCCCGGAACGGGCGATGTTCCGCTGACTGTGTTCCAGTCGATTCCCGTTGACGGCATCATCATTGTAACCTCACCGCAGGAGCTTGTTTCAATGATCGTTGAAAAGGCGGTCAAAATGGCCAACATGATGAATGTGCCGATTTTGGGAATCGTTGAAAACATGAGCTATGCGGTTTGCCCCGATTGCGGCAGAAAAATCAACATTTTCGGCGAAAGCCACATTGAAGCAATTGCCCGTGAGAATGATCTTTCGATTCTCGGCAAAATCCCGATGGATCCGGCACTTGCAAATAACTGCGACAACGGGCTGATTGAACTGTTTGAGGGCGAATGGCTAAATTCGCTGTCAGACATTTATTACAACATGATAAACGGCTGATTTTTTGGAATAATTAAATAAATTCGGCAAATACTCTTTGTTAGAAAGGATTGATTTTCTTGACTAACAAAGAGTATTTTGATATGACCAAAAAAGCCTCTCCGGGTTCAAAATCGGTGAAGAATTGCCTGAATGCATTTTGGGTCGGCGGACTGATTTGCCTACTTGGTCAACTGCTGCTTGATTTATATGAAAACGTGCTGAAAACGGAGCAAAATTCGGCGTCAACGCTCGTTTCAATGTCGCTTATCACCATCTCAATCATTTTAACAGCGCTCGGTCTCTATCAAAAAATCGCAAAATTCGCAGGAGCCGGCACGCTCGTGCCGATCACGGGCTTTGCAAACGCAATGTCATCCCCCGCAATCGAGTTTAAACCTGAGGGTCATGTTTTGGGGATCGGCACGAACCTCTTTTCGATCGCAGGCCCCGTAATCGTCTTTGGCGTTGTCGCCTCTGTCGCATACGGCATTGTGATTTTCGTTGTAAAAATGTTTTAATAAACAGCTCACAGACGGCATATCGGTTTTTATACTCTATGCCGTCTTTTATTATCTATTATTCACTCAAACAAATATATAAATCGCAATATTTTATATAATATTAACAAAAGCTTCTTGATTTTCGGATAAAAATATGGTATTATGAATACAGATTAGAAAAAGGAGTTGTTTTTTATGTCATGCAAAACAATAATCACGATAGGTCGTCAATATGGCAGTGGCGGTCATGAAATAGGTGAGAAATTGGCTGAAAAACTCGGTATTCCTTTTTATGACAAGCAGTTGCTCAAGGTTGCGGCAAAGCACAGCGGACTCATGGAACAGGTAATCGACAGCTTTGATGAAAAACCCGATAAAAGCTTTCTCTATTCATTGGTGGTCGATCCCTATTCGGCTCTCAACATGGGCGGCTATGAAAATTCGCTAAACTACAAGGTCGTTTCGGCTTCATTTGACGCAATTAAAAAGATTGCTTCCGAGGGCGCTTGCGTAATAATCGGACGGTGTGCGGACTATGCGCTTGAGGATTATGATAACTGCATCAGCGTGTTCATCACAGCGCCGCTCAAGGTCAGATGCGAGAGAATAATGCAGCGTCGTGAGATTATGTATAACGAGGCTTTGTCGGCTATCAAAAAGACAGACAAACAAAGAGAGAGCTATTATAATTTCTATTCCGCTAAAAAATGGGGCAACATCAACAGTTATGACATGGTCATCAACAGCCACATTTTGGGAATCGACGGAACCGCCGATCTCATTCGTGACTTTGTAATCGAAAAAGAGAAAAACAGATAAGCAAATTGCTTTATTCGCAGCTTAATACATAAAAAATAAACGATTCGGATTTTTGAGGATCATCTCATCTTTCCGAATCGTTTTTATTATTTTAAAATCACTATTTGCACTTGATGTGTTCCTCAATAAACTGCGGATATTCAAGTGCTGCCATTTTCAGAAAATGCTCCGCTTGGTCAGGGTGAAAGAATTTTGTCGGCTCACTCGGCTTTGACAATGAAGCGTAACCGTTTTCCATAAACCGCCGTGCGTCCTCGGTTGTTGCCATCGGTATTTCGCCGTATCTGTCGGTCGGCAAATCATATAGCCTTTGCCACAGCTCTCTGATCCACGGAACCGAGTTTGAAAAGTGCCTTGAAAGCCGTGCAATGTCGGCACGATATGGAACAAACCACCCGTCGCCGTATTCTTCGATAAACCTGTTCAGCTCACATGAATCCCACCGCCAGTCAAGATAGAGATGGGTCATGATTCCCCGATTAAACGGTGTGTCGGACAGCGTGCGGAAATATTCGCACATTGCGCTGAATCTGTCATCTCTTTTGCGAAAATGGGTCTTGTCTTTCAGATGATAGTCGTCAACTGCGTCAATCAAAATGCTTCCTGCGAAATAATCGATCGAAGCGTTTTCGTCTATCATATTTGCGAACATCAGGTGAATGGTTGAACCGGGCATTGTTTTATATCTCTTTCCTTTTCAGTTTTTGCGGTATATTTTTTGCTTTTTGCTTAGAAAAAGCTGATTTGGTTTGATTTCGGGAGTTTTAGCGCGCCAATCTCGGTTAATGCGTCAACAACCGATTTTGTAACGCCTGTATTTTGAATGATTTCGTCCTGCGACAAAAATCCTCCGATTTTAGCCGCTTCTTCAAGCGACACCGCCGCATTTTCGCCGACGCCGTTGATTGACGAAAACGGAAGCCTGATTTTGCCGTCCTCGACCGAATACATATTCGCCTTTGATTTATAAAAATCGACCGGCAAAAATTCAAGTCCTCTGCATTTCATCTCAACGACGATCTGCAAAATCGTATGCTTAACATTATCGTTTGCACTTGCGTCCTTGCCCTTTGCCTCAATCTCTCTCATTGCAGCTTCAATGTCGGGAATCGGCTTTGTGACAAGAGCAGCGTCCATGCCCTCCGAACGGACGGTGAAATATGCCGCATAATATTCGACCGGCCTATATACCTTATACCAGCCGAGTCGCAGCGCCGAAATCATGTATGCCGCCGCGTGCGCTTTCGGGAACATATATTTGATTTTACGGCAGGATTCAATGTACCATTCGGGCACATCAACCGCTCTCATGTCGTCTGCCATTGCGTTCCAGTCTTCTTCGGAAACCTTGCCTTTGGCAATCAAGCCTTTACGCACGGTTTCGGTGATTTTGAACGCTCTTCCCTCTTCCATTCCTTTGTGTATCAAATACATCATGATGTTATCACGAGTACCGATAACATTTGAAATGTCACACTGACCGCTCTTGATAAGCTCCTGGGCGTTGCCGAGCCAAACGTCAGTGCCATGTGACAGACCTGAAATCTGCAAAAGGTCGGCGAATGTTTTCGGCTGTGTTTCAATCAGCATTTCACGAACAAACGGCGTTCCTAGCTCAGGCAAAGTGAATGTGCCCGTTTTTGATTTGATCTGTTCTTCGGTAACGCCGAGTGCTTTGGGCGATGTGAACAGGCTCATGACCTTTTCATCGCTCATCGGAACGCTCATAACGGGTATTCCGGTGTAAAGCTCAAGATAATGATAAATTGTAGGTACATCATGACCGAGCATATCGAGCTTCAGGATCGTATCATGAATTGAATGGAAATCGAAGTGGGTTGTGATTATGTCGGAATTTTGGTCGTTCGCCGGGTGTTGAACCGGGCAGAAGTCATAAATTGTCTTATCTCTCGGTACAACGATCATGCCCGCAGGGTGCTGACCTGTCGTAGACTTGATTCCGGTGCAGCCCTGAGTCAAATATTCGGTCTGCGCCTTGTTCAGCGTCATGTTATGCTCAGCCGCATATTTTTTAACATAACCGAACGCAGATTTCGAAGCAACTGTCGAAATCGTTCCCGCTTTGAATACATTGTCCTTGCCGAACAGCGTTTCGGTATATTTTTGTGCCGCATTTTGATATTCACCCGAAAAGTTAAGGTCAATATCAGGCACCTTGTCGCCCTTGAATCCGAGGAAGGTTTCAAATGGAATATCATGTCCGTCGCGGTCAAGCTCTTCGCCGCAGTTTGGGCATTTTTTCGGCGGCAAATCAAAGCCCGAACCATATTCGCCTTTGGTGTAAAACTCGCAATATTTGCATTTTTTGCAAATATAGTGCGGAGCGAGCGGATTTACTTCGGAAATGCCTGCCCTTGTCGCAACAAACGACGAGCCGACCGAACCACGGGAGCCTACCAAATAGCCGTGGTCGTTTGAATCCTCAACAACCTTTTGCGCCGCAACATACATGATTGAAAATCCGTTTTTGATGATTGAACCAAGCTCTTTATCAAGTCGCTTTTGAACGATTTCGGGAAGCGGATCGCCATAGACCTCTTTTGCTGTTTTGTAGCAGTCATTGGTCAAGCTTTCGTCCGAACCCGGAATTGACGGCGGATAGTTGCCTTCGGGAATCGGTCGAATATCCTCAATCATGTCGGCAATCTTATTCGGATTGTCGATTACGACTTCATGAGCAAGCTTCTCACCGAGATATGAAAAATCCTCCATCATCTCGGTCGTTGTTTTGAGATAAAGCGGCGCTTGATTATCAGCGTCGGAAAAGCCCTTGCCGTGCATGATGATTGCACGAAACTGTGCATCACTGGGCTTTAAAAAATGGACATCGCCCGTTGCAACAACAGGCTTGTTGAGCTTTTGTCCGATTTTGATGATTGTCCTTACATTACTGCACAAATCCTCTTCCGTACACATTCCGCTTCTGACCATGAACTCATTGTTGCCGTTCGGCTGAACCTCAAGATAGTCGTAATATGAAGCAATGTTAAGCAAGTCGCCCCACGGCTTGCCCTCGACGATTGCACGGTAAAGCTCGCCCTGTTCGCAAGCCGAGCCGATGATCAATCCCTCACGGTGTTTGTCAAGCTCCGACCTCGGAATTCGCGGATTGCGATAGAAATATTCAAGATGTGCTTTGGACACAAGCTTGTAAAGATTTTTTAATCCGGTGAGGTTTTTCACCAGCAAGATCATATGATAGCTCTTTTGCTTTTTCGGATTGCTTCCCGCAAGAGCCGAGTTGATTGACTGAATTGAATTTGCATTTTCATCGTTTGAACTCAAAATTTTTGCAAGGCCGACAAAAATCAATCCGCAGATATTTGCGTCGTCATATGCTCTGTGATGGTTAAATTCAGGCAGATGAAGTGCCTTTGCAACGGTGTCGAGCTTATAATTTTTAATGCTCGTTAAAAGCGCACGAGCCATTGGAACCGTGTCGATATATGTTGGGTTAAAGTCAATTCCCTGACGCTTTGCCGCCGCCCTGACGAACGATACATCAAAGTTTGCGTTGTGCGCAATCAGCGGTGCGTCGCCCGCAAAATCAAGGAATTGCTTTAATGCTTCGGCTTCAAGCGGCGCGTCCTTTACCATTTCGTCGGTAATTCCCGTAAGCTCGGTGATTTTTGCCGAGATCGGCATTTGCGGATTGACAAGCGTGCCGAATTTATCAACAACCTCGCCGTTTTTTATTCTAACCGCACCAAATTCGGTTATGCGGTCGTTTGTGAAATTAAGTCCTGTGGTTTCAAGGTCAAATGCAATAAATTCGCCGTCAAAAGGCTCGTCCTTTTCTCCCGAAACCGCCTTTACAAAGTCGTTTACGAAATATGCCTCGCAGCCATAGAGAATTTTGAACTCTCCGCCTTTTTTGCGGATTGCCTCAACCGTATTCATAGCCGCAGGGAACGACTGAACAACACCGTGGTCGGTGATTGCAACAGCCTTGTGACCCCATTTATATGCGGTCATGATGAGGTCCTCTGCAGGCGTCATTGCGTCGAACTGCGACATATTTGTATGCATATGAAGCTCGACTCGTTTTTCTTCGCTCTCGTCTGTTTCGGTGATTTTGTCAACCTTTGTGATATTTCTTACCGAAAGCACCGTTTCATGCTCATAATCATCATAATCAACCTTGCCCGAAACGATAACCGTTTTGCCGTCGAGCTTACCGATATTATTAAAATCCTCTTCCTTTAGGAACATTTTAAGGGTAAATGCGCCTGTGTAGTCGGTGATATATGCCTTTTCAAAAAACTTTCCGCTTTTTGTCTGTCGGCTTTCGGAATAAAATATATCGCCGCAAATCGTCGCAAGTCCCGAATTCAGCGACAGCTTTCCGATTTCGGTCGGCTCGTTTTGAATTAGTGCACCAAGCAGCGGCTTTGCCGATTCGGGATTATATTTAAGATTTTCATTGAGCGCAAATTCAGGCAGCTTTGTTGTGATGAATTCCTTAATGCCGAGCTTTTTGAGTGTTTCCTGCTTTTGCTGTTCTTGCTTAATTTCGTTTTCCTTATCTATTATTGCCTTTGCTTCTCTTGCGTTTTCCTCGGTCATCTCAGCGGTTGCATGAGTCGTGCCCGAAAACTTAACTTCTGCCGAAATACCAAAGCAATATGCGATATATTTCTTGATTTTTTCGTCCGTTTTGAGCGATTTGATAATATCAAGTCCGCCGTTTTTGAGGTCAACATTCAAAACGCCGTTTTCATATGTAAAATCCGCTCCGTCAAAAAATCCGTTCAGCTTTGACGAGCGCCGTTTGAGCCTTGCGATCATGTCCGGACAATATTCTGCCGAAAACGGAATATTATCATAAATCACGGTTACATCGCACAGATTTAACCGCAAATTTTGCTTAATATCCTGTTCGGCAATGCAAACATCGTTGAAATTTGCATATTTTTCGCCCTTAAAATCGCAATATAGCGCCCGTTTTTGTTTGTCGATTCGACATCTGACGCATTCATAATTGCCGAAATTTCTGAGCGAACGCTGACTGAGCGCACCCTCAAATACTTCTTTTACCGTCTTTCCCATATACTGCACAAAACGCCGAAATCGGCATTTATCCTTTCAAATTCAAACTAATAATTTACAGCTTGTCGATCTCGCTCATGAGTTCATCGAACAATTTATCTTCATCAACACGGCGCAAAATCTCGCCTTTTTTAAATATCATTCCGCATTTATCTCCACCGGCTACTCCGATGTCAGCTTCCCTTGCCTCGCCGGGTCCGTTCACAACGCAACCCATGACCGCAACCGTTATCGGCTTGTCAACATCTTTCAAAGCGTCCTCGACCCTTTTTGCCAAAGCCACAAGGTCAATCTTTGTTCGTCCGCAGGTCGGGCATGATACAACATTCACTCCAAACCGCCGTTTGCCTGTCGCTTTTAATATATCCTTTGCGGCATAGACCTCTTTTACGGGGTCGTCGGTGAGTGAAACCCTGATCGTGTCGCCGATTCCGCAAAGAAGCAATCCGCCGATTCCGGCAGCCGACTTCACAAGCCCCATTCGCTCAGTACCGGCCTCGGTCACTCCCAAATGGAGCGGATAGATGAATTTATCTGCCGCCAGCTTATATGCGTCACTCATCATCTGAACATCGGACGATTTGATTGATATAACAATGTTGTCAAAATCAAATTTTTCAAGCAGTTTAACATGATATTCCGCTGACTCGACAAGCGCATTTGCGCATACCTTGCCGTATTTTTGCAAAATATGCTTTTCAAGCGAACCCGAATTTACCCCAATTCTGATCGGAATATTATGCTCGTTGCATTTATCCGCAACCGCTTTAACTCTTGAGTCATCGCCGATGTTGCCGGGGTTGATTCTGATTTTGTCAACGCCTGCCTCGACGCATTCAAGCGCAATTTTATAGTCAAAATGAATGTCCGCAACGATCGGAACATTGACCGCATTTTTCAGCGCCGAAATCAGCCGCACATCATCAAGAGTCGGCACCGATACACGAATTATCTCACAGCCTGCGCTCTCAAGCCTTTTCGCCTGTTCGACATTGCCCTCGACATTGCTTGCAATGACATTCAACATCGACTGCACAGCGACAGGTTCTCCGCCGCCGATTGCAATATTGCCTATTTTCACTGTTTTTGTATAATCAGCCATAGTTTTCACCGCTCAAAATATAATGTTATAACTCATGATTTATTACGCAATCCATTGCCACAGATCTTTCACGACAAGCACCGCCATCAGCAGCAGCAAAAGCCCCATTCCGATTGCATGAACGATTGCTTCATGCTTGACCGGCTTTTTGCGTATTCCCTCAATTACGAGGAATAAAATTCGGCTGCCGTCAAGCGCCGGAATCGGCAAAAGATTGAATATTCCGAGGTTTACCGTTATCATGCAAAGGATTCGCAAAAGATATAACAATCCTGCGACACCGTCGACCGCAATGCTTGAGACCGCTCCCGACACTACCTTTGTTACACCGACAGGACCGGACAGATCGTTCAGTCCGTATTTGCCCGAAACAAGGTCGATCAGCGACATCCAAACAAGCCGACCCATTGACACGGTTCGCAAAAACGACTGCTTCATTGTGACAAAAAAGTTATTGTTTTCGCCATATAGCCTAAAATCGAGCGAGATTACATTTCTGCCCTCATATTCCTGAAGGTTGAATTTCACCTTATCAAGCGACACTTTTTTGCCGTCACGCTCGACGGTCATTGATACAACCCCGTCAAAATCGTTTCCGAGCATATAGGAAATGTCGTCGGGCGAATAGATTTTTCTGCCGTTTATCGATATTATCGAATCGTCGATTTTAAGCGGAGTCGTGCCTGTATTTGACACGGCGCCGTCAACAAATTCGCCGATTTTGTTGGTTGTGAGCCTCGGCTGCATTGAGACGATCACTACCATTATCAAAAATCCCAGAATTATGTTGAAAACAGCGCCCGCCGCCACGATCAATATTCGTTTGTAAACCTTTGCCTTGCAAAATGCACGCTCGTCTGTGCTTTCTTCATCTTCGCCCTCCATTGCACAATAGCCGCCGATTGGCAAAAGTCTTAATGCATAGAGCGTTTCGCCTTTTTGCTTTTTGAAAAGCGCAGGGCCAAAGCCGACCGCAAATTCATTCACCTTTACCTTGAACAGCTTTGCCACGATAAAATGACCGAATTCATGAATGGTGATAATCAGGCAAAATACAATTATTGCGACCAAAATCGGCCAAATGAAATTAAGAACATCAACAAATGTCACAAGCTTTCCTCCAAGTTCAGTTACCGAATCGTGAATATACCTCTGCTCTTGTCGCTTTGTCGCACTCGAGCACCTCGTCAAGCGTTGAATATTCCGCTTTTTTCACGGATTCAAGCGCAAACCGAGCGATATTTTCAATATCAAGAAATCCGATTTTATCCTTCAAAAACAGCTCGACCGCAACCTCGTTTGCCGCATTAACGGCGCAGGGGGCTAGCCCTCCGATCCTGATTGCTTTTATCATTATTTTAAGACAGCCGAAGGTATCATAATCAGGCTGATAAAACGAAAGATTTCCGACTTTTGTCAGGTCAAGGGGTGCAACCGGCGACTCATATCTTTCGGGGTAGGTCAACGCATATTGAATCGGGATTCGCATATCCGGCACGCCAAGCTGAGCAATTACCGAATTGTCGTTATATTCAACCATTGAATGAACAATGCTCTCACGGTGAACAACGACATCGATCATGTCCGGAGTCACGCTGAACAGATGAAGTGCCTCGGCAACCTCAAAGCCCTTGTTCATCATTGTAGCGGAATCGATGGTAATTTTTGCACCCATGTCCCAATTCGGGTGTTTGAGTGCGTCCTCTTTGGTCATGCTTTTGAGTTCGTCTCTTGTTTTCCCGAAAAACGGACCGCCCGAGGCTGTCAATATGATTTTTTTAAGCGCATTATTCGGCGCTTTGCCTTGCAAGCACTGAAAAATTGCCGAATGTTCTGAATCGACCGGCAAAATGTCGACGCCGTTTTCATGAGCCAATTTCATCACAAAATCGCCGCCTGCGACAAGCGTTTCCTTGTTGGCAAGCGCAATTTTCTTCTTAGCGACGATCGCCGCAACCGTCGGAACAAGTCCTCTCATTCCGACAAGCGAATTTACAACCGTGTCAGCGTCTTCGCTTGCCGCAACCTCTAACAATGCGTCGTCGCCGCCGAGGACCTTTGTCGAAGTATCCTTTACACGAACAGCCAGATCCCTTGCCGAAGCATCATCTGCCATGACCGCAATCTTCGGCGAAAACTCTCTTATTTGCCGTTCCATGACATCAACTCGTCTGTTAGCACTGAGAGCCGTTACTTCATAATTCATTTTTCTGCAAACATCAAGCGTTTGCGTGCCGATTGAGCCTGTTGAGCCGAGAATTGACAGTTTCATTTTATGCACCGTTTTACGACTTTATAAAGCCGCCTTTCATATTTTTATTATAATTCTAAAAGCGTCTTGCAAAAATAGATCACATCCGACATCGGATTGTGATAATATGGCTCGCACTCGATAAAGCCTGCCTTTTTATAAAGATGTATAGCCGATTTAAGCGGCTCGATTGTGTCTAAAACCATTCTCTTATATTCTGCGCTTTTCTCATGAAACATGATTTCGTCAATCAGCCTTTCGTCGGGCTTCATTACCCGACTTTCGGGTTTAACACGCTAACCGATTATTATGTTCAAATCAAATCATGTTTTATCCGATTAAATATCTCATGAAATCATGTATTTAATCATCAAAACCCATTGCGCAAAAATTCAGGTGCGCAACGGGTGAATTTTCAATGTGTAAGAATCGGAACGAATTGAATGAAGAACAAGGTGCAGGGCGCTGTCAAAATGACGCTGTCGATTCGGTCAAGCATTCCGCCGTGTCCGGGCATGATTTTGCCGAAATCCTTGATTCCCGCTTCTCTTTTAATTAATGAAAAACTGAGATCTCCGATCATTCCGCAGATTGAAACGACAACGGCATAGACAATCAGCCAAAGGAAGTTGACCGTGCCTTTTTCTCTGAGCATTGCAAACTGCCAAAACAGTCCGACGCCGACAAATACGATTATCACAAGCGCAACACCGCCGATTGAGCCTTCGATCGTCTTTTTCGGGCTGATGTGCGGCGCTAATTTATGTTTTCCGAAAAATCTTCCTGCGAAATATGCGCCCGTGTCTGCGATCCATGCGCCGAGCAGTGCAAGCAGAACAAACATGAATCCGTCATTTCCCGAAAATGAATCGGGCTTAAAGGTCGGAAGTGAGTTAATATATAATATTGATGAGAGTGAAAAGGGTATGAATGCAGACATCATGAAGGTATAGGATACCATTCGCAAATCAAGCTTGTCGTGCTGAACCAGCATGATTATCAGCATTGTCAAAATATAAAGTCCGGTGATTGCAACGCCGACAGGATAGAATCTGAACAGCTGAAAAAACGGTACGGTTGCCGAATAGAGCAAGCTCACGCACAAAAGCGGTTTATTCGTAACGATTTTGGTGGATCTCAACGCTTCCACCATTGCCATTACAATCGCCGCCGCTATGATAATGTTAAATACAATAGTATCTCTGAGCGCCAGCCAAACAAGCACAAACGCAATGCCGAAAAGCGCCGTAATTATCCTCTGCTTCATATTAAAACATACCTTTCATCTTTAAACTGTCCATTTATTTAAGTTGAGGAATCCTCCTCATTTTTAATGTAGTAATAACGGTTTTTGCCAAAGCCGATGTATATATAACTGATATTGATCGAGTTTTTGCTCATCGTCCGTTACCGTCTCCTAAAAGCGATGATGTTAACATTATAACATAGATTACGAATCCAATGTAGAAAACTATTGAAATTACATCGATTGGATGAAAAAAAGAGTCAATTAATCCCCATATCCAAAATACAGGCATTACAACCGAGGCAAACGGAATGAACGTTACCGCAAGAACTAAAACTACGATCAGCCACAAAGGAAAATTCAAAGCATAAAATGGGATGAAATTAAATACACACGAAATAAACATGAAAATTCCAAAGCCGATTCCGCCTAAAGAACCAACAAGTAATTCCTTGATTTTTTTCATTTTCAGACACTCTTTCGTTCAAAATATTTCGCCGTTTTAAGCATATGATATATTATGTTTTTACTATTTATTCAGTTAGAACCATTCCTTTTGGTGCATCATATGAGCAAGGGGCATAAGGACAAATATATATAACAGCGTATTCTTTTTCATCTAATAAAAGTTGATATATGTCAATCATAACATCTTTTACACCAAACAGCTCCGGCTTACAAAAAGAACCTTTTCTGTGCCATGTGAATTTCTGTCCGTCTTCTGTTCTTAACCTTTTTAAATATTCGTTAATTTTGAATATAGATGAAATCATTATTGGATTTTCATCACTATAACCATAGTTTGGATTGTCTGGACATTGTCCTTTAGCCAACATAATTCTTCTTTTGGTATACTCATCAGACTCCTCAGAAAACAAACCATTTACATCACGGTTATTGTTTGCTTGGTCAATCAATATTTTATAAAAATCCTGCATTATTTTATCTTCTCTTCTTTTATTAGTATGTTTAAAGAGATAATAAAATAATGTCGTCAGTAAAAGAATGCTCAAAACAAATATTATAATTATATCAGTTAATGTACTCGAAGGCAAGTTCGCTTCAGCGACTTTGTAACCGTTATTAGAATTTCTTTGATATGGTTTTATCGGGTCGCACAAGGAGCAAGGTGTTCGTCCCATACTTACAGCTTTATCAAGTGTGACTTTTTTAGAATTATTTTGCAAATATCCGCAATCTTTCGTATGATAATAATTTCCGTCAGGCGTTATATAAACAGTTACATATCCGTTATCATAATGCTTTTCAGATTTACATGATAAAAAAAGTGTTAAAAGGCAAAAACACAACAATAAGAGCGGTGCTGATTTTATAATTCTTTTCATTTCAAAAAGACTCTTTCGCTTAAAATTTTTCGCCGTTTTAAGCATCTTTAAACTGTCCTGATCACACACCGCCGAAGCGTCTGTTTCTGCGCTGATATTCCGCAATCGCCTCGTCAAGCTTTTTCGGGGTGAAATCGGGCCAAAGAACATCGGAAAACCAAAATTCGCTATATGCCGACTGCCAAAGCAAAAAGTTTGACAAGCGATATTCGCCGCTCGGACGGATTATCAAGTCGCAATCGACAAGCTCATCGGAATAGAGCCGTTTTGAAACAGCCGCTTCATCAATCTCGTCCACCGTCATTTTGCCGTCAACGCAGTCGGCGGCTATCCTTTTTGCCGCATGAACGATCTCGTCTCTGCCGCCGTAATTGAGCGCAATCATCAGTTTAAGACCGGTTGCGTCCTTTGAGCCGTCCTCATCTTTTTTGATAAGCTCCCGAAGCTCGTCGCCGAGCACCGACAAATCGCCGATAAACTTGACCTTGATGTTTTCCGATTTGAAATTTTCGGCGTCTTTGAGGTAGTCTTTGAGCAATTTCATAATGCCGTCAACTTCCTCTTTCGGGCGTCGCCAGTTTTCGGTTGAAAACGCATATACGGTAAGATATTCAATTCCGATTTTGTTGCAATATCTCGCAATATTTTTAAATGTCTTAGCGCCTGCGCTGTGTCCGGCATTTCTCGGCAAGCCTCGTTTCTTCGCCCATCTGCCGTTGCCATCCATTATTATGCCGATGCTTTTCGGCAAATTATCAAAATCCACTACCGCTCTTTTTTTGAACATATTTCGTCCTTTCAACACCGAAAAAAGGCGTTTTGGTTTTAATCAATTATAAACAGCCGCTCCCTCATGCATCAAAGGCAAGAGAGAGCGAAATATTTTTATTTTAAGGGGTACTCACAAGTCCTAATCCGAACGGATTATATGGACATGATTTCCTTTTCCTTATCTGCGCAAAGTGCGTCTGCTTCTTTGCAGAATTTATCGGTTTCTTCCTGAACCTTTTTCTCATAATCTTTGAGCTCATCTTCGGTGATGTTGCCGTCTTTTTTCTCGGCTTTGAATTTTTCGAGAATATCTCTTCTTACCGAACGAACCGCAACCTTGCACTCTTCGGCATATTTCTTAACATCTTTAACAAGTTCTTTTCTGCGCTCCTCTGTAAGCGGCGGAAAATTAAGACGAATGACCTTGCCGTCATTGTTCGGATTGATTCCGATATCCGACGCCTGAATCGCCTTTTCAATATCTTTAAGGGTACTCATGTCCCACGGCTGAATGCTGATCGTTCTCGGATCCGGAACGGCAACTGCCGCCATCTGCTGAATCTGGGTCGGCACGCCGTAATAATCAACAACGATTTTATCCAAAATTCCGGGGTTTGCACGACCCGCTCTGAGAGAAGAATATTCTCTGTCAAGCGCCTGTACCGATTTATTCATTTTATCCTTGCATTTTGTCATTAATTCATTCATTATATATTACCTTTCCTTTCCTGATAAAAGAGGGTTTGTTTTAATATTATACTGTAATCAAACGCTCATATATTCATTATTTTACAAGCGTTCCGATGTCTTCGCCGTTGACTGCGCGAAGAATGTTGTCGGGATCGTCAAGCGAAAATACCAAAATCGGCATTTCGTTATCCATGCAAAGCGAAGCTGCAGTGCTGTCCATGACTTTAAGTCCGTCGTTGAGGACATTGAGGAATGAAAGATCGTGATATTTTTTAGCGTCGGGGTTCTTCTTCGGGTCGCTGTCATATACACCGTCAACATTTGTCGCTTTGAGCATGATCTCGGCTTCGATTTCGGCAGCTCTCAAAGACGCCGCTGTGTCGGTTGAGAAAAACGGATTGCCCGTGCCGCAGCCGAATACTACAACTCTGCCCTTTGAAAGATGACGAATCGCACGGTTGCGAATATATGGCTCTGCGATCTGGCGCATTTCGATTGCGGTTTGAACACGAACATCAATTCCTACCTGTTCAAGACCGTCTGCAAGCGCCAGCGAATTGATAACGGTAGCAAGCATACCCATATGGTCGGCTCTTGTTCTGTCCATCTGTCCGCTTGAACGGCCTCTCCAAAAGTTTCCGCCACCGACGACAATGCCGATTTCAACGCCCTCGTCAACGCATTTTTTAATGCTTCTGCAAATGTCGAGTACCTTTTCAAAGTCCAGTCCGAATTTCTTGTCGCCGCTGAGCGCTTCGCCGCTGAGCTTCAACATGATTCGTTTATATTTTGCTGCCATTTTATCAAATCCTCACATTATAATATACATCTAAAAATATATTACAATATTTTCGGAATAAAGGCAAGTAAAAAAATAATAAATTTATGGAAAATTAAAAGTATGTGAGAATTTTACAATTCTGAGGATATAAAATAGGAACATTTGCGCATTTACAAAATTACCGCAATATGATATTCTAAGCTTAGGGAATTTTTATGTGAGGAGTAAAAAAACATGAAAAAATATATCCCATTAGCGGTGTCTGATTTAATCGTATTTGCTTTGCTTAATGTTTTTATCGCATACATGAAGAGCATATCTCGACAAGCAGGACTCGGTGCGGTCGTTCCCGGGCTTGCGGGAATGATTGTTTTGATTTTATATTTTATTTTATATGGGGTTATATCCTATATAAAAACGAAACGGATCATCATTCCTCATGCAATCCTTTCGGTGTTCATTATCATTGAATTTGTTGTGTATATTTATGTAACAGGATTGTGGGTTGATTCAGCGTTTGATTACATAAAATTGCCGATATTTGCATTATTGTTTTCCCTGATTCCGTCCTTGCTAACAAAACTGATTATGAATTTAAAAAAGAGGAACGCCGAAAAAACGGACATATAACCGGAAGTTGAACTTTGTTTCAATTCCGGATCATCTTTGCATAAATCAATGCTTTGCTCCGCAAAGCTACATTTTCTTTTATCTCTTCTCCTTTATCTTTTCTCTGGGAACGGCAATTTGAGATAAGAGAGAAGAACAAAAAGAGAAAAGTGAAGAGAACCAAAAAGAAACGGCAATATTCTTTCGAAAATTGCCGTTTCTTTCTGGAGCTGTTAACCGGAAGTTGAACTTCGCTTCAATTCCGGATCATCTTTGCATAAATCAAAAAATCCACATCTTTCGATGCGGATTTCCTGATTTCTGGAGCTGTTAACCGGAATTGAACCGGTGACCTCTTCCTTACCAAGGAAGTGCTCTACCATCTGAGCTATAACAGCAAACATTCAATTTAGTTTTGCAACAGATATTATTATATGAAAAATCAGCCCGTTTGTCAAGTGTTTTTTTCATTATTATAATATCACATTAAATTTAGGTCAATTATTCCCTTCTTTCATCATATGCTTTATTATTAACATTGTATAATATTGATTTATATAGATAGTATGCACAAAATATGCGGTGCAAGATTGTTGAATATATAATATGAAAACTATTTGACTAATTTTTGAATATATTGTAAAATTGTATTATCGAGGTTGGAAATTATTCCCCAACGATTGATAAAACATATTGGAGGTACGAAAGATGAAACTATTCCCAAGACTGCTTGCCGGCTTGCTTGCGGCAGCAACTCTCGGCGTCTTTGCTTCATGCGGAGCAAACGAGAGCGTTGAGTCTACTACTGCAAAAGCAACTGACTCGGCAGTTGAAACCACGGTTAAAAGCAATTCTGCTGCCGCAACGACAACTGTCAAGGCTACAGCGAAACAGGCGCAGTCTGTTACTAACATGAAGGGTTACGCTACGATCGGCGAACTCATTTCCCGAACCAAAAACAAAAAAGGTAATGCAAGCGACTCATTCGTTAAGAGCCTTAAAGGCTACAAACTGAATGTAATGCAGGCATGGGAGCCGGCAAAATCGGGCAAAATCTACGATTCAAACAAATATTGCATGAACGAAGTTGAAAAGCAATACGGTGTAAAGATAAATGTCGGAGGCTTCTTCCTTCAGTACAATGAACAGCTCACCGCAAAGCTGACTTCCCGTTCGGCTGAAGCCCAGATCTACATGGTCCAGAACTTCAACTATGCGTCATATTTCAAAAACGGCTATCTTTGCGATCTTTCAATGGCAATGAGCAAAGCGGGTGTTGATTTCAAAGACCCGTGGTACAACCAGAATTCAAAGAACTTCCTCAATGTCAACTACAAGCAGTACGGCTGGGTTGCATACGGTGCGGAATACACCTTCCCATATGGTATTCTATATAACAAGAACCTGATCAAGAAAGCAAAGCTCACCGACATCGAAGATCTTGTTAAAAACGGCAAATGGACATGGGCAAATCTTGAAAAGTATGCTAAAAAGCTCAACACCGCAAACATCGTCGGTTTCGGTGTAGCCGACACATCTTTGATGCTTGCTTCAATGTCGGCAACAAAGGGCGGAACGCTTGTTAATGTTAAAAAAGGCAAATCGCCGACATCAAACATTGACGCGCAGGTAAACAAAGACTGCCTTGCACAGCTTGTTAAATGGTGCAAAAACGGCGGAATCTGCAATACATTTTCTAAACAAGACTGGACCTATCCTAAGACTCAGTTCTCGGCAGGCAAAGTCGCAATGCTCTATTGCAGCCATGACGCAATCAAAAATACCCTCACAAACAAATCCTTCAAGGATTCGATCGGATTTGTTCCGTTCCCGACTCAGACAGCAACAAAGAAATATACCAACATCTGCATTCCGCAGTTCATTTGGTTCATTCCGTCACAGCACAAGTCGGAAGCCGCTAAGGCATTGTTCGTAAACAATGAGCTTATGCGTCAGCAATATCGTTTCTCGCAGCGCAACTTTGAGATCAACTGGAAATCATATTTCGACGATAAGGATACGATCGACATGGAATGCAACATGATGTATTCAAGAGGTATGTTCCACAATGTTTATGACTGGCGTTCGGTTTGCGAAACAGGCAAAACCCAGACCTCCTCAATCATAAACTTAGCAATCTCATCAGGCGGTGTTCAGAACGCAATCGATACCTATAAAACAGCGCTTGACAAATCATATAAATCTGTTTGGGACGGCTTCAGAATCACAGGCGATCTGTAAGTCAATCTAATACATACCGACATAAATGCACCCGAGATTTCGGGTGCATTTTCTTATTTTTTCGCTAATTTCCGATAATTACAGTTTATGACATTTATCTAACTGTGGGCTCGTTTCATTTAGCAAATTGCACAAAAAATGAACGATAAAATTGTGAATTGATTTTTAAAATTTATTTGACTATTTGTGTTTAGTATTGTAAAATGAGTATGTGTATAAAATTACATATTTTCAAACTGGAGGAGTTTAAATGAAAATCTTCAAATCAATTCTTGCAGCAATGCTTGCGTTGACTTTCATGCTCTCTTTGGTAGCTTGTGACAACGGTAACAGCAATACCGCAACAACAACCGCAACCAAAAACGAGCAGACAACCGTCAATTCAAATACTACTGCAACACAGGCAAACAACAAGACAACTGTTGCCAAAAAAACAGACAAATTGGTTGTCAGCACTGTTTCGCCGCTTATCTCTCGTACAAAGAATAAGAAAGGCAACGCTTCCGACTCATTTGTAAAGAGTCTTAAAGGCTACAACCTCAAAGTTTACTATCCGTGGGCTCCTGAAGCTAAGGGTTCTGTAAAAGAACTTAAAGAATCAGCTCTTGCATCACAGAAAGCAGTTGAGAAAGAGTTTGGCGTAACAGTTACAGAAGACGGTAAATTCGACAACTACAACGATAACCTTACCGCAAGCCTTACCACAAAATCGGCTAACTGCCAGATTTACATGGTTCAGGACTTTAACTACGCTTCTTACTTCAAGAACAACTACATGACCGACCTTACTCAGGCAATGAGCAAAGCGGCAGTAGATTTCAAAGATCCGTGGTACAACCAGCAGGCAAGCTCATTCTTCAACGTAAACTACAAGCAGTATGCTTGGATCGCTTACGATGCTGAATATGTTTTCCCATATGGCATCATCTACAACAAGGGTCTTCTTAAAAAGGCTAAGCTTACCGATCCGGAAACTCTTGCAACACAGGGCAAATGGACATGGGATACTCTCATTAAATATGCTAAGAAGCTCAACACAACCAACACAATCGGTTTTGGTACAGTTTCAACTTCTCTCATGCTCGAGTCAATGGTTCACCAGAAAGGCTCATCACTCGTAAATGTTAAAAAGGGTGCTTCTCCGACAGCTAACCTCAACAATCAGACAGTTAAGGATTGCATGTCAACTCTTTACAAATGGTGCAAGAACAACGAAGTCTGCAACACCTTCTCGGGTAAAGACTGGACCTATGGTAAGACCCAGTTCGCAGCAGGCAAAGTTGCAATGATCTTCGGTACTCATGATACAATCAAGAGCATCGGCACAAACAAAAACATTTCTGACAACTTTGGTGTAGTTCAGTTCCCGACTCCTACGGCTACTAAGACTTACACAAATATGTCAGTTCCGCAGTTTGCAGTATTCATTCCGACACAGTACAAGAATGACGCTGCAAAGATCCTCTTCCTTCGTAACGAGCTTTATCGTCAGAATTATCGCTACGCTCAGCGCAACTTCACATATCAGTGGAGAAGATACTTCTCAGAAAAAGAAGTTCTTGACTACGCTTGCAACATGAAGTATGCCCGTGGCAACAACAAGACTGAGTTCTCATGGCTTGATGTTTGCGAAGATTCAAGCTCAAAAGCTACAATCACCAAAGTTATCGACACAGCTCTCAAGAGCAGCGGCAACAGCGTTGAAACAGCAATCGGCACTTATAAAGATGCTATCGACAAAGCTTTCAAGAAGATTTGGGACGGTTACAGAATAACCGGTAAAAACCTGTAATTTAATACACTAAACAGTTTCAGCCATCGGAAAACCGATGGCTGTTTCTTTTTGCTTTAATTGCGTTTTATAAAGGATATACACTATATATGAGAGGCATCATTTTGCAAACATAGCGTTTACCGCCACATACAAAAACCACCCACATAAAGCCGATTTGGCTTATTGTGAGCGGTTAATTTGTTATGTTATGCTGTTATGCTGCAAAACGAATCAACTTATCGAATAACGATTATTCAGCGTCGTCCTCGATTTTTGCAGCAGCCTTTGCGATTGATTCTGCATCATCTGTTGAGATGATAACATCATCTTCGCCGTCTTCAGGCTCGTCGTCTGCAACAGGAGCTTTTTCCTCTTCGGGAAGAAGCGCACGGATTGAAAGGCTGACACGCTTTTTATCATAATCGATGTCAGTGATTTTAGCCTCAACCTCTTCGCCTACCGAAAGAACATCCTGCGGCTTTTCAATGTGCTTGTTAGCAATCTGTGAAATATGGATAAGACCGTCAATACCCGGAATAACGTTAGCAAATGCGCCATATGTTGCAAAGCTTACGACCTTAACTTTAACGGTATCGCCTACTTCATAGTTAGCCTTCAAAACTTCCCACGGATTGTCCTCTGTCTTCTTGTAGCCAAGTGAAATTCTGTGTTTCTCAAGGTCAAGATCCTTAACATAAACTTCAACGGTGTCGCCGACATTAACAACCTCTGACGGATGTTTGATTCTGAGCCATGAAAGCTCGGTGATGTGGATCATTCCGTCTACGCCGCCGATGTCAACAAATGCGCCGTATGATGTGAGCGATTTAACTGTACCGGTATATTTGTTACCGATTGCGATTGAATCCCAAAGAGCCTTTGTAGCAGCAGCTCTCTGTTCTTTAAGAACGCTCTTGATTGAGCCGACAACGCTTCTGCCTCTCTTGATGTCAATGATACGAAGCTGAACTTCTGTGCCGACAAGATCTTCAAGCGACTCGCTGCGTGAAAGTGTTGCAAGCGATGCAGGAACGAACACACGAACGCCAAATGCATTAGCTGTGATTCCGCCGTTTACAACGCCTGTGACCTTAGCGGTGATGATTTCCTGAGAATCAAGCGCTTCCTGGATTTTTGCCATGCCCTTGTGAGCGTCAAAACGCTTTTTGGAAAGAGTGATGATGCCTTCCTGATCGTTGGTTTTCATTACGATAAGATCAATCTCATCGCCAACCTTAACGATGTCTGCGGGCGACAGTGAAGAATCGTTTGAAAGCTCGTCCGCCGGAACAATACCGGTATATTTGCGTCCGATATCAACCTGAACTTCGCTCGGGTTAACGGAAATTACAATTCCCTTAACACGCTGGTTGTGATTCATATTGTTCAAAGATGCTTCCAAAGCTTCTTCAAATGTCATTTCGTCAAATGACTTCTGAACCGGTTCTGTATTCTCAGCAGTTTCTTCAACCGCAGCAGTTTCCTTTGCCTCCGTATTATTTTCTGTTGCACTCTCCTGTGCGTTTGCCGAAGCAATGGTTTCTGCGGTAGTATCAACCGCTACTTCCTTCTCCTCGGCCGGGATACCCTCATTTTTGATAGTGTCCGACATTGTGGTAAGAACCTCCTTTATTATAACAGCAGGTGTTGAAGCACCCGCAGTCACTCCTATTGAATTTGCCGAAATAACATCGGCAAGCTCCAGCTCGTCTGCGCTTTCGATCAGCACCGTTTTGGTGTTTTGCGCACAAATATCTCTTAGCTTTGCGGTATTTGAGCTGTGTTTACCGCCGACAACGATCATCAAATCGTTAGTCTCGGATAACTTCGCCGCCTCATTTTGACGCAACGATGTTGCACTACATATTGTACCAAATATTTTCGCATTTGTATAGTGTTTTTTTAAGAAAATCTCACATTTTTCCCATTTTTTTTGATTAAAAGTGGTCTGTGAAACCACACAAATGACATTATTTGGCATAATATTACTTTTTTCGAGCTTGATTTTTAAATCATCAATATCCGAAAAGCAATATACTTTGCCGTTTGCATGTCCCATGATCCCGATTACCTCGGCATGATTCTCGTCGCCCGCAATAAAAAGCGGTGTGTCGAAATCGGTATTTTCGGAAACGATTTTGTGGATTTTTGAAACAAAAGGACAAGTGGCGTCGCAATAATCGAGCGCTCTTGCACTGAGCCGTTCATAAACCGACCTATCAACGCCGTGCGACCGAATCACCACAGTATACCCATTTGGCACATCGTCGACGCTCTCGGCGATTATCACGCCTTTTTGCGCCAGCTCCTCCACCATTTGAGGATTATGTATTATCGGTCCGAGAGTGCACACTCGTTTGCCCTCGTCAAGCAATTTATATACAAGGCTAACCGCTCTGTCAACGCCAAAGCAAAAGCCTGCGGTTTTTGCTACCGTAATTTTCTTCATTTATAATTTTATCCCTTAAAACTGATTTTCTTCCCAAAGAGAAGTGATCTCACTCATGATTCTGCCGGACACTCTTTTCAAGTTATCCTTTTTGAGATCGTCAAAAGCGAGTTCCTCATGGGGTATCGGCTTTCCGATTACAAGCTTGAATCGATGAAACGGCTTGACCGTGCCGCAATTTTTGCAAATAACCGCCGCAGGAATAACATCTGCGCCTGTCGCATTTGCAATGAACGCAACGCCCGATTTTGCTCTGCCGGGTCTGCCGTCCTTTGAACGGGTGCCTTCCGGATATATTCCCAAAATCTCGCCCTGCTTTACGATTTCGGTTGCAAAGTTGATTGACGACATATCCTTGCTTCCTCGTTTGATTGCAAAAACATCAACACTTTTCAAAAATGCCGCTGCAATTTTATTCTTGAAAAGTTCTTCTTTTGCCATGAAGTGGATTCGTCTTCTCGACACAAGCACCCACATTGCAGGGTCAAGCGCCGAAACATGATTCGAACAAAAGATGTATCCGCCCGTTTTCGGAATATTCTCGAGTCCCTCAACCGAATACCAAAACAGCAGGCGGTAGATCGGCCAAAGAATGACCTTTAGCACAGCCGCCAATTTGTTGATGCCGGTTTTTATCTTAAAATTAAGTCCACTGTCCTCGTTTTTGAGCGTCATGTTGCCATTATCCGCTGATTTATCACCGTCTGTCGGTGCGTTATCGTCATTCGCCTTTTTGATTAGGGCAATAACCGCGTCGATCGACTGCTCAAGCGTCATTTCGCTTGTATCAAGCAAAACTGCGTCGTCCGCTTGTTTCAGCGGCGCAATGTCACGGTGAGAGTCGTTATAATCACGATGTTTTAAATCGCTCAAAACATCGTCAAACTTAACATCCTCGCCTTTATTTATCAGTTCGTCATATCTGCGCTTTGCTCTGCACTCTGCCGACGCCGTCAAAAATATTTTCAGCTTTGCGTTTGGCAAAACAACCGTTCCGATGTCACGGCCGTCCATTATTACATTATTTTTCTTTGCAAACGAACGCTGCAAATCAAGCAAAAATGCACGAACCGGCGGCATTGCCGATACGCTTGAAGCAGCCATTGAGATTTCGGGAGTTCTGATCTTGTCAGATACATCAACCTCATTTACGAAAACGTGCTGAGCGCCGTCGATGAATCGAATGTCGATTTTGATTTTGTCAAGCAACTGCAAAACATCGTCCGAATTTTTCGGGTCTTTGCCGCAATCCGTCACATACCAACCGATTGAGCGATAGAGCGCTCCCGTGTCGATATATATAAATTGCATCTGTTTTGCGGCTGCCTTTGCGATTGTGCTTTTTCCTGCGCCGCCCGGTCCGTCTATTGCAACAGCTATCATTTTTTCATGCTCCCATTTTAAAAATCATTGTAAAATCACGATTATTGTAACACATTTTTTCCGGCTATGCAACCTGTCGAAAAAGCAATCTGCAGATTAAATCCGCCGGTATATGCGTCAACATCTATCACTTCGCCTGCAAAATATAGGTTATCGCACAGCTTTGAACGCATTGTTTTAGGGTCGATCTGCCGAACATCAACACCGCCGCTTGTGACGATTGCTTCATCGATCGGTCGAAATCCCATGACGGTGAGTTCGATATTTTTGATAAGCGACACAAGCGCCGTCCGCTGTTGCTTTGTGATTTGATTGACCTTGGTTCTCGGCGGAATTTTTGAAAGTCTGACAACCACGGGAATCATCTTTTTAGGCAAAAGCTTATCAAGCGAATTTATGAAATCGCAGTTGATATTTTCCGAAAAATCACGCAAAATGCGCTCGGAGAGCTTCTTTTCATCAAGCGCAGGCTTCATGTCAATGAATATTTTATACCGTTCGGGACTCATGTCACGCATATGGGCGGACGCCGACAAAATCATCGGGCCGCTTACCCCGAAATGAGTAAACAACATCTCGCCGTTGTCCGAATAAATCGTCTTGTTTTTCTTTGTATCAATTACCTTTATCGCAACATTTTTCAGCGACAATCCCATCATCTGAGAGCAAAATCCCTCATGAATGTTCAGCGGAACAAGCGACGGCGTCGGTGGGATTATATTATGTCCGACGCTTTTTGCAAGCTCATATCCGTCGCCTGTCGAGCCTGTTTTCGGATATGACACACCGCCTGTTGCGACAATCACGCTGTTCGCATAAACAACGCTGTCGTCATCGCAAATCACCGCTGTGATTCGTTGTCCGTTCATGCTGAATTTGACCGCTCTTTTATGCAAAATAACGGCGCCCGACTTCACCGCAAAATCATGAAGCGCGTCTACGACATCAACCGACTTGTCAGACACCGGAAACACTCTGTTTCCACGCTCGACCTTGGTTTTGACGCCCATTTGCTCAATTAAATCAACAACATCATAGGGCGAAAATTCGCTGTATGCGCTGTATAGAAATCTTCCGTTTTTAGGCACAGAACGAATGAATGTATCACGGTCGCACATATTGGTTATGTTACATCTGCCTTTGCCCGTAATCATCACCTTGCGCCCGACTCGTTCGTTTCGCTCTAAAATTGCGCACCCAAGTCCTCGTTTTGCCGCAAATCCGGCGGCAATGAGTCCTGCCGCACCGCCGCCGATTATCGCTACATCATACACTTTGCTTATTCCCCGCTTTTATGTTTGTTCTTCTTTTTCTGTGACGATCGTTCTTTCTCTAATCTGTCATTTATCTCGTCGGCTTTTGCCTTTTCGTTCATTGCCGCCGCAATTATTCCTTTTTTCTTGAGAATATACAAAACGATCAAACATACGATTACGATTCCGACGGCAATCATCGCAAACAGCCGCAGATTGACCTCATCGATATGGTTTGTAACAGTTTCGGTGTAGGGATTTTTGGAATAGTTATATGCATAAATCGCAAGAAGCGCCTGTTCGGTTGCGATCGTGTCGTCGTCACCGCCGAGCGTATGAGAAAACGCGGTTTTTGTATAAAATTTTGTCAGCGCCTGATAGGGATTTGCGTCTTTCACAAAACGCTCATCCTCAACGCCGAGCCCGAGCGAACACAACGCAATGATTACCTGGGAGGTGCTCTCTGAATTCACTTCGCCGTATGAATTTGTGAAGCTTCCGTCATCGTTTTGGTTGTTCAAAAGCCAAAGAAGCGCTTTTTCAATCACACCCGAAACAGTCGACTGCGATTTATAAGCCGAGAGCGCCGAGAGCGCCATTGCCGTGATGTCAACATCGGATTTTTCGCCGTATGTCAACGAAAATCCGCCGTCCTCATTTTGATTTTGAATGATATTCTGAATCAGCGAATCGACATTATTCTCATATTTTTTCGATTCGTCAACGGTGCAATGAGAATATGCAAGCAAGCCGAAAATCGCACCGTTCAGTCCCGTTTTCATAATGCCCTTGCTGTCAAGCAGCAATTCGCTCAAATTAACGCCGTCAATGTTTGTAACATCATATCCGATCGCCGACAGATTGATTATCAGCCTTTCGCAGGCGATCGGCTCAATGTTCTCGCTGTTTTTCACTTCGTCAACCAGTTTATTTTTAAGCGAATTTCCGATTGCCTGATTATAGAGCGACAAAACAAGCGGAGTAAAATTGCCTGAATTCAGTTTGAGAAAGCTAAGTGAATTTAAAATCATGTCGCTTTGCTCATGTGAAATTGACCTCTCGGTCACCGACTGCCCCGTTTCAACCGCAAAATCTTCATTTGTCGCTAATGTTGCCGTCACACTTGACGCATTCGTCTGCGATGCGTTTGCACTCGAAGCAACGCTTGCGCTCATATTATTTGCCGTTGGATTTTGAGCGGCATTTGCGTTTGTATTATTCGTCACCGTCTCGTTTTTTTCACTGTGAATCGGCGGTTGTGTCGCTTTTGTCGTTGCCTCTGCCGTGTAATCGGTAACATAGAACCAAACGAGTTTGTCGCCGTCTTTGAGAGTATATCTTGCGGCGCTGATGTTCGGTTTTACGCCGTTCACCGAATACATCCAGCCGCTTTTTTTGCCGTGACCGAATTCTTTATATCCCGCAATCTCCAAAACATAACCGCCTGACGCCTTATATTCAAGTCCGCTAAGTTCAAGGATCTCAAGCGCCGTTTCGCCATTTTCGACCTCAACCTCCGGCTCCCAATATAGATATGTGTTCGTTACATTTTCATAAACAGCAAAACTGACCGTGATCTTGTCGCCTTGCGCAGTCACAGTCAATCCGAAGAGCGACATAATTATGCTCAGAATTATTAAAAAGGATAAACTTTTTCTCATAAAAAACTTCTGCCTTACTTAAATGAATTAGCCGATATATTTTCTGATTTTTTCTCGGTATCGACGCAAATAGAGCACGATCAGCTTTGATAAGCATATGTCATATGCCAAAAACATGATGTTTGCCGACACAAAGAAAACCGCAATCGTATATTTGCCGAACGCGCCCATCTCCGATGTGTCAAGACCGAACACAGTTGTACCGAGCCAAAATACGCCCGCAAACGCTATGTTGAAAATTGCAAATTTTGCGATCCATTCAAGCACTCTTGACGGGATTCCTTCCAAAATTGCTTTAAGAATCGGATAGTAGCCGAAAAACAGAATGTAGCTGAGCGCCGCTTCCTTTTCGCAAATAAAAAAGCTCAGCGCCGCCACCACTAAATATACCAAAAATGCGTGTTTTTTTCCTGACTCAAACACCAAAAAAACGAGTAAACAGCCCGAAATTGCAGGCATTGCATAGGTCAGCGACGGAAAATATGCCACAAGCATTACGACAACGGAAGCCGCCGCAATTATGCCGCTGAGTGCAATCAGCTTTGTTTTTTTCATCGCCTTTTTCTGCATTGTTTTTTCATCTCGCTTATATCGGATTATAATTTCATCAGCAGCACGGAACAAGGTCGCCGCCCATGCACTCACAGCACTGATCGGCACAGCAAAGCGCGGTACACATATCGCAGCTGCTGCAGCCGCCTTGACCGTATGATGTGCGGTATCCGCCGTTGTTAAAATTGCCCTGTCTTGCGCTGCTCATTCGGTTGAGCGCCTGACGATATTCAAGGTTCGTCGGGTCAAGGTTGCAGGCATTTGTGAAAGACGCATATGCGTCGTCGTACCAACCTCTGCGATATAGCACAGAGCCGTTCAAAAAATACCACTCTGCGTTTCTTTGCGAAATTTCAACGCCGTCAAGCAATTCCTGAGCCTCTTCGAGCCTGTTTTGCGAAATCAAGCTTCTGATGTCGGAAAATTCGCCGCTGCCGCTGTTGGAATTAAATCCTCCCGAGCTGTGCTTTCTGCGTTTTGAGGACATGATGGTATCATATGCCTCGTTTATTTCTTTCATTTTTTCTTCCGCAAGATCGGAAAGCGGATTGTCGGCATAATTATCGGGATGATATTTTGCCGCCAGCTTTTTATAAGCTGATTTTACTTCCTCGTCCGTTGCGCTTTTCGGAATTCCGAGTACCTCATATGGATCTTTCATTCAGTTCGTCCTTTCAAGGCTCATCTCATCAGCCTTTTTTCGTTTTTGCCCGAGTCTTTTAAGCACATCGGGCAATCCCATATATAATATATTGCCCAAAATCGGGTCATATCTTTTTTTGTCCAGCAAAATATATGAATCGCAAATCCCGGCGTTATACATATTCAAAACGCCTTTTGCATATTCCTTTGCATTTTTGATTTCATCGGCGTCGCTGTTTTTATCAAGCGAAAACTTATTTTTCAAAACATTGTAACTGCCGTGCTTGATGTCGTCGTCAAGGTCGTCAAGCGCATCGATCAGATAAATCCATCTGCCCGAAAACAGCCCCATTTGACCGAGCACCCGACGGTTAGCCTCGCTGTCATGTTCCCTTGCAAACGCGGTTTTAAGAAACTGCGCCGTCGGCTCGCAGGCTTTGTCAATGTCATGGCATTTATCATGCTCAAGCACATTTTGCGCCGAAATAAACTCATTCGCCGCACGGTCGATTTCGGGATATTTTGCACTCGCTTTTTTGCGATAGCGTGAAAACCACGGCATCAGGCAGAGGCTTTTCAGCTTATCGGCAAACCCGCCGTCGTCATAGTTATCTTTGAGTTTGTAGTAAAAAAGAATTATCGAAACAGCGGCGGTATAATCCATTTCTTCGCTGTCGTCTTTTAATCTCGGACATTTTTTCAGGGGATTAAAAGAACACCTCATCGTCGAATAGCCGCAGCATTTGTCAATCACCGAAAGCCTAAGCAGCGCCATGAATGTGAAATCATATGACAGCGTCATCTTTGCCATGATTCCATATTGCTTGCCTAAAATTTTGCAAAGTGAGCAATAGACCGCTCTGTAGGTTTCAAATTCGGCAAATTTCATCTCAGGTTTATAGGCTCTGACATATCCGAACATCGACTTCCCCGCTTTTGCTTATATTTTCATTATTCATTTTATCAAAAATACCGCTTCATTGTTTTAACTGTTTGTAAATTCGTAAGGTAAAGTGAAGCAAATATAAAAAAATCGGCGGTTTTGCCGCCGATTTTCAGCTTATTCCAAATACTTTTTAAGATACTGACCGGTATATGATTTTTCGCATTTTGCCACCTGTTCGGGCGTACCCGTCACGACGATCGTGCCGCCCTTGTCGCCGCCCTCTGGACCGAGATCGATTATATGGTCGGCGCACTTGATCACATCAAGATTATGCTCGATCACAACCACCGTGTTTCCCGTGTCAACAAGCGACTGCAAAACCTCGATCAGCTTATGGACATCCGCTGTATGAAGTCCGGTTGTAGGCTCGTCAAGAATATATATCGTCTTGCCTGTCGGTCGGCGGGACAACTCGGTTGCAAGCTTGACTCTCTGCGCTTCACCGCCCGAGAGCGTTGTCGCAGGCTGACCGACCTTGACATAACCGAGTCCGACATCATAGAGCGTTTGCAGCTTGCGCTTGATTTTCGGAATATGCTCAAAAAATTTCAGCGCCTCTTCAACCGTCATTTCAAGCACATCATATATATTTTTGCCCTTATATTTGACCTCGAGCGTTTCACGGTTATATCTTGCGCCGCCGCAAACCTCGCACGGAACATAAATATCCGGCAAAAAATGCATCTCGATTTTCAAAATGCCGTCGCCCTCGCACGCTTCGCACCGTCCGCCTTTGACATTAAACGAAAATCTGCCCGCTGTGTATGAACGCATTTTTGCGTCCTGAGTTGACGCAAACAGCTCCCGAATGTCGTTGAACACACCCGTATATGTCGCAGGGTTAGAGCGAGGCGTTCGACCTATCGGCGACTGGTCGATGTCAATTACCTTATCAAGGAATTCAATTCCCTCAATTCGTTTATGTTTTCCGCCCTTGAGCCTTGAACGGTTCAGCTCATGAGAGAGCGATTTGAACAATATTTCATTTACAAGCGACGACTTTCCCGAACCCGACACACCCGTTACAAGAACAAGCTCGCCGAGCGGAATCGTTACATTGATATTTTTAAGGTTATTTTCCGCAGCGCCGATTATTTTCAACTTATTTCCGTTGCCTTTTCTGCGTTTTTTCGGCACCGGAATTTTTCGTCTGCCCGAAAGATAGTCGCCGGTAATGCTGTTTTCGCAGTTGATGATTTCATCGACCGTTCCGGCGCAAACCACCTGTCCGCCGTGAATTCCGGCTCCGGGACCTATGTCCACAATGAAGTCTGCCGCACGCATTGTATCTTCGTCATGTTCAACTACAATGAGCGTATTTCCGAGGTCACGCAAGCGTTTGAGCGTTGCAAGCAATTTGTCATTATCACGCTGATGAAGTCCGATCGACGGTTCATCAAGAATATAGAGCACGCCCATCAAGGACGAGCCGATTTGCGTTGCAAGGCGGATTCGCTGTGCTTCGCCGCCCGAAAGTGTTCCGGCTGAGCGTGAGAGCGTCAGATAATTCAGCCCGACATTATTAAGAAAGCCAAGTCGTGATTTGATTTCCTTTAAAATGCCGTCGGCAATCATATGCTCACGGTCGGAAAGCTGTAAATTATTTATGAAATCAAGCTCGTCGGTTACCGACATATCGCACAGATCCATAATATTTATCCCGCCGACTGTGACCGAGAGTGCCTGAGGAGAAAGCCTGCGTCCGTGACATTCGGGGCAAGGCTGTTCGACCATATATTGCTCAATGTCGTTTTTTGACCAGTCGGGTCCGGGAGTATTATAGCGGCGTTCAAGATTGTTGCAAACACCCTCAAAATCGGAATAATATGTTCCCGCTCCATATGCGTTTTTGCGGTCAAGCTTGATTTTTTCGCCGTTTGTGCCATATAAAAACAGATTTTGGATTTTCTTAGGCAGGTCCTTGAACGGTGTGTCAAGCGAAAATCCGTAATGCTCCGCCATTCCGTGATAATACATCTTTGCAATCGAATGCGGCTCAATCGTGTTCCAGCCCGACGCTCTGACTGCGCCCTGATTTACCGATAAATTCGGGTCCGGAACGATGAGTTCGGGGTCGATTTTCATGAACATTCCGATGCCTGTACATTTTTTGCAGGCGCCGAACGGATTGTTGAACGAGAACATTCGGGGGGTGAGCTCGTCAATGCCGATATTGTGTTCGGGGCAAGCGTAATTTTGCGAAAAAATCATCTCGTCGCCGTCAATAACATCCACCACGAGCAAGCCGTTTGCGGCACCGAGAGCCGTTTCGCATGAATCGGTGAGTCTCGACTTGATTTCGCTGTTCATCTTCAATCGGTCAACCACGATTTCGATGTTATGCTTGATGTTTTTGTCAAGTGTAATGTCTTCGCTCAGTTCATACATATTTCCGTCGATTCTGACACGGACAAAACCCGATTTTTTGGCTTGTTCAAGCGCTTTCTCATGTCGTCCTTTTTTACCTCTGACAATCGGTGCCAAAATCTGAATTTTGCTGTTTTCGGGCAATTCCATTATCTTGTCAACGATTTGGTCGATCGTCTGTTGGCTGATTTCTCTGCCGCACACGGGGCAATGAGGAATGCCGATTCTGGCATAGAGCAGACGGAGATAATCGTAGATTTCGGTCACTGTGCCGACTGTTGAACGGGGGTTTTTCGAGGTGGTTTTTTGGTCGATTGAAATTGCGGGCGATAATCCGTCAATCGAATCAACATCAGGCTTTTCCATCTGCCCCAAAAACATTCGTGCATAGGACGAAAGCGACTCAACATAGCGCCGCTGACCCTCTGCATAAAGCGTGTCAAACGCAAGAGATGATTTTCCCGAACCCGAAAGACCCGTGAATACTACCAACTTGTCTCTAGGAATCGTGACATCAATATTTTTCAAATTATTCGCTCTTGCACCTTTAATTACAATTTTGTCAATTCCCATTTTTACCTCTGTATTTTATCAAAAAAATCAATTATTTCAAGCCTTTTCTGAGCTTTGCAATCCTGTCACGCAAATATGCGGCGTGTTCAAACTCAAGCATCTTTGAAGCAGACTTCATTTCCTTTGTCAATTTGTCGATCATCATCTTGCGCTCGGCATTGCTCATCTTTTTGTCGTCGCCCGACTCGTCCTCCGACTTCTTGCTGATTTCAATTACCTCACGGACATCTTTGATTATCGTTTTCGGAACGATTCCGTGTTCTTCGTTATATTTCATCTGGATTTCACGGCGGCGGTTGGTTTCTCTGATTGCTTTTTCCATTGAGTCGGTGACCGTGTCGGCATACATGATTACCTGACCGCCTGCGTTGCGTGCCGCTCGTCCGATCGTCTGGACAAGCGAGGTTTCGCTTCGCAAAAAGCCTTCCTTGTCTGCATCCAAAATCGCAACAAGCGATACCTCAGGCAAATCAAGACCTTCTCTCAGCAGGTTGATTCCTACAAGCACATCAAACTCACCGAGCCGCAAATCTCTGATTATCTCCATTCGCTCGATCGTGTCGACGTCATGGTGCATATATCGAACCTTGATTCCGACATTTTCAAAAAATTCGGTAAGCGACTCCGCCATTTTTTTAGTAAGCGTCGTTACCAAAACTCTCTCTTTTTTAGCCGTGCGTTCATTTATCTCGCCAATCAAATCTTCGATCTGATTTTCGGTCGGCTTAACGAATATTTCAGGGTCAAGCAGTCCTGTCGGGCGAATCACCTGCTCAACAGTCTGCGCCGAATGTTCTTTCTCAAACACATTCGGGGTTGCCGAAACAAATATCGCCTGATTGACATGAGCATAAAATTCATCAAAATTCAGCGGTCGGTTGTCAAATGCCGACGGAAGTCTGAATCCGTAATCGACAAGATTTTGCTTTCTTGCTCTGTCGCCGCCGAACATTCCCCTGACCTGCGGCAAAGTTACATGAGATTCGTCAACCATGAGCAGATAATCGTCTGGAAAATAGTCAAGCAAGGTAAACGGCGTTGAGCCCTTTGGTCTGCCCGAAAGCACTCTCGAATAGTTCTCGATTCCCTTGCAAATGCCGATTTCTTTCAGCATTTCCATGTCATATTCGGTGCGCTGTCTGATTCGCTGTGCCTCGATCAGCTGTCCGTTGTCGGTAAAATATTTTACCCGCTCTTCCATCTCACGCTCGATCTCGTCAACAGCGTCTTTCATCTTTTCGGGCGGAACGATATAATGCGACGCAGGATAGATTGCAACATGATTCAGCGTGCTGATGACCTTGCCCGTCAGTGCATGAATCTCGGAAATTCGGTCGATTTCATCTCCGAAAAATTCCACACGGATTGCATTTTCTCCGCTTGCCGCCGGAAATATTTCAACAACATCTCCCCGAACCCTGAACTTGTTTCGCACAAAATTAACATCGTTTCGCTCATATTGCAAATCGACAAGCCGCCGAATCAGCCTGTCTCTGCCAAAATCCATTCCGGGACGCAGTGAAATCACCATTTTGCGGTAGTCAATCGGCGCACCGAGCGAATATATGCAGGAAACGGAGGCTACGATGATTACATCTCGGCGTTCGGACAGCGCCGCAGTCGCCGAATGGCGCAATTTATCTATTTCGTCGTTGATTGCCGAATCCTTTTCGATATATGTGTCCGATCCCGGAATGTACGCTTCGGGCTGATAATAGTCATAATACGACACAAAATATTCCACCGCATTTTCAGGGAAAAACTCTTTAAATTCGCTGCAAAGCTGCGCGGCAAGTGTTTTATTATGCGCCAGAACAAGGGTCGGACGGTTGACATTCGCAATGACATTTGCCATTGTAAATGTTTTTCCCGAACCGGTGACGCCGAGCAGCGTTTGTTCTTTGTAGCCGCAAAGCACGCCGTTTGTCAGCTTTTCAATCGCCTGCGGCTGGTCGCCCGTCGGCTTATATTTCGAATGTAAAACGAATTTATCCATAGCTCTTCCTTCAAACCCAAAGCGGAATATATATTATTATTCTCAAAAAACGCTTAATCAAACAAAAATGAAAATTCCTTTGAAGACGCCATTGAAACATAATCTCTGCCGGCAATCACAATGTGGTCAACGAGCTTGACGCTGATTGGCTTTAACGCCTCGATTATGTTTCTTGTCGTGATGACATCGCTCTTGCTCGGAACGGCAATTCCCGACGGATGATTATGAAACAAAATCGCCTGCGTTGCGTTATATTTCAAGCTTTGCGAAACCAGCTTTCTCACAGGTATCTCGGTGACATTGACCGTTCCGCCGCCAAGCTTTTCCCAACCGAGAATCTTTCCCGCATTGCTCAAAAACAAAGCCGACGACATCTCTTCAGTCAGCTTGACATATTTCGGCAAAACATAGTTAAAAGCGTCGTCGCCGTTTCTTATCACTTCGCCGTTAAAGCTGTTTTTATCATTAAGATAGCTTTCAGCCACTCTCGGAATCAATTTTATAAGCGTTGCCGAGGTCACACCGATTCCCTTCACCTTGAGAAGCTCATCAAACTCGGCGTCAAACACCGCGGAAAATGAGCCGAATTCTTCAATCAGTGAATGAGCCAACGGATTTGTGTCACGCTGAGGAATCGTTGAATATAACAGCATTTCAAGCAGTTCATGATCATAAAACGCAGCGTCGTCGTTTTCGGTCAACTTCTTTCTCATCCGTTCTCTGTGTCCGTCATGCATTATCTCAAATCTCCCAAAGTTAGTTGTAAACCCATTTTATCACACTTTATTTTTAATTGCAACCGCAAACCGAACATTTTTTCGGTTGCAAATTTTAAGAATAAAATATTCGTCATTTTTGCACAAAAATTTTTTTAGATTTTTGATAATTTGTACCGCTGGACACTTTAATTTTTCAAAGATTGTGATATAATGTATAAAAAAGTTTTTACCTATACTTATTTAATATATATATTAAATTCTTAAAAAGCGAGGTAACCGAGTAATGGAAGACTTCATCAACAGAATAATCGAAATCGACAAACAGGCAAGAAAAATGACGGTTGACACTGACGCACTCAAAGCCAAAGCGGACGAAGAGATTGCGAAGATAAACGAAGCGGTCAAGGCAAAATATGACCAAAAGACCGAAAAAGCGGTTTCGGAATATAGAGAACAGTCCGAAAAACAGAGCGAGCAAAAGCTTGCCGACAAAAAGGCATATTACGAGAAAATCTCGGAGGATTTCGGCAAGGTTTACGAGCAGAACAAGGACCGTTGGGTCGACGAGCTTGTAAAACGCTCGATCGGCTGAAATCTTGATTAACTACATAAACTACATTTAAGCTATAAAGAAGGTGATGGCTGTGTCAAAGGCAGCAACCGCAATTTTGGTCAAATCCCGAGCAAAATACGGCAAACGACTGACGCTGAAGGATTATGATGAGTTGCTTAACTGCAAAACACTGAGTGATATAGCCGCATATTTACGAAACAACACTCACTATAACATATCTTTGGACGGCGTCAAGGAAGCGGCGGTTCACAGAGGCAATCTTGAACAGCTTTTGCGCTCAAAGGTATATTCGGATTTTGCGGAGCTTTGTAAATTTGAGCGTTCGATCGGCGAACATTATTTTGAATATTTGATGATGAAAAACGAGATCGACAGACTGCTTGTATTTTTACGATATTTCATTGCGGGATACCCGGAAAAGTACATCGCGGCACTCCCCGACTTTTTCTCAAAGCATTCAAAAATCGATTTTTTGGGACTGACAAGCTCAAATTCGTTTGAAGATATTTTGGCTCATTTAAAAGGCACAGAATATTATAATCTTTTGCTTCCGTTTAACAACGGCGACGGCGCACTTGATTTTACAACGATCGAGTCGGTGCTCGACCGCTATCTTTACGAACAGACGCAAAAGATGATCAAACGAAACTTTTCGGGCAAAGAACAACAACAGCTTTTGTCGCTGTTTTCACTGTCCGCAGAGCTTGACAACATCAGAAAAATATATCGTGCAAAGCTCTATTCGGGCATATCTTACGATGTTTTAAAGGCTCAGCTTAACGACATGACCTCAATGCTGACGCAGCATCAATACAGACGGCTGATTGACTGCGAAACATCGGATGAAGTCATGAGCGAGCTGAAAAAAACACGCTACCGAAATTACATTGACACCGGATTTTCATATATCGACGACCTCGCAAACCGAATCAAGTTTGAGTTTTGCCGAAAAGAAATGAGATTTTCGTCTCATGCGGCGGTCGTAATGGCGTCAACAATAATCGTATTTGAAACAGAGATTGAAAATATTACAAATATTATTGAAGGACGGCGCTATGGCGTTGACAACGATAATATTAAAAAACTTCTGATACTTGAAAGGGCGGTGAACTAAATGGCTATTGAAAAAATGAAGATGGTTTCGATTCTCGGAAAATTTGAGAAGCTCGACGACACGATTGAGGCATATCTCGACTCAGGGTGCTTTCAGCCTGAAACCGCTTCGCAATATGTAGCCAATGTTAAGGGATTTTCAAATCTTAATGAAGAAAATCCATACGGTCAATATTTGACAAAGCTGACCGAGATAATCGAGAGTTCGGGGCTTGTTCCGAAAATCGTCGAAAATGCAGGAAAAACCGCAGAGCTTGATGAGCTTGACCGTGAAATGAGCAAGATTGAAGAGCGCGTCGGCGCACTGCTCAAGCAGCGAGACGAAATCGAGGAACAGATCAAGAAAAACAAATCCGATGTTGCCGACCTTTCTCATTTTAAGGACCTTGATGTTTCAATCAAAGAAGCGTTCGAGTCCAAATATGTCAAATTCAGATTCGGCAGACTGCCGATTGAGAGCTTTGACAAGCTGAAGTTTTATGTCAGCAACCCATATATCACCTTTCATCAGTGTTCCGAACAGGACAATTACGCATGGGGTATGTATGTTGCTCCGGCAGCTCAGGTCAAAGAGGTCGACAGCATTTTCAACAGTCTTTTCTTTGAGCGACTGAGAATTCCCGATTTTGACGGAACTCCGAAACAGGCGATTGAATATTTGAACACAAAAACCGCCGATTTGGTCGCGAAAAAGACAGAGCTTAACGAAATCATAAATGAATTCACCTCTCTTGAAAAAGATGAATATTTCAAGCTTTACACCCAGCTCAAACGCTCGTTTGACGCTTGCGAAATCAGAAAATACGCTACAAAATACGGCGATTCGTTTGTGCTTGTAGGTTGGATTCCGGAGTCGGATCAGGAAAAATTCGAAAGCTTCATGAACAAGGTTGACGCAATCGAATATTCATATCAGGATCCGAGCGATCAGTCAACAATGACGCCGCCTGTCAAGCTCAAAAACCCGAAGATATTCAAGCCGTTTGAATATTATACCGAGATGTTCGGCGTACCGAGCTATAACGAAATCGACCCGACACCGTTCATGGCAATCGTTTACACATTGCTTTTCGGCGTGATGTTTGCAGACGCCGGACAAGGCATCATCCTTGCAATCGTAGGCTATTTGATGTATAAGCTGAAAGGTATGCGCCTCGGAACGATCCTCATTCCATGCGGAATTGCGGGTTCGGTCGGCGGACTTGTTTTCGGAAGCGTATTCGGATTTGAACACGCACTCGACCCGATGTATAAGGCACTCGGATTTGACGGCAAGCCGATCGATGTAATGGATTCGGTAAACGGAATCCTCATTTGCGCAATCGGAATCGGCGTTGTGCTTGTCGCAATCGCAATTTGCCTGAATATATATTGCTGTATCAAGCGACGGCATTTCGGCGAAGCACTGTTCAGCGAAAACGGTCTTTGCAGCTTGTTTGTATATGTCGGAATCGTTTCGCTCCTGCTTTCATTGTTCATGCCGACGCCGTCTTGGGTTTCATTCGTTGTAATTTGTGTTCTTGCAGTCGGTCTTATCTGCATCATGTTCAAAGAGCCGCTGATTTCACGAATCGACAAAAAAGAGAAATTCAACCCCGGCAGCAAAGGCGAATATATCATGCAGAGCTTCTTTGAAATGTTTGAAGCGGTGCTCAGCTATATTACGAATACAGTATCGTTCCTTCGTGTCGGCGCATTTGTAATCGTCCATGTCGGAATGATGATGGTATTCTTCACCTTGGCGGAAATGATGCCAAACCCGGTGCTCTACTGGGTAATGGTAGTCTTCGGAAACATATTCGTTCTTGTTCTCGAAGGACTGCTCGTAGGCGTTCAAAGCTTGCGTCTTATGTTTTACGAAATGTTTTCACGATTCTATTCGGGCGAAGGCAAGCCTTACGATCCGGCTACAATCGGCGAATTCAAAAAATGATCATATAACCCTAAATCGAAAGGAATTGATTTATCATGACACAGACAACACTTACAGTAATTTCACTCATCTTCCCCGTGGTTGCAATCATCGTTGCAGCTCTCATCGCCCGTTCGGTTATGAAAAAATCCGGCAAAATTACCCGTGCGTTCAAATTTAACTTCACAACACTCGGCGTTTTGCTTACATTCTTTGTAATATTCAGCTTCTCGGCTTCGGCTGCCACAACCGATCAGGCAGCGGCAGTTGAGCTTGCTAAATCGGCAACAATCAACTCAGGTCTCGGACTCATTGCAGCAGGTCTTTGTACCGGTCTTGCAGGCATCGGCGGCGGTCTTGCTCTTGCAAGCGGCGTTCCGGCTGCTATCGGCGCTGTTTCGGAAGACCCGAAAGCATTCGGTAAATCGCTTATCTTCGTTGCCCTCGGTGAAACGATTGCACTTTACGGTGTAATCATCTCGATCCTTATCCTTCAGAAATGCTAACAAAATAAACAAGGATCTGATCTTATGAAGTTCACACTAATCAGTGATAACCACGACACACTTGTCGGAATGCGCCTTGCAGGAATCGACGGAGTGATTGCTCATGAACCCGGTGAAGTCGAAACGGCGTTAAAAGCCGCAATCGATGATGAATCGGTCGGAATCATTTTGATCACCGAAAAGCTCGTTCCGCTGTGTCCTGATATTATCTATGAACTGAAGCTGTCGCACAAGCGTCCGCTAATCGTCGAGATTCCCGACAGACACACCTCTGCCGGGCGCTCTGCGGGGTCGATTACGAAATATATTAAAGACGCCATCGGAGTCAATCTCGAATGATATTGCACTTTTCAGAAAGGATATGACAGCATATGCTTAACAATAATACCGTCAGCAAATATGTTGACGCAATTACAAAAGAAGCACAGCAAGCCCAGGCTGACAGCGAAAAGAAAATTGCGGATTATAAAAATGCCAAAACCGCAGCTTTCAAAAAATCAGCAAAAGCCGAAAGCGAGCGTGAGATAATGCGCCGTGATTCTCTGATTCACGAGGACATCGGCAGGGATTTTTCATCAAAGGAAATTGCGCTTCGCAAACAAATCTTCACAAAGCGTGACGAAATCAAAACAGCGGTATTTACAAAAGCCGCAGAAAAGCTTTGCGATTTTGTAAACAGCGCCGATTATAAAGATTTTGTCATCAAATCGGCTGAGAGCATCAAGACAAACCTTGTCGGCCGCGACAAAGTGATTACGGTTTATTTGCGCAATGAAGATATGCCGCTTAAAAGCGAAATCGAAACCGCCTTTAACTTCCCTTGCGATTTTGTCGCAGACGATTCAATCAAAATCGGCGGCATTAAAGCTAAATTCTCCACGGTCATCATTGATGACACGCTTGACGCAAGACTGAACTCACAAACCGATTGGTTTGAGGAAAATTCAGGGCTTGATATAAAGTAAATTGGAAAGCAGGTAAGAAAAATGCCTAAAAAGAATGTAATATACGGTATAAACGGACCTGTTGTAACCGTTAAAAATTCCACCGATTTTTCAATGCTTGAAATGGTCTATGTCGGCACATTAAAGCTGATCGGCGAAGTCATCGGAATCGATGATGAAACAACCACGATTCAGGTATATGAAGAAACATCGGGACTAAAACCCGGCGAGCCGGTTGTCGGAACAAACAGCCCGCTGAGCCTGACGCTCGGCCCCGGAATCATTTCTAACATATTCGACGGAATCGAGCGTCCGCTTCGTGATATTGAAAAATCATCGGGCAGCTTCATTTCAAAAGGCTCGGCAGTGTCGGCGCTTGATTTGGAAAAGAAATGGGATGTTACCGTCACCGCAAAGGTCGGCGACAGATTAAACGGCGGCGAGATTTATGCGTCATGCCCCGAAACACCGTCAATCACCCACTACATCATGGTGCCTCCCGAACTTTCGGGTACTGTCAGCAAGGTTATGCCGTCGGGTGAATATTGCGTGAATGACACGGTCGTTGTTTTGACAGACGACAACGGCGAGGAACATGAACTCACCCTTTGCCAAAGATGGCCTATCAGAAATCCGAGACCGATCGCAAAGCGACTTGAATGCACAATTCCTCTTATCACCGGTCAGCGTATCGTTGACACAATGTTCCCGCTTGCAAAAGGCGGAACAGCGGCAATTCCGGGCGGATTCGGCACAGGAAAGACAATGACTCAGCACCAGATTGCAAAATGGTGCGACGCAGACATCATCATATATGTCGGCTGCGGTGAGCGCGGAAATGAGATGACACAGGTTTTGGACGAGTTCGGCGGTTTGATTGACCCGAGAACCGGCAAAAAGCTGACCGACAGAACCGTGCTTATTGCAAATACATCAAATATGCCTGTTGCGGCTCGTGAAGCGTCGATTTACACAGGCGTTACCCTTGCGGAATATTACCGTGACATGGGCTATGATGTCGCAATGATGGCAGACTCGACATCACGATGGGCAGAGGCTCTTCGTGAGATTTCGGGACGACTTGAGGAAATGCCTGCGGAGGAAGGCTTCCCGGCATATCTCCCCTCTCGTTTGTCCGAATTTTATGAGCGTGCGGGACGAGTTGAAACTCTTAATAACAAACAGGGTTCGGTTACGGTAATCGGCGCAGTATCACCTCAGGGCGCCGACTTCTCGGAGCCTGTAACACAGAATACAAAGCGATTCACCCGCTGCTTCTGGGCGCTTGACAAATCGCTTGCCTATGCCCGTCACTATCCGGCTATCAACTGGATTTCAAGCTATTCGGAATATGACGGCGACCTGTCACGCTATTATGACGAAAAGGTTACTCCGGGATTCATGAAATCCCGTACCGAGATTATTGCGATTTTGCGTGAAGAAAGCTCATTGATGGAGATCGTTAAGCTCATCGGCGCAGACGTTTTGCCCGATGACCAAAAGCTTGTAATCGAAACCGCAAGAGTTATCAGAGTCGGATTTTTGCAGCAAAACGCATTCCACAAAGACGATACATATGTTCCGCTTATCAAGCAATATAAGATGATGGAAACAATTTTGTATCTCTACCACACAGGCAAAGACTTGGTTGCCCAAAATGTTCCGCTTTCAAAGCTGATCGACAAGGGCATGTTTGAAATGCTCGTCAAGATGAAATATGAAGTCGAAAACGACCACCTTGAAAAATTTGACGATTATATCAAACAGATTGATGAAATTGCCGCTGAAATCAAAAGTGTTTAATTGCGCAGAAAGGACTGATTTTTACTATGATTATTGAACATATCGGACTTGATGCGATTAACGGCTCGCTTGTTGTGCTTGACGATGTTAAGGGAGCGCAATATGAGGAAATGGTCGAGCTTCGACTTGATAACGGTACAAAACGAATCGGTCGTATCGTTCAAATTGAGGGCGATCGAGTCGTAATTCAGGTATTTGAGGGCACAAAAGGACTCTCGCTTGTTAATACACAAACAGTTCTGACCGGCAAACCGATGGAAATGGCGTTGTCCTATGAAATGCTCGGACGAATTTTTGACGGCGTCGGCAGACCGATCGACGGACTCGGCAACATTTTTCCGTCGGCTCGTCGAGATGTTAACGGCTCGCCGATCAATCCGGTATCCCGTGAATATCCGAGAAACTTCATTGAAACAGGCGTTTCGTCGATCGACGCGCTCACCACTCTTATCCGTGGTCAGAAGCTTCCGATTTTCTCAGGTTCGGGCATGAAGCATAATGAGCTTGCTGTTCAAATCGTCCGCCAGGCAAAAATCGCAGGTGCCAACGACCAGAACTTCGCCGTTGTTTTCGCTGCAATGGGCGTAAAGCACGATGTTGCGGATTATTTCAAACGCTCGTTTGAAGCAGCAGGCGTTTTGGAACGAGTTGTAATGTTCCTAAACCTTTCAAACGACCCGATCATCGAGCGTATCATTACACCGAGATGTGCGCTGACAGCCGCCGAATATCTCGCGTTTGAACACAATATGCACATTCTTGTCGTAATGACCGACATGACCTCTTATGCCGAGGCTTGCCGTGAGTTTTCGTCCTCAAAGGGTGAAATTCCGGGAAGAAAAGGTTATCCGGGATATATGTACTCCGATCTTGCGTCGCTTTATGAGCGTGCGGGCATGATCAAAGGCATTGACGGTTCTGTTACACAGATTCCGATTCTTACAATGCCGAACGACGACATCACCCACCCTGTTCCTGACCTTACAGGATATATCACCGAGGGTCAGATCGTTCTTGACCGTTCGCTTGACGGCGTCGGAATCTACCCTCCTGTCGGAATTTTGCCCTCGCTGTCCCGTTTGATGAAGGACGGCATCGGCGAAGGTTATACCCGTGAAGACCACCAGCCGCTTGCAAACCAGCTTTTTGCGGCATATGCTAAGGTTCAGGACGCTCGTTCGCTTGCTTCCGTAATCGGTGAAGAAGAATTGTCGACGGTTGATAAGCAATATCTCAAATTCGGTAAAGAATTTGAAAACCGTTTCATAAATCAGGCTGAAACAGAAGCCCGCTCAATTACACAGACGCTCGATCTCGGTTGGGAATTGCTTTGCACACTTCCCCGTGAAGAGCTTGACCGTGTGGACGATGTGCTTCTTGATAAATATTATGAGCCGATCAAAGCTCGTCTTGAAGCCGAGCAAAATGTGCTTGCGGGCGCAAAAGCATAACATCATTTTTTTGAAAGGACGGTGATACCGAAATGGCACAGCAGGTTTTTCCGACCAAAGGTAACCTTATCGCCGCAAAAAAATCGCTTGAGCTTGCCACCACGGGTTTTGACCTGATGGACAGAAAACGAAACATTTTGATTCGTGAAACAATGGCTATGCTTGACGATGCAAAAGAGATTCAAAAGAAAATCAACTCAACATATTTTGAGGCATATCAAGCGTTGCAGCTTGCAAACATGACTCTCGGTATCATTGACGAGCTGTCACAAACGGTGCCGATCGACAATGGAATCAATCTTGATTACCGAAGCGTAATGGGCGTTGACATTCCGCTTGTGAACATTGATTATAAAAAGCCGCAGCTAAATTACGGCTATGCACGAACAAACGAAAACCTTGACCGTGCGTTTCAAAAATTCGACGAGGTTAAGGTTCTTACCGTAAAGCTGAGCGAGATTGAAAACAGCATTTATCGCTTGGCTCACGGAATCAAGAAAACGCAAAAGCGTGCAAATGCGCTGAAAAATATCATCATTCCTCGATTCGAGTCAACGATCAGGTTCATCACCGAGTCACTTGAGGAAAAAGACCGAGAAGAATTTTCACGCATGAAGGTAATAAAAAACACCAAGAAAGACTAAAGATTAACGATTAGATCCATTCGGCATTATTCTCGAATGGATTTTGTCGGCTAACATGAAGGAAAGATAATAATATGCAGTTTAATGTAATGAATGTCGTCTATGACCTGGCGATCATATTGATTATAACCAAGTCGCTCGGAATGCTCACTCGAAAGCTCGGACTTCCGCAGGTTGTCGGAATGGTAATTGCCGGCTTGCTGATAGGTCCGGCAATCATCAGCCAGTTTGGCTGGGAATTCAAAGGGCTCATCAATCCGACTGAGGCTGAAATGGATGTATTGCAATCATTTTCACAAATCGGCGTAATTTTGATTTTGTTCTCGAGCGGACTTGAAACAGACTTCAAGGAACTCAAAAAAAGCGGATTCGCCGCAACAATGATTGCGCTCGGCGGCGTTTTGGTGCCGATTGCGCTCGGTGCTGTCGTTGCAATTTTGTTCATGGGTGGATTTGCGGCATTCGGCAACTATCACATGGTCATGAACGCACTTTTCATAGGCGTAATCCTTGCGGCTACAAGCGTTGGCATCACGGTTGAAACGCTCCGTGAAATGGGCAAGCTGAACACTCATATCGGAACGACCGTTTTGAGCGCCGCAATAATCGACGATGTAATCGGAATCATTGCCCTTTCAATCGTAACAAGCTTCCACGGCGGCGGCTCAATTTGGATGACGCTGTTAAAGGCTGGCGGATTTTTCGCATTCTGCATTATTGTCGGCTACCCGATTCGCCGATTCTTCCAATGGCTTGTCAAAAATAAACCGCACAGACGCCGACTCGGAATTTTTGCACTCGGAATGTGCTTTCTTTTCGCATATATATCGGAGAGAATATTCGGAATCGCCGCAATTACAGGCGCATATATGGCAGGACTTTTGCTTTCGGGCATGACCGACACGAACTACATGGACAAAAAGGTCCTAATCAACGGATATATGATTTTTTCGCCGATTTTCTTTGCATTCATCGGAATCAGCGCAGATTTCAGCAAATTCCGTCCAACCGATTTGATATTCGGCCTTGTGTTTGTCGCTGTCGGAATTTTAGGCAAGCTCATCGGCTGCGGCGGCGTCGCAAAGCTATGCAAATATACCGGCAGAGAGTCAATGACGATCGGCTGCGGAATGATTGCACGAGGCGAGGTTGCGCTTGCGGTATATTCGACAGGTTCGTCGCTGATATATAAAGCAGCAGACGGTGCAATTTTGGGAATTGACCCGCTTGTTGCAACAATCATGCTTATTATAATTACATCGATCTGCTGTCCGATTTTCTTAAAGCTCATGTATAGAAATGAAGGCAAATCAGCGCCAAATGAATCTTCGCTCATTGATACACGAGGTAAAGAGGGCGGCTATTTGAATAACGACGACGCATAAAAAATACTTTACAAATTGCATAATTAGTGCTACAATAAGAATGTTGAATGCTTATTGTAGCATATATTCGGGGGTGTAGCTCAGCTGGGAGAGCGTACGGTTCGCATCCGTAAGGTCGAGAGTTCGATTCTCTTCATCTCCACCAGCGGCAAGTTGCCGCTGACAACACGAGTATTTGGTCGGGTATAAAACATCGGTTTTGTGCCCGACCATTTGTTTTGTAGAAATTTTGTACTCGGGATATAGGTAGTTTTGTCGATTTTTCGGCAAAGCTTTTTATTTGAGTAAGAAAGGATCGAACAGGGCAATCGCGTAGCGATAAAAACAGTCCGGGGGACTGTTTTGGTGTCCGCGTGCGTGCCGCCGAGCGCAGAAGCGAGGCGGGCGATCCCACTTCTCCACCAGCGGCAAGTTGCCGCTGACAACACGAGTATTTGGTCGGGTATAAAACTTCGGTTTTGTGCCCGACCATTTTTCGTTTTAATCTTATACTCATAAAAGTTAAGAGTTATCAGACATCAAGACCGATAACTCTTTTTGTTTAGTTATATTTATGCGCAAAACACTCCTATAAAAAATATGTAATTGTTTTACTTTCGTGTTTAACTTTTGCTATTTTTTAGCGATTTTTTAATAAAGAAAAAGCCCCAAACCGTTTAATAGAAACGGATTCAGGACTTTTACAATTTGGTGCGAGTGACGGGACTTGAACCCGTACGCCAAAGACACACGCCCCTCAAACGTGCCTGTCTGCCAATTCCAGCACACTCGCTTGTTTTTTGCAACATGATGATTATAACAGATGTGCACCCGTTTGTCAACAGTTTTTTTCATTTTTCATCAATTTATTTTTTTAGAAAATTTTTCAAAGAAAAAATGAAAAAACACTTTACATTTAAATAAATATGTGCTAAAATAAGATCAACTAATAATTTGAATCGGAGGAAATTCATAATGAAAAAGATTCTTGTTTCCCTTTTGGTTTTTACTCTTATCTTTTCAGGCATCTCTGTTGTAGCTTTCGCTGAGGATACTCTTAGCCCGACTGCTGCTCCGCAGTACAAGGTAACAGCTTCTTCGTCAAACTCTAATGCAGGCAAGGTCGAGAAGATTGAGAATGAAGACGGAACAATCACACTCAAGGTTACTGTTGCAGACAGCGCTAAATTTGCTAAATGGAACATCACAGGTGAGTATGAACTCGTTAAAGGTTCTTTGACAGACACCGAGATCACAATCAAACCGCTTTCTGATGTTACTGCTGATGCTACTTTCGCTGAAGCCGGAACAACAACCGCTGATTCAGGCAAAGACAACGATTCGGATAAATCTCCTGAAACAGGTAACGCTCCGGTAGCTGCTACTGCTGTTGTTCTTTTCACAGCACTCGGCGCTGCATATGTTGCTAAAAAACAGCTTAGCAAATAATTAACGGCAAATAAAAAGGTGTGTTGAGATATATTTCTCTTCACACCTCTTTTTTATTGATTTATCTTTTATCAAATTGACGAACAGCCGATTTTGTGATAGAATATTCATATCATAAACAGCTAAATAAATGGGGTGTGTTTTTGAAAGATAAAAAGACGGTTTGGAAAGCGGTGCTGATTGCTGCGCTGATCGTTGCGATTATTTGCGTCTGCTACCTTATATATTTATTCACCGGTCGGATCATGTCCGAAAAGGAAAAAGAGCAATATACTAACACGACGGCGGTCACTAAAGTCCTTGACACTCGTCCCGACAGTCCTGTTGATTTTGAAAAGCTGAAAGCAACCAATCCCGAAATCGTCGGTTGGCTGAAGGTTGACGGCACCGACATCGATTATCCTGTGCTTAGAACTTCAAGCCATGATGATGACTATTATCTAAACCACACCTATGACAACAAATACAGCTCGGCGGGTGCGATTTATATGGAAAAGAAAAACCTTGCCACATTTCAGAGCCCTGTCACGGTGCTATATGGTCATAACTGGAGAAACAACGGATATTTTCGTCCGCTTTACAGCTTCAAGGACAAGGATTTCTTTGAGAAAAACCGATATATGTATATATATACACCCGGTCACAGATTAAAATATGAGATTTATGCGGCGTATGAATATGACGATCGGCACATTCTCAATTCGTTCGATTTCACAAATATTCAAACGCTTGATGAATATTTGCAGTCCACCCTGTCGCCGGCATCGCTTGTTAAGAATGTTAAAAGCGGCGTCACGCTTGATACGACAGACAAGATATTGACGCTCAGCACCTGCGTCGAGGGCGTGAGAACATCTCGCTATCTTGTTCAGGGAGTTTTGGTTGAAGACAGCGCAACAAAATAAAAAATTGCATAACAAAAGCCGAATCGGGATCAAACTCTCGATTCGGCTGTTTTTTTATTTAGTATGAAGCGTGATTGAGATGACTTCGGGGTTATTGAAGGTGCGAAACTGCATTTTGCCGTTGCCGAGTCCCCGATTTATTATTTCGGTTGTGTTTTTGTCAACATGAACACCGTCGGTATACTTTGGGAACAATCCTTGATGAGGTGCATAGAGCGGGCCTATCAGCGGCAGGCGAAACTGTCCGCCGTGAGCATGACCGCAAAGCACTAAATCCACATTACACTCGGCATAGGTTGAAAGCAGTTCGGGTCGGTGGGTCAGCAAAATCGAATAATCATCGTTGCAAAGGGCGGTGATTGTCGATTGAAATTGATTCTGCTCATCGTCGTTCATTTGGTAACTGCCCATGAACCCCGGATCACGCACGCCGATTATGTTTATCTTCTTGTCATCGATCTGCCACGAAAGCTGCTCGTCCTCAAGCCGCTTCACCCCATATTTATCGAGCATTGCGGCGACTTCGTCATATTTTCCGCACCATGCCTCATGGTTTCCGCTTACAAAAACCACAGGTGCGATTTTGACAAGCTTTGAAATGAACCGCTCGGCTCTGTCAAGATGATATTTTCGGCGGTCGATCAAATCGCCCGTGAACAGGATATATTCGGGATTTTCTTTTTGAATCAGAGAATAAATCTGATCGTAAAATCCCGAAAAATAACTGTTTTGCAAATCGCTGATATGAACAATTTTTTTGCCGTCAAACGCTTTCAGAATGCGCTCATTTACAATGTCAATTTCGGTTAATTTCACCCGTCTTGTGCTATATATCGCTGTTGATATGCCGATTATCAGCAATGCAACGAACATTGTCAGCAAAATCAACCACATTGTAAATCACTCCGTTTTATTTTAAATAGAATGTCTGTTTTCCTAGCGACTCATCGGCTGAAGATGAGCCGACAAACAAGTGAAATTCGCCCGGCTCGCTGATGAGCTTATTCTCGATATTATAAAACCGCAGCATTTCTTCACATATCTCGAAATTGACCGTTACCGTTTCGCCCGATTTAACATGAACTCGCTTGAAGTCCTTGAGTTCCTTGACGGGTCGTGAAATGTAACTTGCAAAGCGGTCACGAATATATAGCTGAACGACCTCGTCGCCGTCGAATTTGCCGTTATTTTTGACATCGACCGACACATTTATTATACTGTCCTTTGTCATTTCGGTTGAAGATAGTGTGAGATTTGAATATTCAAAATCGGTGTAGGTAAGACCGAAACCGAACGGATAGAGCGGCGACAATTCGCAGTCGATCCAACGGTGGTCATAGTTTGAGCGGCGACCTCGCTGATTTGGGTGACCTGTGGGCAATGTGCTGTAATATACCGGTGCTTGTGCGCTTGTTCTCGGGAAGCACATCGACAGCTTTCCGCTCGGCACACGGTTGCCGTATATCATATCGGCGATTGCCTCTCCGCCGCCTGTTCCTGGCAGCCACACGCACAAAACAGCCTTTGCTTTTTGCGATAATTCGCTGATGTCAAGAGGTCTGCCTGTGAACAAAACAACGACAATATTTTGATTGACTTCGTATATCCTGCGGAAAAGATTCATTTGAACTTCGGGAACGGTCAGATCCGCTCTTGACCTTGACTCGCCCGATTGCAGGAACGATTCGCCTATCGGCATTACGACAACATCCGCCGATTTTGCGGCATTTATCGCTTTTTCAAGATATTCGGCTTCATTTCCCAAAACGGGATCCTTTTTCTCGGCACCGTCATCAACGATCTCATCAAGCGAAAGAATCGGACTGCCGAGTTCTGCGTCAAGCACGCTCTCCCCTGCTATCTTCTTCATACACTCATATATAGTTTTCGATTTATTGTAATTCGGCACGATTTTTGCCCACGAAGCCGCCATGTCGTCAATCAGGCTATATGGTCCGATAAGCGCTGTCTTTTGTGATTTATTAAGCGGCAATGCACCGTCATTTTTCAAAAGCACGCTTGATTCGCAAACGGTATTTACCGCATTTTCATAGCTTGCCTCATAATCATTCAAATCAGGCTTTGACTCATCGACATATTTATATGGATCGTCAAGCAATCCGAGCTTATTTTTGCACTCGAGAACCCTCATTACGCATTCATCAACTGCGCTTTCGGGGATTGTGCCGTTCAAAACCAGCTTTTCGATATGGTTATTATATATGTAATCCATCATGTCGATATCGATTTTGGATTTTACGAGCGCCTGCTCGCAAAGCTCCTCCTCGCTGTTGACAGAGCCGTGATTGAGTGTCTGCCAAATTGAGCCATAGTCGGAAATCAACACGCCGTCAAAGCCCCATTCGCCTCGCAAAATGCCGTCAAGCAGCCAGTGGCACTGGGTTGCGGGAACACCGTTTATCGTGTTGAACGACGACATCATCATGCCCGCTCCTGCTTTGACAGCCGCCTCATAGTTTTTGAGGTAAACCTCTCTTAACATATGCTCGCTCATCTCAACGCCGTTATAATCGGTGCCGTCGGAGGTTGCACCATATGCCGCAAAATGCTTGACGCAGGACATCAGCGTATCATCAGCGGACAAATCATCGCCCTGATAGCCCTTGACCATTGCCACGGCGCATCTTGAACCGAGCAACGGGTCTTCGCCGTAGCCCTCGCAGCATCTTCCCCATCTTGCGTCACGGGATATATCGACCATTGGGGAAAATGTTACATTGATTCCGTCAATGACTGCTTCGCTCGCCGTATTTCTTGCGCCTCTTTCAATCAGATCCATGTCAAACGAGCACGCCTGACCGAGCGCAATCGGCAAAATATTTTTATAGCCGAAAATTATATCCGCCATGAACATCAGCGGGATTTTATTATGCTTTAAATGCTCCGCCTGAACCTTTTTGATTCGCTCTTTTCCGAATATATTCAAAATTGAGCCCATGTTTTTAATTGACTCGTCAGAATATTCATTATTGAGTGCGCCTGTTACTGCGCCCTCCTCATTGATAAGCGTTCCGTTGCCCTGGAACAGCTGGCCGACTTTTTCTTTTAGTGTAAGACTTTTTAACAATTCTTCAAGCTGTGAGTGAGTCATTGAAAATTCTCCTAATATTAATTTCATTTATGGTTTATGTTACCACACTTTTATCGGTTTGTCTACGATTTATTCAACAAAAAATCACGGTAAAACGAAAATTTTTACCGTGATCAAATATAAATCAGAATTTGCGTTACTGAACGCTTTTTCCGCCGTCAACAAAAATCGACTGACCGGTGATATATCTGCCCTCTTCTGTGCAAAGCAAGTGAACGGCGCCTGCGATGTCACGGGGTTCACCGTAGAATCTAAGCGGAATTGAATCGGTGACCGATTTTGCATAATCGGGGTCGGACAGAGCCTTAACATTGCGGTCGGTATAAATTACGCCGGGTGCAACATTGTTCACCGTGATATTATACTCGGCAAGCTGCAAAGCAAGCGACTTTGCCATTGTGGTTTGAGCCGATTTCGACGCGCTGTAAACCAACATATCGGGGTGCGGCTTTGCTTCCTGAACCGAACCGATTGTAATGATTCTTCCCCAATGCTGCTGCTTCATATGAGGTACCGCCTGCTGGATAAGCAACATTGACGAAAGTAAATTACAGGTGATTTGGCTGTAAAAATGCTCTTTAGTGATTACATCCCATTTTTCTCTTATCTGCAAAGAAGCATTGAGTACCAAAATATCAACGCCGCCGATCGATTCGATCAATCCGTCGGTGCTGTTTTGGTCGCAAAGGTCTGCTCTGACAATATCAGCCTTACCCCCATTTGCGATTATCTCGTCGGCAACGGCTTTTGCTTTGTCTGTGCTGTTTACATAATGAACATAGACAAATGCGCCGTTTGCAGCCAAATCCTTTGCAATAGCGCAGCCGATTCCTCTCGACGAGCCTGTTACCAATGCTTTTTTGCCCTCTAATAACTTCATTTTAATAAATTTTCCTCTCAACAAAATTCAAAATAGAATTCGTCATAACCGTTTTTGGAAAGATGAAGGTCACGCTTGACGATTTTTCCGTCATGAACTGCGCTTACTTCATAATCTCCGTAAAATGCTTTAAAATAGGTGAAATGGTCGTTTACATCAAGGTCAAGGTTTGTGCGCCATTGATGATTGATCAAATCATCCAAGCGGTCAAACACAGGCTTTTTGGTGAAATCATTTCTGAAAAATCCGCTCTTGTAGCCGTCTTCCGACCAGCCGTCATGATTTTCAGCCGAGATTGCGCAGTTATCGCCCAAATTCCAATAGATAATCGATTCCATTGCCGGGTGCGAGAACCAAATTTTATATAGGTTGCAAATCGCCTCCGCCTGCATATCCTCATCATATCCCGGAACGGTGATTTCGCTGACGGACAGCGGACGGCCGAGGTTTGCATATGTATCCATGACCTTGTAAAGCCTTGTCGGATTATATTCGACATCGGCGAGTCTCGGCATATCGTCGGGTGAATTGAAATTGTGGAACTGCAAGCCGATTACATCGATCTGTGCGCCCTTCATCAAAAGGTTTTCAGCCAAAAGATAATATGGCGACAGCTCTCGTTTATAATCACTCCACGGAGCAGCTGTTTCGTTTAACACGAGCCGTGATTTTTGGAAGAAGTGAGCCGTGTGTTCAAAAGCATATTCGGGATATTTACCCCTGATCGGCTTTTGATTGCGATAGCTGTTTTCAAAGCAATTCGGCTCAGAATCAAGCATCGGAACGCTGACGCATTCGTTTACGCAGTCAAAGCTCGGGATCACACCGTCATATCGCTCGGCGATCGCTTTGAGCCTTCTCATCCAATAGGGCTTGATCTGCTCATAATCATCGGGCAGCCAACTCGGCAGCATTGCCTGCCAGAAAAGCGGATGACCCTTTGGCTCAATGTTATTTTTTTTGCAAAATTCAAGCGCCGCTTCGGGCGGAATTCGGCGGTCGATGAACGGGGAATCTTTTTCAAAGCGCATTTTGCCGTCTTCAGGTTCAAATTTATCCCAATATATCGGCAAAGTCGCCATGTTGAAAAGCCGTTTGAAATATTCCTCATATTTTGCGTTGTCCTCGTCCTTTTTAAAGCATCCGAGTTTAAAGATGTTACATCCGAATTTGAATTCCGATGTTTTTTGGCGAACCGTGACATTTGCGCCCTTTATCGGCTTTCCCTGTCCGTCGATAAAGTTGATTCGAAAATAGCCCTTTCTGTTCGCCTCAATTCCGCTCATGACCTTATCTTCCATGAGCTCCTTTTGCTCGCTAAAGCTTCTCATTGTTGCCTTAACATCCATAATCCAAACAATCCTTTCGTAAACTCCTGAATATATATTATAATCTTGATTAAATCATACTTTAACGCGTACAATCAGTCAAGAATTATTTGCTGAAACGGATTTGACTTTGTAACGGATATTGTTTTTTCAACTGTGTCGCTTCCCTTTTTTACGGTCATTTCATAATCTCCGCTAAATCCGCAGAAATGTGCAAAGCCAAACGAACTGTGCCGCTTCATCTGACAATCGTCTTTTGGGCGGCAATCTCCGCGGTTTTTTAATGGCACAATTTTTGTCTCCGTTAAATATGAATTAAAATCGGGGCTTTGTTTAGCTCCAGATTCTGTCGTTTGAAAATTCCGAATTCCACTCATCGGTCGGCTCAAAGAAACCGGGGATCGACGGGTTAATATGCTCTTTGAGCAATTCTTCGTTGAGACCTTCGATTCCAAGACCCGGTGCGTCGGGCACTTTGATGAATCCGTTTTCGATGAGCGGATTCGGAAGACCCTTGACCATGTCGCTCCACCACGGAACATCAATTGAGTGGAACTCAAGAGCCAGGCAATTGTGCATTGCCGCCGCTGTGTGAACAGCCGCCATGCAAGCAACCGGGCTTTCTGCCATATGGATTGCGACCGCAACGCCGTTTTCATCGGCAATGTCGCTGATTTTCTTGAGTTCAAGAGCGCCGCCGCAGGTGAGAATGTCGGGGTGAATTACCGAAACGCCGCCCGCTTTGATGAGTGTTTCAAAGCCCTCTTTGAGATAGATGTCTTCGCCTGTGCAAACCGGAATGCAAGTGCTGTTTTTAAGTCTTACATACTGGTCTGTATACATCCACGGAATCATATCTTCGATCCATGCAAGGTTATACGGCTCCATGCGTCTTGCAAAACGGATGCAGTCTTCTACGCAAACATGACCGAAATGGTCGATTGCAAGTGGAACTTCATAGCCGATTACTTCACGGACTTCCTTTACATAATTCTCAAGGTAGTCAAGACCCTTTTCGGTCAGGTGAATTCCCGTGAACGGATGAGCGGTTGTTACAATGTCATATGATTTCTGCTGCTTAACCATGTCCGCAATTACCGAACCGCCCTGAACATTGAGGATATGCGGTGCATATTTGTTCATGTCGTCGATAAATCCGAGCGGTGCGTTAATTGTGCCGGGTTCATCGAGAAGCAGACCGATTCCGAGATCCATTTTGAGGAATGTAAAGCCCATTTCCATACGCTTTTTGAGCGCATGACCCATGTCTGTTCCGGTGTGTTTGCCGTCAACATCCGTGTCGCAATATACTCTTACCTCGTCACGATATTTGCCGCCGAGCAGCTGATAGAGCGGAACGCCATATGCCTTACCTGCGAGGTCCCAAAGCGCAATCTCAACGCCCGAAACACCGCCGCCCTGTCTTGACGGGCCGCCGAACTGTTTGATTTTGTGGAAAATCTTATCAACATTGCAGGGGTTTTCGCCGAGCAATCTTGATTTCAACATCAAAGCATAGGTTTTGCTTGATGCGTCTCTTACTTCACCGTAGCCGACAAGACCCTGGTTTGTCATGATTTTGAGAATTGTGCAACGCTTTGGGGCGCCGTCGATGTCAACAAAACGCATATCAGTGATCTTGAGGTCAGACGGATTTGAACAGGTGTTGAACGACATAAATATTGTACCTCCGATAGATTCAAAAATATTTTACTTGACTATAAATCATTAACATGGTAATCTAAAGTAAATATAATATATGATTGGATTTTTTTCAACAACTATATCAACATTTTTGCAAACTATATTACGAATTGAAGTGGTTTTATGCAGGTATCCGACGCTTTTATCAGCTCCGGCAGCGATAACGATATTTTAGTGCGGCTTTTTAATGTTCATGTGCCGTCAGGCAAGCGTGAAAACCGTGATCACAGGCATACCAAATTCGAGATTGTCGTGTTTAAAAACGGCGGCGGAGTTTATACCACCAAACGGCGGAAATATTCGATTAACCCCGGCGATGTTTTCGTTTTTTCATCAAACGAACAGCATTGCATTACGCATATCGACGGCGACCCGATGATGCATTTGATGAATCTGCACATTGAACCGAGGTATTTTTGGGATTCAAAATTTGATTCGCTCACCGACAACAATATATTTTTCGCTCATAATCCTAATTTTGAAAACAGGCTGCCGAGAAACAATTCGACGACAGAGAAGATCAAATCGTTACTTTTTGAGCTTGAAAAGGAGTTCAACGAAAAAAAGCCCGAATATACAATGATGATCAGGGCAAAAATTATTGAGATTTTTGTAAGTCTCATTCGTGAGCTTGATTATCTTGACAAAACGCTCAATTCAAAAATGACCGCAAGTACAAAGCCTGTCAAGCGGGCGCTTGGATATATTCAAAAGCACTACACCGAGAACATCACACTTAAAAGCATTGCGGAATATTCGGGAATGAGCCCGTCATATTTCTCGTCATATTTTTATAGTGTGATGGGGGTTAAGCTTTGGGATTACATCACCGAAATGAGAATCGAAACGGCAATGAGGACGCTTGAAACAAACTCTGCCGACACAATGATGAACATAGCACTCGGCTGTGGATTTAACAATACCGCAAATTTCAACAAAGCGTTTAAAAAATATACCGGCAGAACGCCGTCGGAATTTCGTGCAATAGGAAAAGCCGCTCTTTACTGAGCGGCTTATTTTATGCATGAAAATAGTCATTTTTATATGCTTTTTATTTACATATACGCCTTTGCGGCTTCATCGCAAAATCTGTCGAACTCTTCATCCTCGATTTGACAATCGGGGTGAGCATAGATATATTCAACGCATTTTGCGACGCCCTTTGAAAACGGCGTTTTTGTTTCATAATCAGGCAAATATGCTTTCACCTTTGAATTATCGAAAATGACGCTGTTTGATTTATCTCCGAGCAGTCCGCCCTCAAAGTCATAGCCGAATTTCCGTCCGAACTCCACGATATTTTTAGAGGTCATATACAGCGGATTCAGCTTTTTGCCGTATGCGGCGGCTATTGTGTGATATATTTCGTTCCAGGTCAGCGACTCGTCAGAGGTGATTTGGAATGCTTCGCCGACGGCGGTGGTTTGCCCCATGATTGCGATAAAAAGCGGTGCAAAATCGGTGTTGAAGGTGAGCGTCCAAAGCGATTCGCCGTCGCCCGGAATAATCACAGGCTGTTCGTTGATTATTCGCTTGATTACGCTATATGCGCCCTTGTTTCCGTGAAGCGCCGTCGGAATCGAGCGCTCCGAATAGGTGTGGCTTGGGCGAACGACCGTTACGGGGAATTTGTCAATCCGATAGCGCTCAAACAGATAATCCTCACAGTCCGCCTTGTTTTGCGAATAGCTCCAAAACGGATTGACAAGCGGCGTTTTTTCGGTGATTATGTGAGATTTCGGCGGCTTTTCATAAGCCGAGGCAGAGCTGATGAATATATATTGGTCGCATTTGCCGCAAAACAGCCGATAATCTCTTTTAACATCGTCAGGGGTGAATGCGATGAAATCGGCGACGACATCAAAATGATGACCCGATATTTTTGACACAACATCCGCTTCATTGTGAATGTCTGCGGTGATAAATTTTGCGCCGCAAAACTCATCATTTTTATTACCGCGGTTCAAAAGATATAGCTCATGACCCGATTTCAGCAATGATTTTGAAATTGCGGAGCTGATCGTGCCCGTGCCGCCGATGAATAATATTTTCATTAAAACACACCTCGTTTTAATCAATTTACGGTTTGATTATACATAAAACTTTTCCGAAATTCAAGCAAATTTACAAGACAATTTCCTTTGACAGTGCAAACGAATAGATTATCAGTTCGGAATCGGTCATCTCAAATACCTGCGAAAGTGCTTTTTGGTAAACTTTAAGCTGAATTGCATATTTATCGATAAGCGTTTGCGGACTGTCAACTCTGTCGGTTTTATAATCGACGATAACGAGTCTGCCGTTTTCGATAAATGCGCAGTCAACAGCGCCCTGAACCACAACCGTTTCATTTTTGAATATATCGGGATCAAGCGCTTCATCAAGCTCGGTCGCCGACATTTCAACCATGAACTCACGCTCATGATAGATCTCATCAGCATTTTCCATGCGGTATGAGAGTGATGAATTTAAAAATCCGACAAGATAATCTCTGCTGATCGACTCGATCTCATCGCTCGATAAATATTTATTATTCTCGATTGCAATTAACTGCGCTTCAAGGTCGTCTCTAGCCGAAGCAATGTCGAGATATTGCATGATTTTGTGCATTGCGGTACCCTTTTGCGCAGCAGTCAGCTTTTTATTTTGCAGGAATAACGGAACCGCAGTGCATGAATAATCACGGTTTTCGTTTTCGTGAGCGATTCGTGAGGCAGACTGCTTTGCCGCAACATCATTCACTGCCGCATATGGATATTCATAGCACAGGCGCTCTTTCAAAAGCTCGACCTGATTCTCATCAAACTCGGCGTCGCACTCATCATCTTTGACATACACCTCGCCGATTATGCTGTCGCTGATCACATTCAGCTCAAACGGGCAATTATCATCGGAAACATGGGTCAGCGAGCCGCTAAGCTTTGAATAGCGGCAATTTTTGTGGCAAAGCATTGCCGCTGTTATCATTGAGAGCATATTTTGGCAATTATCCGCAAATCGGTTCGGCTCGATTGAACCGCCGACCGACATATTTTGCATTGCATTCAGATATTCGTCCGCTTTCTTCACTTCGCCGACCATTATGAGATGTTCCTTTGCACGGGTCAGGGCAACATAGAGCAGGCGCATTTCTTCGGCAAGACTGTCCGACTTGATTTCGTCTTCAATCTCGTTATACATCAGCGTATTATATTTTGTGAAGCTTTCCCGATCGACGATTTTCATTCCGAGACCGAATTTATCCGAACGAAGTATTCGCCTGTCCTCTCCCCTGTTCGTTTTGATTTTGGTTTCCAGATGAGCCAAAATGCATATCGGAAACTGCAATCCCTTTGATTTGTGACAGGTATAAAGCCTTACTGCGTCGTCATCGCTGTCAAAGCCCGCCGAGCTCATGTTTGAATCCTCCATTCGGCGAAGATATGACAAAAATCCCGACAGCCCGGAATATGATATTTTTTCAAAATCGGCGGCAAGCGAAACGAGCTTCATCAGATTGGCAAATGCGCCCTCGCCGAATTTTGCGCGAACGATCGTGTCAAGACCCGTTGCGTCAAACGCTCTTGAGCAAAATTCGCTGACAGATGAGCCGCCGCACAAGGTGCGAAGCGCATTTATCATATCCGCCGCAGTTTTTGCCTTTTCGTTTTCATCATAATTTTTAAGCAAAAGTGAAAACAGATCCGACTTTTTATCTTTGATTTTAAGTGCGGTGATTTCATCAAATGTAAGACCGACGAGCGGTGAGGACAGAAATTTCAACATTTCAAAATCATTTTTCGGGTTATCGACAACGCTCAAAAGCGTCATTGCAAGCATTATCTCACGACTCTCAAAAAATCTGTCCTGAGTGCTTTTTACCACCGGGATTCCTGCCTTTGTCAGCGTGTTTGCGATTTTGATTATGTCGGCGTTTCGCTTTGTCAAAATCGCAATGTCGCCGTATTTCGCAAAACGCCCCTCAGCTCCGATCGGCGTTTTGCCGACGATGTCGGTGATGATTTTTGCAATATGAAGCCCCTCGGCGTCACGGTCCTTGCCGTCGGTTTCGATTATGTCCGCTCTCACTCTGCAAACATCATTTGACAATGATATATTAGCCGACAGCATATCCTCGTCCGAATAGTTCATCTGTCCGACCTTTTCGGACATGATTTCGGAAAAGACAAAATTAACAAAATCGCAAATTTGACCGTCCGAACGGAAATTGCCCTTCATGATGACCTTGCACCGCTGAAACTCCTCACCGTTTGGGTCATATGGCGCAAGGCTGTTCTTTTTTTGCAAAAATATTCTCGGGTCTGCCTGACGAAAACGATATATCGACTGTTTGACATCGCCGACCGCAAAAAGCCTTGCCCCGTTGTCCGATATTGCATTAAAAATCGTATTTTGCAAAGCGTTTGTGTCCTGAAATTCGTCTACCATAACCTCATAATAGTAGTCGGACAGCTCCTCGGCGATTTTTGTCGGCTCGCCGCTTTCATTGACCAAAATTTTCAGCGCCATTTGCTCAATATCCGAGAATGTATAGCGATTGATTTCATTCTTTCTCATCAGCGTACGCTTTGAAAATTCATAAACAAAACTGCAAAGTGCCGATACCGCCGGAGTCGCTTTTTTGACATCATCGGACAGGTCGGTGATCGTTTTGATATAGTCGGGGTCCTTGATCGATTTTATCACCGATGTCAGAGTCGAAAGGAACCGAGCCAAATTTATATCGGATTCCAGCTTCAAATCGGTGGTTTTCGCCATGTTTTTGGGCTTAAATCCCGAAAAATATTTTGCAAGCCCGTTTATGTCTTTATTTTCGACAAATCCATATGTTTTCTTGAAAAAATCGAACCGCTCATAGAAATTTGTCTTGAAACGCTCGTAAAATTCCGACTGCAAAAATGTCGGCTCAAGCTTTTGGAATTCGTTGATATAATAAGCCGCCCGTTCTTTCAGATCATTCAGCGACGACCTCACCCAAACATTGTCCCGCTCATCAAACGAGCTATACATTTTTTTGCACCGTTCAAGCTCATTTTCATAAAACGGAAGCGACACAAGCTGTTTGTAAATATCCTTGACAACCGACGATATTTTTGCGAAAAATTCATATTCCTCGAAAACCGAACACAACGCCGCAAAATCGGGGTCGTCGTTTTGCAGTTTTTCGTTTATCATCGAATAGATGACATCATCCGCTATCGTTTGATCCTGCAGCTCGTCGCATATTTCAAAATCAGGCTCAACACCGAGAATGTAGAAATATTCACGGACCAGGTTTATGCAAAAGCTGTCGATTGTGCCGATGCTCGCTTTGTCAAGGAGGAATTTTTGATGAACATACCAACTGTTTTGCGGCTCGCTTGCGGTTTTCTCGGCGATTCGCTCGCCGATTCTGCTTTTCATCTCCGCCGCCGCATCTTTTGTGAAGGTCGAAATCAAAAATCTGTCAGCCGGGATTTTCAGATTCATGTCGCAAAGCCGTCTGACAACACGCTCGACAAGAACCGCCGTTTTGCCCGAACCCGCCGCCGCAGATACCAATATTCCGCCTTTTGCGTTTATTGCATTTTCCTGCTCGGATGTAAATTTAATCTCGCTCAAAGCCGCTCCTCCTCTTCCATTATTCTGTAATTTTCCTCATCGTCATGCGAAATCACCTTTTGGCACTCGCCCTCATGTTGGCAAACAGACGCATAATCGCAATAGTCGCAGGCGCCTTTTTTGCCGTCTGTCGGGTCGATTTTGATGTCGCCGTCTTGCAGCCGCTTGCCCATTTTCACGATCAGCTTATCAATGTAATCATTTAAGATCCCGAACTGCTCGATCGCATAGCGGCTGCCGCTGAATGTAACTTCGCCCGATTTTGCCGCTTTCACCGGCGTGAATATATTTTCAAGCTTCGGCTCCATTGCGGTGAGCGAAGTTTCGTCATCAAGCGCAATTCCGTTAAGTTTAAGCGTTTTTCTGCGCTCCGAATATACCTTGTCCTTTGTCGTTTCCCTTGTTTTCAGAAAGACCGATTTATCCTTTACGGGCGCATAGAGCACACCTGCCGGAACGCAAATGTCACCCTTTTTGTCCGACTGCTTTTTATATGCGCAAAGATAGAACAGCATTTGAAGATTGAGTCCATAGACAACATCGGAGAGCGAAAAATTCACAGTACCCGTTTTGTAGTCGATTACACGGACATATTTCACGCCGTCCTTGACAAACGAATCAACTCGGTCGATTTTGCCCGATATGATTGCCTTGCCGCCGCTCGGCAATTTGATTTCAACGCTCTCGAAATCATCGTCCTCACCGTTTCCGAATGACACCTCAACACCCGACACCGAATAATTTGTCTGGAGCAGATCCTCGTAGATATAATCAAGGATATTTGCGCATTGGCGATAGAGAAATCCGAGATTTGTTTTGTCGATCTGCGACAAAGTTTTTGAGCTTAAATAATCGGCAAGCGCCTCGTTCACGATCTCGCGCACTCTGTTATATTTTTCGTTTTTTTCAAGCGACATATATTCGTCGGGCTTATATTTTTCAATGAATCGGCAAAGCACCAAATGGACCACCGTGCCTCGCTGAAGACTGTCGATGTCCGCCTTTCTGATCGGGGATATTTTGAGCCCGTATTTGCAAAAATAGCTGAAACTGCAATGATAAAACATATCGACTCTTGACGCCGAAAGATGAAGGTTTTTGCCGAAAAGTCCGACTGCGTTTTCAGGTGATATTTCCGTCGGATTTTGGCGGTTGATCGCCGACATTTTCAAATATTCGTCATTATCATATTCTTTGAAATATTGCAAAGCGCTGCTTTTGTCCGAATTTGCTCCGTTTTCACGGCAAATAAGCCTCAATGCCGATTTTTTTGAATATATATCCTCGATTTTATCAAAAGATTCATTTTTCGGCTCAATGTCGAAAATCGACATGATCTCTGTGACGATTGCAGACGGATAGTTGGTTTCGTTATCATTTCCTTTGCCATAGTAGCTGACAAAAAGCTGCTCTGACGGCGAACACATTGACAAAAATGCCAAATAGTTTTCGTCGATCGCACGCTGTTCATCATATAACGCAAGCTCGAGTCCGTCGTTTTTGAGGGTCGTCAGCTCTCGGTCGCTGAACACGCCGTTTCCGCCGAATACCGCAGGAAATTCACCGTTTACAGCGCCGATTATGAAGGTGACCTTGGGTGATTTCGGGCGCATTCGTTCGGCTGAACCGATTGCAACCTCATCAAGCGCTTGCGGCAGTTTTCCGATGTCACAGCTGTTTACGACATTGATGAATGCGTCGATAAATCTTTTATAATCGATTTCGTAGCCGTCAAGCGCCATGCAAAGCTGGTCAAGCACCGAGACGAGCATATCATAAGCTCGGCGCTGAACATCAGCCGCTGTGTTGTCGCCGCCCTTGCTCAAATTCTCGCAATATTCGTTCAGTTTTACATTGGCTTTTGTATCAATGATAAACTGATACAGCGCCGCAGAAATGTTCTTTGCTCCGCCCTTTTTAAGCGCCGTTTGAAGCGCTGTCAGCGGCGATATGATTTCATTCCGCAAATTATTAAGCCCGACTAAAGCCGCCTTGTCATCATCGGTGAACGCCTCGCCCATTCCACGGGGATTGCCCGTAAATTCACGGGTCCAGTCATCACCATGTATGCTCCAAACGGTCACATAATCGTCAAGGAGCATGACCTCGTCGGCATTTGCAAAGGTAATTCCCGATTTTAACATTGCCAAAATGTTTTCGCTTGAAAAGCTCTTTGCGCCGAGCAGTGCATTTATCGCAAATCGAATGATTGCAGTGCCTGTCGCCGGCTTTTTTGCGTCAATGAACAGCGGTATGTCATATTCCGCAAAAGCCTGCTCGATTATTCCGCTGTATTTTGCGGTATCACGGCAGATCACCGCAATCTCACGGTATCTGATGTTTTTTTCAATGTTCAGCCGTCTGATGTTTGACGCAACAAAACTGCATTCATCATAAATCGTGCGGACACGGGCTAAATGAAGGTTGCTGATCTCCTTATCATATTTTTGCTTGTCTGGCATGAACGCATTTTGTGTGAGAAATTTAAGTTCCGGCGTTGTGTGTCGGCTATATTTTGATAAAAATATATCGGGGCATATTTTTACGCCCGCCGATTTTGCAAAGCCACGCAGCTTTGTAACCGTGTCGCCGACATTTTTATAAAGCGACAGCGCCGTGTTTTGCGCATTTTTGTCAAAACTGAAGCTGATGAATACTTCATCTGCCTGAGAAATAATCATTTTGACGATATTAAGCTGTTGAGCTGTGAAGCCGTTGAACGAATCAAGAAAAACCGAGCGGTTTTCAAAATATCGCTCCGAACTTAACCGCTCATATATTTTTGTCAGGTCGTCAAGCGGATCGTAATATTCATTGTTAAGCAGTTCGTTAAACTCCGACAGGATAAGCGATGTTTCATATAGCTTATTTTTCAAAATTCCGCTCTTTTTTGTGCTGAGCGACTGCATATCGGACGCAGTTACTCCAAAGCGTTTCATCTGCGTGTCAAGCGAGATCATTGAATCGCAAAAGGCTGATGATAGGCATTGCTTTGAAAATATGCTCAAAGTGGGTCGCAATTTTTTTAATGTAAGCTGCATCAGCGCCGTTTTGCCGATTTCGTCAATTCGCCGCTTGTCTCGACCGCCGTATTTTTCAAAAAAACGGTCGGCAAATCGTGAAAAGCTGAGCACATCGATTTTGTCCATTCCGGGTGCGCCCACGATTTTCAAAATTTCACGCTCCGACTCAAACGAAACCTGTTCCGGCACAAGCATGATCATGTTTGAAAGCCCGTTGTCATATCGCTCTTTTATCGCTTTATGTATTTCAAAGGTCTTGCCGCCTCCCGGCTTTGAGAATATCATTTGCAGCATTTTTCTTGCGCTCCTTAAATTTATCTTTACTACTATTATAGTGAACTATGCGTCCCAAAAACAGGACATAAAATGAATTTTTATTTTTTTCAGAAATTTCGGAATATTATTTTTACTTTTTGTAAAACTATCTTCAGACGGCAAAATCATAGAGCGTTTGATATTCAGTGAATTTTGAACATCGACAATTTGCCGCAAAAATCGGAATAAACTGCATTTATTCAAAAAGGAGAAAAATCATGTCACAGAAAAATCAAAACAAGAATCAGAACAATCAGAACCAGAACAAGAATCAGAACAATCAGAACCAGAACAAAAATCAACAGAATCAACAGCAGAACAAAAATCAGAACAACCAAAATCAGAACAAGTTTGACTTTGACGAATAATCAAAGTCAAAACGGCGCTCAAAGAAAAAACATGAGCGTCGATACATAATTGCTTTATTTTATTCCGTAATCGGTCACGGTTTTCGCGGCACCTGCACCGTATACATGCCAAACGCCTGCATTTTTTAGCGTTTTGGCGCATTCGTTCATTGTGGCGCCCGATGTGATTATATCGTCGATCAGCAATACATTTTTATATGGCACTTTGCCGCCGAAATCCGCCGAATAAATGCCCTTGACATTTTCAAGGCGCATGAAAAATGATAATTTATGCTGGGTTTCGCTGATTTTTGTCTGTTTGAGCAATTTATCATCAAGCGGCAGATTCAACATTTTCGCCACTCTTGCGGCAATCAGCTCGCTTTGATTATATCCTCTCATTTTCAGCCGTTTATCGTGCATCGGAACCGCAATCACAGCGTCAAAGGGTATGTTGCGATATTTGATAATTGCTTCTCTTGCGATTTTGTCGCCGAAAAACGCCGCAAGGTCAATGTCCTTGTGCTTTTTAAGCGAAATGAGTCCTCGGCGCACCGCTCCCGAATATTCAAAAGGCGCAATCAGTCGGTCATAGGACGGCGGTGAGTCGACGCATACGCATAATTCCTTTTGTCTCAGACAACGAACGCACAAATCGCCCTTTAGCGGATATATCATCTTTTCACATTCACCGCAAAACCGCTCGCCAAACTCAACCACACAATCACATGACGGACAGCGTGTCGGAAAGAACGCATGGGATAAATATTTCAAAAATATGTTGTTATTGCCCTTATTTTTCATAAACTACACCATGATCAAAGTCCGAAATCAACATCGGTTGCGGATTTTAAAAAATGCGAAAATGCGGTATAGCGCTTGGTTTTCACGCTGTTGTCGATCATTCGCTTAACATCCATTGTGCTGCCGATTATCACAAGCATTTTTTTGGCTCGGGTTACCGCCGTGTAGAACAAATTGCGATAGCAAAGCATCGGCGGTATGTCGGCAATCGGCAATATTACGCAGTCAAACTCACTGCCCTGGCTTTTATGAACCGTGACCGCATAGGCAAGCTCAATATCATCTAACTGCTCGCCTGTCAGCAGCGCTAATTTATCGTCAAATCTGACCGAAATTACGCCGAGCGCAGGGTCAATCTTTTCGAGCGTGCCGATGTCGCCGTTATAAATACCCGTGCCCTCCGTTTTGTCGTCACGGGTCCATGTGACATCATAGTTATTGCTTATCTGCATCACCTTATCGCCCTCACGCATTACAATGCCCTTGTGGGTATATTCACGCTTTGACTTGCTCGGCGGATTGATTCGAGCCTGAATCATTGCATTAAGCGCAACCGTGCCGCTTTGGCGTTTTCTTGACGGACAAAGCACCTGAATGTCGTCAAGCGGTGAAAATCCATATGCTTTTTTCAATCGCTCGCAATATAAATCGCACGCAAGCGTTGCTGCTGCTTGTCCCGATTTTGCATTTACAACGAAAAAATCACTTTCTTTATCGATTATCGGCATTTCGCCGTTGATTATTCTGTGGGCATTTACGACAATCAGGCTTTGTTTTGACTGTCTGAACACTTGTGAGAGCCGAACGGTCGGAACAATTCCCGATGAAATCAGATCGCCGAGCACATTTCCCGCACCGACCGACGGCAGCTGATCTACATCGCCGACAAGGATCAAGCGGCAATTTACCGTCATTGCTTTAAGAAGCGACGCAAAAAGCTGAACATCCATCATTGAAAGCTCGTCGGTGATTATTACATCATAATCGAGCGGATTTTTTTCATCTCGCTTGAAAATCGGTCTGTCGCCCTCTCCCCATTCGACCTCCAAAAGCCGATGAATCGTTTTTGCCTCTCTGCCGCACAGCTCGCTCATTCGCTTTGCCGCTCTGCCTGTTGGCGCCGCAAGCGCAATGTTGGCGCCGGCTTCGGTTAATAGCGTGATTATTGCGTTAAGAGTAGTCGTTTTGCCGGTTCCCGGTCCTCCCGTTAAAACAAGCAGTCCGTTTGTCAGCGATTTTTCAATCGCCTCTTTTTGCTTTTGTTCATATAATATTCCGTTTTCCTCTTCAATTTGATGAAGCCGAGATTTATGAATTATGTACTCCTTCGGTGGTATTTTCAGCATAAGTGCAATTCGGTTTGCGCAATATCTCTCAGCCGAATACATATATGGCAAAAAGACAAAGCATTTTTCGTCAATGTCGCAAACAGACAGCTTTCCGTCGCCGATCATCTCTTCAATCACCGAATCGATTTTGTCAATGTCATAGCCGAGCATTTTCGCCCCTGTCATTGAGAGCTTGTCCCTCGGAATGCAGGTGTGACCGTTTCGCAGATTGTGGCGCAAAATATATTCAACACCGGCTCTGATTCGATAATCACTCGGAATCGAATTGCCCATTGACTGACAGATCTCATCTGCCCTGACAAAGCCCATTCCGATGCTCTCGCCGCAAAGCATATACGGATTTTCCCTGATTTTATCAACGCTTGCCGCACCGAGCTTGTTATATATTCTCAGTGCCTCCGACGGTGTGATATTCAGTTCCGCAAGCGACATCAGCACCTCTCTGACGCCAAACTGCTTTTTATATTCCTCGCCGATTTTAACGGCTTTTGATTTGGAAATGCCTTTAACCTGTGACAGGCGCTCGGGCGCATTTTCGATTACATCAAGTGAAAAATCGCCGAATTTATCAACGATAGCCGCCGCTGTGACCGGACCGACCCCCTTGATTGCGCCGCTTGAAAGATACCGCAAAACAGCGCCCGAGGTCGTCGGCACCGATCTTTCGCATAATTCCGCCTTAAACTGCTCACCATATGTCGGATGAGTTGTAAATTCGCCCTTCAGCGTCAGCTGTTCGCCGACATTTAACATCGGCATTATACCGACAACGGTCACAAGATCATTGTCGGTTTCAAGCTCGAATACACAATATCCGTTTTCATCATTGCGATAGGTTATGTTATCGACCGTACCGCTGAGCATTGCTTGATTGTTTTCGTTCATTTTAAAGGTCAATTCCTTAAATTTAATATATATTTTACTCTGTTTGCTGATTTTTTACCCATTCCGACAGCTCGTTTGGATATATAAAATCAATCGAATTATTCATGCACATATTTTCGCACACACGGCTTGCGGACTTGCTCATGCCCGTGTCTACAACAACGATTTTTCGATAGCTGTTCGCCTCGTTGCTGATATATGCCCGTTCATGAACGATCTGCTCAAATGCACATTTAAGCGTTGTGATGTCGTCGTCCTCGCCGAGCCTGATGATCGTATACATCGATTTCGGCACGCCTTTGCACATCAAAAAATAGGTCAGCCCTCTGATGATACAGCAAAGCCCGATCAGCGACAAAAATACCAAAATTATCATCATTATCAATTCAGCAGTCACAAAAATCCGCCTCCGATTTTAGCTTTTGGTTCATTTTATTCGCAAGGCTGATTTTTGTTAAACCGAATTTAATTTTCGCAAACAACCCCTTGTGCATATTATAAATCAAAACAGATTTATTTTGGGGGTGCGAAATGGTTTGCAGGTGTGTCGAGGACAAATTTTTGATAATCGCATTATCCGATTTTGAAAGCGAAAAAATCGAGAAAATATTGCCGTCTTTTTTTGATATGGATTATGATTATTCACCGATTAAAAAAAGTGCTCAAAAAACAATAATCATGCAGGTGATTATGTCAGCAATCGTAAACTCAAACGCATTATTCCTCACCGCCGAGCCGATTGAGCCGCTTATCATAAAAACAGTTCCGAAAGACACGAATTTTGAGCAAAATATGCTGGTCGTTTGCCGTGAAAGCACATTTATCGGCGAATTTGTCAAAATCGGTCGAAGAAATGATAACTCAGTCTTAAATCGGCGAGTGAAAATTCACCTTCATCCGAAACGGCTTTTTTACCGTTTTGACGATTTTTTCGATGCTTATGATTGCATATCGGCTCTTGTTTCACACAAAATAATACCGAAAAAATGTATGCTTTGGGGCTTCGACGACCGCTTTTTCATCTCACTTCAAATATCGGCTCAAAGCCGCAGAAACACAGGGTTTATCATGTCCGAATTCGGCAAAAGAATCCCTGTTTCGGCTGAAAAAATCATATTGGAGCGAGCACGGATTATTTGTGACGATTTTTACAATGAGGTAAAAAGAAAAACCGCAAAATAAATTATACAGATTGTATATTTTTATGTTGACATAATAGATGTTGAAAACTGCGATAATAATGTTGATAACTATGTTGATAATGTGGAAAACTGCCTTTTTTGGGCAGTTTTTTGTTGTTGACAATCTAAAGCTGCAACTTGTTATGTCAACTTACTTAGAGTAAAGTTTTTGATAATGGTTATTGTTTATTTTACATCAATATCCGCCAAAAACGACTTAACCCAATCGCCCCTGCCCATTATTGCGGCAGATTTTTTCGGAACGCAGAGCTTACCGTCATGAGGCCGGTTTTCACCCAAAATAATCTCGTCGTTTTCCCACATCGGCGGCAGCCAAAAATCATAGTCGCCGTCGCTCGGATTTACCATTACAAGCAGCTCGTCGTCGCCCGATACACGAATGAACGACACGCTGTAAAAGTCATATTGCGCTTTGATAAATGCGCCGTCTTTGAGCGCAGGACAATGTTTGCGAAGCTTGCCCATCATTTTGTAGAATTGCAAAATCTTGCAGTCGTCGGTCGCTTTTTCCCATTTAAACGACTTGCGGTTAAACGGATCGCGATAGCCCTCTGACAAAATTTCATCACCATAGTAGGTGCTCGGCACGCCGGGCAGGGTATATTGCAAAATGACCGCCAATTTGACAAGCTGCTCACCAAGCGCTCTTTGCTCATTGTTAAGCCGCTGTCTGCACTGCCACTCACGGTCACGGCCGTTTGCCGGCTCACCCGCAAGCGCTGTTATCAGCCTTTCGGTGTCATGGGTCGAGAGTAGGTTCATCAGGCAATTCAGCGTTTGCGGAGGATAATTTTCGATAAGCTGGGTCACCCTGTTCATGAAATCAACACCGCCGCAATAGCGGACAAAACGGATTATTTCGTTTGCAAACGGATAATTCATTACGCTGTCGAGCTCATGACCCCAAAGATATTGCCGAAGCTGTGAGTAGCTTTCTTTATTTGAAGCGTCCTCCCAAACCTCTCCGATTAGCATTCCGTTTTCATTATTGCGCTTGATTGCCGTGCGTATTTTTGCAATGAACTCATCGGGCAATTCGTCGGCAACATCAAGCCTAAATCCGTTTGCACCAAGGCTCATCCAATGATCTATCACGCCGTTCTCGCCAGTGATGAAATTGCAAAATGAATCATCATTTTCGTTTACTTCGGGCAATGTTTCAAAGCCCCACCATGAGCGATATTTATTCGGCCAGTTGTCAAAACGATACCATTTATAATAAGGTGAGGTTTGTAAGTTATATGCGCCCACACTGTCATAGCGATTATTTCTGTTAAAATATACGCTGTCAGAGCCTGTGTGCGAGAACACGCCGTCGAGTATTATTTTAATGTCAAGCGCACCTGCTTTTTCGCACAGTTTTTTGAAATCCTCTTCCGTTCCGAGGGTCGGGTCGATCTTCATGTAGTCCGCCGTATTATAGCGATGGTTTGAATGAGCCTCGAAAATCGGGTTGAGGTAGATCACCGTTACTCCGAGCGATTTGAGATAGGGCAATTTTTCGGCAATTCCGACAAGGTTTCCGCCGAAATAATCATTATTGATGACTCGACCGACGCTTCCGTTTGCAAAAATCGGCTCATCGTTCCAATCAACATAAACTCGGTCTTCATATTGCTTCGGGAGCGTGGTATTTGCCTTGTAAAAACGGTCGGGGAATATTTGATAAATCACGCCGCCTTTGATATAATCGGGAGTTTTGTAGTCAGGCGAATAGACCGTTTGCTGCCAATCAAACGGGGGTTCGGGAGTTGAACTGCCGTCAGCAGCACGATAGAATATTTTTTCGCCGTTATTATCGAAAAATCGGAATCGATAGAAATATACGCCGATATTATCAAAGGTTATGGGAACAAAAAATTTACCGTCCGCTCCTCTTTGCATCGGTCTTGATTCATAATTACCCGTGCCGAATCTGATTTGCAGTTCTCCGCGGTCAAATTCGGGTGCATCGACAAAAAAGCATATTGTTTCGCCCTGTTTTGACGCTCCGAAGTGAGATTTGCACCTTAACTCAAACGAATTATAATACATTATAAAACGCCTACCCTTTTACTTTATATATTTTTTATAAACATTAAGCACCTTCTTATTAGGAAGATGCTTAAATTTTTATTTGTATGAAAATTATTTAATCGGTGTATGCCAAATGTTGTTAGCATAATCACGAATTGAACGGTCAGCCGCAAAAATGCCCGCAGATGCGATATTTACAAGCGATGCCTTATCCCATGCGCTCTTATCCTTATAGAGTGCATCTGCACGACGGTGAGCGTCGCAATAGGAATCAAAGTCACGAAGAACCATATATGGGTCGTTGCTGACAAGCGAGCCGACAACCGACTGAGCCTCAACGCCCGAATGAGGATTTTTCATGAGGTTGATTACATTATTTATTACACTGTTGTTGCGATAGATTTCACCCGGATTGTAAATCGGTTTAAGAGACGCAACTTCATCAGACTGCATACCGAAGATGATTATGTTATCATCGCCGACTGCACGGTGAATCTCAACATTAGCGCCGTCCTCTGTTCCGAGCGTTACTGCGCCGTTGATCATCAGCTTCATGTTGCCTGTGCCCGAAGCCTCTGTTCCCGCAAGCGAGATCTGCTCGGAGATGTCGGCTGACGGCATTAACAATTCTGCAAGCGACACACGGTAATCTTCAAGATATGCAACCTTGATTCTGCCGCGAACATCGGGGTCGTTATCAATCATTATTGAGATGTTGTTGATGAGCTTAATAATGTCTTTGGCAAGATAATAGCCCGGAGCCGCTTTTGCCGCAAAAAGATATGTTTTCGGCAAAAATTCACCGTTCGGATTAGCCTTGATTGCAAGGTAATCAGCCAAAATATGCATTGCGTTCATATGCTGACGCTTGTACTCATGAAGTCGTTTTGCCTGAACATCAAACAAAGTGTCCGGGTCAAGGTCAATGTTCTGCGAACGCTTAACATAGTTTGACAAACGAATCTTGTTTTCACGCTTGATTTTCTCAAGCTCCTCCAAAATCGCCGGATCGTCTTTATATTTAAGGAAGTCCGAAAGCTTTGCGGCGTCTGATTTATAACCCGTGCCGATTGTCGAATCAAGCAAAGCTGTAAGACCGGGGTTTGACTGGCAAAGCCATCTGCGATGGGCAATTCCGTTTGTAACATTTGTGAATCTTTCGGGATAGATGTTATAGTAATCATTAAATACGGTATTTTTGAGGATTTCGCTGTGAAGCTCAGATACGCCGTTTACCATATGACCGCCGATCACCGACAGATTTGCCATTCTGACAATTCCGTTAGATACGATTGCGGTGCGCTCAACATAATCGACATCCTGGGTTTTCTGCCAAATTTCACGGCGTGAGCGGTTGTCGATTTCTTTGATTATCTGATAGATTCTCGGAAGTCTTGCTTTAAACAGGTCAACCGGCCAGCACTCAAGCGCCTCACGCATTACGGTGTGGTTGGTATATGCGACTGTTTTGGTGACAATGTCCCATGCAAGCTCCCAAGAAAAGCCGCAATCATCAAGCAAAACACGCATGAGCTCGGGAATTACAAGAGCCGGGTGTGTGTCGTTGATGTGGAATGCAAATTTTTCAGGCAGTTTTTTCATATCGCCGCCCGAACGCAGGAATTTATGAACAATGTCTGTAACTGACGCCGAAACAAGGAAATATTGCTGTTTTAAACGCAAAGATTTACCCTCAATGTGGTTATCGGACGGATAGAGGACTTTGCTGATTACCTCTGCCATTGCGTTTTGCTCCATTGCGCGGAGATAATCGCCCTCGTTGAACAGTTTCATGTCAAAGCCGTTTGCCTTTGCGGTCCAAAGACGAAGCACGCTGTAGCCCTTTCCGTCATAGCCCGCAACCATGAGGTCGCTCGGCACTGCCATTACGGGAATATAGTCCTTATGCTCTACTTTATGAAGTCCGTCGTCCCATGACTCTTCGATTTTGCCGTCAAAGCGAACTTCGACTGCCTCATCGGGGTGCTCTGTCAGCCAAACTTCACCGCCAGGAAGCCAAAAATCGGGCAACTCTGTCTGCCAACCGTCAACCAGCTTCTGACGGAAGATACCATATTCATATTTAATGGAATAACCGAACGCCGGGATCCCCTGAGATGCAAGACCGTCAAGAAAGCAAGCCGCAAGTCTGCCAAGACCGCCGTTGCCAAGACCTGCGTCGGGTTCCTGTTCATAGATCCTGTCAATTTTTACGCCGAGCTTTTTATATGCCTTGTCAAATGAATCGGTAAGACCGAGGTTGAACAGTGTATTCTTCAACGAACGACCCATCAAAAATTCCATGCAGAAATAGCAAACCTGTTTGCGGTTTTCCTTTTTAACCTTCTTAACGTAGCTTTCATAGTCACGCTCCATCAGGCTTTTAAGCGCAATTACCGACGCTTTATAAATCTGTTCGTCGCTTGCGTCCTTCGGGTCAACCTTAAACTCTGTGCTTAAAGTGGATTCGAGAAGATCGGTTACTTCGTCCGGTGTAAGTTTTTTTACCATTTAGAACTTTCTCCTTATATAAATAGAATGAATCAAAACAGGGCGGTCGGATTTGTTTACCCCAACCTTATTATAATGTATGCAAAAACTCCTGCCGAAATTTTTGCAAAACAACCCTTAAACTATATGTAAACCAATCAAGTTACAATGTATATTATACCAAAGCAGAGTGAAAAACGCAATAAAAACCATGTAAAATCGTATGTTTTTTGAAAATAATCATGTTAAAATGTTATTTTTTTACAACTAAAATCAATATTTTTGCCTTAATTTGGTATTTTTCTAAAAATTATACCCCAAAAATTCATCAAACAGTCGTGTTTTTGGTAATAAATAGGTCAAAATTAGTCAATCGGCAATCGCCGAAACCGTTGCAAATAAAGAGATAACGCCCATTGTGTAGAATATTCACCCAAAATCGGCAAAATGCACAAAGAAATTTTGTAACCTTTTTGTAATCTACTGTTTTTCAGTATAAATTACCCCGAATTTATATTTTTGTAACCTTTTTGTAATCTAATTTTTTGTGAAAAATCACAAATATTAAGTTTTTGCAAGCCTTGACGGACACGGACAAAATGAATATAATCTTATCCAGTGATGTAAAATAGGTGTGGGGTTGGTAATTGTTCTCAATTGCAAATTTCTCACCGAGCGCTGAATAATGTTACTTTGATTATAATAGCATTTTTTGCGACTACTAACGCTGTGTGACTTCTCTACTTCGTTTATATTCTATAATATACGCACGGCGGATTTATAAAAAGGAGTTATTTATGACAGTAAACCGAAAATGGTTGAATGTGAAGGACGCTGCAAGAAGCATCACGCTTTCAGCATACAAAACAAGACTGTGCATTATTGTTGCGGTTTTGATCGCGTTCACAAGCTTCACCGCTTTCTCAACATCACAGTCCAAGACATACAATGTCATTGACGGCGATAATACCGCACAGGTAGTTACATCATCAGTCAACGCCGCTGACATTGCAACAGCCTCGGGACTGAAGCTTAATCAAAACGATGTTGCGTCTTTTGACGCATATGCTGACAGCGACACGGTAATTGTTACACGCCGCAGCTCGCTGACCGTATCATATCACGGCGAATCAAAACAGTTCGTTGTTGAAAAAGATACTGTTGAGAACACACTTTCAAAAATCGGCATTTCACTTTGCGACACCGACAAGGTCAGCGTTGATTTATCAAAGCAGACCGCCGACGGCATGACGATTGCCGTTGACAAGGTTGAAACAAAGGAAAAGACCGAAAAAACCAAAATCAGCTATAACGAATATCTTACACTTGTAAAAAGCGGTAATCTCGCCGACAAGCTGATTGCAAAGACAAAAGAAAAAATCACGGTCACAAGAGTTTATGATGTGACCTACACGAACGGCAAACAGACATCTAAAGAGCTTAAAGCACAAAGCTTTAACGAAGATGACGCAATTAAGAAAGCCGAAGCCGCAAAAAAAGCGGCGGCTGCAAAAGCCAAGGCAGCGGCAGCAAAAGCTAAAGCCGCTAAGAAAACAAGCGGCGGCGTAACATATAATTGCGCAAATGCGATTTCGCCGCTCACCCCGAGCTTTAATCTTAAACTTGACAAAAACGGCGTACCGACAAGCTATAAAAAGCTGATCACCGGCAAAGGCACCGCATATTCAGGCGGCGGCTGGACAGCGTCAGGCAGAAAAGCAGGCGTCGGATATGTTGCGGTAAACCCGAAGCAGATCCCCTATGGCACAAAGCTCTTTATTCGCTCGGCTGACGGCAAATATGTTTACGGCTATGCGATTGCCGCTGATACAGGCGGATTTATCCACATGGGCAGAACGGTCGATCTTTATTTCAACACCGAGTCCGAGTGCAACACATTCGGCGTGAGAAATGTTGAAATATATGTTTTAAGCTGATCGTTTTGAACAATATATACAAAATAAACAATAATTACATCACAAAAACGGTTTAAGGTTTCACCTTAAACCGTTTGATTTTTGCCCTGCTTTGTGATATACTGAATCTAATTGAACAGATATATTTTTATGAGGAAAAGGTAATGTTTTTTAAGAAGAAAAAGGATTTTGGCGGCAATAATATCGACGCTTTGATCGTCGGACTCGGAAACCCCGGCGACAAATATGATATGACGCGTCACAACGCAGGTTTTATGGTGACGGACTGCATTTGCGATAAATATGGGGTCAAGCTCAATAAAGTTAAATTTAAGGGCGTTTTCGGCACATTTGAGAACAGCGGCAAAAAAATAATCGTTTTACAGCCGCAGACATATATGAACAACAGCGGCGAGAGCGTTCGTGAGATAATGGATTTTTACAAGCTTACCCCCGATAAACTGATTGTAATATGCGACGACATATCTCTTGATGTCGGCAAAATGAGGATTCGCAAAAAAGGGTCTGACGGCGGTCAGAGAGGTATGCGCAGCATTATCACTCACCTTAACACCTCCGATTTTGTCAGAATCAAGGTTGGCGTCGGCGCAAAGCCGAATCCGGAATATGATTTGGCAGATTGGGTGCTCTCGAAATTTCACGGCGATGAAATTAAATCGATGGAGCAAGCCGTAATAAATGCGGCGGAGTCTGCAATAATGATAGTAAACGGCGAAATTGACAAAGCGATGAACCGTTATAACTCATAATTTGAGGTAATTGTTTTGGAATTTCTGAGAAACGCACTGCGTGAATGCTCGGAATATAAGTCGCTGATTGCGGCATTAAACCGCGGCGCTGTGCCGGTGATGGCGACCTCGCTTTCACGCATTCACAAAGCAAATATAATTGACACCCTCCCTGCCGATTTAAATCGACGGGCACTTGTCATTGCGGCAGATGAGGGCGAAGCCGCAAGATTAAAAGAAGATTTGTCATTGATGGGTAAAAATGCATTGATTTTCACAAGCCGTGATTTATGCCTTAGAAAAATCGAGGGCATTTCTCATGAATTTGAGCTTGACAGAATCGGCGTGCTTTGCTCGATTATAAATAATGAATGCGACACGGTGATTGCGACGGTGGACTCGATCATGCAATATACCGTGCCGATCGAGGTACTCAAAAGCCACAGGCTGACTCTTACAATGGAGTCTCAAATTTCGCTTGATGAGATCATCAAAACGCTTATTTCATCGGGCTATGTACGCTCGACAATGGTAGAAGGTCCGGGTCAGTTCGCCGTTCGAGGCGGAATTGCCGACATATTTGTTCCGGGAGCCGCCGCTCCGACTCGAATTGAGTTTTGGGGCGACGACATTGATTCAATACACAGCTTTGATGTGAATACGCAAAGAAAGCTTGAGGCTGTCTCGTCAGTTGAGATCGTGCCTGCTCGTGAGATGATCGTTGACGACACCGAGTTTTTGATTGAGAAAATGTGCGCAAAGGCAAAGGCGCTTTCCAATAAGAACGAACAGGCAAAGACGAATATATATAATGATATTGACACGCTGAAAAGCGGCATTTTCATCTCGAACATCGACAAATATATGCCGATGATTTATGAAAACCCTCAGACCCTGCTTGATTATCTGCCCGATGCTTGCTTGTTCATCTATGAACCGAGCCGAGTTTATGACAGGGTAAAATCGTTCATTTGGCAGCAAAATGAGGATATTAAGGCACTTCTTGAAGAAGGATTACTGTGCCGTGGGCTTGATAAATATAATCTCTCATCTGCCGAGTTTTATCATAACATATCAAAAAACAACTGCGTGATGCTCGAAACATTCGCCGCAACAAGCGGTGCTTTGAAGCCAAAGGAGCTTATCAATTTTTCGCTTCAAACGCAAAGCAGTTGGGGCGGAATGATCAGCGACTTGGTCGAGGACATCAATTCGGCAAAGGATATGGGATATTCGTGCATCATTCTGTCGGGATCCGAACGTGCGGCGCTTGCTCTTTGCGACAGTCTTTCGGACAACAAGATTAAAGCGTCATATCACGATCCCGTCCCCGAAAATATCGGGACTTTGAGCGTAATTATCACCTCGGGCGGACTTTCATCGGGAATTGTTTATCCCGAAAGCAAAATTTGCGTTTTCACCCACTCAAGAGCAAATAATTCTAAACGCAAACGCAAAAAATATGCCTCAAAAGGTCAGGCGCTCGGCTCGCTTGATGAGCTACACCGAGGCGATTTGGTGGTTCATTCGATTTACGGAATCGGTGTTTTCGACGGCATCAACAAGCTCGAAAACGACGGAATAATCAAAGATTACATTAAAATAAAGTATCTTAAAGACGACGTGCTTTATGTTCCGGTAACCCAGCTTGACCTTGTGTCAAGATATATCGGCGCAGGCGAAGACAGCGCAGTAAGGCTCTCCCGACTCGGCTCAGATCAATGGGTCAAGACAAAGCAACGGGTCAAGGGCACTGTCAGAGATATGGCAAAGGAGCTTATCGGGCTTTATGCAAAACGAATGCAGGAGGTCGGATATAAATTTTCCGAGGATACCGATTTGCAGCATGATTTTGAATATCACTTTCCATATGACGAGACCGAAGATCAGCTGAGATGCGCCGAAGAAATCAAGGGCGATATGCAAAAATCGGTGCCGATGGAGCGGCTTCTTTGCGGTGATGTCGGATTCGGCAAGACGGAAGTGGCGCTTCGAGCAGCATTCAAATGCATATGCGACGGAAAACAATGTGCTTTGTTAGTGCCGACTACGATTCTTGCATGGCAGCATTATAAAACGATTTTACAGCGAATGGAACAATTTCCCGTTAATGTTGAAATGCTCTCAAGATTTCGCACCGCAAAGGAGCAGACCGAGATCAAGAAAAAGCTCAAACGAGGCGAAATTGATATGATCGTCGGAACTCACAGGCTTATTTCAAGCGATGTTAAGTTTCATGATTTGGGACTGCTTATTGTTGATGAAGAACAGCGCTTTGGCGTTGCACAAAAGGAAAAGCTAAAACAAAATTATCCCGGTGTTGATGTGCTCACGCTGTCCGCAACTCCGATTCCGAGAACGCTTAACATGGCAATGTCCGGGCTTCGTGATATGTCGGTGCTTGAAGAAGCACCGCAGGACAGACATCCGGTTCAGACATATGTGCTTGAATATAACAACGGCGTTATCATGGACGCAATCAGAAAAGAGCTGTCGCGCGGCGGTCAGGTATACTATATATATAACCGTGTTGAAACGATTTCGAGAGTGGCGGCAAAAATTCATGCGCAAATGCCGGACATCAACATTGCGATTGCTCACGGACAGATGAGCGAAGAGGAATTGTCCGATGTATGGCGCAGGCTGATTGACCGTGAGATAGATGTGCTTGTTTGCACGACGATAATCGAAACAGGCGTTGATGTTTCAAATGTCAACACGATGATAATTGAGGACGCCGACAGATTCGGTCTTTCACAGCTTCACCAGCTCAGAGGCAGAGTCGGGCGCTCGAACAAGCGGGCATATGCATATCTCACATTCAGACGGGGCAAGGCACTGTCGGATGTTGCGCAAAAACGGCTTGAAGCAATCAGAGAATATACCGAATTCGGTTCGGGATTCAAAATTGCGATGCGTGACCTTGAAATCAGAGGTGCAGGCAACATTTTGGGTGCCAAACAGCACGGACAGATGGAATCGGTCGGATATGATATGTATATCAAGCTGTTGTCGGACGCAATCAAAGCCGAAAAAGGCGAAGAGGTAATTCCGGAGGCGGAATGCGTTGTGGATATTGCGGTCGGCGCTCATATTCCCGACAGCTACATTGAGGATCTGCCGGCAAGACTTCAGATATATCGCAGGATTGCGCAGATTCGCACAGACGAGGACGCCGCCGATGTAATTGACGAACTGCTTGACCGTTTCGGCGAACCGCCGAGGTCCGTTCAGGGTCTTATCGACATTGCTCAGCTCAGAAACAGATGTGCGGCGCTTAATATTACGGAAGTCAGCGACAAAACAGGCGAAATGAGAATTTTTTTCTCCTATTTTGACATAAACGACATGATGATTTTGCTCAAAAATTACAAAGGTCGTGCGCTTGTGCAAAACGGCGACAAGCCGTATGTTGCAATTAAGCTTTACAAAAATCAAACCACACTTGACACGCTGAAACAATTTATTGATTCATTTGAAGAAATTATGAAAACCAAGGACGGAAAAAAGGAGAAAAATACTAATGCTTAAAATTCACCAAAAGCTGAATGTTGATATGCTGCATGGCAGCTTGATTAAAAACATACTGCTGTTTTCACTGCCGCTTATGCTGACAGGCATTTTGCAGCTGCTTTACAATGCCGCGGACATAATAGTTGTCGGTCAGTTTGCGGAGTCAGGCTCGATCGGTGCTGTCGGAGTGACAAGCCAAATTATAAACCTGATCGTAAATACAGTTATCGGTTTATCGGTTGGCTCATGTGTTGTTGTTGCAAGATATTTTGGTGCCGGAAATTATAAAGGCGTCAGTCGTGCGGTTCATACCTCAATTTTGCTGTCGCTAATCATGGGCATTGTAGTAGCTATTATAGGCTTTTTTACGTCCAGACTCATTCTTACTGCTTGTTCAACACCGAGTGACATTATTGACCGCTCGACAATATATATGCAAATTTATTTTCTGGGGTCGCCGTTCAATCTTGTATATAATTTCGGTGCCGCAATTTTGCGTGCTGTTGGCGAAACAAAAAAGCCGCTCACATATTTGACCATCGCAGGTCTTGCCAATGTTGCGCTTAATCTTGTTTTCGTACTCATATTTCATTTGGGCGTTGCCGGCGTTGCGATTGCAACCGTAATCTCGCAGGTCATTTCGTGCATTTTGGTAACGATTTGCCTGATGAGATCGAGCGGCGCAATTCAGCTGCAATTCAAAAAGCTGAAAATTCATAAAAAAGAGTTTATTTCAATTATGCAAATGGGACTGCCCGCAGGAATTCAAAGTGCGCTCTTCTCGCTCTCAAATGTACTGATCCAGTCGTCTGTAAACACATTCGGCTCGGTCGTTGTTGAGGGAAATGCGGCAGGCGGTAGCATTGACAGCTTCATTTATACCGCTATGAACAGCGTGTCGCAGGCGGCGATTTCATTTACAAGCCAAAACTACGGTGCAAAGAATTATAAGCGACTGCCTCATGTCCTCGGTGCTTGCTGTGTCGTTGTAACTGCGGTCGGAATTATCATCAGCGGTCTTATATATATCTTCCGCTATCAGCTTATCGGAATATATATCAACACGCCGGAACCTGTTGCGACCGCAAGCGAACGACTGTTTTATTTCTGCATGACCTATTTCCTTTGCGGAATCATGGAAACGCTTGCAGGCGCAATGAGAGGTCTGAACTATTCGGTTTTGCCGATGATCGTGTCGCTTGTCGGTGCGTGTGTGTTCCGAATCATTTGGATATATACAATCTTTGCAATGGCACCGTCAATGGTTTCGCTGTATATTTCCTACCCTGTTTCGTGGATCTTGACCGTTTTGGCACATTTTATTTGCTATATTATTGCACTTAAAAGGCTAAAAAAGAAAAATCCCGAATTATTCGCTAAAAAAGTTGAGGAATGAACAATAAGGCAAAATGGATAAACAGGAATCAAGACAGAACAAGAAATTTGAGAAAATGACGACCGCTCCCGTGCAAAGTCTTGTTTTGCAAATGGCGGTGCCGTCAATCATAAGTATGCTCATCAGTGCGCTTTACAACCTTGCCGACACATTTTTCATCGGCAAGATCAGCACACAGGCAACGGGCGCAATCGGAATCGTATTTTCATTCACCGCAATCACCCAGGCAATCGGATTTTATTTCGGTCACGGCAGCGGAAACTATATTTCCCGACAGCTTGGCGCAAAAAGGGTTGACAACGCTGAAAAAATGGCGGCAAACGGTTTTTTCAGCTCGTTTGCAATCGGAATCATAATAATGATAGGCGGATTTTGCTTTATGAATCCGTTGCTGAAATTGCTCGGTGCAACCGACACGATAATGCCCGAGGCCGTCAGCTATTTTACTTACATTCTAATCGCAACGCCGTTCATCATCGGCTCGTTTGTGCTGAACAATCAGCTAAGGCTTCAGGGCAACGCAAAATTCGGTATGTTCGGCATTTTGTCGGGCGCAATACTCAACATTATCCTCGACCCGATTTTCATATTCACGCTGAATCTCGGAATCGCAGGCGCTGCCATTGCAACGGGACTGTCGCAACTTATCGGATTTGTGATTTTGTTTATTATGTGCAACACGGTCGGAATCAAAATTCGGCTGAAAAACTTTCGCCTTAATTTTGCGGTCATTGCCGAGATAAATGCAGGCGGACTTCCGTCTCTTGCAAGACAAGGACTTGCAAGCGTTGCAACGATATTCCTCAATAATTATGCCGGACTCTACGGCGACTCGGCGATTGCCGCATTTTCGGTGGTATCCCGCGCAACATTCATTGCAACGGCGGCGCTTTTGGGATTCGGACAAGGGTTCCAGCCTGTTTGCGGATTTAACTTCGGCGCAAAGCTCTATGACCGAGTTAAAAAGGCATATTGGTTTTGCGTGAAGTCATCATTCATTGTGCTTGTGGTCATCGCAGTTTTGGGATATATTTTTGCAGGCAACATCGTCGCAGTATTCAGATCTGACGACTTAGAGCTTATTAAAATCGGCACGGACGCACTTCGCTATCAATGCATTGTGTTCCCCCTGTCGGGGTTCATCATAATGAGCAATATGTTTTTGCAAAACACACGAAAGACCGCAAGAGCCACCGTTTTGGCGGTCGCTCGTCAAGGGGTGATATTTATCCCCGTGCTGATTATCTGTTCGGCAACGCTCGGTATTTTGGGAATTGAGCTTGCTCAACCGATTTCCGATTTGCTGACATTTTTACTCACAATTCCCCTGACTCTTACCGCATTAAACGAATTGGGGCAAGAGAAAAAACAAAATATATAAAGAAAAATCCCACTTTAGGCTGAATTTACCGCTAAAGTGGGATTTATTATATGCTCATTATACGTTCATTCTTTTGACACGATTCTGACGGGTGCTGTCGGCAGATTTTCGAGGTAATCCGCAAAGAAAATCGGATAAGCTTCATAATCGGAATAATTTTTTATCGGGAGCCACTCCATATGCTCCAAAACATCACCCTCAATGTAGCTTATCGCATGAAATTCGGCAGTATCGTTTGGCTTCATCAAATAATAGAATGTCAGCTCGTGACAGTCAAGCGAATTTTCCTTGAAATAATTTTCATGAATGAACAACAGCCTGTCCACCTCATATTTCACGCCCGTTTCTTCAAACGCTTCTCTTGCCGCCGCCTCTTCCGTGGTTTCGCCGTGATGAACACCGCCGCCGACCGAATAATAATAGCTGTGAGCGTCGTTTTTTGCGGCAAGAACACAGCCGTCTTTGATTATGACCGCCGCCGCTCTGAGCCTGAACCATTTGTCGCCTTGTGTGAATCCGCAATTAAGCTCTTCCATTTTCTTCAAACTCCCGATTTTGTGTTGATTGATTATAAAATGCGCATTCCTTACAAAATACGCAATCCTTTTGGATAATGATTTTTCAAAACGCCGTTTGATGCCTTTCCGAATCCCAAAACCATTCCGTTTACCGCAACCGCCGAATATCCCTTTTTATCGCATTCGATTACATCGCCATGCAAAAAACTCTTAATTTTATCATCGTCGCAGTCAAGGTCGATGATATTTTTATGCAGTTCGAATTTTCTTGAAGTATAGAGTCCGTGTGACGGTTCAAACCGATTTTTCATTATGTTGCCTGCAAAAACACCGATTCGCATGATGTTTGTCTTTTTAAAAATCGGCGTTATTTTCGGATATAAATAGACGCTGTCCTTGAAAACATGAACGCATTCCGGCTCATCGGTGAAATTTTGCTTATAAAAATCACTGAAAATCGGCGATTTGTCGGAGTTTTTGACAATATCCGCAACACATTCGTCAGCCGCTTCCTCGCTCTTTTTAAGCCTTGCAACAAAATGACCTTCTCCGCCGTCCTGATATAAAATCCGCCGTGCTTTAACAATGTCGGCGTTGTCACATTTGTCTTTATAGGCGGGTCTGCCGAATTTAGCACCGATTTCATCAAGCGAAAATTCGGGGTGGCGCTGTATGAACGACGCTATCGTTTGCTCGTTTTCTTCCGCTGAAAGCGTGCAGGTTGAATATACAAGCACGCCGCCGGGGCGAACCGCATCCGCCGCACTGTCAAGTATTTTCGCAGATCGCTCGGCGCACATCTCATGATTATCCGATTTCCACTCATCAACCGCCGCCTGCTCTCGCCTGATCATGCCCTCGCCCGAACACGGTGCGTCAACAAGCACCTTGTCGAAGAATCCGCACAGCTCGTCGCACAGCACATCGGGGCGTGAATTTGTGACTATTGCGTTTGTCACGCCCATTCGCTCAAGGTTTGAGCACAATATTTTAGCTCTGCCCTTTACAATTTCGTTTGAAACAAGCAGTCCCGTGCCGTCAAGCGCCGCCGCAATTTGGGTCGATTTGCCACCCGGAGCGGCGCATAAATCAAGCACCTTGTCGCCGTGCGATACATCGAGTGCCGTTACTGCGCTCATTGCCGACGGCTCTTGCAAATAGAATGCTCCCGCATGATGAAACGGGTGATTTCCAATTCCGCTGACGCTGTTTTCTATGTAATAACCATGCTCACAAAACGGCGTTTTTTCATATTTTATGCGCATTTTTGCAAGTATTTTCTCATCATTGCTACATTTTATTGTATTTACACGCAGACCTCTGAATGGTTCTTTGACAAAATTTTCGATATACTCATCATAATCCTCATTCAAGGTTGATTTCATATATTCAAAAAATTCGTCGGGCAATCCCCTGTTATTCATAATGAAAACCTCACTTAAAATTTACAATTCACGAAAGCCTTCGCCGATAATTTCGCCCGCTTCAAGGGTTATGATGAATGAATGCGAGTCGATTGATTTGACGATTTTGTGAAGGCTTGATGTTTCAAACGGTCTTACCGCACACATGATCATCGGCATGGTTTTATCGGTATATGCACCTTTCGCCTGCAAAATCGTCACTCCGCGATGCATTTTGTTCATGATTTCAAAGGCGATTTCACGATAATTTCGCGAGCTTATCAAAAGCACCTTGCCTTTATCCATGCCATAGACGATCCAATCGATTGTTTTCGACTGAACGAAGATCATCACGACCGCATAAAGTCCGCTTTCGATGTTGCGATAGACAAGCGCCGACGCAATTACCACGACAGCGTCAAGCACCAAAATCAGCCTGCCCATTGAGAAAAACGGAAATCGGCTGTTGATTATTTTTGCGATTATGTCAACGCCGCCCGTTGTGGCGCCACGGACGAATATGACAGCCAGTCCTGCGCCTGAGAGCACACCGCCGAAAAGCGCCGATAACAAGCTGTCGCCCGTATATATCGGCAAAAATAATGATGATAGATCAATAAAAATTGACATAATCACCGTTGCAATGAGCGATTTGATAATGAATCTGCCGCCGAAATGACGGCCGCCGATTATAAAAATCGGAATATTCATGACAAGCACGCTGGTTCCTATTGGGACACAAAAAAGATAATTAAGCAGCGTTGCGATTCCCGAAAAGCCGCCTGCGGCAATGTCGTTTGGCGCCGCAAAGCAACTGATAGATATTGAAATCAGCACACCGCCGAGTAAATATGCCAAATAGTCGATTATTCGCTTTTTCACAAAATCCACCACCGTAAAAAAATATGTAAATCGGTGGTGGATTTTATTATTCGGTGATGATTATTCTGAAAATCTCGTTGATTCTGTCGGTTTGATTTGACAAATAGAGATAGCCGAGCATTGCTTCAAAGCCTGTTGCGCTGTGATAATCAGCGTTGTCAGCTCGCTTTGGTTTATGATTATTATGTGAATTTCTGCCCCGTTTATAAACGGCGATTTCTTTTTCGGTCAAAACGCTTTCAATTTTTCGATATGCCGAGTTTTGAGCCGCTGCGCATACCATTTTCGCCGATTTTGAATGAAGTTCGGCGCTGTGGCACAGCCCCGACCCCACCAAATATTCACGAACGAGCATTGAATAGACTGCATCGCCGACAAAGCTCAGCTGGTCGATTGAGGCGATTTTCACATCAAAATTTTCGCAAAAAATACTCATTTAGCCGTCCCTTTTAGTCGATGTAGTCAAATTCAAAATCATAGAGCGAAACGGTGTCGCCGTTTTGAACGCCCGCTTCCTTCAATCCGTCGATTATGCCCGAAAGCGTCAAAACACGCTGGAAATATTGCATTTGGTCATAGTCGTTCGGATTGGTTTTATCCATCAGCGGAATGATCCAATCGGCGATTATCTCATAGAAATGAGCGTCACGCTTGCGAATCGTGAATTCCTGTTTATTCTGCTTTGTATAGTCGATTTCGGGTTCAGGCTCAGCCTCATAACGAATGATCGGCGGCAGTTTTTGCAGTTTTTCGGCTATGCAGTTGATGAGCGGACGAGTGCCCTCGGCGATTGCCGCCGACATCGGGAAGAACTCAAGGTCATGCTCTTTGCAATAGTCAGCCATTCTGTTAATTTGAACGTCGGTCGCCATATCCATTTTGTTGCCTGCGACAATTTGCGGCAGATGGCTCATTTCTTCATTGAACTTCACAAGCTCCGCATTGATCGTTTCGAAATCCTCGATCGGATCTCTGCCTTCACTGCCTGAAACATCGACAACATGAACAAGCAAACGGCAGCGCTCAACATGTCGCAAAAATTCATGACCGAGACCGACGCCTTCGCTTGCACCCTCGATTACACCCGGAATGTCCGCCATTACGAATGATGTTTCTTCATCAAGTCTGACGACGCCCAAAACAGGGGTCAGCGTTGTGAAATGATAGTTTGCAATATTCGGTTTTGCGGACGAAACGACCGAGATAAGCGTTGATTTTCCGACATTCGGAAAGCCGAGCAGACCGACATCTGCCAAAAGCTTTAATTCAAGCGTCAGAGTGCGCTCTTCACCGGGGTTGCCGTCTTTTGCAAATTTCGGAATCTGTCGGGTAGGCGTTGCAAAATGTTGATTTCCCCAGCCGCCTTTTCCGCCTTTTGCCGCAATGAACGGTTCTTCATCGGACAAATCCGCCATTATTCTGCCGGTTTCGGCATCCTTGATGACTGTGCCGACAGGAACGCGAATGACCGTATCCTTGCCCTTTTTACCGGCACATCTTGATCCGCTTCCGTTTTGACCGTTTTCGGCGCTATATTTCCGCTTGATTTTGAAATCGGCAAGCGTTGAAAGATTTCGGTCGGCGACGAAAACAATATTGCCGCCTCTGCCGCCGTCACCGCCGTCGGGTCCGCCGTTTGCAATATATTTTTCTCGGTGAAAGGTTGCGGCGCCGTTTCCGCCGTTGCCTGCCTTTACACTGATTTCGGCTTTATCTATGAACATTTTGCGGCCTCCCTTTTATATGTTTACAGAATAATTCTAATAATATTTTTAAAAAAATAAGGTCCGAACAGCAAATTGTCCGGACCGAATCAGGTTCAAGATTATTTGTCAGCGTAGACGCAAACTCTCTTTTTGCCGGCGCCGAAAGTTTCAAACTTAACCTTGCCGTCAACTGTTGCAAACAAGGTATCATCCTTGCCTTTGCCAACGCCCTCACCCGGATGGTAGTGAGTTCCTCTCTGACGAACAATGATGTTACCGGCGATTACTGCCTGGCCGTCGCCTTTTTTCAAACCAAGGCGCTTTGACTCACTGTCGCGGCCGTTCTTGGTAGAACCCATACCTTTTTTATGAGCAAATAACTGTATGTTTACAAAAATCATGGTGTTACCGTTCCCTTTCTGAAAATCTTTTAAACTAAGCGGAAATGGTTACTCCGCTATAAATTTTACCCGAATTTTATCGGGATATTCATCGCTGAGCGCCGATATATGAAGTCTGAATCCGTCAAGGATCTCGCCGCATTTATCTTCGTCTTTTGCGATTATTGACAAATAGCCGTCTTCCGTTTTGACATCCGCGTCGTCGTGCAGCACATCGGTTATTGTATTCGCCGTCATTATTGCGGCGCTTGAAACCGCCGAGCACACAAGCTTCCCGTCAAAATCATCCGAATTTTCGGTTGAATGACCCGAAATCTCAAAGCCGCAAAGGCTGTGATCACGCATCAGCAGAAGGACATTTATCATAATTATTCAGCCTTTGTTTCTTCTTCCGATTTAGCTGTTGCTGCTTCAACATTTTTCTTAACTGTTGCAGCGGTGCCGATCGAGATGATTTCAAGCTTTGTATAGGGCTGTCTGTGGCCGAGCTTGCGCTTCTCGTTTTTCTTCGGCTTGTAGGTGAACACTGTGATCTTCTTATCTTTGCCCTGTTTAAGCACCTTTGCGCCAACAAGAACATTTGAAAGATACGGTGCGCCGATCTTTGTTTCTTTCTTTCCGTCTTCTACGAGCAGGACTTTGTCAAAAGTTACAGTTTCGTTCTCAGCGATGTCGAGCTTTTCAACATATACAACTGAGCCTTTTTCAACCTTGTACTGCTTTCCGCCGGTTTCAAAAATTGCGTACATTTGTTTAACCTCTTTATATATAGACTCGCTACCGTCGGGCAAGCATTGTAAGATGCAAATCGCATCAAAAACGCTGTTTAAGGTGCACTCACACACAAAAGCCCACAATAAGCGGCTTATAGATTATACATCAAATAGCCTGCAATGTCAAGTGTTTTTTATGATTTTACTTTCATTACTTTTTCTTTATGCCGACAATTTGTCGAAATCCGTCCGACTGCTTGATTTTGTAGATATATTCCATGTCGTTATAGGCGTTGATCTCGCCGTTATTCGCTTTATATTTCACGCAAACCGTGACTGCGTCGCTTGATTTGGAATATGTCACGATTTCGGGAACATAGACAGGGTTTATTCCGACTGCCGAATAGAGATAGCATTTATTTTGCTCGTCATATTCAAAAAGCAAGCCGTCAATGTCGAATGAATAATATTTTAAATCAATGTCGTCGCCAAACAAATCGGTGATTGCTGATTTTAGCATATATACCGGCAACTCGGTGCGGCCCGATTCGTTTTGTTTAAGCTCGTCCTTGTTATTCTCGACCGCATGGAGCGCGGCACAGCGAAGGAGCATGACCATGTCGACGTCGGACAGATTGTCATATGGCTGAAAGCCGATCGCAACGACAGGTGAAATATAATCGGCAATTTCGTCTCGGCGTTCCTTTTCGGCTTTTGCCGCCGCAACCGCCGAATTGATTCCGAAGGCTGAGAGCAAAATTCCGACAACCACGACTAAAATTACGCAGGCGCCGAGGATTCTTGCATGAACCGGCTTTAAAATCGGCGGTTCGGGCTCGCGTTTTTTCTCATCATCACGGCTGATTTTGTCAAAATCGATTCCGTCAAAAATCTCGTTCATATCGCCGTCGGTGATCACGCCCGTGCGTTCATGAAAATTTGCGCTCGGCGCTTCATATGCTTTTTTATCGTCGATTTTTTTCTTCTTTTTTGGCATTATAAACGCACCTTTATCTTATTTGTCCGTTTCCGAAAACGATATATTTCATTGAAGTCAGCTGCTTTAAGCCCATTGGTCCTCGTGCATGGAGCTTTTGAGTGGATATACCGATTTCTGCGCCGAAACCGAATTCGCCGCCGTCGGTAAAACGGGTGGACGCATTGACATATACCGCCGCTGCATCAACACATTCGGTAAATTTGAGCGCATTTGTATAATTCTCGGTCACAATGCTTTCGCTGTGTCCTGTTGTATATTTCATTATGTGGTCGATTGCTTCATCGATTGAATCAACGACCTTGACAGAAATAATATAATCGTTATATTCGGTCGCATAATCCTCGTCTGTTGCCAAAACGACACTCTCGCCCAAGATTGCTTTTGTGCGCTTGCAGCCTCTGATTTCGACCGATGATTTATCGAGCGCATTTTTAATCAGCGGCAGGATTTTATCGGCGATTTTTTCATGAACCAACAAGCTTTCCGCCGCATTGCAGACCGAAACACGCTGAGTTTTTGCATTATCAACGATTTTCACCGCTTTGTCAAAATCGGCAAACTCATCGACATATACATGGCAATTTCCCGAACCGGTTTCGATTACCGGGACTTTTGAATTTTCGACCACCGAACGAATCAAGCCCTTTCCGCCTCGCGGAATCAGCACATCAAGTGCTGACAGCTGCATGAGCGCTGTGGCGGACTCACGCGTTGTGTCGGTCACTAACTGAACGCAGTCTTCGGGCAATCCGACAGATTTCAGCGCATCTCTCATGACCCCGCACAGCGCATTGTTTGAGCAAAACGCTTCTTTGCCGCCTCGAAGAATTGCGACATTGCCCGATTTCAGGCAAAGAGTCGCCGCATCAACCGTGACATTCGGACGGGATTCATAGATTATTCCGATGACGCCGAGCGGCACCGCAACTTTTTTAATATTTAGTCCGTTTGGACGAACAAATCCGTCGAGAACCTCACCGATCGGGTCATCAAGCGCCGCAACCTGCAAAACAGCGTCTGAGATTGCTTTGATCCGAGCTTCATTTAACATCAGTCTGTCGATCATCTGCTCGGCAATTCCCATTTCTCTTGCGGTTGCAATATCCTTTTTATTCTCGCCGATTATCATTTCAGCATTTATTATCAGTCGCTCGGCGATTTTCTCAAGCGCCCTGTTTTTAAGCGCCGTGCCGGCTGTTGCAAGCACTCGTTCAGCCAATTTTGCACGCTCGCCCATTGACGATAAATCTATCATTATCAACACACTCCCATAAAATATCGGTTAAAATCGGTTATGCCAAAAAAACGGTTCCGACCTGCTTTCCGTCAAGCAGTTCATAGATGTTGTGGAGGTTTTTGCCCGAAATGATTGCTGTAGGAATATGCGATTTTGCGGCAATTTGAGCGGCTTGCAATTTTGTATACATTCCGCCTGTTCCCCTGCTCGTTCCGCTGCCTCCCGCATTTGCAAACAGCTCTGAGGTAATCTCTTTAACTTCGGGAATGAGCTTTGCGTCGTCGTTTTCCGCCGGGTTTTTATCATACAGCCCGTCAATGTCGGTGATTATTACAAGCAAATCGGCATTTACACAATCGGCAACAACCGCTGAGAGCGTGTCGTTGTCGCCGAATACGACCTCGTCGGTTGCAACGGTATCGTTTTCGTTTACGATCGGGATTACACCGTAATTAAAAAGCTCGTTGAATGTATTTATGATATTATCCCGTCTGTCACGGATGTCGACGCCGTCTTTTGTCATCAACACCTGACCGATCGTTTTGTTATATTCGCTGAAAACCTTATCATAAATAAACATCAGCTCGCATTGACCGACAGCCGCAACCGCCTGTTTTGCGGCAGTTGAAGCGGGTCTTTCGGGCAATCTCATGCTATCTACTCCGACTGCAATCGCGGCGCTTGATACCAAAACGATTTTTCTGTCCTCGTTTTGCAAATCGGACAAAATTCTTGCGAGCTCCTCGAATTTTTTATAGTTTGGTTTGCCGTTATCATGGGTCATGGTCGATGTGCCGACCTTGAAAACTATCTTTTTTGCGTTTGAAAAATCCATCTCATTTAGCCTCTTAAACAAATATTTATCCAAAAACATATATTATCTTATTTTACATTATATCAGCATTTTTTCGTCATATCAAGTAAAATTACCTCTTTTTAGAAATTGCGTATGATAAATAAACATATTTTTTAATAAATGTGTTTGATATGTTCATTTTTATGTATTATAATGTATATTGGATTTTCATGAGACACAAGGAGAAAACAATGGAAGAATATAATGAAATTCGGGGTCAAAGGCTGACGGGTGAAAGGGCGCTTTTTGATACTTCGCACCTTAAAATATACGACACGATTTTTGACGACGGCGAATCGCCGCTTAAAGAAAGCGACAACATCATTTTGTTTGATTCAAGCTTTAAGTGGAAATATCCGCTTTGGTACTGCAATGACATTGATGTTCAAAACTGCACTTGGTTTGAAATGGCTCGCGCAGGCGTTTGGTACACAAACAACATCAGCGTTAAAAATTCGGCGATTGAAGCTCCTAAAAACTTCAGAAGATGCAACAATTTGTCGATTTCCGACACAAGCCTGATCAATGCCGCTGAAACGCTTTGGCATTGCAATCATGTAAAGCTAAATAACATCACCGCAAAGGGCGATTATTTTGCGATGAATTCCGACAATATGTATATTGACGGGCTGACGCTTTACGGCAACTATTCCTTTGACGGATGCAACAATGTTGAAATTCACAACTCAAAGCTGCTTTCAAAAGACGCTTTTTGGAACAGCGACAACATCACCGTCTATGATTCGTACATTTCGGGTGAATATTTAGGTTGGAACTCAAAAAACCTGACGCTTGTCAACTGCACGGTCGAAAGCTTGCAGGGAATGTGCTACATTGAAAATCTCAAAATGGTCAACTGCAAGCTGATCAATACAACGCTTGCTTTTGAATATTCAACGGTTGAGGCAGAGATAACAACCAAAATCGACAGCGTGATAAACCCGACGGGCGGCATTATCAAAGCCGAGCAAATCGACGAGCTTATCATTGAGAAAGACAAGGTTGACCCCGAAAAGACAATAATCATTGTAAAAAACAACTGAAAGCATGAGGACGGCTTAATGAAATATAATTTTGATGAAGTAATCGACCGCAGAAATTCGGCTTCGCTAAAATGGGATGTTAAGGAAAACGAGCTGCCGATGTGGGTTGCGGACATGGATTTTAAAACAGCACCCGAAATCAGAGACGCATTAAATCGGCGTTTGGAGCACGGCGTTTTCGGCTATTCGGTAATCCCTGACGAATGGTATGAGGCTTATATAAACTGGTGGAAAGAGCGTCACAATGTGACATTTTGCAAAGAGGCGCTCACTTTTTGTACCGGTGTTGTGCCGGCGATTTCGAGCATTGTCAGAAAGCTCACGACTCCTGCCGAAAAGGTGGTTTTGATGACCCCTGTTTACAACATATTTTTTAACTCGATTTTAAATAACGGAAGAGTGCCGATTCAGAGCCGAATGATTTATGAAAACGGCGAATATAGCCCTGATTTTGCCGATTTGGAGGATAAACTGTCCGACCCGCAAACGACATTGATGATTCTTTGCAATCCGCAAAATCCGTCGGGCAAAATTTGGGACAAGGAAACGCTTGCCAAAATCGGACAGCTTTGTTCGGACAATCATGTTACAGTGGTATCCGACGAGATTCATTGCGATTTGTGCGACCCCGGATATGAATATGTTCCGTTTTCGTCCGTAAACGATGTTTGCAGGTCAAATTCCATAACGCTGATTGCGCCGACAAAGGCTTTTAACATTGCGGGGCTTCAGACGGCGGCGGTCATGGTCGATGACAAAAATTTGCGGCACAAGGTTTGGCGTGCGCTTAATACCGACGAGGTCGCAGAGCCGAATGCATTTGCAATCACAGCGGCGGTTGCGGCATTTACAAAAGGCGGCGAATGGCTTGACGAGCTTTGCGAATACATTTATCAAAACAAGCTGACAGCAAGTGATTTTATCAAAAAAAACCTGCCGCAGGTTAAACTTATGCGCTCCCCTGCCACCTATCTTTTGTGGCTTGATTGCAGCAAAATATGCGATGATTCGCGCTTGCTTGCAAAGCATATTCGCAAGACAACCGGATTATATATCAGCGCCGGCAGCGGTTACGGCAGCGGCGGAGAACAATTTTTGCGAATAAATGTCGCAGCACCCAAATCCACGGTGATCGAGGGGTTAAAAAGGCTGAAAGACGGAATTGACAGCTATATAGAATAAACCGTAAACCAAAACACCCTGTTGATACAGAAAAGTATCAGCAGGGTGTTTTTTGCTTAAATTACATTGATGCTTTAAGGCGATTGTCAATTTCGCGTAGGAAGGTTTCTGTGTCAACCTTTTGCTTGTTCTCAAGGCTTGAGAGAACATAAAGGTCGCCTGTCATTACGCCGTCTTCGATCGTCTTGATGACTGCGCCATCAAGCTTGTCGGCAAATTCGCAAAGCTCGGGTGTGTTGTCAAGCTCGCCTCTTTTTCTGAGTGCGCCTGTCCATGCATAGAGCGTTGCAACACTGTTTGTCGAGGTGCTCTCGCCTTTGAGGTATTTATAATAATGGCGGGTTACCGTTCCGTGAGCCGCCTCATATTCATATACTCCGTCGGGAGAAACAAGAACCGAGGTCATCATTCCGAGTGAGCCGAACGCTGTTGCAAGCATATCGCTCATTACATCGCCGTCATAGTTCTTGCAAGCCCAGATCACACCGCCCTGTGAACGAACGATTCGAGCAACGACATCGTCAATCAATGTGTAGAAATATTCAATTCCTGCCGCCTCAAATTTTGCCTTATAATCATTTTCATAAATCTCGGCAAAAATGTCCTTGAAACGGTGGTCATATGTTTTCGAAATTGTGTCCTTGGTTGCAAACCAAAGATCTTTTTTTGCGTCAAGCGCATATTTGAAGCATGAATGAGCAAATGACGCGATTGATTTATCAATGTTGTGAACGCCCTGAATTACGCCGTCCGAATCTTTGAAGGTGAAGATTTCCTGACGGGTCTCATTGCCGTCCTTATCGGTTACGACAAGCTCAGCTTTTGAGCCTGCTGCGACTTTCATCTCGCTGTTTTTATAAATATCGCCGTATGCGTGACGGGCGATTGTTATCGGCTTTGTCCATGTCGGAATATAGGGGTTAATGCCCTTTACGATGATCGGTGTTCTGAAAACGGTGCCGTCCAAAATCGCACGAATCGTTCCGTTCGGGCTTTTCCACATTTCCTTGAGGTTATATTCGGTCATGCGCTGTGCATTCGGTGTGATTGTGGCGCATTTTACCGCAACGCCGTATTTTTTTGTTGCGTTAGCCGAATCGATCGTTACCTGATCGTTTGTTTCATCTCTGTGTTTGAGTCCCAAATCATAATATTCGGTTTTAAGGTCAACATAAGGCTCAATCAGTATATCTTTAATCATCTTCCAGATTACTCTGGTCATTTCGTCGCCGTCCATTTCAACAAGCGGCGTTTTCATTTGAATTTTGCTCATCATTGTTTCCTCCGTAATCTAAATAAATTTTATCTGCGCTGATTTTTTGCTTTCGATTCGCAATAAATGCAGCGATAAACTCCGTGTTCTTTGTCGGTGAGCTTGAAAATATTGGGCAATTCCTGCTCGGTTGAGGTGATGCATCTCGGATTTTTGCATTTGATTACACCCGTTACTCTTTCGGGCAGTTCAAGGTGCTCTTTTCCCTCAATTATGCCGTTTTTAACGATATTGACCGTGATTCCCGGGTCGATATAGCCGAGAACGTCAAGGTCGATGTTGATGAGCTCGTCGATTTTGATAATATCCTTTTTGCCCATCTTCTTACTCGGCACATTTTTAAGAATTGCAACCGTGCATTCCATATCCTCAAGTCCGAGATAATTATACAGCTCCATGCATCTGCCGGCTTTGATGTGGTCAATGACATAGCCGTTTTTGATTGAATCTATGTTCATTTTGTTCCTCCTTAATCAATTCCGAGCAATGACAAAATCAGCGCCATGCGAATATATTTACCGTTTTCGACCTGTTTGAAATAGCAAGCTCGTTTGTCGCTGTCAACCGCAACCGAAATCTCGTTTACTCTCGGCAGCGGATGCATTATGCAAAGCGAGTCCTTTGCGTTTTTGAGCTTGTCGGGGTTTAGCACATAGCTGTCTTTCAGACGAATGTAGTCCGCTTCGTTGAAAAAGCGCTCTTGCTGAACTCGGGTCATATAGAGAATGTCAAGCTCCGGCATTGACGCTTCAAGGTTGTCCGTCTCACGATATTCGATGTTGTTTTTCTTCAGCACATCGTTTTTGACATAATCGGGAAGCTTCAGTTCATCGGGTGAAATCAGCACGAACTTGATGTTATTATACCGTGAAAGTGCGCCGATGAGCGAATGAACCGTGCGGCCGAATTTCAAGTCGCCGCAAAGTCCGACCGTCATGTTGTCAAAGCCGCCCTTTTCACGCTTGATCGTGAGCAGGTCGGCGAGCGTTTGCGTCGGGTGATTGTGTCCGCCGTCGCCTGCGTTTATCACAGGAACGCCTGCGTGCATTGATGCAACGAGCGGTGCGCCCTCTTTCGGGTGACGCATTGCGATTATATCGGCATAGCAACCGACGACTCTGACAGTATCCGCAACGCTCTCGCCCTTTGAGGCTGACGATGACTGTGCTTCTGAAAATCCGAGAACATGACCGCCGAGCTCATACATTGCCGCTTCAAAGCTGAGTCGTGTGCGTGTTGACGGCTCGAAAAACAGCGTCGCAAGCTTTTTGCCGTCGCATTTATGCGCATATTTTTGCGGATTTGCAATAATATCAAGCGAACGGTCGATCAGCCCGTCGATCTCGCTTGTGCTCAAATCCAAAATATCAATTAGACTTCTCATTACAAAAGGCTCCCGTTGTGATATTATTTATTTATCCAGCTTTCGTCCGACGGATTGTCACGGAACTTAATAAGTCTTGCGACATCCTCTTTTGCGATATAGTTTTCTTCTGCCGCAGTCTTTGCAATTACATCAAAGTTTGTGAGGCTGACATTTCTTACATTTGCCTCTTTCAAGCGGTCAAGACCTTTTTTCATGCCATAGGTTACGATGCTGACAATGCCCATGACCTCTGCACCGTGCTCACGAAGAATGTTTACAACCTCGATTACACTGCCTGCGGTTGAAATCAAATCCTCGACAACAACTACCTTTGTGCCGGGCTCAAGCTTGCCCTCGATCTGATTTTGTCTGCCGTGGTCCTTTGCGCCCGAACGGACATAGCCCATCGGGATTCCGAGCATTTCTGCAGCGATTGCGGCATGAGCGATTCCTGCGGTTGAGGTGCCCATCAGCATTTCACAACCGGGATATTCGTCCTCGACTGTGTCGGCGATTGCGGTTTCAACTCTTGTTCTGACATCGGGTGCCGACAAAATCAGGCGGTTGTCGCAATATACCGGGCTTTTAATTCCGGACGCCCATGTAAACGGCTCGTTCGGACGGAAAAATACCGCCTTAATTGACAAAAGATCCTTTGCGATTGACTTTTCCATTTCAAATAGTTCCTTTCAAATTTATATGATTGATTTTATTGTGCTTTCCAGGGTGCCGATGATAAATTCATAACCCTTATTTGTCGGGTGAACGCCCTCAAAGGTAAATTCGGGCAGGTTGATTTTATTAATCCCGCTGTTTGAAAATCCGGTGACCGCCGACAGCATAATTTCCGACATTCACAAGACCGAGCCGTTAGGATAATAATGTGGGATAGCCTCGACAGATCTCGTGTTCATTTGGACGGTTATAATCATTTTCGCAATTAAACGGCTTTGAATCAAACGCCGTTACGCTGTCGCCGAGATAAATCGTTTTAATCTCTCATCAGTCCACAAATTCTCTAACGCATCTTTCATATGCCGCAACCGGGTCGTCACTTTGGGTGATCGGTCTGCCGACAACGATATAATCAGAGCCGATTTTTTTAGCCTCAGCCGGAGTCATTACTCTCGACTGGTCGCCCTTATCGTTTTCCGCAAAGCGAACGCCGGGCGTTACCGTGATGAAACTGTCGCCGCAGGTTTCATGAACCTTTTTAGCCTCAAGCGGCGAGCAAACAACGCCGTCGAGTCCCGATTCCGCCGCACATTTTGCATAATGCATTACAACCTTGTCAATCGGTTCATGAATCAAAAGGTCGCTCTCCATATGCTCCTGGTCGGTTGAAGTAAGCTGGGTCACGGCAATGAGCAACGGTCTTGTGCCGTCCTCACGGGTGAGTCCTTCAAGCGCCGCACACATCATCGGCTTTGTTCCGCCTGCATGAAGATTGCACATATCTACATCAAGTCGGGATAATACCGCCATTGATTTTTTTACGGTATTCGGAATATCATGAAGCTTTAAATCAAGGAATATTTTATGTCCTCTTTTTTTTATTTCACGGACAATTTCGGGGCCCTCGGCATAATATAGCTCCATTCCGATTTTCACAAACGGCTTTCTGCCTGTGAATTTGTCAAGAAAGTCCATTACCTGCTGTTTTGACGAAAAATCGCAGGCGATGATTACATCTTTACCCATATTCATCTCTCCTAAACTATTATTGTTTATGCGCCAAACCGATAATATCGGTCAATTTGTCGATTTTATATTTGTCCATTCTTTCGGGCAGCTGCTCGATTATGTTTTTGCAAACGAACGGGTCAATGAGGTTTGCCGCACCTATCTGAACGGCTGTGGCACCGCACATCATCATTTCGATTACATCATCAGCGCTTGTCACACCGCCCATTCCGATTATCGGGATTTTTACCGCTTCATATACCTGATAGACCATTCTGAGCGCCACCGGCAAAATTGCGCTTCCCGAAAATCCGCCCATTTTGTTTGCCACAACGGGACGGCCTGTTTTAAGGTCAAGTCTCATTCCGAGCAATGTATTTATCATGCTGATGCCGTCTGCGCCCGATTCCTCGCAAGCCTTTGCGATTTCAACGATATTTGTGACATTCGGGGTGAGCTTAATATATACCGGCTTTGTTGTGACGCTTTTGACCGCTTTTGTTATTTCAGCGGCATTTTCCGCAGATGTACCAAAGCTCATTCCGCCGTTATGAACATTCGGACAACTGATGTTCACTTCAATCAATCCGACTGCGTCCTGCTTGTCGATCTTCTCACAGCAATACATATATTCATCTTTTGAAAAGCCTGATATATTTGCGATCACCGGCTTCGAAAAGCATTTTTTGAGCTTCGGCAATTCTTCCGAAATCACCTTTTCGATTCCGGGATTTTGCAAGCCGACCGAATTTATCATTCCGCTCGGTGTTTCGGCAATTCGCGGAGTCGGATTGCCAAATCGTGGTTCTTTTGTCGTGCCCTTGAACGAAAAGCTGCCAAGACAATTTATGTCATAGAGCTCGGCAAATTCATAGCCATAGCCGAATGTGCCCGACGCCGGGATCACGGGATTTGAGAGCGTCAACCCCGACAATGTTACGCTAAGGCGATCGTTTACCATATTATCTCCTCCTTGACAAGCACCGGGCCGTCTTTGCAAATTCTTTTGTTGCCGTATTTTGTTTTGCACGAGCAACCCATGCACGCACCGAATCCACAGCCCATTCGCTGTTCAAAGCTGAGCTGACCCGAGGTTTCCGTCTTATCATATACCGCTTTGAGCATCGACTCGGGACCGCAGCAGAAGAAATAATCATAATCGATTTTATCGACCAAATCGGTAACAAAGCCTTTTTTGCCAACTGAGCCGTCGGCGGTCGTTATTATTACATTAACGCCGAGCTTTGCGAATTTTTCAACATAAAAAATGTCGCTCTCGCTGTTAAATCCGAGCACCGCAGTTACCTGTTTGCCCATTTTCACAAGCGCTTTTGCAAGCCCATACATCGGAGGAACGCCAACGCCGCCACCGAGTATCAGCGGTCTTTCGCACTCAACCGACAAATCGTAGCCGTTGCCGAGCGGCAGCATGATGTTCAGCGTGTCGCCGACAGATAAATGCGACATATATTCCGTGCCTTTGCCGACTGTTTTGTAGATGATAGTCAGCGTGCCGTTGTCCCAGTCGCAAACCGAGATCGGTCGGCGAAGATAGAATCCCGACAGCTTTATGTTGACAAACTGACCCGGATTCGTGATTCCCGATGTGTCGCCGCCCAGCACCATTTCATAAATGTCGGCGGCAATTTTGGTGTGTTTAATTATTGTAAAATCGGTTGTGGTTAGCATTATTTATCCTCGCAAATATTTATTATTCGGCGTCGATCGTCGAAACCGGCAAGGTCATTTCTTCGAGTGCGTCAAGCAAAACTCTGACTGTGTCGAGAGATGTGAAGATCGTGACATTATTTTCAACCGCACAACGACGGATTTCATAGCCGTCGGTCAAATGGTCGGCGCTTGAAAGGTCTTTGGTGTTTACAACATATGTCACAAAGCCTTTTCTGATCGAATCCAAAATCTCTTCGCTGCCGTCTGACAATTTGAGCTTGACTCTTGTCTTGATTCCGTGTTCACGAAGGAAGTTTGCCGTGCCCTCGGTGGCTTCGATTGAAAAGCCCATGTCATAGAATCTCTTTGCAAGCGGCAAAGCCTCGTCCTTATCCTTATCGGCTACCGAAATGAACACAGTGCCGCTGTTTGCAACATTCATGCCCGACGCCTGAAGGGCTTTATAGAGCGCACGGTTAAGCTTTTTATCATATCCGATTGCTTCGCCGGTTGATTTCATTTCAGGCGACAAGGTTGCGTCAAGACCGCTGATTTTCGAGAATGAAAATGCGGGAACCTTTACATACCAACGCTCTTTTTCTTTCGGATAGATTGAAGTAAAGCCCTGTTCTTTGAGCGATTTGCCCAAAATTACGAGCGTTGCGATGTCGGCAAGCGAATAGCCTGTTGCTTTTGAGAGGAACGGAACGGTTCTTGACGAACGCGGATTTACCTCGATTACATATACATCGTCGTTTTTGTCAACGATGAACTGAATGTTGTAAAGTCCGACGATTCCGATTCCGAGTCCCAATTTTCTTGTATATTCAAGGATCGTATCCTTTGATTTTTGCGAAAGGCTGAACGACGGATAAACGCTGATGCTGTCGCCCGAATGGATTCCGGTGCGTTCAACGTGCTCCATGATTCCGGGAACAAAGACATCTTTTCCGTCGCAGACAGCGTCAACCTCAACCTCTTTGCCGCTGATATATTTATCGACAAGCACCGGCTGGTCAACATCAACTTCAACAGCGGTTTTGAGATAATGGCGCAGGCTCGGCTCATCATTTACTATCTGCATTGCTCTGCCGCCCAAAACATAGCTCGGGCGAACAAGAACAGGATAGCCGATTTGAGCGGCGGCGGCAACGCCGTCTTCAATGTTGGTGACTGCCTGACCGTTCGGCTGCGGAATTTTGAGTTCGTTCATGATTTTCTCAAACGAATCTCTGTTTTCGGCACGCTCGATTGCCTCGGTGTCTGTACCGATAAGCTTAACGCCTCGCTGCTGCAATTTTGCCGCAAGATTGATTGCGGTCTGACCGCCGAGTGAGGCAACGACGCCGAGCGGCTTTTCAAGCTCGATAATATTCATTACGTGCTCAACCGTGAGCGGCTCAAAATAGAGCTTATCGGAGCAGGTGTAGTCGGTTGAAACCGTTTCGGGATTATTGTTGATGATAATTGCTTCAAAGCCGTTTGCCTTAATCGTTTTAACGGCATGAACGGTTGAATAGTCAAACTCAACACCCTGACCGATTCTGATCGGTCCAGAACCCAAAACGATGATCTTTTTGCCGTTTGAGACGATCGATTCATTTTCCAATTCATAGCTTGAATAGAAATACGGAATGTAGCTGTCAAACTCGGAAGCGCAGGTATCAATCATTTTGTATACCGGGAACATATTGTTCGACTTGCGAAGATTATATACATCGATTTCCTTGACGCCCCAGAGTCTTGCAATGCATTTATCGGAAAAGCCGAGTCGTTTTGCTCTGTAAAGGGTCGTGAGATTGTTTTTATGCGACATGAGCTCCGGCTCAAAGTCGATTATGTTCTTGATTTTGTCAAGGAACAGCATATCGATTTTTGTGATTGCGTTGATCTGCTCGCATGAGACTCCCGAACGAAGCAGCTTTGCGATTGCAAAAATGCGGTCGTCCGTGCCGATTGCGATATATTTGAGAAGCTCGTCAACCGTGTAAAGCTCGAACTTTGCCATATAGAGATGGTCAACGCCGATTTCAAGCGAACAAATTGCTTTAAGCAGGCTTTCTTCGATCGTTCTGCCGACGCTCATGACCTCGCCCGTTGCTTTCATCTGCGTTGACAGCTTGTTTTCTGCGTCCGCAAATTTATCAAACGGGAATCGTGCGATTTTTGTGACAACATAGTCAAGCGTCGGTTCAAATGACGCAGGCGTATTTGCGATTTGGATTTCGTCAAGCGTCATTCCAACCGCAATTTTTGCGGAAACTCTTGCAATCGGGTAGCCGCTCGCTTTTGACGCAAGCGCCGACGAACGGGATACTCTCGGATTGACCTCGATTACATAATATTGGAACGACAGCGGGTCAAGCGCAAACTGAACATTGCATCCGCCCTCGATTTTAAGCTCACGGATAATGCGAAGCGCACTGTCACGGAGCATTTGATATTCTTTATTTGTGAGCGTTTGGCTTGGCGCTACAACGATCGAGTCGCCTGTGTGGATTCCGACCGGATCAAGGTTTTCCATGTTGCAAATGGTGATTGCGGTGTCGTTTTTATCACGCATAACCTCATATTCCACTTCACGGTAGCCTTTAATGCTCTTTTCAACAAGAACCTGATGAACGGGAGATAATTTCAATGCATTTTTCATTATCTCACGAAGCTCCTGCTCGTTGTCAGCAAAACCGCCGCCTGTGCCGCCGAGGGTGAACGCAGGACGAAGAACGACAGGATAGCCGATTTCTTCGGCGGCTGCGATTGATTCTTCGATTGAATGGGCAATGATTGAGGGCAAAACAGGCTCGCCGAGCGACTCGCAAAGCTCCTTGAACAGCTCACGGTCCTCTGCGCGCTCAATGCTCTCGCTTCTTGTGCCGAGCAGCTCAACACCGCATTCTTTAAGCACGCCGTCTTTTTCAAGTTCAAGCGCCAAATTAAGTCCTGTTTGTCCGCCGATTCCGGGAATCAACGCCTGCGGGCGTTCATAGCGCAAAATTCGAGCCAAAAACTCTTTGTTGAGCGGCTCCATATATACTTTATCCGCAATTGCGGTGTCGGTCATGATCGTAGCAGGGTTTGAGTTTGCAAGAATTACCTTGTAGCCCTCTTCCCTGAGTGCCAAACACGCCTGTGTGCCCGCATAGTCAAATTCTGCGGCTTGTCCGATGACGATAGGACCTGAACCTATCACCAATACCTTTTTAATGTCAGTTCTTTTTGGCATTGTTCATTTCTCCTTCCATCATCTGTGTGAATATATCAAATAAATATGAGCTGTCCTGAGGGCCCGGTGCGCTTTCGGGGTGATATTGAACGCTGAATATCTTTTTATCAACATTTCTTACGCCCTCGACCGTGTTATCAAGTAGGTTTATGTGAGTAATCTCAAGCCCTGTTCCTTTTACCGAATCGCTGTCAACGGCATAGGAATGGTTTTGGCTTGTTATCTCGATTTTGTCGGTCAGCAGGTTTTTTACAGGGTGGTTTCCACCTCTGTGACCGAATTTCAGTTTATATGTTTTTGCGCCGAACGCAAGACTGATTATCTGATGTCCGAGGCAAATTCCGAATATCGGCAATTTTCCGATCAGGCTCTTGATCGTTTCGATCGTTACCTTGACATCTTCCGGGTCACCGGGTCCGTTTGAGATGAATACGCCGTCGGGATTATGGCTCAAAATCTCCTCGGCAGAGGTGTTATATGGCACGATCGTGACATCACAGCCTCGTTTTGCAAGCGAGCGGACAATGTTGAGTTTGATTCCGCAGTCGATTGCAACGACATTATATTTTTTTCTGATTTCCGACTTTTTGACCCACGGTTTTTTGCAGCATACTTTTGACACTGCGTCACGCTTAACAGGATTTTGCGATATTTGTTTAACCGCCTTATCGGTCGGATAGTCGGAGTTGCAAATGCAAATCGGCCGGCTGCCCTCATCTCTGATCGAGCGAGCGATTTTTCGTGTATCCACACCGAATATTCCCGGTATTTCATATTGCTCCAAAATCTCGGCAAGAGTGAATGTGCAGCGGAAATTGCTCGGCTCGTCGTTATAATCACGAACGATCAGCGCACCGATCGTCGGTGTTTTGGTTTCAAAATCGTCGTCCGCAATTCCGTAGTTGCCGATTATCGGATAGGTCATCGTTACCGCCTGATATGTATATGACGGGTCGGACACGATCTCCTGATAGCCTACCATTGAGGTGTTAAATACAATCTCGCATACATGAGGAGTGTCAACATTACCGCCAAATCCATAGCCGTAATATTCCGTGCCGTCCTCAAACACTATTTTTCTGTCGAAATCTTTGATGAATTCCATACTGTCCTCCCGTTTATTATCGTCATCAAACATCTGCCGAATACCTTTTCGCCCTCAAACGGCGTTGCTTTTCCCTTTGAGAAAAACTCGGCAGGATTTATTTTATATTCATTTTCAATGTCAAAAACCGCAAGCGTTGCAGGCTCGCCCTCATTTATGTCGCAGCCGATGTTAAATCGCTTCATGGGGTTTGTGTGCATAAGCTCGACTAACCGCTCAAGGGTTATGACGCCCGGTTTTACAAGATGTGTATACATCAGCGCGAACGCAGTTTCAAGCCCGACGATTCCAAATGCGCTCTTTTCGAGCCCCTTTGACTTTTCTTCCGTTGAGTGTGGCGCATGGTCGGTTGCAATCATGTCGATCGTGCCGTCCTTAATGCCCTCGATCAATGCCGCAAGGTCTTGTCTTGACCTCAGCGGCGGATTCATTTTGAATCTGCCCTCTTCTTTTAAGTCCTCATCACAAAGTATTAAATAATGAGGTCCTGTTTCGCAGGTTATGTTTACTCCGTCACGCTTTGCCTGTCTTATCAGCTCAACGCTTTCTTTTGTCGAGATGTGACATACATGATATTTACAACCCGTTTGTTTTGCAAGCTCAATATCTCGTCTTATCTGCTCATATTCGCTTGCCGAACAAATTCCACGGTGTCCGTGAGCCTTTGCATACTCGCCATCGTGAATGTATCCGCCGTGCAGCAGCTCATTCACTTCGCAATGCGCCGCAATGATTTTGTCATGCGCCTTTGCTTTCATCATTGCGCTTTTCATCATCTCAGCGCTCTGAACGCCCTTGCCGTCATCGGAAAACGCAACCACATTTTTTGCTAAATCGTCGATTTCCGATAACCGCTCCCCCGCTTCATTCACCGTCAGTGCGCCATATGGGTGAACATTGACGACCGCCGATTGCTCGATCAGGTCGGTTTCGGCTTTCAGGTGCTCGACGCTGTCAGGCACGGGATTGAGGTTAGGCATTGCGCATATATCCGAATAGCCGCCCGCCGCTGCCGCTTTTGTGCCGCTGTTCATGTCTTCCTTATAAAAAAAACCGGGAACTCTAAGATGAACATGAACATCAATAAGTCCCGGCAAAATTAAACAATTATGCAAATTATAAACGGCGGTATCATCAGAAACATCGGTAATGTTCGGGGAAATGCAAGCAATAACACCATTCTGTATAAATATATCATTTTTTATGAACTTATCTTTCACAAAAACATATCCGCCGGACAGAATGTAATTCAACTAAATTGCCTCCCAACTCGATTTTTCTTATTGTACCACAATCGCCTTGTATTGTCAACACTAAAACAAATATTATTTTCAACAAATTATTCTGTCGCTCACCTAACATTTTTTTATATACACACCAAAACGGCATTTGGAGATTATATCAAAAAATGAATATCTATGCATAAAGAATACATAGATATTCATATCAAAACCATGTTTTCATTGATAAATCAAAGGTATTTTTCGATTTTCGCTGAATAATTCTTAAATATTTCGGTGCTGCCCTCAATTCCGGGATGTGTGAAGTCGGCGGTGAGCCCGACAAGCGACGAAAGCAGGCTGTTACCCGGAACATATATCGTATTTTTCAGTCCGAGTTCCGATAACGCTTCGTTCAGCGCCTTTCTCATTTTTTTGGTTTTGCTCTCATCGCCGTTTTCGTACTCCTCACGGCAATAGAACATATCAACGCAAAATATCGGAATGTCATAATGAGCCGTGGCTGCAACATTTACAAAATTTTTGACGCGGGATTTATATTCGTCAATGGAAAAACCGTACATATTGCCGCCCATTTCAAGGCTGATGAACGAATAGCCCGAAAGCGATGCAATATATTCCGCCATTTCCGGCTCACAATGAGCCGAACCCGAATAGCCGAGGTTGTTGTAATCCATGTTGAATTTCTCCGCAATGCGATATGCAAAGCAATCGGAGGTTTTAAGCGCCAAAGCGCCGTTGGTGATCGACGAGCCGTAAAAAAGGCATTTTTTGCTCGGCATTTCATAATCATGCGGCACACGAATATCACCCGATATGTCATGAAAACGGGCGCTTGCCGATTCCATCACAACACGAACAACCTTCGGCGAAAACGGATAACCCTGTTCTTTGCTCATCTTCTCCAAAAGTGCCATTGTCTGCTTATTGGGCTTGTGAATCACGCATTTGGTTTTATCTTTGTTAAAATATCTTTCGCAGTCCGCCCAACCTGCCGGAATATTTCCGAAATAGACCGAAAAATGCGACATAATCGGGTCGCCCTCGCACAATTTCGGCTTTGAAAGGGTGATTTTGACTTCATCGGAAAGCATCACAAACCGAATTTCAACGCCTGTCGAATAGCGGTTTGTTTTCTTTGCAACATCATTCAAATTATGCTCGACCGACAGCGGAGCACGGCAAAAATATATTCCGTCCTCGCACTCGTCAAACTCATATACATTATGAAACAATGCGTTTTTATAAATCATAATCTCGCCTCCGAGCATTTTGATTCCAATATTTTATTTATCGGTTTGCTCAACATTTTCACAAAGAATTTTACAACAACGCCTGTTAAAAGCGCGGTGATAACAGTGCCCTCACGGGTGCCGACAATTTTGCCGTTGAAGAATATCATCGATATGACAACAGCCGCCGCAACACAAAATACATCAAACGCAATTTTCACATTGCCGAAATTCATTTTGGCAACATCCGAAACGGCTTTGACAAACGCTTCTCCCGAATTCATTATCACATTTGCAATTACCGCTAAAGATATGCCGAACGCTAAAACCGTGATTCCGCAAAGCACAAGAACAAGCCTTGTCGCATAGTGATTTATCGGGATAATTGACACGCACCACATTCCGAAATCGGTGAACCAACCAAAGAGAAATGAAAGCGGAATTTGCAAAAACTGAATTGGTTTAAAATCCTTTCTCCACACCAAAACCTGACCCAAAATCAAAAGGCAGTTCCAAATTATCAGCCAGTTTCCAAGAGACAGAAAAGTAAATTTTTCGCTCATTACATTTGCAATCGACGAAATCGGCGACACACCGAGCTCGGCGTGCTTTGTAAGCGCAACGCCCATTGCCGAGAAAAACAGGCTGATGATGAACAATATGTAGCGTTTGGCAATCTCTTTTTTACTCAAAATATCATTTCTTTCTAATTGAAACTGTTTTTATTATATATTGCTAATTATATCTCACTGTTTAACATTTTGTCAAATCGGTTTGAACCGCCGACAAAAATATGCACACAAAAAGACCGCAAGCCTTGTGTAAAACATAAGTCTGCGGTCTTTGATGTTAATGATATTTCATCAATCAGATTGTAACATTCATTGCCGATTTGATTTTTTTAAGCTGTTCGTCGCCGATTTTGTTTGCCTTTTCGGTGCCAGAAACGATTATCTCACGAACCTCGTCGCGGTGAGCGTCATAATATGCACGCCTTTCACGAATCGGCGTCAAAATCTCATTAAGCTTTGCCGAAAGCAGCTTTTTGCACGCAACACAGCCGATTTTAGCATTTCTGCACATATCGCAAATGTTGTCATATTCATCGGCGTTAAACGCTTTATGATATTTATTTACCATACATACCTCAGGGTGACCCGGGTCTTTTACCGCAATTCTGCTGGTGTCTGTGACAGCCGAGCGAATCTTTTTGTCAACCTCTTCCTGAGGGTCTGACAAATATATTGCATTGCCGAGGCTCTTGCCCATTTTTGCGTTGCCGTCAAGTCCCGCAAGTCGAGGTGTTTCCGAAAGCAACGCCTGAGGCACGGTGATTATCTCTTCGCCCTTGCCGTAAAGGTCGTTGAATCTGCGGGCAATTTTTCTCGCAAGCTCCATGTGAGGCAGCTGGTCGTCGCCGACAGGAACCAAGTCCGCATTGCAAAATGTGATGTCTGCGGTTTGAGAAACAGGATAACCCAAAAATCCGTAGGTCAGGTCGTCATAGCCATATTGCTTTGCTTCGGTTTTGATCGTCGGGTTATGACGAAGCGAATTAACCGACACAAACATTGAGTAAAAAACGGTAAGCTCTGCGATCGCCGAAACATTTGACTGCTGAACGAATGTGACATTTTCGGGATCAAGTCCGACCGAAAGATTGTCGATCGCTACCTGATAGATGCTGTCGTTGATGAGTTCGGGGTGCTCAAAATGAGTTGTGAGCGCCTGAACATCAGCCAGCAAAATGAATGTATCATATTTCGTTTGAAGCTTGACACGGTTTTGCAAGCTTCCGACAAAATGACCGAGATGAAGCTTTCCCGTTGTTCTGTCGCCTGTTAAAATACGCTTTTTGTTTTCCATTGATACCGCCCTCTTTTATTTCTCGCCAAGCGCTCGTTTGAGCCAAACCGAACCGATGTCCATTGCCTCATAGAGTCCGTTTTTCTCACTGCTTTTGGTAATTCGTTTTTTCTCGTCAAGCGAAGTGTCCGTCAACATGAGCTCAACCGCAACCTTTGTTGCAGTTTTAATGTCGCCCTTTTTCTCCGCACTCTTAACGGTCAGACGAACAACATATTTATCGGACATATTTCCGTAATAAAGAACATCTTTACAGCGAACCAGCGGTATTCCTTTATATTTAAGAAACTCCTGCGCCATATATCTCAACCTTTCTTTAAGCATGATTTCATTCAAACTATTATTGAATAAGTATATCACAAATATACGACGCTGTAAAGTAATTTATTTTATTTTGAGCAATCTCATTGCATTAAGCACGGCAATGAGTGCTACTCCGACATCTGCAAACACAGCCGCCCACATTGTTGCAACGCCGACTGCCGCCAAAATCAAAATCAAAAGCTTAACACCGAGTGCAAAAACAATGTTTTCCATGACGATTACTCTTGTATGATGCGCCAAGCGCTTTGCTTTGTAGAGCAATGACGGCTTGTCATTCATCAGAACAATATCCGCCGCTTCGATTGCGCTGTCAGAACCTGCCTGACCCATTGCAACCGAAATGTCGGCGCTCGCAAGTACCGGAGCGTCATTCATTCCGTCACCGACAAACACGGTAGTATAATCGTTTTTATATTTCTCGACATATTCAACCTTATCCTGCGGCAAAAGTCCTGCATGATAGTCGATTCCGAGCGTGTTTGCGACCGATTTGGCGGCATTTTCATTGTCGCCCGTGAGCATTGCGATTTTTGAAATTCCGACCGTTTTAAGGTTGTCGATTGTTTGTTTTGCGTCAGTCTTAATATCGTCTGCAAGGCATATCGTGCCGATATATTTTGAATCGACAGCAACATGAACTACTGCGCAATCATAGCTCTTGACTTCGATTCCGAGTTCTTTCATCATCTTGTCTGAGCCCGCTGTGATCGTCTTTTGGTCATAAACTGCGGTTACGCCAAATGCGGATTTTTCGTTATATGAAGTGATTTTTGATTTATCAAACGCTGTGCTGTTTGCCGAAACGATTGATTTTGCAATCGGGTGAGTTGACGAGCTTTCGGCGATTGCCGCATATTTCAGCACATCTTCGTTTGAAACGCCGTTTACCGAATCAATCGAAGCTACGACAAATTTGCCTGTTGTCAGAGTTCCTGTTTTATCGAACAATACTGCATTTGCTTTCTCAAGTGCCTCAAGATAGTTACCGCCTTTTATCAAAATGCCCTGTTTTGCGCCGGCGCCGATTGCCGAAAAATAGCTCAGCGGAATTGAGAGCACCAAAGCGCAGGGGCATGATACTACGAGGAAGGTCAGCGCACGGTAGATCCATGTTGTCCATTCGGCAGTAATAAGTCCGCCGATGATTGCGACAAGAAGTGCCGAGCCGCATACAGCCGGGGTATATATTCTTGCGAATTTTGTGATGAAGTTTTCCGATTTTGCCTTTTTCTCACTTGAGTTTTCAACAAGCTCCAAGATTTTGCTTACCGTGGATTCGCCAAACGGCTTTGTTACCTTGATTGTAAGCACGCCTGTCTTGTTGATAAAGCCCGACAAGATCTCATCATCAACCGCAGCTTCACGAAGCACCGATTCGCCTGTGATTGCCGATGTATCGAGCATACTCTCACCGCTGATAACCACGCCGTCAAGCGGAACCTTTTCGCCCGGAATGACCTTGATTATATCGCCGACATTAACATCGTCGGGCGACAAGGTGGTTTCAACTCCGTCTTTTACGAGCACCGCTTTATCAGGGCGAATGTCCATCAGCGAGCTGATTGATTTGCGGGAACGGCGAACGGCATAATCCTGGCAAAATTCGCCGATCTGATAGAACACGACAACCGCAAACGCTTCGGGAATTTCACCTGTTAAAAGTGCGCCGAGAGAGGCAACGAACATCAGGAAGTTTTCGTCAAATATATCAAAGCCTTTCAGCTTTTTGATTACATTCAGAATAATCTCATGCGCTACCAAAATGTAGCCGGCATATACCATTATATAGAACAAAACCGTCGGGATTCCGGGGATATAGGTCAAGCCGAACAACGCAAGACCGACTACCGTTAAAATGATGTCTTTTACCGAAATGCCCTCGTCATCGTCGTCGTCATGTGAGTGCGAATGAAAATTAGCCTTTTTCTCGACCTGCTCGATTTTAACATCGGGCTCGGTGGTCAGCACAACATCAAAGCATTTCTTCTCAAGTGTGTTGACATCGCCCTCATACTTGACCGTCATGGTTTTCGTCGGGAAGTTTATGCTTGCCGATTCAATTCCGTCAAGTGCACATACCTTGTCGGCGATCTTCTGTGCGCAGTGAGCGCAATCAAGACCGTTGAGGATATATTTCTTCTCAACAGCACCCTGTTCCTTTGCATCTTTATCTACGATTTTAACATCGGGCTCGGTGGTCAGCACAACATCAAAGCATTTCTTCTCAAGTGTGTTGACATCGCCCTCATACTTGACCGTCATGGTTTTCGTCGGGAAGTTTACGCTTGCCGATTCGATTCCGTCAAGTGCACATACCTTGTCGGCGATTTTCTGTGCGCAGTGAGCGCAGTCAAGCCCGTTGAGGATATATTTTTTCTCAGTCATTTTGTAATCACCTCAAAAATTATTCATTAACATGGTCAAGTCCCTGTGACATTATCTTTGCAACGTGTCCGTCAGACAAGGAATAATAGACCGACTTGCCATCCTTGCGAAATCGCACAAGCTTTGCGGTTTTAAGAATTCTCAGCTGGTGTGAAATCGATGATTTTGTCATGTTGAGCAGGCTTGCAATGTCGCAAACGCACATCTCATGAACCGACAGCGCCGACAAAATTCTGATTCGGGTCGAATCGCCGAACACCTTGAACAGCTCCGCCAAATCATACATTGTATCTTCGCTCGGAAGGTTTTCCTCAACCTCGCAGACAATGTCATGATGAATTACATTGCAGTCGCAGCGATCGTCGTTTATCAGATTATATTCAGTCATGTTTCAGACCTCCTTAATAAATCGAATAACAGTTGAACATTTATTCAACTATCGTTATTATATACTCCCTATTTCACAATGTCAATGTTTTTTTAAAAATTATTTCATTTTTTTGCAAAATCATGGTACAATAACAAAACAAAGGCGGTGGCGTGCATATGAACGAGCTTTATCTTAAAATTTACGAAGCGGTAAGAATGATTCCGAAAGGAAAGGTCACGACATACGGTATGATCGGCGAGCTTGTCGGCAACAAAAAACTTGCCCGTGTTGTGGGTAATGCGCTTCATCAAAACCCGGACGGAGACTACACTCCATGCTATCGTGTTTTGAACTCAAAAGGAGAGCTTGCCGACAAATTTGTATTCGGAGGTGCGGATGTTCAGCGGCGGCGGCTCCAAAATGACGGAATTGAGGTCAAGAACGGCAGGGTGGATTTATCAGTCTACGGCTGGTTCCCCGATATTCCTGAAAACGGTTGATTTTTTTAGTCTGAGTTGCTATAATTATACTATATTTTAATTTAAACTAAGAGGGATAATGATATGTATAAAAAAACTGCCACTAAAATCAGAACGATTGCTCTAAGCGTTGCGGCAATCTGCTTAATATTATGTGCTTTGCTTTGGTGGCAAGGCTCAAGGGTCAAAAAAATCACCGATGATGAAAAGATCAGCTATTCAAAGCAGGTTCAGAGCAACAATGAAATCATTTCATCGCAAAAGGGTCAGCTTGAACAGTTAGAAGGCACAATTAAGGCAAATGCCGAACAGCAAACTCAGCTTAAAAATCAGATCGACGAGGTTCAGTCAAAAATCGACGCAATCACCACAAAGGCAAAAAACAGTTGATTAATCATACGGTTTATGTTAGTATAATAGTTAATGTTTTAATAAATTAACGGAGAGTGAAACAAATATGGCACAGAAAATCGTTATTTCCTGCGACAGCACAGCGGACCTTTCGCTTGATTTGCTTAAAAGCCGTGACATCAAGAGCGTTCCGCTGTCAATCGTTCGCGGAGATGAAACTCTGCTTGACGGTGTTGACATTCATCAGCAGGACATTTTTGAATATAAGAAAAAAACAGGCACATTGTTAAAAACCTGTGCGCCGAACATTGCGGAATGTGAAACTGTTATCAAAAGCTACAAAGAGGAATATGGCGAAGACGCCGCTGTAATTCATTTTGACATCAGCAGCGATATGTCCTCTACATACAGCAACTTTGTAACAGTAAGCCAAGATTATGACGATGTATATATCGTTGACAGCCGCAACCTTTCAACAGGAATCGGACTTCTTGTGTTAAGAGCCGCCGATCTTCGTGACAAGGGCCTTTCGGCTAAAGAGATCTATGACGACATAATCGCAGCAACAAAGCGTGTTGACTCATCGTTCGTAATCGATACGCTCGAATTTCTCCACAAAGGCGGCAGATGCTCGGGTGTTGCGGCGCTCGGCGCAAACCTTTTGAAATTAAAACCCCGAATCGAAGTCAGAAACGGACTCATGGGCGTTGCAAAAAAATATCGCGGCAATGTTTTTGATATATTCCCGAATTATGTCAAGGATATGCTTCATGACCCCGACGACATTGAGCTTGACCGTGTGTTCATAACTCATACCTGCGACGAGGACCGTGAAGATGATGTTAAAAAGATTGTCGAGCTTGTAAAAGAGCTTGTTCCGTTCGCTGAAGTTCTCGAAACCCGTGCGGGCTGCTCGGTCAGCGTTCATTGCGGACCGAATACTCTCGGCGTTCTGTTCATCAGAAAATCGGAAGTAAAATAAGAATATCATCAAATAAACAAAAAACGCTTTTGGGATTACTCTCAAAAGCGTTTTTAATTATGTATCGATTTATCGGTTATTTAAGGATTTTGAATCCGCCGATAAGCGGCAATTCTTTTGCTTTGCCGGTGCATGAATTAACGATTCCGAGAATCATCAGCACAACAAAGAAAAGATTTCCGATTCCGAGAAGCGCCGATATGATGCCGACAACACCCAAAAGTGCCGGTGCAAGCAATCCGATTGCGGTAAAAATCGCTGTAACAATTCCGGCTGCTACACCATAAATCGCCCATACAATGAACAGGACGAGGCCCTGATTTGTATGGAAACGGGCATATTTTGAGTCAGGTCTTGCAATCAGCGGAACAAGGAACAAAATTCCGAGATATGCAAAAAGCGAAATGACCTTGTTATCCTCAATATCTTTCATGTCAAACTGACTTGTTGTATCGGCTGTGTCGGTAAATTTGTCAAACGCCTGCTGAGCGCTGTTTTGCGCATTTTGTCCGTTCGGCTGCTGTGCTTCATATTGAGGTGCGCCATACTGCGCATTATATTGTCCGTTTGACTGCGGCTGATATTGCTGCTGTGTGTTATATTGAGCATTATTCTGCTGTGTGTTCGCCTGATAGGTATTATTTTGTTCCGGCGGTGTTTGTGTATTTTGCTGTGCGTTTGCCGATTGAGCTGTGTTATCAACCGCCGCTCCGCAATTTGGGCAAAAAGACGCGCCCTCAACTATTTCTTTTCCGCAATTATTGCAAAATGGCATAATATGATTCCTCCTAAACTTGAGTTAAAAATCAACTCATAAATTATATAGATTTTCTCACAAAAACGCTATTTTGTCAAGCGTTTATGTTGTTTTGCGGCAATAAAACTAAACGGTATATTTATCCGCCTGCGCGTGCCACATCTCGGCATATTTGCCGCCGCTTTTCAGCAATTCGTCATGTGACCCTTTCTCGACGATTCTTCCCTGCTCGAGCATATAGATCTTATCCGCTCCTCTTGTGGTAGAAAGACGGTGAGAGATGAAAATTACCGTGCAATCGGCGGCGGCTGTGAGCAAATATTTGTTGAAATTATATTCCGCAATCGGGTCAAGTGCACTCGACGGTTCATCAAGAATTATCAGACTTGCGTTCTTGTAAAATGATCGTGCGATTGCGATTTTTTGGTTCTCACCGCCCGAAAGATTAACGCCGTCATCATCAAATTCTTTGGTAAGCTCGGTGTTGATTCCGTCTTTCATCTTTTTAAGCCTGTTCTCAAATCCGCTCGCTTTAAGTGAATTTTCAACCAAATTGTCCGCAACATTTTCAGCCGGACCCATTACGACATTTTCCTTGACCGACGCCGCATAAATGTTGAAATCCTGAAAAATTACGCCGATGTTGTGACGATATTGCTCAACATCATAATCCCGAATGTCAACATCGTCCATTTTGATCGTGCCGCCTGTCGGGTCATACAGCCGCATAATAAGCTTGATCAGCGTTGTTTTGCCCGCTCCGTTGTAGCCGACAAGCGCAATCTTTTCCTTTGGCTTGATTTCAAGCGATATATCATGCAAAATGTCGCCGTCCTTATCATTATATCGGAACGACAGGTTTTTAATGCTGAGCGAACAGGGTTTATTTTCAACAGGCAGACTCTTTTCCGATTTAATCTTCGTTTCGGTCTTTAAAAAGTCCTTGATTTTGTCAAAATACATACAACATTCGGCTGAGGACGCAAATCTTACAACCATGCTGTTGAAATCCCTGCGCAAACGGTACATTGAGTTGAACATGACGATTACGGTGGAATAGGAAATTACATGAAGCACGCTTGCCTGGAACACAAGAATCAAAAGCGTTGCAATATCAAGCAGGACAGACTGCAAAAACATACTCAAAAGGCTGAGCTTTACAATCTTTTTATCATGAAATTTCAGCACATCAACCAGTCCGTCAAACGACTTGTCATATACCTTGAACGCTTCCCCTTTAATGTCGGGGTTAAGCCTTACTTCCTTTGCATAATCCTGCAAATAGAACAGCCGCTTGGTATAATCCGCTTTTCGGTAAAAGGGGCGTGCGGTTGTGAATTTGCTGTAATACCAGTTATTTCGCTTCAATACGAAAAACATATTTACAACCGTTGCCGCCATTACGGCGATGAATGCGACCGGGCTTTCGGCAACGAAAAATACACCTGTTGTGACGATTCCGCCGATTGACGATGAGAGCGTTTGAACAAGGTTAAAGGTACGCTCGACAATCTCATCGACCTTTTCGACATTCATTACAAAATCATTGTAATATTCGGGGTTGTCAAACTGTTCAAGATCAACCGACCTTGCCTTGTAAAAAAGTTGATTTTTAAGCGCCGTTTTGGCTTTGAGCCGTGCTTTCGGATTTAGCCAATGCCAAACGGCTGAACCGAGAATGCTGGTCAGGGCGATTACCAAAAATATTGCCCCGACCGCAATCAGCGTGTTTTCAAACGGTCGTTTATATTCGACGCATTCGAGCACATAGTTGATAAGCCATGTATGCTCGAAAAATATCAGCACCGAATTTCGGAAGGATTCAAGCGCAAATAATATGACTGCGCCGGGACTTGCCTTAAAAATCAGCTTCATCATCTGAAAATTGCTCACAAGCAATGATTTTGCGCTGATTTTCGGTCTGAAAGTAGGTTTGATTTTAGCGCTGTCAGCCAATGCTCTCAACCCCTTTCTCTATTTTAAATTCATTTGTATCTTCATTATGCTCGCTCTCGATTGCAAGATAATTTTCCGCCTGCCGCTTGAACATGAACGCATATTTCCCGTCCATATTCATGAGCTTCTCGTGGGAGCCCTCTTCGACCAGCTCGCCGTTTTCAAACATGAAGATGTTATCGGCATTTTTAACGCTGGACAGTCTGTGCGAAATGAAAATCATCATCTTATTTTCCGATTTACGCAAAATCGTTTCAAACAGCTCATATTCGGCAATCGGGTCAAGAGCGCTTGAGGGCTCGTCAAATACCATTACGCTGTGAGCGTCAGGGTATGAATCGGAATGGGCAAATGCACGGGCGACCGCCAATTTTTGATATTGTCCGCCCGACAAAACTACGCCGTCCAAATCAAATTCCTTTGTCATCATCGTGTCAATGCCGTCAGCCAAAGACTCGATTTTATCATACAGTCCGACAGCACGCAATTCATCGACCGCCAACTCCCGTGCGTTTTCAATCTCAAGTCCCATTGTGATGTTATCAAGCACCGACATTGCGACCACCTGATAATCCTGAAACGCCGCCGCAAACCGCTTGCGATATTGCTTCAGATTATAGCGGCGAATGTCCTTGCCGTTTAGCAAAATCGAGCCTTTATTTGGGTCATAGAGCCTGAAAAGCAGCTTGATGAGCGTTGTTTTTCCCGCTCCGTTTTGCCCGACAAACGCAACCGACTGAGGCGAAGTTATCTTCAAATTGAGGTGCTTGATGTTATAATTCCCGTCGTTTTTATATGAAAACCAAACATCACGAAACTCAATCGACTTAATTTCCTCGGGCATATCGTCACCGTCGCTGTCCTCGGGGATTTTCTCCTCATATGCCAAAAATTCTCTCGCATTTTGAACATAGATTCCGTCGTTATGTATATCCATCAGACCGTCGAAAAATTCGATTATCGCCCATGCCGCCGACGACATCATGCTCGTCATCACGGTGATTCCCGCAAGGGTCATTGTGCCTTTGACAAGTGCTTTATACGCACAATATATCACCATGCCCTCGAAAATCAGAGTGAAGGTGAAAATACATTTTGTCCAGTGCGCCGTGCCCTTCCTCAAAGCATATTTATCCGTGATGTCACAGATTTCGTCGACCGCACCCTTATGTTTGCCCTGAATCATGGGGTAAACATCGGTGATTCTCATTTCCTTTGCATATTGATTGAGGTGCAGAACACGCTGGACATAGGCGATCAGTCGGTTCGGTTTTGTCGTTTCTTTATAAAGCCGCTGATCAAGGTTGTTGAGCCATTTTCCGAAAACAAAATTTCCGATCAGCGGGAACACCAAAAATATTGCGATACCCTTGTCGATTGAGAACATGACCGACAGCAAAAATGCGATTCTGACAAGACTTGCGCCGCAGGACACCGCCTGTTTGCGTACATTCATAATGCGTTCGGGCGTTCTGTCAAGCGCACGGGTATATTTATTGTAAAATACCGGGTCCTCATAGCACGACAATTCAACATTTCCCGCTTTTGTGAACACCTTTTTGTTGATATGCTGAATGAATCTGTGAGTGACAATGTCCTGATAATAGTTAAAGAAAAACCAATCAAGCGCACCGGCTAACATCTGAATCATGACAAAACCGACAACAAACATTGCAATTACACCGAAAGGGCTTTCGTTTTCAATTGATTCGACGAGCCACTTCATGTAATAGGTCGATTCGAGCGCATAAACGATATTCAAAAATATCATAACAAATACATTTATAATCAGGAATTTTTTATCAAACGAAAAGACTTCTTTTATCGAAAAAATGCAGTTTTTTATGACCTGAGAGGTCGTAATTTCTTTTTCCTTTTTCTCTTTCAAACCATATCTCCTTTCAAAAATAAAACGAATAGCATACTCTCTTTTTTCACATTTTATATATTAAATCAAGGCTCGACACGACCGTTTAATATTACGGTTAGTTGGGTTTCACCGCAAATCAAACCATTGCCTTGATGTTATCGCAAAAATTGCGGCAAAAAACGCATATTCAGCCGTAATTACAGTCGAATATGCGTCAAAATCAGCGTAATATTTTTGAATAAAGATTAGAGCAATCTTTAGAAAATATCACTAAAACGGGCAACGACTGAAAAAGATGTATTCTCGGTTGAATGAAAGTTTAGTATATTCAAATTATTCAACATTTTAGTCGTCACCCCCTTTTTTTCAATAAATATATATTACTACCCAAAAAATTGTATGTCAAGCATTTTTTAACAAAATTCGTTATTATATCATTATTACTGTTACTGCGAAATTATTGATTTTTATACATAATACACAAATAAAAGCGACAATGTTTATAAACAAAGTCGCTTTTTATGGCAATATTTAATTCTTATTTATATGCTTTCGCCAATGCTGTAAACACGAAGCATATTTGTCGAATTTGAACTTTTAAGCGGAACTCCCGATGTCACAACCGCAAGATCGCCGTCCTTGAGTGCGCCCGTCTGTTTTACCGCATTTACCGCCATGTCGAACAATTCGTCGGTGCTGTGGGCCTCATTGATAAGTATCGGATAAACGCCCCAACTGAGCGAAAGCTGTCTTACGACCATCTCGTTCGGTGTGCAGCAGAAAATTGGGTGATATGGGCGGTGAGCCGAAATCATTCGTGCTGTCTGACCGCTCATTGTGACCGTGATGATAGCGGCAGCGTCAAGGTCGATTGCCGCAGCGCAGGTTGCGTGAGAAATTGCGTCAGACACGCTGCAGGGCGATGTCGGTCTTGAACTGAAAAAGCGCTTGCCATAGTCAATGTCGTTTTCGGTACGCTCCGCAATTCTCGCCATATATTCGACCGCCGTGATCGGATATTTGCCTGCGGCAGTTTCACCCGAAAGCATGATCGCCGATGTTCCGTCATAGATCGCATTTGCAACGTCTGTCGTTTCGGCTCTTGTCGGACGAGGATTATTTATCATTGATTCAAGCATTTGAGTTGCCGTGATTACCTGTTTGTTCGCCTTATATGCCTTTTTGATAAGCTTTTTCTGAATTACCGGAATTTCTTCAAACGGAATCTCAACACCGAGATCGCCTCGTGCAACCATGATTCCGTCCGCAGCATTCAAAATTGCGTCAATGTTGTCAACACCCTCAGAATTTTCGATTTTCGCAATGATTCTGACCTTTTCTCCGCCATATGAGTTCAAAACGCCTCTCATCTGCATGATGTCCTCAGCCGAGCGTGAAAATGATGCTGCAACAAAATCGAATCCGTTTTCAACGGCAAATTTGAGGTCGGCGCAATCCTGTTCGCTCAAAAACGGCAGGCTAACCTTGCTGTTCGGAACATTGATTCCTTTTCTGTCCTTAACAACACCGCCGTTTTTAACGGTGCATAAAATATCTTCGCCGTTGACAGAGTCAACGATCAATTCAATCAATCCGTCGTCAATCAAAATTCGGGTGCCTGAACGAACATCGCGAGGCAAGGCTTTGAATGTGATTGAGCCGATTTTGTCGGTGCCGACAATGTCTTTTGTCGTAAGAGTAAATTTTTTTCCTTCTTTTAATGTAACAGCACCGTTTTCAAATGTTCTGAGTCTGATTTCCGGACCCTTTGTGTCGGCAAGCATTGCAATCGGAAGATTAAGCTCTTCACGCAGTTTTTTTATCATGTTTGCCCTGACAGTATGTTCTTCATGCGTCTGGTGCGAAAAGTTGAAACGAGCGACATTCATGCCTGCAAGCATCATTGAACGCAAAATGTTTTCATCATCTGTCGACGGTCCGAGCGTGCAAATAATTTTAGTTTTTCTCATAATATAATCATACTCCTCGGTAAAACATAAAATAATAACCAAAAACTTTACCTCAATTATATCATAACCCAAAATATTCTAAAAATCAAGAGAAAAAATGATGAATAAAATTATTTTTTATTATATGTAATTATTTTAAAAAAACACTTGACATTTTGAGAAAAATACAATATAATCTAAGAGTTGAATAAATCAAATCGAGGCGTGGCTCAGTTTGGTAGAGCGCTGCGTTCGGGACGCAGAGGTCGCAAGTTCAAATCTTGTCGCCTCGACCAAAATTAAGAAAATCCCCTAACCCTTGCGGTTACGGGATTTTTGCTATATTTGGCTTAAATAAAGGAATTGTGGCACTTTATTTGATTATTATATAATAATATCAATTTTAATATTATTACATATTTTTAATATTTTTAAATAAAAAGTTCACACGAAAGTTCACACGAAATATTACGCTTAAACCTTTATTATTGAGCCAAATATCAAAAACTCAGTTCACACAAAAAAAGCCGCCCATCTCGTTTTGAGACAGGCGGCTTCTTTTTTAGTGATGTAAAATATTATTTTTTATTATTCTTCAACTTCCGGCAATCCGGCAATGCTTGTCAAAATCGACAACACGCCAGACAGCGCCGCAGCCGAAAGAACAATGCGCCAGTCGACCGATGAGATGACCGCTGATGTGCCGATTGTTGCAATCGCAGTCTGCGCAACAGTCTTGACTGCTCTGACTGCCGCTGCTTTAATCCATGTTTTGATTTTGTTACTCATTTTATTCACCACCTTTCTTATTCATGATTCTGTCCCATTTGTCATGGACATATGAGTTTTGATGTAGTTCGTTTGAGTATCTGTCATATACTTCATGAGCCAGCTTAAATTGCACTTCGTCCTTTGCAACGCCGTTTTCGAGGTCACACAAAAAGCCGATTAAAAACATTCGGCATTGCTGCACATCCATTTTTTCAAGTTTCTTAGTAACCGGAGCAAACAGCTTGTTTAACATTCGTTTTAAAGCGGCAACGATTACGCCGACAGCACCGATGAGCGAGGCAATCAAAATTATGTAGTTTGCAATTTCCACACCCTCACACCTCTTTTGCCGCCGATTTTGCTTTGTTGATTCTTGCCTGTAACTGCTTATCAAAATTTCGGATTGCCTCATAAGCCTGTTGCTCTGTGCAGTTGCTTGGCAATTTAATTCCTTTATAAATTGCGATTTTTTTAAGATATGTCATATCGTTTTCCTCTTTTCCGAAATCATTAAAATCAATATAATCGCTCGGTTTAAGCAAATTTTTGTTATAATTCCAATCCCAACCCGACTCGACCTCAATATGCAAGTGTCGCCCGGTGGAATTGCCTGTACTTCCCTCAATGCCGACTTTATCACCGGCTTTGAGTCGCTGACCCTGTTTGACGGCAATACTCTCCATATGCGCCATCAAAATGCATTTTTTGTCGTCAGTATGTATGATGATGTGCTTGCCATATGCGCCCTCACTGCTCACATAACTCACCGTGCCGCTTGTCGGGGCAACGAGCTGACGGTTATCGTCACCAACCCAGTCCTCGCCTGTGTGGTAGCCCGCCGCCCATGAGCCTTTTTTCTTAAAGGGCGTTGTCATGTGGCATTTAGCCGTGAATGGACTACGATATTTACTCATTTTCAATTACCTCGTTTTCCGCATTTTTATTTTCGATTGCTGTAATAATCGACTGCAAATCGTTGTCATCGATTACATCCTTATCTCGCCAAGCGGCGGCTTGCAGCTCGATTTTATAATCAAGCTCATTGCCGACCGCTCCGAGCAATCCGCTCATTACGATATTTTTAAGTGCGCCCATGTCAGACTACACCCCCTAACGCCACAATAGCTTTAATTATCGCATTGCTGTCGATGTGATATTGCGCTGTGATTGCGCTCGGCTCAACAGTCGCAGAACCGTTTACAATAACCGTCATTGTCGGTGCTTTTGAGTCAAATTCTGCTGTCGTCGTCTGTCCTGTCGCAAACTCACCCGTCACGGTGATGTCGGTCGGAGCGGCATATGCTTCAAACTCCGTTGCAGCGCTGCCGACTTCAAGCATGACATCACTTGCTGTGATGTTGTTATATCCGTTGAAAATGACATTACCCGTTTTTGTTGCGGTAAATGTGACCTTGACTTTGCCATAATCAGCACTTGTTGCGGTATTTGTGATAGTCGCCCAGCTTGAGTCTTTCAAATTAAACCCGACCTTCGCAACGCTCGAATCGCTCTGTGTCGCAACAAACGACAAGGTATATTTCAATCCCGCAATCACCTTGCCGATTGCGCCGGGCTGTGCCTTGTTCGTCCAACCGGTCAGCGTTGCAATATTTTTGCCGTAAATATGTACCGTCGGATTTGTCAGCACATTGCCGCTCTCATCTGTGTTGCCGCTGATTAACAGCTTGATTTTGTGACTGATTGGAGATATGTTGTCAATCCTTATGCAATTAACACCGCTGACATTTCCCACAAAAGCATTGGCATATCCCGACTGCGCCGATTTCAATTCATTTATCGATTCCGCTTGTTTTTCCATGCCCCCCGAAATGCCGCTGACTGCCGTCCGCAGTGAGCTGAATAATGCACTGTGGGCGTTCGAGTCGGTGTTGTGAGCATTAAGCCCCTTTTCGCGGGCAGTCGCCTCGCTCTGAATTTCATTTAAAATGTATGGGTGTGCTTCAACATCACTATTGTGGGTGGATGTTGCGTTGTCGGCGTTATCTTCAAATCTTTGTAAGTCCGCAGTTGTAACCACATCTGTGTCTGTCCATTGTTTACTCATACTTGTCGCTCCTCAATGTTATTTTTTGTTGTGAGCCGTTAAGCTCGATTCGATATACCTTGCCTGTAATGCCTAATATCGTCAAATTATCGCCGAGTTCGATCCTCGGATCGGCAACAATTTCAAAGATATGTTCATATCTGGTTTTGTTCATCCAGTTATAAATCCAATCAATCCCATTTTTCAAAAATGACATTTCCACTACTCGTTTATTAGTTCGGTCAGTCAGATTATCAAAAGTGATATGAGGGATTAGACTTGTGTTAAGCACATACTCTGTACTGTTGTAACCGTCAAATACCTTTGATTTTTTGCCTTTGGCGATATATTGATACTTTTCTTCGGCTGTAACGGTATAATCGTTTGTTATTTCTTTTCCGTTGGCGTCGTATAGCTTGCGGTACAAAACGGCATTTGTAGCATATAACGAGTCATATCCGTCGCCCGGGGTTGACGTCGGTCCGATTGCTATTGTATTGCTGTCGTTATAATCAATAGCGATTGGATAAAGATTCGTTCCAACCTCACTAAACGGCGGCAAATCTAAATCTGTGTTTTTTGGTTCATATACCGTACCGCCCTGGGTCAGCTTGCCGAGTGTCATGTTAAGCGTTATCTTGCCCGGCACTTTGCGCTTTGTGATTGCATGACTGATTACATTTTCATCAGGGACAGTCATTGATACATCACCGCCAAAGCGCGGATAAAGCTGTAAATCGCCGTTATCATCATAGGCTATGCAAGTGCCTGTCAATGTGCAAAAATCATTTGCCTGGTTGCTTAGAGAAACATGGCGCAATGTCTTATTACCCCTTGATTTTTCATCACCGAGGGCTATCAAATAATCAGCCGTCAGCTTTGATTTTGAAATGCCCAAAAACAGTTTATCCGCAAAGACAAGGTATGACAGCAAAATATCGTCATCCTCAACGATGAAATCCGATACCGTTTCGGCGGTGCGGTCAGTCAAATCATCATTAGCGGTGATTTTGACAATCTTCTTTGTCTTGTCCGATGATTTAATTAGATATTCGCCGTAGTTGATCATCTCTTCAAAATCTTCTGTTTTAACGCCGTATTTGAGCTTAATGAGCGTACCGTCAGGAAACAACTCAAAGTCAATATCATCTTCGTTGAAAAATTCAAATGATACTTGATTCGACGACAATGCGCCGACATCGTTTGACGAGCTGCTTTCAAGCTCCTTGACGACATTCGGCGCACTTGTTATCAAATCATTTGTAATTTTAAACGGCATAGCGCCAATAAAAACTCTGGTAATAACCGCCCGACATTTTGCAGCGTTCCATTTTTTTATTGTAACCTCGATTTTGTAGCAATCGGTTACTCCGACATCGCCAAAAACATATTCCGACTGCTCATAATCGGTAATAGATACCGTTTTAGCTGGCGCATTACTGTTGACTTTGTAAAATGATACATCAAAATCAACAGCGTGTTCACCACTGCGACAAGCGGTGGAAAACCCTGCATTTCGATAATCTATCAGTCCTGATCTCGTCGAAAAATAAATTAAACAAGTCAAAGGTTGGTCGAATGTGCCGTCTGACTTAGATATATATGTACCTCTTGCGACTGCACCGCTCACCCACGAATTGCTGTTTAAATACATATTGCCGTTTCGTGGGCAGTTCGGAAAAAATATAGTTTCGGCAACGGACGGAGACTTTAGCAGATTAGGCATAGTGTAACAGTTTTCAAGCTGCGGTCTTGTTTTCAGCTGCTTTGTTGCGCTGTAGTCCGGGACTATTTCAATCTCCCATGCCGGAAGATAACCCATGCTACTGAGCGCATTTTCAAATTTTGTTGATACACTGTGCATTTTCTCACCTCTCAATTAAACTGAATGATACGCTGTCATACAGAGTTTCGCCTCGCTTGCGCTTTTTTGTGTATGTCAGCGTTGAATTATACATTTGGTATGTCTCGACCTTGCCTTTAATATCGTCATAAAGCTGTACCGAATGCCGAATATCCGTCTTTCCGACAACACTGCAAAGCTTTAAAAACTGCGCTTTGGTCAGATCCTTAGCATTTAGCGTCAGTTTACGCTTCATCTTTGGATTTGATATTATCATGAAGTCGTTTGCATTTCGGTATGCGTCCACAATCCACTCATAGGAGCCACCAAACGGTTCGCAAAAGAACTCCAACGACACACCGTCGATTACCACTTTAAAATCATCAATCAATTTGATCACCGTCCTCAGATTAGAATTTGGATATAAGAAAAGCACCTTTGCAATCAAATGCAAAAATGCACAATAAAACCGCTCTCTTTTTAGAGGGCGGTTAGTGTGTTATTGAATGGTAATATCGCTTGCAGTATATTTTCCTGTTTCTTTGTTCCAATAAATTTTCATATAGAAATCGGATCGTAACATAGCCCCAAATGAATTTTGAGAGTCAACATATCCAGAAACCTCAAAATTATTGGCATCGTTTTTTGTAAATCCCCAGCCTTCATATGGATTAAAAAAACTTCCAGGGAATTCTGCAGTAGACGGGGATTTTAAATAGTTAAGTACAACTTCCTTTGCTATACTCTGTAATTGGGCACGCTCTGCGCTTGTAATAATAGACGGATCTTCTGTTGTAGGCTCCGTAGCCTTTGTCGGTTTAGCTTTTTTCGTTGTAACTTCCTTGGTTGTTTGTTGTGTATTAGTAGTTCTTGATGTTGTTGTCTCCGTCGCATTCAATTCTTTTTGAGCAGTATTTATTACTGTTCCTATTAAATAAAGTGCTGCAACAACAATTAAAACTATTTGCCATACTTTTAATTTCTTTTTATTGTTTTGTGGTGGTAGTTTCTGCGGTTGAATAGCGGTACCACACTCCGTACAAAACTTATCGTTACTTTCTTTACCGCATTTAGGACATATACCCATCATGAATCCCCCCCATAACATAAAATATATTCACATATTATCACATTATAGTGGGTTTTGTCAACGAAATATTGAAAACTTAATTCACAAAGCCGCCGATAGAAAAGTTACCCGATCGCTTCTTTTCCGATTCAAAAAATGGATTATATTCTCGTGCAAAGCTTTCCGGACTGTCAATCAGTTTCTTGTTAATCAGAACATTGGTCAAATTATTGATAGCCGCAACGACTTCTCTGTTATCACCGCCGCCGCTTTCTTCACGAACAATCTTTCGGATAAGGCTTTCGGGAGCTTCGAGATTTCGACCTTTGCGTTGATCACCAAGCACAGCCAAAAATTCAGAGTTGGGAGGTATGACAGCACCTGTCGCAAGACGAGGTATCTGAAGTTTTGGAATCTGCGGAGCTTGTGTTGGTATACTCCAACCCCAATCTTGTCCAAATAGGCTTCCTATTCCTTTTACAATACTGCCGACACTATTTATTATTTGTGCAAGTACATAATATAAACCGCTCCAAAGCGCATTAAGTATATCAATAACAAGATTTACAGCACCGTTAACTATTCCTATAATGCCGTTCCATATTCCCTTAAAGAAATTTTTTATACCGTTCCAGGCCTTTTCCCAATCGCCTGTAAATACTCCAATAATAAAATCTAATAATCCGCCAAGTGCATCCAATACTCCGCCCACAACATCTCCTATAATTTTAAATATTGTATCAAGCACATTTTTAACGGTCCCAAGAACGCCTTTAATAATTGGTGTCAACACACCAACAAGCCAATCAACAACCGGTTTTAAAAAATTATTCCAAACTGTCAAAACAAGTTCTCCTATTTTCCCAATTACTGATATTACTTTTGAAAAGACAGGGCTAAGCGTATTATCCCATAATGATTGTGCCACCTCAATTATAGTTTTTATAACCGGATATATCCATTCATTCCAAACATTCATCACTGTATCGGCAATGCCTAAAATCGTTTTACATATGTCGTCCCATATTGGTATTAATTCATCGTTCCACCATGTTTTTATTGAATCACCTATATCACCAAAAATGGAGCCTGTAAGATTCATCAAGTCTGCACCGAGCTGTTGAAAGCTATCAAACACTGTACCTATTTTCTCTTGGTTATCCAAGGTCCATTGATTAAGATTTTCAGACCAAATTGCAAACATTCCCGAAAAAACTTCGCCTACGGATAGTCCGAATGTTGTCAATCCTCCTAAAAGGTTTGAGATAGCTGTTTCCATTGTCGGACGCATTCTGTCAATGCTTCCGCCTAATGAATCAAAAATATGTTCCGCAACTTGCGACATATTATCAAAATAAACCGATACATTTGATGTAATAGCGTTTATGCCGTCTGTTATTTTGTTTGAATAATCAGTAAAAAACTTTGAAATGCCACCAGAAATAGTTTGAAACTGTTTTCCAAATACTTGGACTACTCCGCCTATTATTGTTCCAACATAATTAGACCACGAGGAAATAGATTTTTTTACACCGTCAAGCGTTCCCGAAACGATAGATTTGAAAGAGTTAAAGGTTGATTGAAAATTTTTCTTTATCGCTGAAAAATCTATCTTGCCAAAGCCTGATTGAATTTGACTGACAAGATTATCAAATCCCAAATCTTTATAAGCGGTAGTAATCGCACTTTTTATTTTTTTAAAAGTCGAATTTGCATTTGGTTCATTCTTCTTTTTGTTATTGCTATCATCTGAGTTTGTGTTCGTTGATACACTCCCCGAACCGGCAGAATCGCCGCTTGATGAGTCTTTTTGTCTAACATTTAACTCATCAAATGCCGCAAGGTTATCCTTTGCCGCTTTTGTCGATTTTTTTGTACTTTCGGTTACATTATCAGTCGCTGTCGCAAGGTCATCTTGCGCCTTTGTCGCTTTTTCCGAGCCGCTCGCAATTTGCTCGGATTGTGTGCCGAATATCGACGACACAAACTGACCGAATGTGTTAAACAATCTTGTCAGCCCCTGAATTGCGCTGTCTATATAAGGCATGATTGCTTGTAGTATCGGAATTATCGAATTACCGATCGCGGTTTTAAGTTCGGTAAAATGATATGACAATCTTGCAACCTGACCTGAATATGTACCGGCTATCTTTGCGGCGTCGCCTGTTTGAAAGCGTGTCTCGGTAAGTATGCCGTTGACTTCTGCTTGGATCTTCTGTTCTTGTGTCAATTTGCTGCTTGATGTGCCAATAGATTTAGCGTAATCTTCCCACATCTTAGCAACATTTTTTGTTACACCGGCGTTGTCAACAAGTATACTGTTTTCGTTTTTCAAACCCTCTGTCGCTGTGGTTACTGCGTCGCCGAGTGAATAATTTGCCTGTCTGCCAAATGCCGCCGAATCTTTGAGGGCAGTCATTACCTTTTGGATTTGGTCGTCGGAATATCCTCTCGCCGCAAGGTTTTTGTATGCCGTGGTGGCGTTTGCAAGCGGCACGAGACCGTCCGAAACATAATCGTTGATAAAAGACTGTGCTTTAGAAAAACTGCGTCCTTGCCCCTCTACAATGCTCTGTAAGCCTTGCATTGCATTTGACAGTTCGTTCGCCGTTTTTACTGTTTCTTTGCCAAAACTTACAACTGCCGCCGCTCCGAATGCAATTCCAACAGCCGAGGCAAGCCCTTTTAGTGATGATTTAATGCCGGACAAACCACTTTCAATCTGCTGTCTGCCGCTCTTAAATCCCGATTGGTCTATTTTAGTGTTAATGGTAATAGATCCGTCAACCATTGCTTTCACCGTCCTTTAAAAGACGCATAAACTCATCATCCGCCGCTTGTTCTTCTGCTGTCAATTTAATCGGCAATTCGAACACCGAGTGCATTGAATAATAAACTTCGCTTTCTTCTTTTGTAAGTTTGCCTTTAGCCTTTTGTCTGCGAAAATATATCAATCGATTAAAAAAGCAATTTTCGTCAAGGTCAAAAAGCAAGTAATTAAATTTCCACCAGTGAAGATTCGGGCACTCGTCAAGATCGATTCCGTGTGAATACTTTATCGCCGAAAAAATGAACTTTGAATCATACGAAAAGCTATATAATCTTTCAGAACTGTCGTCTGAATCACTGTTCTCGCTCCGCTCTTCCCCGCAATCCAAAAACAAAACCGCCTTTTCGGCGGCAATTTGTATATTATGCGGAATATCCTTATAAAGCAGCTCGAGCATTACCTGTGTTTTTTCACCTGGTGTCAAATCATCATCCTCAAACGCAAGTATGATTTTAAGGCAGGTTCTGTAATCATAATTGATTTCATACTCTTTACCGTCAATCTCTATGCTTTCGGGCGGATTTTCAAGCAATGCATTCATTATTTCATCACAGCCTTACCGCTTTTCTTAGTATATTTTTCGATTTTGCTGTGGCGCGATTTTTCCACAAACGGCGTTATTGCTTTAAAAAACTCCGCAAACATATCAAGAGTATTAGCACTGCCGAAGCATTTATCCGATGTACCAACCCCAAAAATATTGTCAATGTCGGTACGAAGTTCGCTGCACATCTCACGATACATTTTGAAAATTTCGGGCTGATTCTTTTTAATGCCGTGTTCGTCAACCTCTGTTTGCTCGTCAAGCTCTTTCGCTTTGGCGGTATATTTATCCTGATAATCGTCTACCTTGCCGATAAGGGTATAAAATGCCTCAGCAAATCCGATGTCATCAGGATTGAAAGATATAACCCTGTTTTCATCACCGTTTACCGCAAGGCGAATTCCGCCGAGATTTATATTTAAACTCTGAATGCCGTCGTTATTTACATTTGCTTTCATTGAGATTACCTCCGAATTGATATAGTTTAAGCCCCACCGATTATTGATTCGGCAGGGCTTGTCCGCTGTTTATTTGTCACCGTCATCTAACAGCGTAAATGATAACGGTGTAATTATTCCCCCGACGGTGTAAATGTCTTTGTGGTCGGGTCAAATGTGCCTTGTACCGGGTCGCCGTTAAGGGTTACGGTATATTTAAGCTTGGCAAGCTTAGCACCCTCGCCGCCAAATTCATCAATCTGCACCGTGCAAGCGCATTTTTCAGCCGGATATGCGTTGCTCGTTGCGGTTTTATACATATAAACATTGACGATCTCACTCTTCGCTTCATCACCGACTGCACGATTTATGCGCAAATTATCGAGATAGTCAAAAATCGGTTCGCCCGCTTTTGCTACCATTTCATTAGCAAATGACGGCTTGTATCCGTTAAGCTCGGTTGTTGCTGCATCCTCGTGGATATATGCGTTTTCCTCGGTGTCGGGATTATAGGCGATTGTCATTTCCGCAACACCGTCGCCAATCAGATTAAATGTCGGCGAAGATGATGTTCCTGTGTTAAGGAACGAACGAATTTTTGATCTTTTAATAGATGTGATTATCGGTTCAGACATAATGTCAAGTCCTTTCAAATTCAAGATTTATTTGTAGTTGGTACAATCCTGTACCATCGTCGTAGATGTCATAGAGCATTGCATTTGATACTTCAATACCCGTTGACTTGTATTTTCCCGGAAGTGTCGGTAGCTCCTCTTTGTCGCTCTGATTTTCTATCCATTCAACAAAAGATTCGATAAAATCATAATTCCCGGCTCTGTCGCTCTCCGCATCCACTTGCTCACGCGCATAAAAAACATAGCTGTGGCGATATGTGCGTTTACCGAGTATGTCAATGCTCGCTACTTCCGTGCCGGCAAGAGCGAGAGCATAACTGCCTGCAGTTTCATCTACTGTATCGGTCAGAGTGGTAATTTCCATACCGTCATATGTATCAAGCCACTCTTGCAATGATTTTATAATGCTCATTTTGCTCTACCTCCTGCCGCTCTTGCAACCGTATCAACGATTGCGTTTTTCTTATCTGCCCACATTCGTTTATCCCACAGCTTTCCGCGCCGTGGTGCTCCACGATAATTGTATTCTCGGTCACTCTCAACTTTTTTGACGCCTTTTCGCGACCTCCAGCCTTTTGACGTTAAAAATCCCGCTGCGCCTGTTTTTGGATCAACCATAACCTTGCCGTAATACATATTTCGTGCATACGGTGTGTTATAAATCACTTTATCGGTGCCGATGGTGCGTGTGTTTTTCAAAATGCCGCTGTCCATTGGAACATATTTGTCCATGTGCCTGGCGCATTCGGAAGTAAAGAGCCTTTGCACTCTGCCGCCTTTTTGCAATCCTCGTTTTGCAAGCATTTTTTCGGCTCCGTCAAGGTGTGTTACAACATTCATTTCGCCGACACCTCGAAGTGCGCCATATTGCCGCCGAAATCTTTAAAATCAACCGAGGATATGCGACATACATCATCAAAGGCATTAAGTCCTTTTATGCTTTTTTCGATTTCGTAATCGACTGCACCTTTAACGATATAATCACCGCTTGAAAGCGTCCAATTCTGCGATTTATCAGACAACTCGGCAAACGCAACAGGATTTTCATATTTGCGTTCTGTGACGATGTTTTTGGGTATTATGATAACGACACTATCAGCCGACGAAACGCCTGTCTTACGCATTACAGCACCTTTGATTGCGTTCCAATATACACCGACAAGAACAGTTCTCTGCCACATTTCAGCAGAACCGTTCTTGTATTTGTTAAATACCGTAACGGTATCGTTAAACATATTCATCATACCCACCTCACTCGGCTTATCAAATCGCCGATATAAAGCGCTGCCGCATCATACAGCCGCGAATCCGCCGATTTATTGCTCGTTGCAAACGATTGTGACCACGAGCCGACCGACTGACTTGTAACCTCGCCGCCTTGTTCATTTTTATGCCATTGCTCTGCAACGGCACATTGCGCCATTTTCATCATGTCATTATCGGGCAGGACGCATATTGCAATACTGTCCAAATAGGCATTTGCACGCAAAACAAGGCGGTCAAAGTCATCGGGTGCAATGTCCGCACCCTTAAATGTGTTTTTGTAAAAATCATAATCAGCTACGGACATATCAGCACCTCTTAATTAGCCGAGCGAGATGGCAGCAAGCTCGGGATACATGGTTTTGTAACCGTAAAGTACATCCATCGAGAGCATTTCCTTCTTGTACTTCATGTCATAGCCGCGAACAACGCGGAGTGTAACGCCGTTGTATGATGTAACATAGCTTTCAACGCCTGACGGAGCAGTAAGCGGACGGGTTACAAACGCAAACGCATTAGGCACGAATGCAAGGTTGGCGGTATGATCGCCCATGAGCGTTACCGCTGTGCTTGTGGAAATATCCTTTTTAAGCACAGGATAAATTTTAACTGTGATTTCATTGCTTGCGGCTGTTGCGTCCTCTGTAACAACATAGTTACTGCCGAGGATAGTAAGAATATCACCCTTAACAAGAGTGCCTGTAACCGATGTTGCGGTCAATGTAAGAGTAGTTGCACCTACCTTTGCCGCAGCTTTCGGCTTAACATCGGCTGAAAGTGTGCCTTTCTTGTGTGTTTTAATGCTCTGCGACATATAGTTGTCAAAGCCCATTACACGACCGAGCGAGCCATCACGAAGCGCCGATGTACTGCCCGATTTCTCGGCATTAACAATAGCCGGGATAGTAACGAAGTTTGCGTCAGCCTCGGTATCCCAAATTGCTACACGACCCTGTGCAGGCACTTTGTTTGCGTTAAGCACTTTTCTTACCGCCGAAATATCGGTAAGTGCTGACGGAGTTGTGCCGGCTGTGCCGCAGGTGTAAGGAATATCCTTGTAGAGTTCCAAACCATCGGAGTTAATCTTCTGTGCGAGTGCGACTGCCGCAGGCTCCAAGAACAAACGATTAAGGTCGTCAACATTGGTTGCGCTCTCAATTGCTGAGAATTCAACGTCAACCGTTGCGAGCTTATCAAGCGTAACGGGAACGCTTTCCTCCTTGACGTCCTGCGCCGATGTTCCGCTCGACGGGTCGAAGTCACTGGCTGTCAGCTGAACAGGCTTTTTAACCTGGATTGTTGCACCTTTGCCTGATACAAAATCCTCGGAATAGTCCTTATGAATAAGATTCGGGAAAACAAGGTTTTCGATCAGTCGAGGAAGTGTCTGTCTTGCGATTTCTTTTACTGTAATAAATTCATTTGGCATAGTTTAATCATTCCTTTTTTGCATAAATTTTGTTGTAGTATTCTTCATCGGACATCTTATCGTAATCGACATTGTTATTACCGCCGTGACCGGCGCCGCTGTTACCTCTGCCGGTATAGCCGCCATTATTCTGGTTGGCGTTATTATTTTTTGTGTCGCTGTCAAACAGATAACCGTCCGATTCTTTCAGCCTTTCAAGCTGTTCTTCAAAGCCCAACAGCTTATCGCCGTCAAGCTTAATTACCGACATATCGAGCGCCGCTTTAGCCAGTTTCGGATTCTTGGCTTTAGCACCGACAAGCGCCATGTTCAGCGCACTGTCGAGCTTCAGCGCCGATGTGTCATTTGTGTACTTTTCGTTGAGATCCGCAATCTGCTGATTGAGTTTATCAACGTCCACACCGTCAAACTTTTTAACCGCCGTCTGCAGGTCGGCAATCGTTTTGTTTGCGGTGCTAAGCTCGGCAACCTTGTCATCGAGCTTTTGCTTGTCAACATATTTGCCGTCGGCAAGATTGGCAAGCTTGATTTCTTTGTTTTCGCCGAGTTTTTTAACAAACTCATCAAATGTGAGTGCGCTCTCGCCGAAAATAGGTTTTAGATAATCCATAAGTTTTTTTCCTTTCCGCTCTGGTAAATCGCTTTGATTTATAAATCCGCAGCTGCTCTGCGTCGGAGCGTCCGTGCGGTTAAATGTCAGCACGGCAAGACTGATTTTTTGTATGAAAAAAGCACCCTCACAACCGATATTGCAATCGATTGCAAAAGTGCTTAGTTCCGATATTATGATTTTGGGTATAAAAATACCACCCTGACAAGCGGGGTGGGTTATTCTATACCATATTCCTTTCGTTGTTGTTCATTGAATTCAACCTTAGGTTCACTCATGTACTCTTTATACGTTTTTCCATATAGTCGTAGGAACTCTTGATCACGAATATTTGATTTTTTCAACTCCAATGGTGTATCGTCTATTTTAATCTTTTTTCTCATAACATCTTGTACCTCCATTGATATTTTTTGCATAAAGCTAAGTTCGTCACATGGGTATCATTGTCGAAATGTTTGTATAAATCAATCCATTCCCTTATAAAGTCATCATACACTATTCTGTCAGAAAAATCAAGTCTTTTTCCGGAATCTATGCTCAATGTATAAACACTTCCATCGTGTCCGGCTGCGACTATTGTTTTAATTTCCTCTATACTGTTTAATGTTATTATATCATCATAACTGAATGATGTACTATTTGGGTGATTATGCGTCAGGACCAACGAATTCTTTTTAAAAATACTAAAATCCATTTCAAAGCCACCGCCATATGAACTTAACCGTTTGTTCAAAATAGTTTTTCCGTTTTTTGCGTCAACAATCATAAGGTTTTCAAAGTCTGTTCCCGAATTTAATTCTATTGCTCTTTTGGATGCTCGGCATACCGCGCTGTCTGCCTTTCGGGATTTTGCCACCCCATTATATTTTAATCTATATGACTCATTATTTATTCTGCTTGTATCCATAGCAAGCGGATTACTGTTATTTATAGACTTGATGTTTATCTTCTGCTTAATAGAATCAAAAACACCTTCACGCTCATAATCTCTTTTCAGTCCTGTTTGCTCGATGAAATCGCGCTGTCTGTCTTGCCAGTTCCGTAATTTCGACTTACTGTTGGCAGTGTCAAGCCCTGCCGATTCAAAGCCTGCAACCTCACGCTTATATTTGCGTATCTGCCGCTCGATATAGCGTTGTTTTTGCGTTGCTTCATATTCCGACAACCGCTCGCCGTTATACTCATATTTCGGCTCGTTGAGCGTTTTCAGCTCATCATCAGTATATGCACGCTCCGAACCCTCGATGTATGGATAAAAGCTATGTCGGCAGTTCCAGCCGCAAAGTCCCGCACCACTGCCGTAGCCCGTCTTTTCGACAAGCGACGGATATTTTGTACTTTTGCCCGAACGGCTGTATATTTTGCCTTGCCAAGCGGCGTGGTTCGCAATGCCCTTGCCGGTCCTTGCGCCTGAATGTGCCGTAACCTCGACCAAATCGCAATCAAGCTCATCGGCAAGCGCCTCTTGACCTTTCGCCGCTGCCTGATTTACTCCTGTGAGAATCGAACGGCGAACCGCCGTTTCCATATAATCATTATGCCCGGCGTAATTTGCGACCGCAATGCCGTTATCGGTAAGCTTTTGTATAGCGTTGCGTATTGCGGTATTATGATCAAACGCCCCTGACGATACCTGTAAATAGGCAGAATCAAGAGCGTCGAAATATTGCATTGTAGCGTTGTTTACCGTCGTTCGGGTGATGTTTTCAAATTCACCGTTCGTCATTCGCAAGCCATTGTCAAGCGCTTGCTTTACCGACTGTGATTGCAATGCCTCGGTCGGGTCGATACCCGCACGCTTATATATTTTGGCGTCATTGTTAAGCGCTTTGTAACCGCTTTCAGTGATGATACGGCGGATTTCGTCTTTTGATTTTCCCGACACAGCAGACAATCGACCGACGATTTCATTTTGCACCATTCCCATTTCCTGAAGCTTTTCAAACTGCCATTGCGCTGACGGAATAAACATATCTTTTTCGGCTATGCGTTTTGCCATATCCGAAATAATATCACGCTCGACCTTTGCGTATAAATCCACGAGTCTGTCGGGATATTGACCGATTTGACGGGGAGACAAACCCATTATTCATCACCTGTATTATCATTATTAAAGCTAAGTCCGCCGGGTGCTGATTCGGAAAGTACGGCTTTTGCCGTCTGTTCGTCATCACCGTACCACTTAACACGGTATTCCCATTTCTTCATCAGTCCCGCATTGACCTCTTGCAAGTCACGCAGCCGCTCGCTTTCCTTGTCGATGATGTAACTGTCCTCGAACTGAATTGATACATTGCAATCGGGATTTACATCAGCGTTACAGATGTTTTTTGCAACCCACAATGTATGTTTCATAAGCGTTATCAGAGCATTCTCTACGATTATGTAATGCTTTGCGGCATTCTGCACAAGCTCTTGTTTATCTCCCATATACTGCGTTGCAGTAACCACATTACCGCCGTTAAACTGATAATGCTTTGTTCCAAGCCCGCACTTAAACGACAGATAATCAAGCTGTGATTGGACACCGTCTTTGTTTTCGGTAACACGCAATTCGGGATTGTATTCCTTGATATATGCTTGTCCGTCTTCTCTCATTTCATCTTCGGTGACGGCAAAAAGCTGTTGCGCCACATCATCGGGCGTTATAGTTATGCCGTTTTCATCAACCTGCAACATTGATTTTGCCATAAACACTTTTTTGCCGCCGAGTTTAAAGTCACGGCAGAAATTATTGAACGCAAGGTCCACACCTTTTAAGCAATCGATTGCATTTGCATATATAGACATTCCCAAGCCTTGAGAATATGCGAATGTGTTTTCGGTGTTAGGTTCGATGATTACAAACGGCGGTATATCCGTATTGAGCGTAAGATTCGGAAGTACACCCTCGGGGAGTTCCACGGGCTTCAACATACCTTCCTCAATCAAGTACATACGGTTTTCAATACTGTACTGCCCGCCGCTTTTTGTGATAATCTGCACATAAGCATAACTTTTGCTCTTTATCGTCTTTTCGGAGACAAACGCCGCTTCGGTGATATTACCGTTTTCAACTGTCAGCGGAATAATGCCCTCGGCTGATATATAGTCATATTTGATTTTAGCCGACTCGTCCGCCGCAATGTTTCCATTCTTGATTAGCATATCATCAACGCCGACTACGATTGCGCCCGTACCGGAATAAAAAGCCTTTTCAACAAGCCGATTTGCGTTTACCCAAAAGCCGATGCGCTGTAAAAAACCGTTAGACTTATCATCACCGACAAGCCACAGCTTCGATTTTTCATCGTCTGCATTGATTTGTGTTTTTTCGTTAAGCAAAATGCTCGCCCAATCTTCGCACACTTTTTTAGCCATGCGCAGAGAATACAGCTGGCGGTCGATCCGTCTGCCGTTACATTTCTCGTGGAATTCGTGGAACTCCTTACGATAACCTTTCCACCAATCCGCCCATTCGCTTATGTGCGTGTAATATTCGCTTTTAATTTCGTAGCCGAATTCTTTATTGAGAATATCAATAATCTGTTCTGTTATCATTCGTTATCGCCTTTCTGATTACCTATTTTTGTCCGATACGGCAGCCATGCATACTGGTCCGCATTAATCGTATGATCATGCCCATCTTCGGGCTTGTTGTCCTTGTCCTCTTGCCAGCTGTATAGATTAAGTTCCTCAATGCTCGCTTTGCAGCTGTCCACGATGAGATAATCGCCGTGAGCAAGCCAACCCGACATCATGTTAATACGGTCGATAATCTGCGTTTTCTTCCAAGCAGGCTCGAATTTATAAATACAACCGTTTTGTCTGGCGTATTTGTGGCATTCGGATATTGTTGCACTATCCGCATTATCAATAAAAATATGCCGTGCAAAGCCCCATATACGCCGCTGACGCTCACAGAAATCAAATATCATTGCAGGCAGATCAGACGGTGCAAGGGGTACAGCTCTGTCACGGTTGTTGTGCGTTTCATCCGCAAGACGAATGTATTTGCGGTCTGATGTTATACCGCCGAACACAAACGCAAATGTATCGGGCGACTTTTGCGAATATGAGGTATCAACACCGCAGGTCAAAGCGACAAAAGGATATTTTTTGATGTACTCTGCAACCCTAGCGGCTGTAACAATATTACTCTTTTGTAAATCAAAAACAAGCCCTGTTGCACGACCTCGCAATCCCTCAATTTTGTTTTTATACAGCTTTGTGCCTTTCGGCGCCGACATCTTTTTTCGCTCTATGTCCTCAGCCGAAAGAGATAAATTATCGTAGAAAGCGAAGAACCAATACCGCCATTTCGGTACAGGTTCTTCGTTCAGTTCCGACATTATTTCATCAGGCACATCTGCCGCATATTTTTTATACGGTCGAGAGCGATTGACGAATTCTTTGTAAATCGGCAAACTCGGATCATCGGGGTTGAGCGTTGCCATAAGATAATCATTTCGGGTTGACATCTCTCGGACAAATTCAATATCGGCTGTGTTTATTTCGTCGATATATACGCACCCGAACTGTGCTCCAAGCGCCATTTGCCACTTGTCCTTGTTATCATAGCCTAGAATATAGATTATCTTACCCTCAAACTTAATATGCGGCAGCTTGTAATCTTTATCACCGTTACCGTAATACTTTGCGTTGTGGTGCAAATCAAGTATGCCGTTATCCTGCTGAATGATAGTTTCCTCTGCCTTACCGGTTGTCTTGGCAGCGATAACATGGAGCTTTTTACTGCTCTCCGACACCATACGCATAAACTTTACACCTGCGCCGACAGTTGTTTTTCCACTTGCGGTAGTCCCCTCAAGGAAATCCGCCGTTACATTTTTTGTTGAGTTAATAAAATCAATATATTTTTGAGATAATGGGAATTTACTCAAGGTTCAAACCACCACACTTTCGATAAAATAAAAAACACCTCGGATTGTCGAACAATGGGAAATCGCCATTAAAGAAGACGGAATAACTAAAGCAGAATTTATCCGAAACGCAATCAATCTATATCTCAAAGAAGGAGCCGAGTAACATCGGCTTTTTTCTTTTGTCAATCATCAAGTCCCTTGCCGCCAAGCTGATTTAATACATCTGACAGTTTTTCGGAGGTATTAACCTCAGCTTGAACCTTTGCAGTATATTTTCCCTTTAATTCAAAATACAACTTTATTGCTTGCACATTTCCGTTTTTACATTCGTTAATGAGTGACTTCCAAACCGCGGCAAGCTCGCTGTCGGTATATTTGTCAACAAGGCCGTTGATGTAGTTAAGATATGCTTCATCCTCAAGCCAGCGATAAAAAGTAGTTCGCGGAACACCGACAGATTTTATTAGCTCTGTTATTGTTCCGTTAAAGTCAGGATTTGCAAGTAGTTCGGCAACTTTTTTCCGCTTGCCGGTATAAATGCTTTTTGTTCCGTTTTGTTCCATTTACACACCCGCCTTTCGAGTAAAATAAAAGCCCTGCCAAAGCAGAGCTTAATTATATCTATAATTGGATTATTTTGAAATTATATCTTTTAGTTCATTTGCAGAAAGCAAATTGTCAACCGTGGTTTTTTCGCTTAATTTCCTTTTCTTTTGAATTTCTTGATATCTCGAAAGCATACCCCTGTATATACCAAGCTTACTATAAAAACTTTCCAATTCAACATTAGAAAATTCTGAATATAACTTGCGCGTTTCTATAAGCCATTTTGTGTAATAGTAGTATTCTTTTTCATTTTCATCATCAAATCCAGAAAAAATACAATCTTCCTTTGAGATCTCACTTTTATCAACAAGTTGCCTATATGACGCATACATGTTTCTAAACATGCTTAAAATATCGTGTACTTCTTTTGAAACATAGCGAGGGGTAAATTCAAAACTTCCTATCAATGAATCATAATCATATTCGCATCCTTTTTCAAGAATACTCTGACATTCATCATATTCATTACATTTTCTTTTGTTGTCCTTGTCAAAAAATTTGAGTATCTCATACTGATTGTGTAATATTAATCTTTGCGCCTCGTTTAATTCCATTTTATTAATCTCCTTTTGTTTTTTCTTTATTTTACCACGCAATGTGAATTTTGTCAACTATATATAATAATTTTTTGACCGCCGAGCAAAAGGAGCAATGCCAGGCGGTCAATTAAGGAGGAATAAAAAGAAGTTAGCTTGTTTTGTGCCGTTGTCCCCAAACCGGCACGCTCCCACCCAACAGCGCTATGCCGTTGACCTTTGATATAAAAATAACCGAGCAGTAGGCGGATTTGTTTCTGCCCTTACTCGATTATTTTCATGTTATTATTATACTTCAATTAAACTTGGCATTACTTGTCATCTTCGTAGGTTTTGACAAAGCGTATGTTTTTTAACGCTAAGCCATGCAATCGATTAACATGGTCAACGCTATAATTCATCTCATTTGCAATCTGCCACAATTTCAGCTGTCGATAATGCGGTCGGCGGATATTGCCGTCAGGTCTGCCGATATAAGCAAGTCTTAACACTCTCTGCTCATTAATGCTATCCATTGCCGAGATAGCCCTTGTTATGCGATTTCGCAACATCAGCAATCTGTCAATCTCATCATCAATCTGTCTTGTGATTTGCTCTAATTGCTCAAAGCCTCGCTCGACTTTTGATGTTCCGTTTGCTCCGCCGTGTGGCATATCGGACATAACAGGCGATGTGTTTGTTAATCTCGACCACCACATATCCTGCTCTTGTTCAAGCTCTGCAATGTGACTGTCAATGTCTGCAAACCTCTGCAATATTTTTTTGTTTTGCTGTGCTATTTCTTTATTTGTCAATCAATAATCACCCCTTTGAAATTCGGCATATGTAAGAAAATGTCCTTGTTTTGCCGCCTCTCTAAATGCTTTGTTGTAATCCTCAATCGTTGATGTCGGAGTTGGTCGTGGATATTTAATGTGCTTGCTCGATGTCAGTTTACCCGAGCACTTTCTTGAGCATGTCGCTCTCTCGGGCTTGCCCCAAAACTCACGACCGCAAACAATGCAAGTGTGTTTCTGACTGTCTGCGCTTTCGATTATCGTTTCTTTGTGCTTGTTTTTCTGCCGTTTCGTCTGATACTTAATTCCGCAGAAATTGCATTTATATCGCTTTCTGTCAAACCTCATATCTCGGACAAATTCAGCCGCTTGTCCGCAGTTTGGACAGTTCATTTAATATCATTCCTTTCTACCTTTTCTCTCGTCGATGTTTTCTCTCTCCGCAATCACAGTAATCATCAGGATTACACCCAATCGGATTTCTGTTGTCAGGGTGCTTGCAGTACATTCCGCTCATGCCTAAATCCTCGCAAAATTTACAATCCTTACACCTGACGACCTCAACAACATCAGAAATAGAGAATTTTTGTAACTCATCATATAATCTTACATTATCATTTGTGCAAGTCCCGACAAGAGGTTCGCCCCAACATCTTGCTGTTTGAGAAACATAAAATTCGTCTGCGTCAATATATCTACTCATTCTTTGGACCTCTCTCCAAAAACAAGCTCGTCGAGCGACATTTTATATAGCTTCGCAATTTTAACCAACACGGTCAACGGCGGACACGCTTTTCCTGTTTCGTAGTAAGACACAGAGCTGCGATCGACGCCGATGATTTCTGCCACCTGCTGTTGTGTTAATTTGTTTTGCTTGCGTATTGCTTTAAGATTTTCAAGCATTATTTCACAACCTCCTTGAATTCTTCGACATCGTCCGGGAGATCGATATTTACGATAATCGCCGCTTTGAACGCTCGCTCCGCCACTTCCCCGAGATATGCTTCAAGGCACTTTTGGTTTTCTTTGTTTTCCTCGTACCGCTTCCTCGTACAATGCCTGTTTTTTAGGGTGTATTCATTGATTCCCGGCTCATATCCGAATTTCTCGCAGAGTTCGTCGTCGTTGTAGTCGTAATACTTTTCTTTGAATTCCTCGCGGTCGTCGAAAAAACGGTCGCCAAACAGTACATATTCGCCGAGTTCCACATTTCCGACGCTACCCAACCAACGACAATAATCGTCACCGCAGACTATTTCTCCGTCTACCATTGCGACGATAGGTAGGTCTGGGTGTTCTTTCGCAAGGTCAACAAGTTTCTGAATGTTATCTGTCATATTCATTATTTCAAGCATTGTTTTCACACTCCTTTAATGCTTTTTCGATTACTGATAAATTAAATCCGCTTTTTACAAATTCTTTTGCAAGTTCGTGTTTTATTCCATTACCCAAATATGTATAAATGTAATTCATTTGGGGCACTGAAAAATCTGTTCCACAAATTGCGTTGAACTTTTCTGTGTTTTCTTGCCAATATTTTTCAAGCCTTTTTTGTTGCGAATAAACTAATGCGCAACAACAATGTCGGCTAAACCATTCGACTAATTTCACCTTAAAATCATCGTCCGTTTCTACATCATCCAACAATGTGTAAACATTATTTTTCGGTATTAAGATGATTTCGTTGTTATGATTTATAAAACTTCCACTAAATACATTAAGAGCCATTTTTACGCTATCGAGCATTTTCATTTTTGCTCACGCTCCTTTAGTATAGTTTGAGTTGGTCAGGGTTTTCTTCCATCCACCACGCAAAACATTCATCGCCATTTAGCCAGACAATATCTAATCCGCGTTCAATGCGTTTTTTTATCATTTTATCGAATGCATTGATATACATCTGTTTGTATTTAGGATATAACCTAAATTCTGTGTACCTATATCTGCCCGCCATTGGGCACCCAATACAGCCAATGCGGCTAAATCCGCATTGATACAACGGATTACTATTGCAACCGTAATAATGGAGATAATCCCACACATCGTCATTTGTCCACTCGGCAATAGGATTAATCATTATTTTGCGGGTGCGATAGCATTGCTCTACGACTCTTCGAGCAGGGGCGTTGTCAAAATTTAATACGACTCCATTTTGTGGAGTCACAGCAAAATTAGCGCCAAGTTCTGATGCTATCTTTTTTGTGCTTTCGGGTTTTTGTATTATTTTTATATCTCCGCCGTTGTTTTTTCGGTGTATTGACTCTGATTTTCTTACACCCAAAATCACTGGCTTTCCAGTGCCTCTACTTTCTTTAAAAATATTGCAACACCATCTTACAAGTCTTGTCGGCGGATACATTTTTTTGTTTGTTAAATACCACCAAAACGAGTGGTCAGCATAACTGATTTTCACATCTTTTTGCGCTCGTATGTATCTCACGGTTTCGGGCGCGTCAAGGCAAGTGTGATTATGTACAGCCTCAAATTTGACATTGGCAACAGTGGCTAAAATCTTAATTACATCACTATCCTTACCACCGCTATAGCCCAACTCGTATCCGCATTCGGGTTCAAACGATTGCAACGCCATAATTGCGCGCTTTTCTTTTTTTATCAAATCGTTAGTCATTTGTCATCCTCCTAAAATCACACAAATATTAAGCACCGCCGCTGACAGCCAATATACTGCCATACGCCAATCTCTGTATACGGCATATACGACCGCCGCGCCGACATCGAGCAGAATCAAAATCAAAGGAAATATGTATTTACTCATTCCGTTTCACGCTCCAACCATTTAATAACTTCTTGTATCCGTTCGTCGCTTTTGGTTCGATACGCAATTACATCGCCTTTTTGATGTTTCAAATCTGCACCGCAATAGGGGCATACATCAATATGTGCTCCGCCTATTTGACCGTCTTCATTCAACACCCAATATTCGCCGCCGTCAAAATGATATACATTGCACCAAATATATTTATTTTTAGGCATATTAGCGCATTTGTGTTTCAAAGAGTTATATAAATTACAATAATTTTTGTAAACCTCATGGACGATTGTTTTTCTGCGATCGTCCGTTTCTTTTATCAATGTTTCAAGCGGTGTTTTTTTAAAAACTTCAAGCAGTTGCTTCATGCTTTTTAACCGTTCCGCTTTTTCGTTGATTTGTTCAAATGTCAGTTGCTCCATAAATCCTCCTTTGACCGTCAACCTCAAACGGTCATCATCACGCCTGCAATCTTGCGCCGAGATTGTGCGACCTCTCTCGGTGCCGTGAATTCCGTTTTTTTATTCGATAACGATTTCTGTCCGTGAGTTATTTTTGTCAACACACGCCGACAGTTTAAGCGTTATGCAATCAAAACTATCGTCTGCAATTATGTTTGATTTTGTCAATCCGTCGAGTATCATTTTTCCGCTGTAATTGTCAGGGTCACGCCGACGGCGGTCGGGAAAATAATAAGTAATATGTACCGTCACGCCTTTTAACGGCTCATTCGGGCGAGGGCGACAACAAAGCCAAATCAGCTCTGCCCATCGCTTTTTAACATCTTGATATTGCCATCTCATGTTGCGCCCGATAAACTGATTATTTGACGGTGGAACGGCAGGAATAACAAATCTCAATCTCTTAACCTCACAGGCATGACGACGGTTGTCGTGCGATCGTTTTTAATAATAATTGGCTTTGTCTCTCCGCCGAATGTGATGTCAACATTTCCGATCATGTTTTTAACAGCCTCACGCAAATA
>CAKRRH010000002.1 GCA_934394855.1 uncultured Eubacteriales bacterium
GGTTGTGGATTCATTAAGAGGTAGGTTTTTGTTCGTCCTATTAAAAATATGTCATAAATAAAGTTTTTTAAGGGGAGTGCGAGGGGTGCTTTTTTACAAAAAAGCACCCCTCGCATATTTTATACATAAAACTATAAACTCATTCAACGGAAAAGCGGAATTCGGTGGTAGTTGTAAACGGCTTGTTCGGCTCGACATATTCCATGTAGAAATTGTCTATGTTAAGGCAATCGGGATAGAACTGGGTTTCAAGCGCAACGCCTCTGCGATATGAAACGGCGCCGTTTGCTTTTCCGACAGTGTTGTTTTTACCAAGCCAGCCGCCGCTGTAAACCTGAATTGCGGGCATATCCGTCCACACTTCCATCTTTCTGCCGCTTTGCTTGTCATATAAATGCGCAGCCTTTGCAAATTCACGAGGCTCTTTGTCAAGACAGAAGTTGTTGTCATAACCAACACCCTCGAATATGCCGTCAAACGGCTCGTCGATTCGACTGCCGATTGTCCGCTCGGTCGTAAAATCCATCATCGTGCCGACAATATCAAGTATCTTTCCTGTCGGGAGCTGGCTTTCATCGGTCTGGGTGGCTGTCTTTGCATTTACCCATAAATATTCATCGTCAACAATGCTTTTCGGGTCGCCCGACAGGTTGAAATATGAATGATTTGTCGGGTTTGCAACCGTCTTTTTGTCCGATATAACGCTATATTCAAGCTTTAGCGTGTTGTTGTCGTCAAGCGTATATTTCACCGTCATTGTCATGTTACCGGGGAATCCGTCCTGCATATCGGGTGATAAAAAGCTGAGAGTAATGCTTTGGTCGTCATATTCCTTTACCTGCCACAGATTAAAGCTCATTCTTCCGCCGCCGTGAAGCGTCCATGTGCCTTGATTTTGCGGAGTGTGATATTCGACGCCATCGATTGAAAATCTGCCGTCACGGATTCGGTTTGCCCATCTTCCGACAAGCAATCCCTGATAGCCGAGATCGGGATCGAGATAATATTCGGGGTTGTCAAAGCCGAGCACAACATCTGCTAAGGTGCCGTTGCGGTCGGGCATGAATAGCCTGACGATTCCGCCGCCGAGCGTTTGAATCGAGACGCTCGCATTATTTTTGTTGGTGATTGTATATAGCTCGACTGTTCTTTTGTCGGGTAATGTTCCGAAAATCTCTTTTTTTATCATAATATTTTTGTCCTTTCTCCGATAATACTAATTTGATTATACTAAATAATGTTGATTTATTCAATAAAAAAGTCCGATAAATTGGTTTATCGGACTTATATTTTGATTTTTATTTATCCTGCAATGAACTTGCTGTATATTCCAAAGCAGAAAATGAACAGCACAATCAGCGGCAGTACATAGGTCAAATAGCCTTTCATCCAGCCTTTGACTTTAATGCCCTTGCCCTCGTTTGCTTCACTCATGTAGTTGTTCCAGCCCCAACCGTATCTCGTTGTGCAGAACAGCAGATAGACAAGCGATCCGAGCGGAAGGAAGATGTTGCTTACAAGGAAATCTTCAAGGTCAAGAATCGTTCCGCCGAATATTTCAAGTCCGTTCCATTTGAGAATATTGAATCCGAGAACGCAGGGAATCGAGAGCAAAATTATCAAAAACAGATTGATAAGTCCCGATTTCTTTCGACTGCATCCTGTCAGCTCCATTCCGCTGCATATGATGTTTTCAAACACCGCAAGCACCGTTGAAAGCGCTGCAAAGGACATGAACAAAAAGAACAGACTTCCCCAGATTCGACCGCCCGGCATATTTGCAAATATGTTCGGGAGGGTGATGAAGATAAGACTCGGTCCCGAAGTGGTGTCAACACCATAGGTGAAGCAGGTCGGGAAGATGATCAGTCCTGCGGTGATTGCAACAAATGTATCAAGCAAAACGACATTGAGTGATTCGCTGAGGAGCGAATGCTTTTTATCAATGTAGCTGCCGAAAATCGCCATTGAGCCAATTCCGAGGCTCAGCGTGAAGAATGCCTGATTCATTGCACCGAGCAGGGTGTTGATTATTCCGATTTCCGTCATTCTTCCGAAATCGGGTATCAGATAAAATGAAAGTCCTTCCGCCGCGCCTTTCATGAAAACGCTGTTTATTGCGAGTATGACCATGATTACAAGGAGCGCGATCATCATGACCTTAGTGATTCGTTCAAGACCATTTTGAAGTCCGACGGTGCAGACAATAATTCCGATTACGACGGTGACGACCATCCAAAACCCCATTGTCAGCGGCTGCGACAGCATTTCATTAAACACACCCGTGACGCCGTCCGAATTTAATCCGTCAAATTTGCCGGTTGCGGTGAGATAAAAATAATGCATCATCCAACCGCAGACGGTTGTGTAAAACATCATCAGAAGATAGTTTGCGATTATGCTGACATAGCCGTGAAGATGCCATTTCTGACCCGTCTCTTCAAGCTTTTTAAAGGACAGAACAGTGCTCTTTTGGCTCGCTCTTCCGACCGAAAATTCCATGCTCAGTATCGGAAGTCCGAGAAGCGCCAAAAATATCAAATAGAATAAAACAAAAACTCCGCCTCCGCCTTGTCCTGCCATGTAGGGGAACTTCCAAACATTGCCGATTCCGATTGCACAGCCTGCGCTCAGCAAAATGAAACCGAGCCGTGATTTTAATTTTTCTCTCTCCATATTCTGCTCCTGATTTTTAAAATATTAGGTACATTTTATCATGAATCGGGTTTGATTGCAACACTCTGAACTGATTTTGCTTATTCACCGCCTATGATTTTGTCTATAATTGACTTAACAGCTTGATTTTGATATAATTGATTCGATTTAGATTTAGTCAAATTTGATAAAAAGAAGGATTTGTTATGGGCAAAAAAATAGTCTCGATAATTATTTTTGCGGCGGTTTTATTATCAACATTTCAGGCGGCTTTTTTTGTTGCGTCGGCAAAAACCGTTGATTCTGATTACTATTATGTTTCGGCGTCTGTCGGAAACGATTCCAATGACGGCACAAAACAACATCCGTTCAAAACGATTTCAGCGGCAAGAAATAAGGCGCACGGCGGCGACACTGTTTATATAGATTCCGGGGTTTACAGTGAACCGATGATTTTTTGGCAGTCAAATTCAAGCAAAAACGAGCCGTATAATATCGTCGGGCTTACAGATGATGTATATATTTCCGCCTATTCGCCTTTGGCGGTTGACTGGCAAAAGGGCGAAAACAATATTTACTATGCTCAAATCGGAAAATATGATGACATTCCTCATGTATTATGGCAAAAAGACGGAAAATTTAAAAATATGCTTGAAGCAAGGTGGCCGAATGCCGACGCCGACGATGTTTTGAACATGAACCGTGCGATTATGGATGAAGGCAGCGATAATAATTATCTATTTGACAGCGACTTGCCAAATGGTGACCTTGACGGTGCAACGGTTTATGCATGGACAGGCGCTGTTTGGGATCAATATGTTGCGTTTTCAAGAGTCATTACCGAATATAAGAGCGGACAGTCGCTGAAATTTGACAAAATAATACCCGATGAATATAACACCGAGAATGTTTACAAGCCTCAAAAGGGCGATTGGTATTATCTTGTCAATTCGCTTTCATTGCTTGACTGCGAGCGTGAATATTATTATGACAAAAGCTCGGGCAGACTTTATTTAATGCTTCCTGACGGCAGAAAGCCAGATGATAATGAAATATGGATTCAAACCGAGAGCAGGGGAATTGAGTTTTGGGAGTCGAGCTATGTCAATTTAAAAAACATAAATCTGATCGGCGGAGGAATCAAAATTGATCCTGCCAGTCATCATATCACTCTTGATAATGTTAATGTATATTACTCTAATTGGTTTCGTGACAGCGACGGCTACGCAACAATGAGCAAAACATATAACAACACTCATATATGCGGTGATTATGTCACTTGGAAAAATTCCGAAATAGCATATACGATGTCAAACGGAATTTTGATAACCGGCGGAAATAATATTGTTGAAAACTGCGACATTCATGATGTGAACCTTACAGGCGGTTATAATTCGGCAATTACTTTCGATCCGGGAGCACATGATAATATTATCCGCAGATGCGATCTCAGCAAATCGGGAAGATTTTTGATCTATTTCTCATATTCCGACCAAAATGACAACGGATATGGCAACACATTGATCGAATATAACGATATTCATGATTGTATGTATTTGACAAGTGACGGCGGAGCGATATATACATATCACCGAAACGGCGACGGCGTGGTTATTCGTAACAACTGGGTGCATGACACAAAACGCTATGGCGCAAGGGGAATATATCTTGACAATAACAGCAGTAATTTTAAGGTATACAGGAATGTTGTTTGGAATATTGCAGAAGCGGGAATCGTGCTGAACACTGACAGCATAAATAATCTGATATGCAACAATACGGTTTTTGATTGCGGAGAGGGACTCCAGGTTTGGCCGAAAAATCCCGACAGCAGCATGAAAGGAACGAGAATCATAAACAACATTTTGCCGACAAAGGCAGATACTGTGGAAGGGACGCTTGCACCCGAAAAGCTGAACAATATATATTCCGATTCGCCGAAAATCGACAAAAAACACATACCGCTGTATGATTGGGAGGCGGTTGACGGTGCAGCGGTCATCAGCGGCGTCAGCGATAATTATGTCGGCGCAGCTCCCGATGTCGGAGCATATGAATATGGTGGTGAATACTGGGTTCCGGGAACAAATAAGTCGGATTTGCCCGAAGAAACGACAACGAATCCGACAACAAAAACCACAACCGAGCCGACTTTTGTAACTCAGCCGACAAGTATAACGGTTCCTTCGGAATCTGCTACAAAACCTCAGAAAAAAGCGCTTTACGGCGACGCAAACGATGACGGCAAAATCAATATGAAGGACGTTTTGTCAATGAGAAAATACATCGCAGGCATGACGGTTACAATAAATTTGGAAAATGCGGACTGTTATTATGATAACAGAATCAACATGAAAGATGTTTTGTGGCTGAGAAAATTTATTGCAGGGCAAAGCGTTAAACTCGGAAAGTGAAATTTGATATAATTGATTCGGTTTGTGAATATACATAAAGGGAGCGTTTTAAGTTGACTAAAATAATGTTTGTTTGCCACGGCAACATCTGTCGTTCGCCGATGGCTGAATTTGTGATGAAAAAGCTGGTTTCACAGCGTGGTTTGGCGGATGAATTTATTATAAAATCAAGTGCGACGAGTTTGGAGGAGATCGGCAATCCGATTTATCCGCCCGCAGTCAGAATTTTAAGAAAACATGGGATTGAACCGACCGACAGAAGAGCGGTGAAGTTCGTTGCCTCGGATTATGACAAATATGATATGTTCGTTTTAATGGACGAGCAAAATCGCCGAAATATCATGAGAATATTCGGTGACGACAAAATGGATAAGGTCACAATGCTGATGGATTATACAGACCGCGGAGGAAGCGTTGCCGACCCGTGGTACAGCGGTGATTTTGAAACCGCTTTTTGCGATATTTATGAAGGCTGTTCGGCACTTTTGGAAAATGTTTTAAAAAAGTGAAGAAATATTTATGTTTTTGTGGAATATCGGGTTATTTTGTGATAAAATATGCATAGTTGTTTGTTATGAAACAACAGTTGGAGTATTATTAAGATTAGGATTGGAAAATAAATTATGAGTAGTAAAAAGAAATTCGGCGACAGACGGGACGGCAAGCTCATTCGGGATCTTGACCCGCTTCATTATTTTTCGGGATTGCTTTATCCGAACAGATGCGACAACGAAGCATTCATCTCGGAACGCATCGATTTAACCGCAATCAACGAATATATCGCTGAGAAAAATGCGCAAAATCCGGATTTTCAATATAAGCTGTTTCAGTTTATCGTAACGGCGATTGCAAAGACAATCACTCTTCGGCCGAAGATGAATCGGTTCATCGTGAACGGCAACTTCTATCAGCGCAACGAGGTTACAACCTCATTTGTCGTTAAAAAAGAGTTCTCGGATAACGGCGGCGAAGCGCTCGCATTCTTACATATGAAGGACGACGACAATCTTGAAACGATTCGTGAGAGCATGAAGAAAATCGTTCGCTCAAGCCGTTCGGAAAAAGCAGATGAGAGCACCGAGAGCATGAATATGATAAGCTCGCTGCCGAGATTTGTGTCAAAATTTGTGGCCCATGCTTCAATGTGGCTTGACAAACACGGTCATGTTCCGAAATCATTCATTGCCAGCGACCCGTTCTATTCGTCATGTGTGCTTTCAAATGTCGGTTCGATCAAGCTCAAAAGCGGCTATCATCATTTGACAAACTGGGGCACCTGCTCGCTGTTTTGCATGGTCGGTGAAATCAAAAAACGCCCCGTGTTCAATGACGACGGAAGCTATGATATGAAAGAGACGGTGGATCTGGGACTGACGGTTGACGAACGGCTCGCAGACGGCTATTATTATTCAAAGTCGGTAAGACTGGTCAAAACATTGCTCGAAAACCCAAAATTGCTTGAAACAAGGCTGTCAGAGGAGGTTGATTTCTGATGGAGAAAATCACCGCAAAAGCACCGTGGATCGAACATTTGGGTTCGGTTCCGGCTCATATTAAATATCCGAGATGGTCAATGTTTGAACAGGTCGCAAGCGTTGCGGCAAAATATCCCGATAACATTGCGTTTGACTTCATGGGTCGATCAACTACATATAAACAGCTCATCACCGAGATCGAGCGATGCGCAAGGTCGCTCAGAACGATCGGCGTTCGTGAGGATGACAGAGTGACGATCGCAATGCCGAATTGTCCGCAAGCAATATATATGTTCTATGCTGTTAATCTTGTCGGCGGCATTTGCAACATGATTCATCCGCTTTCAGCAGAAAATGAGATTGAATTTTATCTTAAAGAATCAAACAGCGTTACCGTAATCACGCTTGATCAGTTTTACAATAAATTTGAGGCAATTCGCCAAAACACCAATGTTGTAAATATCATTATCGCAAGTGTAAAGGACGCTCTTTCGACTCATGTTAAAGCAGGATATATGCTGACCGAGGGCAGAAAAATCATGAAAATACCGGACGATGCACCGGTTATTCGCTGGAACAGCTTTTTGCGGCTCGGAAGATCATGCTTTTGGAATTATAAGGTTAAGAGAAAAGGCAGCGACCCGGCGGTTATATTATATTCGGGCGGCACAACCGGTACTACAAAGGGCATTTTGCTTACAAACTACAATTTTAATGCGCTTGCAAAACAGGTGATTGCCGCAAACCCGATGTTCAGAGTCGGTGACAAAATGTTAGCGGCAATGCCGTTATTCCACGGATTCGGTCTTGGCGTGTGCATTCACACAATGCTTGCGGTCGGCGGAAGATGCGTTTTGGTGCCTCGTTTCACCCCGAAGAGCTATGCAAAGCTCATCACGAAATATCAATGCAACTTCATTGCAGGCGTGCCGACGCTCTATGAAGCGCTTTTGAGAGTGCCGGATATTAAAAATAAAAACCTGAGCTTTTTAAAGGGCGTATTTTCGGGCGGCGATTCGCTCAGCATTGAGCTTAAAAAGAAATTTGACAAGTTTTTATATGATCACAATGCAATCATTCAAATCAGAGAGGGCTTTGGCACGACCGAAACGGTAACGGCTTGTTGCCTTACACCGCCTCATATGGCAAAAGAGGGCAGCATCGGACTGCCGTTTCCCGATACATACATCAAAATCGTCAAACCCGACACCGACGAGGAATTGCCCTATGGCGAAATAGGTGAGATTTTGCTTGCAGGTCCGACGGTCATGAAGGAATATGTCGGGCACCCCGAAGAAACCGCAAAAACCTTGCGCCGTCATTCGGACGGATTGACATGGGTCTATACGGGCGATTTGGGATATATGGATAACGAGGGCTTTGTTTATTTTAAGGGACGGGCAAAGCGCATGATAATTTCAAGCGGCTACAACATCTATCCCGCACAGCTTGAAAACATCATTGACGCAAACGAAGATGTTCAAATGAGCTGCGTAATCGGCATTCCCGACGCATATAAAATGCAGGCTATTAAGGTGTTCGTAATGCTCAAACCCGGCGTTGAGGCGAATGAAGCGACTCGTGAGAAGCTGATGGACTATTGCCGAAAGAATATTGCGAAATTCTCAATGCCAAAGGAAATAGAATTCCGTGATGAGCTTCCGAAAACATTGGTCGGCAAGGTGGCATATCGTCAGCTTGAGGAGGAAGAGCTTCAGAAAATCAAGGCGAAAAATGCCGATGCTGAAGATAAACCAAGCGACGATGTAAAGACCGTCAATGATAAGGCTGCTGCTAAATCTAAGGATAATAAAGCAAAAGCGGCTGATAAACCGAAAAAGTCGTCAGGCAAAAAATAATTATGCATAATAAAACCTGCATAAATCGGATTTTGAAAATCCGTTAAACAACAAAAAAGCCTCATATGGTAGGACAAAATTCACTACCATATGAGGTTTTTGCTGTTAATTTCACCAAATATTATTCGGCTGTATTTTCGTTCGGATTTTCCTGATAAAATGATTTTGTCGTTTCGGGCTTATAGCTGTTGATATAAACCGTTACGTGCATATCCGCATTGACCTTTTCGCCCTTGTCGGGTGTGATGTCAACAACCGCACCGGGGTCAACCGAAGTCGAATATTTCTTTTCCCATGAGATGTTATTCTTATTAAATCCGGCTTCAAGCAGTTTGATATATGCTTTGTCTTCGCTGAGTCCGACGACATCGGGCATATCAAACTCAAACTGACCGAGGCTGATCACAACCGTGATCGTGTCGCCTTTTCTGATCGATTCGCCCGGCTTCGGAGTTTGCGACAAAATTATGCCCTCGTCCTGGTCGCTGTATTCCTTCGACTTGATGACGATTTTATAATTTTCAACCGCTTTGACAATTTCGCTGTCTGTCGAATCAAGCACATCCGCATAGGTCTTGCGAAGCAGATCGGGCGCTGTTCCGGCGTCGGGGTCGATAATGTTTTCGCTATATGGCTCGGTCGTTGTCGCCGCTGTGGTTTCGGGCACTTCAGGATTATTGTTGCTTCTGAACAATCCGAAATATACAAGCACGAAGATCAAAACGAGCGCAACGATCGTAATGAGCATTGAAATTACGACATAATTTTTCTTGCCGCCCGATTTTGTTTTATCTGCCTTTTTGTTGTCATTTGACTCACTGTTTACTTTTGAGCGAGCGGCGGCTTTTGTAACAACCGTCGGAGTAGCCGAAATCTCATCTCTGAAGGTTTCAATGCTTTCCGTACGCTCATTCGGCAAAATCTGCAAAGCGTTTGCAAGACCTGTCATTACATATGCCGAAAGGCTGTCTGCGACAGACGCAGGAATAATCATCTTGTCGTTTGTCACTCTTGCGGTTGCCTCAGGCGGAGGTGAACCGACAAGCGAGCGGTATATTGTGGCGGCAAGACCGTAAACATCGGTCCACGGACCCTGTTCGCCGTCAAATCCATATTGCTCGATTGCGGCATATCCTTTGAACAGCTGCGCCGCCATGTCCGAACGGGCGGTTCGGGCTGCCGGCACACAAAATTCGGTCAAACGCATTTTTCCGTCCTTGCCGATGATCAGCGTGTCGGGTGAAATTCCACGGTGGATAATGTCAACCGCATGAAGTGAGGACAGCGTCTGCATCAGCGGCATGAACAACGGGCGCAGCTGATCAAATGTAAGCGCACCGCCGTTGCGGATCAGAAAATCACGCAGGGTGATCGATTCTACCGTTTCGGAAATATAATATGCCGTTTCGTTTTCCTCAAATATATCATAGACAGGCAGGAGCGCCGAAAGGCTTCTCATTCTTGCAAGATTTCTTGCAAGCTTCAAAAACTCAGCCATCTCGGTCTTATAAACAATATATGCCTCAGGCTTTGCCTCGACCGAATTTCCGGCTCTTGTGCAAAGTCCCGCCGGGTAATATTCACGGATTCTCACCGGAATATTAAGCTCTTTATCATAGCCTATGTATGTAACGCCCTCGCCGTTTACAGACAACACCTTGCCGACGACATAGCGCTCTGACAAAACCGCCTTTATCGGCAAAAATTCCGCATTATTCTGACGGGTATTGTCAAATTTGCAGTGCGGACACTCAGTCGCGCCGTCGGGCAATTCGTGCATACAGCCAAAACACAATTTTGATAGATCAGCCACAAAATCATTCCTTTCGGGAGAGATATTTTTTGCAATGTTTATCTTTAAATGTGATTATACGATAAAACAACCTTTTTTACAAGCAAAATTACAAAACTGTAACTAATTTACACAAAAAAATCATTCTTCGGGCAGGTTGTCAAGATTATGCCATACATTTTGAACATCATCGTTGTCCTCAAGCGCCTCAAGAAGCTTTTGCATATTCTTCATTGCGTCCTCGTCGGTGATCGATGTAAATGTTGACGGATAATATTCGGGGTCTGCCGTTTCGCAGGTATATCCCTTTTTCTCAAGCGCTTCTCTGACATTTCCGACTTCGTTCGGGTCGGTGATTATTTCAAAAACGCCGTCGTTTGCCGCAAAATCATCTGCGCCGCACTCAAGAGCATCCTCCATAACGGTGTCCTCGTCAAGACCCTCTGCATTGATTGCAATGTAACCTCTGCGGGTGAACATGAACATGACCGAACCCGGTGTGCCCATGTTTCCGCCGTATTTGTCGAAGAAATGGCGCATATCTCCGGCTGTGCGGTTGCGGTTGTCGGTAAGGCACTCGACAATGATTGCAACGCCGCAAGGACCGTAGCCCTCATAGATTGTTTCCTCATAGTTATCGGTGTTGCCTGCACCGCTTGCCTTTTTGATGATACGCTCAATGTTATCATTAGGCACATTAAGCGATTTTGCCTTTGCAATGCAGTCACGGAGCTTTGAGTTTACATTCGGGTCTGGACCGCCTGCTTTAACGATAACCGACATTTCTCTGCCGATTTTTGTAAATACCTTTGCACGAGCTGCGTCGTTTGCGCCCTTTTTGCGCTTGATGTTGTTCCATTTTGAATGTCCGGACATTGTCTAATCATTCCTTTCGATATTAGCCGAATATTCCCTCTTTTGTCCGAATTTACATTGGAATACCGACCATGCAGATAAAGCGAAAATCACGCTTAAATGTCTTTGTTTTTGCGGCATCATATACCGCAAGACATAGCTATTCACTATAAAACTATATTATTTTATCACAAAAATTTATATTTTTCAACTCAAATTCAATACAAATCGCAAAAATTAGTAAAAAACGCTTGCAAAAGGCAATGATATGTGTTATAGTGTATTCTACACGAATACAAAAGTTCACCACAGACGGACAAAACGCATACAATATTATAACATAAATTGTCGTGAAAAAGAGGGGGCGGCGCCTTTGGAAGATTTCATTACACAAAACGAAAAGAATATGATACTTGTCGACTCAAAGGTACTTCCCGAAACATACATCAAGGTGTTGGAGGCAAAACGGCTGATCGAATCGGGCGAAATGCGCTCGGCGTCGGAGGCTTGCTCGGCTGTCGGGATTTCACGAAGCGCCTTTTATAAATATAAGGATCACATTTACGATTACAACGACTCATCGGGGCGCATCGTCACGGTATATGCGGTGTTGCTCGACAGAGCGGGAATACTCTCTAAGCTGATGTCGGTGCTCTATGAAAGCGGCGCTAACATAATGACGGTAAACCAAAACATACCCTCGGGCGGGCGCGCGGCGGTTTCAGTGTCGTTTAGGACAGGTCAGCTCAAGATGAGCGTCGGCGAGCTTTTGATAAAGCTGAAAGAATTGGACGGCGTGCGAAACATTCAACAGGTTTCGGGTCAATGAAAATCAAACAATATTTTTAATATCAGGTTAAACAGAAGAAATGAAAGGAAAGAAAACAATGATTAAAATAGCGGTAATGGGATATGGCACGGTAGGTTCGGGTGTTGTTGAGGTTTTTTACAAAAACCGTGAGAGCATTCAGCAAAAAGCGGGTCATGAAATGGACATTAAATATATTCTCGATCTCCGTGATTTTCCGGGAGACCCTTATGAAGATAAAATGACCAAAAACTTTGACGACATCTTAAATGACGATGAAGTTAAGATCGTCGTTGAGGTAATGGGCGGCGCAACATTTGCCTATGATTATGTTAAAAAGTGTCTTTTAAACGGCAAAAGCGTTGCAACATCAAACAAAGAATTGGTTGCAAAAAAAGGCGCTGAGCTTATCAAAATTGCAAAGGATAACAATTTAAACTTCCTGTTTGAAGCGTCGGTAGGCGGCGGAATCCCGATTTTGCGCCCGATCACCCAGTGCCTCGCGGCTAATGACATCACCGAGGTATATGGCATTTTGAACGGCACGACAAACTATATTCTCACAAAGATGATAAACGAATCCGTTCCGTTTGAGGACGCACTCAAAACCGCTCAGGAGCTTGGCTATGCGGAGCGTGACCCATCGGCTGATGTAAACGGCGACGACGCTTGCAGAAAAATCTGCATTTTGTCTGCGCTCTCTTTCGGTAAGCACGTTTACCCCGAACAGGTTTACACAGAGGGTATTACCAAAATCACACTTGCCGATGTTGAATATGCTGAAAGCTGCGGAAATGTAATCAAACTTATCGGCAAAACCATTCATAACGAAAAGGAAAACAAGGTAATCACAACCGTTTATCCGGCATTTGTAAGTCACAAAAGCCAGATCGGTAATGTTGAAGATGTATATAATGCTGTAATGGTCAGAGGCGACGCAATCGGCGATGTAGTATTCTATGGCAGAGGTGCGGGCAAGCTTCCGACGGCAAGCGCTGTTGTTGCGGACATAATCGACTGTGCAAAGCACCTTACCACAAGAAAGCTCATCTGCTGGGAGGACGGCAGCAACGATTATGTTATCGACTACAAGGAAGACAGCATTGCAATGTATGTCCGCATGAATGTTGAGGACATGGATCAAGCAAAAGCCGCAGTTTCTTCAATTTTCGGCGAAGTTCGCTATCTTTATGTCTCGGATCGTCCGTCAAACGAGCTTTCATTCATCACACCCGTAATGAAAGAGCGTGACTTTGACGGCAAGATTTCGCAGGTTCACGGCGATGTTGTTTCAAAAATCAGAGTTCTTGACATCTGAACATAAATCAGTTCAATTTAAATTTTCATAATATATTTTCAAAGGGAGATTTTATCCAATGTCTTTAACAGTTGCAAAATTCGGCGGCTCATCACTCGCAAATGCCGAACAGTTCAAAAAAGTTTATAATATCGTAAAAGCGGACCCGAACCGCAGATATGTTGTCCCGTCGGCGCCCGGAAAACGCTATTCGGACGACATCAAGGTTACCGATATGCTTTACAGCTGCTATGCGATTGCGGCTGAGGGTGATGATTTTTCAAAGGAATTTGAAGCAATCAAAAAGAGATTCACCGACATTATAGATGATTTGGGGCTTGACCTTGATTTGACCCGTGAGTTCGAAAAAATCAAAGCTGCGTTCGAAAACAGCGCAGGAAGCGACTATGCAGCGTCAAGAGGCGAATATTTGAGCGGTCTTATTCTTGCAAATTATCTCGGCTATGATTTCGTGGACGCTTCAAAATGCGTCAGATTCAAAGACGACGGCAGCTTCGACATGGATTTTACAATCGAACGCACCGCTTTTCACCTTTCGCATCATGAGCGTGCCGTCATTCCCGGATTCTACGGAAAAATGCCGAATGATACGGTCAAAACATTCTCACGAGGCGGCTCGGACATCACAGGCTCTCTTGTTGCAAGAGGCGCTAATGCGGATTTATATGAAAACTGGACAGATGTCAGCGGATTTTTGATTGCCGACCCGAGAATCGTTGATGATCCGGACACAATCAAAACAATTACCTACAAAGAGCTTCGTGAGTTGTCATATATGGGTGCAACCGTGCTTCATGAAGACGCAGTTTTCCCTGTTCATCAGGCAGGAATCCCGATCAACATTCGCAACACAAACGACCCGACAGCCCCGGGAACAATGATCGTCGCAGAGGTAAAGGACGAGAAAAATCCGCCGAGAATCACCGGAATCGCAGGCAAAAAAGGATTTTGCATTCTTTCAATCGAAAAAGCAATGATGAACGGCGAGCTCGGATTCGGAAGAAAGGTGCTCGGCGTTTTGGAGGACAGCAAAATCAGCTTTGAACATCTGCCGTCGGGAATCGATACAATGTCGGTCGTTGTTGACGAGAAATATTTTGCAGGCCGTGAGGACGAGCTGATAAACGCAATCAACCGTGAGGTTCATGCCGACTCGATTCATATTGAAGACGATTTGGCGCTTGTTGCGGTCGTCGGACGAGGAATGAGAAGCTCGACAGGTACTGCGGCAAAGGTCATCAGCGCAATCGCAAACGAGGGTATCAACATTCGTATGCTCGACCAGGGTTCAAGCGAGCTTAACATCATTGTCGGTGTAGATTGCAGCGCGTTTGAAAGGGCGGTCAAGGCAATCTACAACGCATTTCATAAATAAAGAGGAAAATATAAATGGATGTATTTTTTGAGCAGATTGTTGTAAGAAAACCGTCGAATGCCGAAAAAATAATCAAGCTTCTCACGATTGTTTTCGGAATCGTCGCCGTGCTTATCATGCTGACGATTTCATTTTTGAACATTTTCGGCGCATTTTCGTTCATCTTTCTGCCGCTTGCTTTCGGAACGGCTGTGTTGCTCTATTTTTCGGTGCGCAACACCTACATCGAATATGAATATTCGCTGACAAACGGCTCGCTTGACATTGACAAAATCAAGGGCAAGCGCAAAAGAGAGCGAATCGTTTCGGTTGAATGCTCAAATTTTGAGGAATTCGGCGAATATAATAAGCAAGTCGAGGACAGAATGAAAAACCGTGATTTCGGGGGCTTTGTTTTTGCGGCAAACCGAGATTCGGACAATTTGCTTTATGCCGTTTCAAAACACAAACGGCTCGGCACGGTAATGATAATCATTGAGCCGAACGAAAAGGTCAGAACCGGTCTTAAAAAATTCATTCCAAGGCAGGTGCAGGGCGATGTTCTCGGTGGGCACTGACATTCTTGATATTTCGAGAATCAAACGGCTGATCAACGATAATCCTCGCTTTTTTGAGCGATTTTACGGCGAAAACGAACAGGCGGAATTAAAACTGCGAAGCTATCCGCCTGAAACTGCGGCAGGAATGTTTTGCGCTAAGGAAGCATTTTCAAAAGCACTCGGCACAGGCGTTGTCGGATTTTCGCTGAATGAGGTCGAGCTTTTGCATCATGATAACGGTGCCCCCTATTTAAAGCTGTCGGGCAAAGCACTTGAAATTGCAATCGAAAGACAGCTTGATTTTTCGGTCAGCATTTCTCACACAAACGACATTGCAACGGCAGTCGTCATTGCATACGGTAAATAACATACATTATATAAATCTAAAGATCTTCAGCCTTTTGAAGGTCTTTTTTTGTGTCCAAAAAGCCGAAATATCACGGATTTTACAAAAAAATCCCCCGATAATTCATTATTTGGCATGAATTTTTAGCATGAGTGCTATCAAATGTTAAATTCGGGTTACAATAACTGAAAAAGGCGGATTTATTTTTACCGATATTTTACTTATCATGGATTTTACGCTTAACAAAACAGCTGTATAGTGGTCTTGTACTCAAATAAGAAAGGATTTTATAAAATGAAAACAAAAAAAATACTCGCAATTCTTGCAGCAGCAACATTGGCTGCAACATCACTTGCCTCATGCGGCAACACAAGCACAAACAACGACGCAACCCAAGGTTCGTCAGCAGGCGGATTTGACACATCGGCTGCAATCTCGGTAATCTCTCGTGAAGAGGGTTCGGGTACAAGAGGCGCATTCATCGAGCTTTTCGAAATCGAGGAAAAGGACGCTAACGGCGACAAGGTCGACAAAACAATTGATTCTGCGGCAATCACTTCTTCAACAGGCGTAATGCTTACTTCGGTCGCAGGCGACAAAAACGCAATCGGCTATATTTCGCTCGGCGCTCTCAACGATACGGTAAAAGCACTTAAAATCGACGGCGCAGAAGCAACGGTCGAGAATATTAAAGCAGACACCTATAAGGTAAAAAGACCGTTCAACATCATCACCAAAAAAGGTCTTTCAGATGTAGCACAGGATTTCGTAGACTTCATTCTTTCAAAAGAAGGTCAAGAAGTAATTGAGAAAGACGGATACATCGCATCAGTTGAAAATGCTCCTGCATATGCAGGCAAAAAGCCAAGCGGAACCGTTAAGGTTGCAGGTTCATCATCGGTAACTCCGGTAATGGAAAAGCTCCAGGAAGCATATGTCAAGATCAACACTAACGCTAAAATCGAAGTAAACCAGAGCGACTCAACCACAGGCGTATCGAGTGCGGCAAGCGGTGTTTGCGACATCGGCATGGCAAGCCGTGAGCTTAAAGACAGCGAGAAAGCCGACGACATCACAGCAACGGTAATCGCAATCGACGGAATCGCAGTAATCGTAAACAAAGACAACTCGACAGACTCACTCTCAAGCGAAGCTGTCAAAGGAATCTATACCGGCGAATTCACAAAATGGTCGGATGTAATTAAATAAGCAAAAACGAATAGATATGACAAAAGCAGCCTTTAAAAGCAACAAAACGCTTTTAAAGGCAACGCTTACATATATAAGCGAAAGGATTAACCTTATGTATAAGGGAATAAAAACACTCTCTTTAAAGGAAAATGCGGCGAAGGTTTTGTTCCTGATTTCGGCGTGCATATCGATTTTGGCGGTTGCGCTTATTTGCATATTTTTGTTTGCAAACGGAATTCCCGCAATGGGCAAAATCGGACTTTGGAACTTTCTGTCGGGCACAAAATGGAAACCGACAAGCGGAATCTACGGCATATTCCCAATGATTCTGGGCTCGGTTTATGTAACGGCAGGTGCGCTGATAATCGGTGTTCCGATCGGAATCTTAACCGCAATCTTCATGGCAAGATTCTGCAACAAAAAGCTATATAAAATAATCAAGCCGGCAATTGACTTGCTTGCAGGCATTCCGTCGGTAGTCTATGGCTTTTTCGGACTGATGGTTATCGTCCCGATCATCCGAAATAATTTCGGCGGCATGGGCAGTTCAATGCTTGCGGCGTCAATCGTTTTGGGAATAATGATTTTGCCGACAATAATCGGTGTGTCCGAAAGTGCAATCAGAGCGGTTGACAACAGCTATTATGAGGGCAGTCTGGCGCTCGGCGCAACTCATGAACGAAGCGTATTTTTCACCGTTGTTCCGGCGGCAAAGTCAGGAATCATGGCAGGCGTCATTTTGGGCGTCGGTCGGGCAATCGGCGAAACAATGGCGGTAATCATGGTTGCGGGCAACCAGGCGATCGTTCCGAAAGGGCTGCTTGACGGTGTGAGAACAATGACCGCGAACATTGTGCTTGAAATGGGTTATGCGGCGGATTTGCACAGAGAGGCGCTGATTGCGACTGCGGTTGTGCTGTTTGTGTTCATCTTGATAATCAACCTGATGTTTTCAATGCTTAAAAGAAAACAAAGCGGCGATAATTAAGGGAGGGCGCAATCATGACAAAAAATAAAATCAAAGCATATGCCCTGCGCGCTCTTGTATATATTGCGGCATTTCTTACCCTTGCGATTTTGGTGCTGATTGTCGGATATATCCTTTATAAAGGCATTCCGAACATTCGCCTTGATCTCTTCTCACTCGATTATACAACAGAAAACTGCTCGGTAATGCCGGCGCTTATCAACACCGTCACAATGACTCTGCTCACTCTTGTGATTGCGGTGCCTATCGGAATATTTTCGGCAATCTATCTTGTCGAATATGCAAAAAGAGGCAACAAGCTTGTTTCAATCGTTCGGCTCACCGCCGAAACGCTCACCGGCATTCCCTCAATCGTTTACGGTCTGTTCGGCTATCTGTTGTTTGTAACTGCGCTGAAAATGAGCTATTCTATGCTTGCGGGTGCGCTCACTCTCTCAATCATGATTTTGCCGGTTATAATGAGAACAACGGAAGAAGCATTGATGTCTGTACCCGATTCATATCGTGAAGGCTCGTTCGGGCTGGGTGCGGGCAAGCTGAGAACAGTGTTTAAGGTTATTCTCCCCTCAGCCGTTCCCGGAATTTTGTCGGGCATAATTTTGTCAATCGGCAGAATCGTCGGAGAAACTGCGGCGCTTTTGTTCACGGCGGGCTCTGTCGCAAAGACCGCAGGACTCATGAACTCAGGCAGAACGCTTGCGGTTCATCTCTATGCGCTTTGGAATGAGGGACTTAACACCGACAAGGCATATGCAACAGCGGTTGTAATTTTAATAATCGTTTTACTGCTCAACCGTCTTTCATCATTAGTTGCAAACCGAATCGAAAAATCACACGGTCAGCAATAATTTATATATAAAGGAGCTGTCGATAAAGGCAGCAGGGTAATTTTATGGATAAAATTAAAATCGAAAAGCTTGATTTGTTTTACAACGACTTTCAGGCGCTCAAAAACATTAATCTTGATATTCCGGCAAATGAAATCACAGCATTCATCGGACCGTCGGGCTGCGGTAAATCCACATTGCTCAAAACGCTCAACCGAATGAATGACCTTGTTGAGGGGTGCAGAGTTGAGGGCAAAGTCACGCTTGATGATGAGGATATATATAAAATGGACGCCAATTTGCTCAGAAAACGCGTCGGAATGGTCTTTCAAAAACCAAATCCGTTCCCGATGAGCATATATGACAACATTGCCTACGGCCCTCGAACCCACGGCATTCGTTCAAAAGCAAAGCTTGACGAAATTGTTGAGCGTTCATTGACCGACGCCGCAATTTTTGATGAGCTCAAAGACAGATTGAAAAAATCGGCGCTCGGATTATCGGGCGGACAGCAGCAGCGTCTTTGCATTGCAAGAGCGCTTGCGGTTGAACCGGAGGTATTGCTCATGGACGAGCCGACCTCGGCGCTTGACCCGATTTCAACGGGAAAAATCGAGGATTTGGCGCTTGAGCTTAAAAAGAAATATACGATCGTAATTGTCACGCATAATATGCAGCAAGCTACACGAATTTCTGATCGCACAGCCTTCTTTTTGCTTGGCGAAGTGGTCGAATATGCCAAAACGGAACGGCTTTTTGCATATCCGCAGGACAAACGCACCGAGGATTACATTACAGGGAGGTTTGGTTGATGAGAAACCGATTCGACAGACAGCTTGAAAAGCTGAATGATGAGCTGATACAGATGGGAGCACTTTGCGAAAGCGCGATTGCAAGCACAGTCAAGGCGCTTATTACCAATGACAAACAGCTTGCAAAGGAAACGATTGCAACCGACAGCGAAATTGACCGTGCGGAAAAGGATATTGAACAGCTATGCCTCAAACTGCTTTTGCAGCAGCAGCCTGTTGCAAAGGATTTGCGTGTGATCTCATCTGCGCTTAAAATGATTACCGACATGGAGCGAATCGGCGACCAGGCGGCGGACATTGCGGAGATTTTGAAATTCACCGATCTGTCAAGCAGCGAGATGATTGACGAAATCAAGAGTCAGGCGAAAGATGTAATTCATATGGTCAATGCAAGCGTTGACGCATTTGTCAAAAAGGATTTGACGCTTGCGCAGTCGGTAATTGACTATGACGACAGGGTAGACGATCTTTTCGACAGTATCAGGGAAGATGTGATCGAGCATATAGCAAAGGGTGCGGATCACGCAATCGAGCTTGTCGATATGCTGATGATTGCAAAATATCTTGAGCGAATCGGCGACCATGCCACCAACATCGCCGAATGGGTCGAATTTTCAATCACAGGCTATCACCCCGATCAGTCGGATAATGAAGAATAATAAAATTTGCGGCAAATTTTGCACAGATTTGCCGCAATTTTTTATATTGCACAATTTACAAGGCATTTATTTGTGAAATATGCAGATATTGTGCAAAATTCCTAAATAATGATATTTTTCGGTTGACATTTTTGAAATTATGGTGTATTATAAAATCAGCAAGAGGAAAGGAATGATTCCAATGAACAATTGTAGTAACGGCAAACACGGTCTTTCAACCTTGCTCGCAGCAATATCCGGTATAGTAATGGTTGCAGCAGCAGTATCCGTAGCTGTGTATTTTGTATTGAAGTTTGTCGAGAAAAAAGAAAAATGTGATTATATCGAATGTGATTGCTATGGCGACGACTATGACGGCTACGGCGATGACGACGAGATTGCGGAAGAAGCTGACGAAGCAAAGGTAACTGAATAATCTCTCCGCTTTTGCTGAAAATAAAAGTTGTTAAAGCCTTTTGGTCAACAGACCAAAAGGCTTTTAGCTTGCAAAAAAATATGAAATATAGATTTTAAGTATAGCAATATAACTTCTTGTGCGGCAGTAGTGTAGCAGTGCCGGTGCATATATATCGGTCGGATTTAGTTGCTATAATACCTAAGATCAGTTCAAATGTTGTCCGCACATTTAGGCATTATATTTTGCTTTTGCCGATTATTAGTTAAATTAATCTTCTGATCCCATGAACATGAGACTGGATTCAGACTTGGCAGAGTTAAAATCCGTGGTTGCGTCGGTCAATTCATCTTTGAATGTGGTCAATGAGCGACTTTCGCTGCCCAAGACGAGGTTAGCAAGCCTATAATAGGCGGTGTATAGCTTTTTGATGCTATCATATTGCTCTTTATATTTTTCCGGTGTGTTTTGATTAAGTTCACCGATAGAAGCCGTGATGCTGTTTTCGCTAAGTTCTATCATTGATTTTGTACTTTTGTTGCCGGAATAAAAGCTTATCAACGCATCATTAAAATCAGAATAAAAATATCCATAGTTATCTTTTGTGTAGCTGTTTGTTTCGTAGCTATCGTTTTTATATATAGAATTACGCCAAACTTTTTCCTCAAGTTCACAGTAACTGCGAGCCGAATCAGCATTATTTATTATCGATTCATAAGTGGAATATAATTCTTCATAATATTCATTTTCATATCTTTTCGTATCAATTATATTTTTGACGATGAAAACTGCTCCTGTAATTATTGCAAGCAAAATAATAATTGATATAATAATTATTATTTTTTTCTTTTTTGACATCTTTTTCTTTGGCTTTTTATCGATATATTGCTCAGGGATATGCTCAGGAATAATTGTTTGAACAGCTATTTGAGCGGATTTATTCATTTCAGGCTGATATGATTGAGTCTGAGGTGAATTTGTTTGGTCTACTGTTGCGGCTTCAAATATATTTTCGGCTTGTTTCACATTTTCATTAGGCGTGGTATTGTTTTGCTTTGATCCGCAATTTGTGCAGAATAAAGCATTGTCGTCAAGTTCTTTACCACAGTTTACACAAAATTTAATTTTATAATTCTCCTTTAAATACATATAATATTTTTGATTCTGTTTGCTTTTTTGGGACTTAAACTCAATTATGTAATGAGCAATTATCTCCTCACTTTCGGAATGGATTTGCATAAATGAACCACGCTACCCGTAAAATGAATTTTTATATTTTCATTTCTTAGTTGAACATATATCGAGTTAGCGTAAATAACAAAATCAAGTCGATTGTAGTCGCCTTTTGTAATATTATATACTACTTTATCCTACTTGTCAATTCAAAAAAGTGATATAATGTATAATTTATGTTATAAAACAAAATGTAGGATTGCATGAGGTGAGAATGAATGAAACCTTTAAAGGAAAAGATAAGTATAACAATAGACAGTGATGTTTTAGAAAAAGCAAGAACAGAAGCCGAAAAAGATGATCGGTCGTTATCTCAATATATAAACATAATTTTAAAAGAGCATCTAAAAAAATCAGATATTTAAACAAGAAAAACCCGAGATGAAAGATTAACCTTCATCTCGGGTTTGGTTTTGTAATTTAAGTCAGAAATTACAGTTCAGCAAAATATTTGATTGTGCGAACCATCTGGCTTGTGTATGAGTTCTCGTTGTCATACCATGAAACAACCTGAACTTCATAGAGATCGTCAGCAATGTGTGAAACCATTGTCTGAGTAGCATCGAAGAGCGAACCAAAGCGCATACCGATTACGTCGCTTGAAACGATCGGATCTTCATTGTAGCCGAATGACTCAGAAGCAGCAGCTTTCATTGCAGCGTTGATGCCTTCAGCAGTAACGTCTGAACCCTTAACAACAGCTGTAAGGATTGTTGTTGAACCGGTCGGAACCGGAACACGCTGAGCAGAACCGATGAGCTTGCCGTTGAGCTCCGGAATTACAAGGCCGATTGCCTTAGCAGCGCCTGTTGAGTTCGGAACGATGTTAGCAGCACCTGCACGAGCACGACGGAGATCGCCTTTTCTGTGCGGACCGTCAAGAATCATCTGATCGCCTGTGTAAGCGTGGATTGTTGACATGATACCGCTCTGGATCGGAGCGTAGTCGTTAAGAGCCTTAGCCATAGGAGCAAGGCAGTTTGTTGTGCAAGAAGCAGCAGAAATGATTGTATCCTCTTTTGTAAGAGTCTTTTCGTTTACGCTGTAAACGATTGTCGGAAGGTCTTTGCCTGCCGGAGCAGAAATAACAACCTTCTTAGCACCTGCGTCGATATGAGCCTGTGCTTTGTCCTTTGAGCAATAGAAACCTGTGCACTCAAGAACAACATCTACGCCGATTTCGCCCCAAGGAAGCTCAGCAGCGTTAGCTTTAGCATAGATTGTAAGAGTTTTACCGTCAACAGTGATGGTACCCTTTTCATCATCAGCCGAAACTGTGTGAAGATTTTCGCCGATCTTTCCGCAGTAGCCGCCCTGAGCGGTGTCATACTTAAGAAGATCTGCAAGCATTGAAGGTTTTGTAAGGTCGTTGATTGCAACAACATCATAACCCTCTGCGCCGAACATCTGGCGGAATGCAAGACGTCCGATACGACCGAAGCCGTTAATAGCAACTTTTACTGACATGATAAAAATCCTCCTTAAAATTACATACCTATATCATAATAGACATGAGTTTATTTTATACCAAATTTGTTAAGATTTCAAGTCCTATTGTTAAAAAAATAACTTCTTTTGAAATGTTTATACATAATAATAAAACCGACCCGCTGTTGCAGGCCGGTTTTTGTCGTTTTTGATATATCAATTATGATATATCCGCAATATAAACGCATTGCGGTTTAAGACATAATTGTTAGATTCTCCAACCCGGAATTACAAGTGTGAGGATTCTGAGCACGAACAGAGCAAACGAAACCCACATTACCGGAGAAACCTGTTTGATTTTACCCATGCAGATCTTGAGGATTACCCATGTTACCATACCGAACATGATACCGTTTGCAATCGAGTAGGTGAACGGCATGATTACGATAGCAAGGAAGCCGCCTACTGTGTCTGCCATGTCGGATTCGAAATCCATTTTTGTAACTGCTTTCATCATGAGCAAGCCGACAAATACGAGTGCCGGAGTTGTTGCAAATGACGGGATTGCAAGGAAGATCGGTGAAAGGAAGAGCGCAAGGATGAACATTACTGCGGTTGAAACAGCAGTAAGACCTGTGCGGCCGCCTTCAGCAACGCCTGTTGTTGATTCAACATAGCTTGTTACTGTTGATGTACCGAGCATTGCACCGCCGACAGTACCGATTGCGTCTGACATGAGGGCTTTGCCTGCACGGGGGAGGTTGCCTTCTTCATCGAGAAGGTTGCCTTCGCTTGCAACACCGATGAGTGTTCCGACTGTATCGAAAAGGTCAACGAACAAGAAAGCAAATACGATTACCGCAAAGTTTACAGCATTGCTTGCAACATAACCAAAGTCAAATTTGAAGAATGTCGGAGCAAGTGAGGGCGGAAGGAAGCTTTCAGCTGTGAATGACGGAATGAGCGAATAAACGCCTGCGTCAATGTCAACTACATACCAACCGCAAAGCTGAGCGATGATTCCGAGAATCCAAGTAGCAAGGATGCCCCAAAGGATTGCGCCTTTAACTTTATAGTGCCAAAGAACGCCGATGATGAGGATTCCGACGATTGCAAGAACAACCTGGGGTGAAGAGAAGCTGCCGAGGTCAACAAGTGTTGAGTCGTTAGCAACAACAATGCCTGCGCCCTTAACACCGACCAATGTGATGAAAAGACCGATACCGGCTGTGATGCCGAGCTTAAGGTTCTTCGGAACGCTGTTTACGAGCGCTTCACGGAATTTGAAAATTGAAAGCAAGATGAAGATGACACCTTCGATCAAAATAGCGGTAAGAGCTATTTTCCACGGATCTGTGATGCCTGCTTTTGCGAGCGCCGGGCAAACGGTATATGCGAAGTATGCGTTAAGACCCATACCTGATGCAAGTGCTACCGGGTAGTTTGCCAAGAAGCCCATGATGAGTGTTGCGAATGCTGCCGAAACAGCTGTTGCTGTGAACACTGCGCCCTTGTCCATGCCTGAAGCCGAGAGAATGCTCGGGTTTACAGCGAGGATGTAAGCCATTGCAAGGAATGTTGTGATACCGGCAATGATTTCGGTTTTCACATTTGTGCCGTGTTCTTTAAGTTTGAAAAACTTGTCCACGAATTCAACCTCCAAAATTTAAAAAGATGATATTATCATATCATTCAATTAACAATTTGTCAATATTTATTCATAAATTTGTCATAATGCTGAATTTGAGGTCTGATTTTGCACTATTTTGTTATGTAACTGTCTGTTTCGGGTAATATTATATGTAACTATTATCGTAAATCAATCACGTTATTCACATATTGTTCATAAAATATGCATTTTTGAGTTAAAACGGAAAATTTATTATGTTGATTTTTGAGGACAAAGCGAATATAATGTATAAAAAGAGAGATGTTTTGAAAGGAATTGAAAAAATGAGCAACATAAATCCGGATATTAAGACCGTAATGTTTACGGAGGAGCAGATCAAAGACGCCGTTAAGAGAGTTGCAGCCGAAATCACGAAGGATTTTGATACATATTCAAATTCGGGTAAAAAGCTGATGCTTGTTTGCATTCTCAAAGGCTCGCTGATATTCATGGCGGATCTCATTCGTGAGATCGACCTGCCGCTGACTGTTGATTTCATGAAAGCGTCGAGCTACGGAAGCGGAACAAAATCGAGCGGAATGGTCAATGTATCGCTGGATCTTAAATATGATAATCTCAAAGATTACAATGTAATTGTTGTTGAGGATATTATTGATTCGGGCAACACGCTTGCGTTTTTGCTCGGATACATTAAAGATAAGGGCGCAAACAGCGTGAAGCTGTGTTCGTTGCTTGACAAGCCGAGCCGCCGCACAGTTGACATCAATGTTGATTATTGCGGAATGCAGATCCCTGATGAGTTTGTGGTCGGCTATGGTCTTGATTTCGACGAAAGATACCGCAATCTGCCCTATATCGGCGTTCTCAAACCCGAAGTTTACGAGAACTGACAGAAAAAGTTAATATTATATGTTTATGTGAGGGGAAACTTTTTTGTAAAAAAGTTTCCCCTCACATCAATATTTATATTGATGAAACCCCTCTCAAAAAACTTTATTTATGAAATATTTTTAATTATATAGTGCGTTACAATACAACCAAACTCTAAATATACAAAAATGTAGGGTGCGTCGTCCTCGGCGCACCGAATATAATCATTGTATATACAACAAAAAAACAGAAGTACGGGCTATTTATCAGCTGTACCTCTGTTTTTCTATTTTATAAATAAAGTTTTCCAGCAAAAATATAAACACAAAATGTATAAAAAGCAAAACACCCATTGCCGAAAAGCAATGGGTGCGATTATTGTTACAATGTTATATAGCTCTTGTAACCTTGCCGGAACGCAAGCAACGGGTGCAGGCATAAACTCTCTTCGGAGTACCATCTACTACTGCCTTTACACGTTTTACGTTAGGCTTCCATGTTCTGTTGGAACGTCTGTGTGAATGAGATACTTTAATACCAAAAGTCACAGCTTTGCCACAGTAATCGCATTTTGCCATAACTTGCACCTCCCTTTCGAAATTGTTGCGTTTAATAAAAGTCGCAAGGACTATTTTAGCAGATTATAAACACAAATGCAAGCATTTTTTTAAAAAAATCGAAAAAAATTTTAAAAAAGCCTCAAAAAACGCTTGACGGATTGAAATAGTTGTAATATAATAGTAAACTGCGAAATAATGGGATATATGTCCTCATATTTCAAAGAAAGCGTAGAAAAATGAGACGCTGCCGAATGATATTTGGATTATAGCAGATATTCATTCAAAAATCAACAGTTTTTAAACGGTTATGAATAAAAATCATAACTATCGCACACAAAATAAGGAGTGATTAAAGGTCCATGGTTAATGTCAAACCCGTTAAACTTGGCAAAAACACCCGAATGAGTTTTGAGAAGATCAATGAAGTTCTCGACATGCCGAACCTCATTGAAGTTCAGAAAAATTCATATCAATGGTTTTTGGATGAAGGCCTTAGAGAGGTCTTTCGTGATATTAAAATCACCGACCATAACGAAAACCTCGAATTGACTTTTGTTGATTACAGCTTGGATGAGAAAACAAAATACACAATTACCGAATGCAAAGAGCGTGACACCACCTATTCGGCTCCGCTTCGCGTTATTGCTCGTCTATATAATAAAGAAACAGGCGAGATCAAGGAAAGCGAAGTGTTCATGGGCGATTTCCCGCTTATGACCGATTCGGGTACATTCATCATCAACGGTGCCGAGCGTGTAATTGTATCTCAGCTTGTTCGTTCACCGGGCGTATATTTCTCAAAAGAAGTTGATAAAACCGGCAAAGAGCTTTTCAACTCGACAATTATCCCGAACAGAGGCGCTTGGATCGAATATGAAACAGACCATAATGATATTATGTATGTTCGTATCGATAAAAACCGCAAGCTGCCGATGACCACATTTGCAAGAGCTATCGGTCTTGTAACAAATGAGCAGATTCTTGAAAAATTCGGCGAGTCGGACAGACTTTTCGCAACGCTTGAAAAGGATACCGCCACAAATGAAGAGGACGCTTTGCTTGAAGTATATAAAAAGCTTCGTCCGGGCGAGCCTTTCACGGTTGACGGCGCTCGTACTCACCTTTATAATCTTTTGTTTGACCCGAGAAGATATGATCTTTCAAGAGTCGGCAGATACAAATATAATAAAAAGCTTGCTCTTGCGGCAAGACTTTCGGGCAGAAAAATCACCCGTCCGATAATTCATCCGCAGACAGGCGAATTGCTTGCGGACGCAGGTGAAACGATCACAAAAGAGCGTGCGCTTGAATTTGAGAAAATCGGCGTATCGGAAGCATACATCGCAGTTGAATATGAAGGCGAAGAGGTTGAGCGCAAGATTTTGACCAACGGCACGGTAAATGCCGCTGATTTCGTTTCGTTCGACCCTGAAGAAGCCGGAATCAACGAAAAGGTTTGCTACAATGTTCTTCGCGAAATTCTTGATTCATGCGAAAATGACGAAGAAATCAAAGAGCAGTTCAAGGCTCGTCATGCAGAGCTTATCCCGAACACAGTAACGCTTGACGATATTTTCGCTTCAATGAACTACATTTGCGGTTTGCCGGCAGGCGTCGGAACGATCGACGACATCGACCATCTCGGCAACCGTCGAATCCGTTCGGTAGGCGAACTTTTGCAAAATACATTCCGCGTCGGCTTTGTCAGAATGGAACGTGTCGTTCGTGAAAAGATGACTCTGTCCACTCAGGAAACCGATGTTATCGTTCCTCAGACGCTTATCAATATTCGTCCTGTTGTTGCGGCTATTCGCGAATTTTTCGGATCAAGCCCGCTTTCACAGTTCATGGACCAGGCAAACCCGCTTGCAGAGCTTACTCATAAACGCCGTCTGTCGGCGCTCGGCCCCGGCGGTCTTTCCCGTGACCGTGCCGGATTTGAAGTTCGTGACGTTCATTACAGCCACTATGGTCGTATGTGCTCGATCGAAACTCCTGAAGGTCCGAACATCGGTCTTATCTCTCATCTTGCTACATTTGCAAAGATAAATGAATATGGCTTTGTTGAAGCTCCTTATCGCAAGGTTGACAAGGAAACAGGCGTTGTTACCGACGAAGTTGTATATATGACAGCAGACGAAGAGGACGAATATATCATTGCACAGGCAAACGAGCCGCTTGACGAAAACGGCAGATTTGCAAGAGCAAAGGTAAACTGCCGCCACAGAGACGAATTTATCGAAGTTGAAAACTCCATGGCTGACTTCATGGACGTTTCTCCGAGAATGATCGTTTCTGTTGCAACGGCAATGATTCCGTTCCTTGAAAACGACGACGCAAACCGTGCGCTCATGGGCTCTAACATGCAGCGTCAGGCTGTTCCGCTTCTCACCACCGAATCACCGATCGTCGGCACCGGAATGGAATATAAAGCGGCTGTTGACTCGGGCGTTACCATTGTTTGCAAGCGCTCTGGTACAGTTAAATTTGTTGACGCTCGCAAGATCGACATTGAAACCGAAAACGGCGAAGTTGACACATATGAGTTGATTCGTTTCCTGCGTTCAAACCAGGGTACTTGTATCAACCAAAAGCCGATTGTCGAAACAGGCGAAAAGGTTAAAGCCGGCGATGTAATCGCAGACGGTCCTGCTACACAAAACGGTGAAATCGCACTTGGTAAGAATATGCTCATCGGTTTCATGACCTGGGAAGGTTATAACTATGAGGACGCTGTTCTTATCAATGAAAAGCTTGTTAAAGAAGATGTGTTTACATCTATCCATATAGAAGAATATGAAACCGAAGCAAGAGATACAAAGCTCGGACCGGAGGAAATCACCCGTGATATTCCTAATGTCGGTGAAGACGCGCTTAAAGATCTTGACGAGCGAGGAATCATCAGAATCGGCGCAGAGGTTCGCTCAGGCGACATTTTGGTAGGTAAGGTTACACCTAAGGGTGAAACCGAGCTTACTGCCGAGGAAAGACTTCTTCGTGCAATCTTCGGTGAAAAGGCAAGAGAAGTAAGAGATACATCTCTCAGAGTTCCTCACGGCGAATATGGTACGATCGTTGATGTTAAGGTATTCACAAGAGAAAATTCATCCGAATTGAACCCAGGCGTTAATACCGTTGTTCGTTGCTACATCGCTCAGAAGCGTAAGATCTCGGTCGGCGATAAAATGGCGGGTCGTCACGGTAACAAGGGTGTCGTTTCGCGCATTTTGCCGCAGGAGGATATGCCGTTCCTGCCGGACGGTACTCCGCTTGACATTGTGCTTAACCCGTTGGGCGTACCTTCCCGAATGAATATCGGACAGGTTCTTGAGGTTCACCTCGGTTACGCCGCAAAAGCACTCGGCTGGAAGATCTGCACACGAGTATTTGACGGTGCTCACGAGGCTGACATTAAAGAATGCCTCAAAATGGCAGGCTATGCAGAAGACGGTAAAACTCAGCTTTACGACGGCCGCACAGGTATGCCGTTTGACAACAGAGTTACCGTCGGTTATATGTATTACCTCAAGCTCCATCACCTTGTTGACGATAAGATTCATGCCCGTTCAACCGGTCCGTATTCGCTCGTTACTCAGCAGCCGCTCGGCGGTAAAGCTCAGTTCGGCGGACAGCGTTTCGGTGAAATGGAAGTTTGGGCGCTTGAAGCTTACGGCGCAGCTTATACATTGCAGGAAATCTTGACTGTCAAGTCGGATGATGTTGTCGGTCGTGTCAAGACCTATGAATCAATCGTTAAGGGCAACAATGTTCCGAAGCCGGGCGCTCCGGAAGCATTCAAGGTAATGATCAAGGAATTGCAGTCGCTTGCTCTTGATGTCAAGGTGCTTGACGAAAACGGCGAGGAGATCGACATTCAGCACGCATTTGACGACGATGAGGACGATCTTGCACTCAACATTCCCGAACCCGAAGCAGGCGATACGCTTGAAGTAAAGACAGCCGTTGATACACTTGACGGATTTGGTCTGTCGGACGATGAGGGAACACCGATTGAAGATAATTTGTTCGAGTCAGAGACGGAATCGGGTAACGATGACGCTGACATCGATTTAATGTAAGGAGGACGCAGAAGTTATGCAGAATGTAGAAATATCAGCAATTAAAATCAGTCTTGCGTCGCCTGAGAAAATCAGAGAATGGTCATATGGCGAGGTTAAAAAGCCTGAAACCATTAACTACCGCACGCTTAAACCTGAAAGAGACGGTCTTTTCTGCGAAAGAATTTTCGGACCGCAAAACGACTGGGAATGCCACTGCGGTAAATATAAGAGAATCCGCTACAAGGGCAAAATCTGCGAACGCTGCGGCGTTGAAATTACCCGTAAAAAGGTAAGAAGAGAGCGCATGGGAAGCATTGAGCTTGCAGCACCGGTATCACATATCTGGTACTTCAAGACGATCCCGACCAGAATGGGACTTTTGCTCGACATGACTCCCCGTGACCTTGAACAGGTTCTCTATTTCTCAAAATATGTAGTAGTAGATCCGGGCGATACTCCGCTTACCAAAATGCAGCTGCTCAATGAAAAGCAGTACATGGAGGTATATGAAAAATATGAAGATGACTTTAAGGCAGAGATGGGCGCAGAGGCAATTAAGCAGCTTTTGTCGGAAATCGACCTTGAAGCACTCAGCGCAGAGCTTAAAGAAGAGCTTGAAACCGCAACAGGTCAAAAGCGTATTCGTCTTTCAAAGCGTCTTGAAGTCGTCGAAGCATTCCGTTTGTCGGGCAACCGTCCGGAATGGATGATTCTTGATGTAATTCCGGTAATTCCGCCGGATATTCGACCGATGGTTCAGCTCGAAGGCGGCAGATTTGCAACATCTGACTTAAACGACCTTTACCGTCGTGTAATCAACCGTAACAACCGTCTTGCGAGATTGCTTGAGCTTGGCGCACCGAAGATCATTGTCCGCAATGAAAAGCGTATGCTCCAGGAAGCAGTTGACGCACTTATCGATAACGGCCGCAGAGGCAGACCGGTAACAGGTCCTAACAACCGTGCGCTTAAATCCTTGTCGGATATGCTCAAGGGTAAACAGGGTCGTTTCCGTCAGAACCTTCTCGGCAAGCGTGTTGACTATTCGGGTCGTTCGGTTATCGTTGTCGGTCCTGAACTGAAAATCTATCAGTGCGGTTTGCCGAAGGAAATGGCGCTTGAGCTTTTCAAGCCGTTTGTAATGAAACGTCTTGTTGAGACAAATGTTGCAAGCAACATCAAATCGGCAAGAAAGATGATTGAGCGTGTTAAAACAGAGGTTTGGGACGCTCTTGAAATCGTAATCAAAGACCACCCGGTATTCCTTAACCGTGCGCCAACGCTTCACCGTCTCGGAATTCAGGCATTTGAGCCGGTCCTCGTTGAGGGTCGTGCGATTAAGCTTCATCCGCTCGTTTGTACAGCGTTCAACGCTGACTTTGACGGCGACCAGATGGCTGTCCATGTTCCGCTTTCGGCAGAGGCTCAGGCAGAAGCACGAGTATTGATGCTCGCTGCAAACAACCTGCTTAAACCGTCAGACGGCAAGCCTGTAACCGTTCCGACTCAGGATATGGTCCTCGGTTCATATTATCTTACTCTTGTTAAACCCGAAGAGCCGGGCACAGGCAAGGTGTTCCGCAACAAAGAAGAAGCTATCATGGCATATGATAACGGCGTTGTCGGACTTCATGCTCCTATCAAGGTAAGAATGACAGGCGAATTCGGCGGAAAGCAAATCACCCGCATAATCGACGCTACTGTCGGTTACATCATCTTCAACGAATCATTGCCGCAGAACCTCGGTTTCTGCGACCGTACAAGAGAAGGTCATGAGCTTGATCTTGAAATCATGTTCTCGAAAGATGAAGAGGGTAACTACAAGGCTCAGAAAGCCGGCAAAAAGGTTCTCGGTAAAATCATTGACGCCTGCATCCGTGTAAACGGCATTTCAAAAACAAGCGAAGTCATTGATAAAATCAAGTCCACCGGTTATAAATATTCGACAAAATCGGCTATCACAATCGCAGTATCCGACGCAACAATTCCGCCGGTTAAGGCTCAGAAGATTGCCGAAGCCGAAGCTAAGATCGATAAAGTAACACTCAGCTACAAGCGTGGTATGATGACTAACGACGAGCGTAGTGCAAGAGTCGTTGAAATTTGGAACAAGACCACCGCCGATGTATCTGCGGCGCTGAAAGACAACCTTGATGAATATAATCCGATCTTCATGATGGCAGATTCGGGCGCCCGTGGTTCGGACGACCAGATCAGACAGCTTGCGGGTATGCGAGGACTTATTGCAAATACTTCAGGTAAAGTCATCGAAGTTCCGATTCGTGCTAACTACCGTGAAGGTCTTAACGTTTTGGAATACTTCATTTCATCTCGCGGTGCTCGTAAAGGTTTGGCAGATACAGCGCTTAGAACCGCTGACTCAGGTTACCTTACCCGTCGTTTGGTTGACATTTCACAGGATGTTATTGTCACAGAGGACGACTGCCATACAACAGAAGGCTTCACAGTATTTGACATCACTCATGACGGTCAGATGATCGAGCCGCTCAAGAACAGACTTGTCGGAAGATATCTCGCAGAGCCTGCGGTTAACCCGGAAACAGGCGAGATCGTGATGGATACCGAGCATATGATGACAGGCGAGGACGCTGACAGAATCATTGCCGCAGGTATCAAAAAATGCGTAATCCGCTCGCTTCTTGCTTGTAAAGCAACCCAGGGCGTTTGCCGCAAGTGCTATGGTCTTAACCTTGCTACAATGCAGAAGGTTACAATCGGCGAAGCAGTCGGTATTGTAGCCGCTCAGTCAATCGGTGAGCCGGGTACTCAGCTTACAATGCGTACCTTCCATACCGGCGGTGTCGCATCAGGCGGAGATATTACCCAAGGTCTTCCCCGTGTCGAAGAGCTGTTTGAAGCACGCAGACCGAAACACGCCGCATATCTTTCGGAAATCGACGGCGTTGTTCGTCTTGAAAATACAAAGAAGCAGCGTGAAATCATTGTTACCGACACACAGGGTACAGACGAGCGCACATATACCATTCCTTATGATTATCATATTCTTGTTGCCGACGGTGACGAGGTAGTTAAAGGACAGAAGATCACCGACGGCGTCGAATATCCGCAGGATATTTTGGCGATCCTCGGCGCAGAGGCTGTTCAGAACTACATCATCAAGGAAGTTCAGAATGTTTATCATACATCTGCCGGTGTTGACATCAACGATAAGCACATTGAGGTTATCGTTCGTCAGATGATGAGAAAAATCCTTGTCGATGACAAGGGAAGCTCAGACTTCATTCCGAATACAATGGTTGAGCGCGGTCATTTCTATGCCGTTAATGATGAGATTGCACAGAGGAAGGCAAGAGGCGAAGATGTTCATGAAGTAACAGGCTTCCCGACATTGCTCGGTATCACCAAAGCTTCTCTTGCAACCGATTCGTTCCTGTCGGCAGCGTCGTTCCAGGAAACAACCCGTGTTCTTACAGACGCAGCAATCAGAGGCAAGGTTGACGACCTTTACGGTCTTAAGGAAAATGTTATCATCGGTAAGCTCATTCCGGCAGGTACCGGCATGAAGGTTTATCGTGACAACGCTCTTGAGATTTATGATCCGGATCCGATCGAAGAAGAGGAGCCGGAGGATGTTGTTTACACAACAGGCGATCTTGACTGATAATTCGGTTTAAAAAATATCGGCGGTAAATCAAAACCAAATTTGCCGCCGATTTCAGTCGAATTTAATCTATTTAAGCAAAATAAATAATCGCATTTTTGCGAATTTGCCGCTATTTTTGAAAAATATCAAAAAAACAGTTGACAAATTGAGCATAATGATATACACTTAAACTGTTATTGTATGTCATTATGCTCTTATTTTTATGGGCGGACATTTGATAATGTTACTCATGACTTAACAAGCGGTTTCGGTCGCTTTTAAGAATATTTTGTAAGGAGGTACGCTAATGCCAACCTTTAACCAGTTAGTTCGCATCGGCAGACAGGATGTTGTAAAGAAATCGACTGCTCCTGCTCTTAACAAGGGTTTCAACGCTCAAAAGCGTGTTGCAATCGATCAGCACTCACCGCAAAAGCGCGGAGTTTGCACAACAGTTAAGACCCAGACTCCTAAAAAGCCGAACTCAGCTCTTCGTAAAGTAGCCCGTGTTCGTCTTTCAAACGGAATCGAAGTTTCGGCTTACATTCCCGGAATCGGTCACAACCTGCAGGAACACTCAGTTGTTCTTATTCGTGGCGGCCGTGTAAAGGACTTGCCTGGTGTTCGTTACCATATCATCCGCGGTACGCTTGATACCCAGGGTGTTGCAGGAAGAATGCAGGGCCGTTCAAAATACGGTGCAAAAAGACCGAAAAAATAATTTTCGGACAAACCTTACTCTTGAAATATCTTGCTTAATTTAGGTATATTATGCGGATTTTGCCGCATAATAAAGCAGTTGTAATATATATTATATTGCCTCTGCGGTGCCAACGAGATCATTTCGACCCGAGTACCTATGATATCATTATTGTGAAGGAGGGAAGCGAAGTGCCAAGAAGAGGCCAAATCGCAAAGCGTGACGTATTGCCGGATCCGCTTTATAATTCCAAGCTCGTCACCCGTCTTATCAACAACATTATGCTTGACGGTAAAAAGGGTGTTGCACAGAAAATCGTATATGGTGCATTTGACATCATTGCTGAGAAAACAGGCAAAGAGCCGTTGGAAGTATTCGAACAGGCAATGGAAAATGTTATGCCTCAGTTGGAGGTAAAAGCTCGCAGAGTCGGCGGTTCAACTTACCAGGTTCCTATGGAGGTTAGACCGGAAAGAAAACAGACTCTCGGACTGCGTTGGATCACAAACTATTCTCGTGCTCGCTCTGAGAGAACAATGAAAGAGCGTCTTGCAAACGAGATTTTGGATGCAATCAACGGTCAGGGCGGAGCTGCTAAGAAGCGTGAAGATACACACAAGATGGCAGAAGCAAACCGTGCTTTTGCACATTACAGATGGTAATCTTTATACCACACCACTTAATCTGCAAAGGAGATCACTATGCCGAGAAAAGTTTCTCTTGAGAAAACCAGAAATATTGGTATAATGGCTCATATCGACGCCGGTAAAACAACTACCACAGAGCGTATCTTGTTCTACACGGGTGTAAACCACAAGATCGGTGAAACACACGACGGCGACGCTACCATGGACTGGATGGAGCAGGAGCAGGAGCGTGGTATTACCATCACTTCTGCGGCTACAACCTGTTTCTGGAAAGAGCATCGTATCAATATCATTGACACTCCCGGCCACGTTGACTTCACTGTTGAAGTTCAGCGTTCGCTTCGTGTACTTGACGGTTCTGTAACTGTTTTGTGCGCAAAGGGCGGTGTTGAACCTCAGTCTGAGACCGTTTGGCGTCAGGCTGACGAATATCATGTTCCGCGCATGATTTATGTAAACAAGATGGACATTATGGGCGCTGACTTCTATCATGTTCTTGACATGGTAAATGAGCGTTTCAAATGCAATCCTGTTCCGATTCAGCTTCCGATCGGTTCGGAAGATACCTTCAAAGGTATTGTCGACCTCGTTGAGATGGACGCTGAAGTTTATTATGACGATCTTGGAAAAGACGTTCGCCGTGAGCCAATCCCGGACGACATGAAAGAGCTTGCTGAGAAATATCGCACAAAGCTCATCGAGCATGTTGCCGAGCAGGACGAAGCGCTCATGGAAAAATATTTCAACGGTGAAGAAATCACTGTTGATGAAATCAAAAAGACTATTCGTAAATCAACAATCGCTAACGAAATGGTTCCGATCACCTGCGGTACTTCATATCGCAACAAGGGTGTTCAGCCGTTGCTCGACGCAATCGTTGATTATATGCCTGCTCCGACAGACGTTGAGTCAATCAAGGGTGTAAACCCGGATACCGACGAAGAGGAGTACAGACATTCATCCGACACTGAGCCGTTTGCTGCTCTTGCATTCAAAATCGCTACCGACCCGTTCGTTGGTAAGATCTGCTTCTTTAGAGTATATTCAGGTACGGTTGACGCAGGTTCGACAGTTTACAACTCAGTTAAGGATAATAAAGAAAGACTCGGTCGTATTCTTCAGATGCACGCAAATCACAGAGAAGATATTGAAACCGTTTATGCCGGTGACATTGCCGCAGCAGTTGGTTTGAAAAACACAACTACCGGTGATACTCTCTGCGATGAGAAGAATCCGATCATCCTCGAGTCAATGAACTTCCCGGAGCCTGTAATCCGTGTTGCTATCGAACCTAAGACCAAAGCAGGTCAGGAAAAGATGGGCATTGCGCTTTCAAAGCTTGCCGAGGAAGACCCGACATTCAGATGCTATACCGATGAAGAAACAGGCCAGACAATCATTGCCGGCATGGGTGAGCTTCATCTTGAAATCATCGTTGACCGTATGCTTCGTGAGTTCAAGGTTGAGGCTAATGTAGGTAAACCGCAGGTTGCTTACAAGGAAACCATCCGCAAGCCTGCTGATGTTGATGAGAAATATGCTCGTCAGTCAGGTGGTAAAGGTCAGTACGGTCATGTTAAGATCAAGGTTGAGCCGAACGAAACAGGTAAGGGCTACGAGTTTGTTAACGCAATCGTCGGCGGTTCTATTCCGAAGGAATATATCCCGGCTGTTGACAACGGTATTCGCGGCGCAATGCAGTCAGGCGTACTTGCCGGCTATCCTGTTGTTGACGTAAAGGTTACTCTTTACGACGGTTCATATCATGAAGTTGACTCGTCTGAAATGGCATTTAAGATTGCCGGTTCAATGGCATTTAAGTCGGCTTGCCGCAAGGGCGACCCGGTACTTCTTGAGCCTATCATGAAAGTTACCGTGCTTGTTCCTGAAGAGTACATGGGCGACGTTATCGGCGACCTTAACTCTCGTCGTGGCGAAATCCAGGGCTTTGAAGACAGAAGCGGTATCAAGCAGATCAACGCAAGAGTTCCGCTCGGCGATATGTTCGGTTATGCAACCGACCTTCGTTCAAAGACTCAGGGCCGCGGACAGTATGTTATGGAGCCTGACGGATACAAAGAAGTTCCGAAGAGCATTGCTGAAAAAATCATGACAGCTCGTAATAAAAAGGAAGACTAATTTTTCAAAAAACACTTGAATTTTACTCTTTCTTTTGATATTATTAAGTTAAAGCTCAAAAATTATTATTTTATTCATTAAGGAGGCTATTTTACAATGGCAAAAGAACATTTTAACCGAACCAAACCGCATGTAAACATCGGTACAATCGGACACGTTGACCACGGTAAGACCACTCTTACAGCTGCTATCACAAAGGTATTGGCTATGCAGGGCGGCGCAAAATTTGAAGATTACGCAGATATCGATAAGGCTCCTGAAGAGAGAGAGCGTGGTATCACAATCAACACAGCTCACGTTGAGTACGAAACAGAGAAGCGTCACTACGCTCACGTTGACTGCCCCGGCCATGCTGACTATGTTAAAAACATGATCACCGGTGCTGCTCAGATGGACGGCGCTATCCTCGTTATCGCTGCAACAGACGGCCCGATGGCTCAGACCAAAGAGCATCTTCTTCTTGCTCGTCAGGTTGGCGTTCCGGCAATCGTTGTATTCCTTAACAAATGCGACCAGGTTGACGATCCTGAACTTCTCGAACTCGTTGAGATGGAAGTTCGCGAGACTCTTTCAAAATATGAATTCCCGGGCGACGATATCCCGATTATCAAGGGTTCTGCTTTGCAGGCACTCGAGTGCGCTTCAACAGACATCAATGATCCGGCATACGCTCCGATCATTGAGCTCATGAACGCAGTTGACGATTACATTCCGACTCCTGATCGTAAAGCTGATCAGCCGTTCCTTATGCCGATCGAAGACACCATGACAATTTCTGGTCGTGGTACTGTTGTTACAGGTCGTGTAGAGCGTGGACAGCTCAACGCAGGCGACGAAGTTGAAATCCTCGGTCTTACCGAAGAGCGCCGCAAGGTTGTTGTAACTTCAATGGAAATGTTCCGTAAAACTCTCGACTACTGCGAGGCCGGTGACAACATCGGTGCACTTCTTCGTGGTGTAAACCGTGACGAAGTTGAGCGTGGTCAGGTTCTTGCTAAACCGGGCACAATTCATCCGCACACAAAATTCCGCGGTCAGGTTTATGTATTGAGCAAAGAAGAAGGCGGCCGTCATACTCCGTTCTTCAACAACTATCGTCCGCAGTTCTATTTCAGAACAACTGACGTTACAGGCGTAATCACTCTTCCGGAAGGCACAGAAATGTGCATGCCTGGCGATAACGTAGAGATGGATGTTGAACTCATCACTCCTATCGCTATTGAAGAAGGTCTTCGCTTCGCTATCCGTGAAGGTGGCCGTACAGTAGGTTCAGGCGTTGTTACAGCTATCAACGGCTAATCTGATTAACGACTAAATATACATTTAATCGGTAAATTTACCCGCATTTTGCAGTTTTTTGTAAAATGCGGGTGTTTTTTTATACATTTTCTTGACAAGTGAAAAAAATTAGAGTATAATTCCGTTAATGGAAATTTAATATTCCATTAACAATCCGATTTTTTTAATTCGGAAATATGATTTTATTACGGAGGAATTTACAATGAAGAAATTTCTTAAAGTAGTTGCTCTTGTGTTGGCTGTCGCAATGATGACAACAGCTTTTGCAAGCTGCGGCGGCAATGAAACATCAAAAACGGACGCTAATGTTATAAAGATCGGCGGAATCGGACCGCTTACCGACTCGGCTGCTACTTACGGAATCGCTGTTCAGCGTGCGGCTGAACTCGCAGTTGACGAAATCAATGCTGCAGGTGGCGTAAACGGCATTAAGCTTGAGTTCAAAATGGAAGATGATGTTGCTGACGGTGAAAAATCAGTTACAGCATATAACAACCTCAAGGACTGGGGTATGCAGATCCTCATGGGAACTGTTACAACAGGCGCTTGCCTTGCAGTAATCGAGAAGACAAAGAGCGACAATATGTTCGAGCTTACTCCTTCTGCTTCTGCTGCTGATATTGTTAAATATGACAACGCATTCCAGGTTTGCTTCACTGACCCGAACCAGGGCAAAAAATCTGCCGACTACATTGCAGATAATAAGGTTGCAACCAAAGTTGCTGTAATTTATGACAGCTCAGACGCATATTCAACCGGTGTCTACAACACATTCAAATCAGAGGCTGCTGAAAAAGGTCTTAACATCGTAACCGAGCAGTCATTCACAAAAGATTCTAAGACCGACTTCTCAGCTCAGATCTCAGTTGCAAAATCGTCAGGCGCAGAGCTTGTTTTCCTTCCGATTTACTACAATGAAGCATCGCTCATTCTCCAGCAGTGCAAACAGGCTTCGTTCGCTCCGAAATTCTTTGGTTGCGACGGTCTTGACGGACTTCTTACAATCAAGAATTTTGATACTTCGCTTGCTGAAAATGTAATGCTTCTTACTCCTTTCGCAGCAGACGCAAAGGACGAAGCTACTCAGAAATTTGTAAAAGCATACAAAGAGAAATATAACGACACACCGAACCAGTTTGCGGCAGATACATATGACGCAATCAATATAATTGCAAAGCTTATCGAAAAGTGCGGTGTCAAGGGTGACATGAGCGTTTCGGATATTTGCGAAGCAATGAAAACAGGCATCACAGCTTCTGATTTCAAATATGACGGACTCACAGGTTCAGGCATGACATGGGCTAAGACCGGTGAAGTTAACAAGGCTCCTAAGGCTGTTGTTATCAAAGACGGTTCATATGTATCGCTTGACTAATATTTAAAATCAAACAGATATTGACTGAATGCAAAAACCGATGACGCTTTTTGTAGGTGTACTAATCGCACCCAAAAATGCTCATCGGTTTTTCAGTTGATATTTTTTATCTGAAAAACCATAATTTTTTTGATAAAAAATATCAATAAATATATATTTTTCGTTGTAATTGTTAAGAAAATATGATATAATTTTCAATATATCATTTTTAAAAGTAATCCACAGGGAAGGAATGGTTATCAAATGGGATTTTTGAATAACCTTATCAACGGCATAAGCCTTGGCAGTATTTATGCTGTTATTGCGCTCGGTTATACCATGGTTTATGGTATTGCCAAAATGCTGAACTTTGCGCACGGCGATGTTATAATGGTCGGCGGTTATGTTGTGTTTTTTGCAATGACCTCATTTAACCTCAATTCATGGGTCGCAATATTATTATCAATAATCGTCTGCACCGTTCTTGGTATCGTAATTGAAAAAATCGCATATAAACCGCTCAGACAGGCGTCAAGCCTTGCGGTTCTTATCACTGCAATCGGCGTCAGCTACTTTTTGCAAAATATTGCGCTTTTGCTTTTCGGAGCACAGCCGGTCAACTTCACATCGGTTGTCACAATTCCGAAAATCACACTCGCAGGCGGTGAAATTGTTATCACGGGCGAAGCAATCGCCGCAATCGTTGTATCGGTTATCATCGTAGTTGCGCTTTCATTCTTCATCAATAAAACAAAACCCGGCAGAGCAATGCTTGCAGTATCGGAAGATAAAGGCGCGGCTCAGTTGATGGGTGTTGATGTTAATAAAACAATTTCGCTTACATTTGCAATCGGTTCGGGACTTGCCGCAATAGCAGGCGTTTTGCTTTGCTCGGCTTATCCGTCGCTTTCGAACATGACCGGTGCAATGCCCGGAATCAAGGCATTCGTCGCAGCTGTTTTCGGCGGCATCGGCTCAATCCCGGGTGCAATGATCGGCGGAATTCTTATCGGCATTATCGAAATTTTGAGCAAATCATACATTTCTCCTCAGCTTGCCGACGCAATCGTATTTGCGGTTTTGATTTTGGTTCTCACAATCAAACCTACAGGCATTTTGGGCAAGAAAATCAGCGAAAAAGTATAATTTCTCAATCAATATTGACATATTAAACGATAATCTGAAAGGAACGGTTTTCGGATGAAATCTAAACTACTGAAACCACAGACGCGGACAAGCTTTGTAACCTATGGCTTGTTGCTTGCCGTCTTTTTGATAACACAAATATTTATCTCGACAGGCTCGATCACGAGTATGTTGAAGGATTTGCTTGTGCCGCTTTGCACCTACTCGATTTTGGCGGTATCTCTTAACCTTACTGTCGGAATTTTGGGTGAGCTGTCACTCGGACAGGCAGGATTTATGTGCCTTGGCGCATATTCCGGTGCAATTTTCTCACTTGTAACACAAGAATCAATTCCCTCAAGCTGGGTTCGTTTTCCGCTTGCACTCATAATCGGCGGTCTTTTCGCCGCAATCTTCGGCGTGTTGATCGGAATCCCGGTTCTTCGTCTTAAAGGCGACTATCTTGCAATCGTAACGCTTGCATTCGGCGAAATCATTAAAAATGTATTTGCCGCAATTTACTTCGGTTATGATTCAAACGGACTTCATTTTTCGCTCAAAAGTGCAGGCGATTTGAACATGAAGCCTGACGGTAAAATTTTGATAAACGGTGCGCTCGGCGTTACGGGTACGCCTAATGATTCCAACTATATTGTCGGTTTTATCTTGCTGTTCCTGACACTTGTTATTGCATATAACTTCATCAATTCACGCACAGGCCGTGCGGTCATGGCGATTCGTGATAACCGAATTGCGGCTGAATCGGTCGGCATCAATATCACAAAATATAAGCTCATCACATTTGCGCTTACTGCGTTTTTGGCAGGCATCGCAGGCGTTTTGTTCTCACACAACCTTGCGTCTCTTGCAGCGTCAAAGTTTGACTACAATATGTCAATTTTGATTCTTGTATTTGTCGTCCTCGGCGGAATGGGCAACATTCGCGGAAGCGTGATTGCGGCGGTAATTTTGACTCTCTTGCCTGAGGTTCTTCGTCCAATCAGCAACTATCGAATGCTGATTTATGCAATCATCCTTATCGTAATGATGATTTTGACATCAAACCCTGTGACTAAATCGTACATTGAAAAATATGCAGGTAAAATCAAGGGCTTGTTTAAAAAGAAAAAAGCCGTAAATGACGAGGGGGTTGAGTGATATGGCATTGCTTGAAGTAAAAAATCTCGGTATATCATTCGGCGGACTTCGTGCGGTTGACGGATTTAATGTTACAATCGAAAAAGGCGAGCTTTATGGTCTTATCGGACCGAACGGCGCCGGAAAAACCACAGTTTTCAATATGCTCACCGGTGTTTATAAACCGACCGACGGTACGATTATGCTGGACGGTCAAAACATCACGGGCAAGCATACAATCGACATCAACAGAGCCGGAATTGCGAGAACATTCCAGAACATTCGCCTGTTCAGCAATATGTCGGTAATCGATAATGTTAAGGTCGGACTTCATAATCAGACAAAATATTCGACCGCAACGGGTGTGTTCAGACTCCCGGGATTTTTCAAGGGCGAAAAAGCGATGAATGAAAAGGCAATGGAGCTGTTGAAGGTTTTTGACCTTGACGGCGAGGCTGATTTTTTGGCGTCAAATTTGCCCTATGGTAAACAGCGCAAGCTTGAAATTGCACGAGCTCTTGCGACAAATCCGAAGCTTTTGCTTCTCGATGAGCCTGCTGCGGGCATGAACCCGAATGAAACGCAGGAGCTCATGGACACGATCAAATTTGTTCGTGATAATTTTGACATGACCGTTCTTTTGATTGAGCATGATATGCGGCTTGTTTCGGGCATATGTGAAAAACTCACGGTGCTTAACTTCGGTCAGGTTCTTGCAAGCGGTTCTACTTCTGAGGTACTCAGCAACCCCGAAGTAATCGTTGCATATCTTGGCGAATAAGGAGGAAATGTCAAAATGGCTATGCTTGAAATTAAAGATTTGGAAGTCTTTTACGGCGTGATCAAGGCAATAAAAGGCGTTTCCTTTGAAGTAAATCAGGGTGAAGTAATTGCGCTGATCGGCGCAAACGGTGCAGGAAAAACCACAATTCTTCATACGATCAGCGGATTGATTAAGCCGAAAAACGGTTCAATTACATTTGAGGGCGTTGATCTTGTTAAAACTCATCCTCATAAAATCGTTGAAATGGGCATTGCACAGGTGCCTGAAGGACGACGGGTGTTTGCAAATCTGTCGGTATATGAAAACCTGATACTCGGCGCATATACAAGAAAAGATAAACCCGGAATTGCAGAGAGTTTAGAAAATGTATATAAGAGATTTCCACGACTCGAAGAACGCAAAAACCAGTCGGCAGGTACGCTTTCGGGCGGTGAACAGCAGATGCTCGCAATGGGCAGGGCGCTGATGTCAAACCCGAAAATCATATTGATGGATGAACCGTCAATGGGTCTGTCGCCGATTTTGGTCGGTGAAATTTTCGACATTATCAAATCCATCAGCGAAAACGGAACAACGGTTCTGCTTGTTGAGCAAAATGCGAAAAAGGCATTGCAGATCGCAGATCGTGCATATGTTCTTGAAACCGGCAACATTGCGCTGTCGGGCGACGCTCATGAGCTTATGGATAACGACAGAGTCAGAAAAGCATATCTCGGCGAATAAAATCAAAGGACGCACTTTTTGGATATTCCGTGTGCGTCCTTTTTTGCAGTATTTTTCGGCATACGGAGGAATTACATGATTGAATATATTTTTATGGATCTTGACGAAACGATATTAGATTTTCACAAGGCAGAGCACACGGCGCTCAAAAAGGCGCTCGACGAGATGAATTTATGCTCCGATGAGTGGGTGCTTGACAGATATTCGGTACTTAATCTTTCTCAGTGGAAATTGCTTGAACAAAAGAAAATTACAAGAGAACAGGTCAAGATAAACCGATATATATTGCTGTTTTGCGAGCTTGTTGAAAAAGGGGTTATAGCGAAAAAAACAAAGCCTGAAATTGAGGACTTGGCAGACTGTGCCGCGAAAATATATGAAAATCATCTTTCAAACGGTCACTTCTTTTTGGAGGACGCCGAAGATGTTGTAAAGCGGTTGTCGGAAAAATATAAGCTGTATATTGTTTCAAACGGCACGGCGAGAGTGCAATATGGCAGACTGATGAGTGCCGATATATCACAATATTTTGAAAAGATCTTCATATCCGAGGAATTAGGCTTTAACAAGCCCGACAAGCGCTTTTTCGACAAATGTTTTTCGCAAATTGACGGATTTGACAAGACCCGTTCGCTGATTGTCGGTGACAGTTTAAGCTCGGACATTGTGGGCGGAAAAAATGCTGGAATTATGACGGTTTGGCTCAATTTAAACGGCGAGAGTGAGTTTGGCGGTGAAACAATGCCCGATCATACGATCAATCACTTGCGGGAATTGGAATCGGTGATAAAGAAAGCGGATTAACCCGAAAATGGATAAAACAATGTGACTAAATCATTATAAATATGTCAGTGCTCATTGCTAAAATGTTAAAAAAACGGTTAAAAATTCGTTCAATTTATGCAAAACAGAAAAAAATATCGGCGCTATTGACACTTTAATTTGCTTATGATAAAATTAAATTATTCTTTGGTGGAGTTGATTTGCGAAATGTCACGGACAATCAATCAGATTAGCGTTTATCGCTGTCAGAATACGCTTGATAATCCAAAAATGCATTATTGCGTCACCGTGTCGAATTGCAAACTGAATTTGCCGAAAAGCGCCTATTTTGCATACTTTTCTAAAGTTGCGGCTAAAACTGCTCTAAAGTTGCGCATAAAGGCGAAATTGCATAATATTGTTAAAAAATAACTGCTTGCGGAAGTGTAATTCTGTGAGCAGTTTTGTTTTGAAAGGAATTGATCAACATGAAGAAAGTCGCAATAATCATGGGAAGCGACAGCGATCTGCCGGTTGTAAAGGGCGCTGTCGATACACTCGCCGAATTTGGCGTGCCGTTTGAGGTTCATGTATTTTCAGCTCACAGAACGCCGAAAGAAGCAAAGGAGTTTTCAGAAAACGCACGAAAAAACGGATTTGGCGCAATCATTGCCGCAGCAGGCAAAGCCGCTCATCTTGCGGGTGCCGTTGCCGCTAACACAACCTTGCCTGTAATCGGAATTCCGGTTAAAGCGTCGGTGCTTGACGGAATGGACGCATTGCTCTCAACAGTTCAAATGCCGTCGGGCATTCCTGTTTTGACAGTTGCAATCGACGGCGCAAAAAATGCCGCATTGTCTGCGATTGAAATTTTGTCGGTATCGGACGACGAGCTTGCAGGGAAGCTTGACAATGCACGCAAAGAGGGTGCCAAAAAGGTGCTTTTGGCTAACAAAAAAATCGAAGAGCAGTTTAATAAATAAAAATAATAATATATAAATCATTTTACAAATTACGGAGGACGAGAAAATGAGCACAGTAGAAAAAACAACACAGATGTATGAAGGCAAAGCTAAAAAGGTATTTGCAACAAACGACGAAAATCTTTGCATTGTAAGCTACAAAGATGACGCAACCGCTTTTAACGGCTTGAAAAAAGGCACAATTTCAGGTAAAGGCGCAATCAATAACCGCCTTTCAAACTATCTCATGCAGCTGCTTGAAAAAGAGGGCGTTCCGACTCATTTTGTCGAAGAACTCAACGAACGTGAAACAGTTGTAAAAAAGGTTAAAATCGTACCGCTTGAGGTAATTGTCCGCAACATCGCCGCAGGCTCGCTTTCAAAAAGACTCGGTCTTGACGAGGGTGTTCCGATGAAACGCCCGGTAATCGAATATTGCTACAAGGACGACGAGCTCGGCGACCCGATGGTAAATGAATATCATATCCTTGCAATGGAATATTGCACAAAGGAAGAACTTGATTTGATTGCAAAATATGCGCTCATGGTAAACGATTTCATGATCAAATATCTTGCAAAGCACAACATTGAGCTTGTTGATTTCAAGCTTGAGTTCGGTAAAACCGCTGACGGTCAAATTGTTTTAGCTGACGAAATTTCACCCGATACCTGCAGATTTTGGGATGCAACAACACATGAAAAACTTGACAAAGACCGTTTCCGCAGAGATATGGGCGGCGTTGAGGACGCATATATCGAAGTTGCAAAGCGTTTGCTCGGCGAATAATCATTTTAAGCATTATTAACAGAAAGATTGGTATTTATCTATGTCCTCATTAAGAGAAGAATGCGGTGTATTCGGAATTTTTGCGCCTGAAACCCGTGATGTTGCGGCAAGTACATATTATGGATTGTTTGCGTTGCAGCACCGTGGTCAGGAAAGCTGCGGAATCGTTGTAAACGACGACGGCGTGTTCAATTCATTCAAAGACACCGGAATCGTGAACGATGTGTTTACCCGTGAGCGCCTTGACGCACTCGGAGAAGGCAACATGGCGGTTGGTCATTGCCGATATGGCACGACAGGCTCAAACGGCAGACTCAACGCACAGCCGATTGTTGTAAATCACATTAAAGGCAGAATGGCGCTGGCTCATAACGGAAACCTGACAAATTCGTTTGAGCTGAGAAGCGAGCTTGAAATGGAAGGCTCAATCTTTCATACAACAAGCGACACCGAGGTAATTTCATACATAATCACAAAAGAGCGGCTGAGCGCTCCGTCAATCGAACAGGCGGTCAATGCGGCTATGAACCGAATCAAAGGCGCATATTCGCTTGTTATCATGTCGCCGTCAAAGCTGATTGCGGCAAGAGATGAAAACGGATTCCGTCCGCTTTGCTACGGAATTACGGACGACGGCGCATATGTCGTTGCAAGCGAAAGCTGTGCGCTTGATTCTGTCGGTGCAAAGATGATTCGTGACATTCGACCGGGTGAAATCGTTGTATTTGACAAAAACGGCGTTCGTTCGATCACCGACCATTGCGACAAGGCAGAAGAAAAGTTTTGCGTGTTTGAATATATCTATTTTGCACGACCCGATTCGGTTATCAACGGCTGCTCGGTTCATTCGGCAAGACTGAGAGCAGGCGCATTTTTGGCGCTTGAGCACCCATGTCAGGCGGATGTTGTTGTCGGAGTACCCGACAGCGGAATTGACGCTGCCGTGGGCTATTCCCGTCAGTCGGGAATACCATATGGTATCGGTCTTATCAAAAATAAATATGTCGCCCGAACATTTATCTCACCTGGTCAAAAATCCCGTGAAGATAAGGTGCGAATCAAGCTAAATCCCGTGTCGGACACAATCAAAGGCAAGCGAGTTGTTTTGATTGACGACTCAATCGTTCGAGGCACGACCTGCGCCAGAATTGTGAAATTGCTTCGTGACGCAGGCGCTAAAGAGGTGCATATGAGAGTATCCGCACCGCCTTTCACCGACCCGTGCTATTACGGAACAGACATTGACTCAAAAGAAGGTTTGATTGCAAACAATCATTCAATCGAAGAGATTGCGAAAATAATCGGTGCGGATTCGCTTGGTTATTTGAGCGTTGACAATGTTACAAAGCTTTGCGATTGCGGATGCACCAAAGGCTTTTGCACAGCGTGCTTTGACGGCAAATATCCGACCGATGTTCCGACAAATGCAAATAAGAACCGATTTGAGAAAAAGCTCAGCGAATCAAAACCCGAAAAATCAATTAAGCAATAAAATATATTAAAAATAAGGAGAAAAGAGCCTTGAATAATAACAGTTACAGTGATTCTTACAAACAGGCGGGCGTTGATATCACCGCAGGATATAAAGCGGTTCAGTTGATGAAAGAACACGTTATGAGAACAAAAACCGCAGGTGTGCTTGATGAAATCGGCGGTTTCGGCGGAATGCTCGCGCTTGACATGAACGGAATTACCGAGCCGGTTTTGGTTTCGGGAACAGACGGCGTCGGAACAAAGCTCAAACTTGCGTTTTTGATGAATAAACACGACACAATCGGAATTGACTGCGTTGCAATGTGCGTAAACGACATCATTTGCTGCGGTGCAAAGCCGCTTTTGTTCCTCGATTATATTGCTGTCGGCAAAAATTTCCCCGAAAAGGTAGCCGACATCGTAAAAGGTGTTTCTGACGGCTGCGTTATGTCAAACTGCGCATTGGTCGGCGGTGAAACAGCCGAAATGCCCGGATTTTATGATGTTGACGAATATGATGTTGCAGGTTTTTCGGTCGGCGTTGTCGATAAATCAAAGATACTTGACAAAACGACCGTTAAACCCGGCGATGTTATAATCGGATTGCCCTCAAGCGGATTCCATTCAAACGGATTTTCGCTTGTAAGAAAGGTTTTTGATGTTGAAAAGGCGGGTGTTTTGGATGAAAAATTGCCCGAATATGACGGAAAAACACTCGGCGAAGTTTTGCTTTGCCCGACAAAGATATATGTTAAACCGATTTTGAAATTGCTTGATACCGTCGGTGTTAAGTCAATTGCCCACATCACAGGCGGCGGATTCTTTGAGAATATTCCGAGAGCGTTGCCCGACGGCATTTCGGCTAAAATCAACAAATCGGAGGTCAAGACCCCTGCAATATTCGATATTATCGCAAAGCGCGGCAACATTTCAGAGCGTGAGATGTTCAACACCTTTAACATGGGCGTCGGAATGATTGTAATTGTTGACAAAGCAGATGTTGACCAAGCACTCGAAACATTAAAGGCAAGCGGCGAAGACGCATATGTTTTGGGCGAGACCGTTAAGGCAGACGACGGCGTAATTTTAGATTGACGGTGAACGAATATGAGCAACATTAAAACAGCGGTTTTTGTTTCGGGCGGAGGAACCAATTTGCAGGCGCTGATTGATGCAAAGACGAGCGGTATCATTAAAGACGCGGATTTTGTTTTGGTGCTGTCAAGCAGCGAGGACGCATATGCGCTTAAAAGAGCCGAAAATGCAGGAATTGAGACTGCGACAGTGTCAAGAAAAGAATCAGCGTCGCAGTCGGACTTTGAAAGCAAAATCATTGAAAAGCTGAATGAATATGGCATTGAGATGATCGTTCTTGCAGGATTTATGAGCATTTTGAGCGCTGATTTTACAAAAAAATACGCAAACAGAATACTCAATGTTCACCCGGCGCTGATCCCGTCATTTTGCGGAAAAGGCTTTTACGGACTTCATGTTCATGAGGCGGCGCTGGAATATGGCGTTAAGGTTTCGGGAGCAACGGTTCATTTTGTAAACGAAATTCCCGACGGCGGAAAAATCATCATGCAAAAAGCGGTTGAGGTTTTAGATGATGATATGCCGAAAACTCTGCAACGGCGCATTATGGAACAGGCAGAGTGGATCATTTTGCCGCAAAGCGTTCAAAAGGTTGCGTTGATGATTAAAAACGGTGAGATTTAACGGATTTTTGAGAATATAATAAAAAGGACTGATTTGATGAAGATAATGGTTATCGGCGGTGGCGGAAGAGAACACGCCATTATTAAGAGCCTGAAAAAAAGCAGCGAGATCGACAAGATATATGCTTTGCCGGGTAACGGCGGAATGGCAGATGACGCAGAGTGCGTGGACATCAAAGCAACCGACATTGACGGTGCGGTTAAATTTGCGGTAGATAATAACATTGATTTTGCCGTTGTGGCTCCCGACGATCCGCTTGTAATGGGCATGGTCGACGCATTGCACGACAAGGGCGTTCGTTGCTTTGGTCCGTCAAAATCGGCAGCCATTATTGAAGGCAGTAAAATTTTCTCGAAAAATCTGATGAAAAAATATAATATTCCGACAGCGGGATATGAAGTGTTTACCGAAATCAAACCTGCGGTTGAATATATTGATACGCTGACTGCGCCGATCGTTGTTAAAGCAGACGGACTTGCGCTCGGGAAAGGCGTTGTGATTGCACAGAGTCAGGATGAAGCAAAAGACGCTGTGATTGAGATGATGGAAAATAAAAAATTCGGAGAAAGCGGTTCGAAGGTAGTAATCGAAGAATTTTTGACAGGCCCCGAAGTATCTGTTTTGTCATTTACTGACGGCAAGACGGTCGTCCCGATGATTTCGTCGATGGATCACAAGCGAGCGCTTGATAATGACGAGGGTCTGAACACCGGAGGAATGGGAACGGTTGCGCCGAATCCTTATTATACAAAAGAAATTGCCGAGCGGTGCATGAATGAAATATTCCTGCCGACGATCGAGGCTATGAACAAAGAGGGTCGCACCTTTAAGGGATGTCTTTATTTCGGTCTTATGCTGACTGAAAACGGTCCGAAGGTAATTGAATATAACTGCCGATTCGGCGATCCCGAAACACAGGTTGTTTTGCCGCTTTTAAAAACAGATCTGTTCACCGTAATGCAGGCGGTTGAGGACGAAAAGCTGTCCGAGATCAATGTTGAATTTTATGATAAATCGGCTTGCTGTGTTGTAATGGCGTCAAACGGCTATCCGGTAAAATATGAAAGCGGATTTGAACTGAAAATCCCGAATGAAATCAAGGATAATGTATTTGTAGCGGGTGCAAAGCTTGAAGGGTGTGTGCTTAAAACCGCAGGCGGCAGAGTGCTTGGTGCGACTGCTGTTGCAGACGACCTTAAATCGGCGGTGAACGAGGCATATGACATGGTTGGCAATATCAGTTTTGAAAACTCATATTACAGACATGACATAGGCGCTCGTGCGCTCAAGTGCTTTGAATAAGAAAAACGGGGTTTATGAAAGGAATTGACAAATGGTTTACAGAGTATATGTAGAAAAGAAACCGGGACTTGACAATGAAGCGGTTGAATTAAGACATGAAATTCGTCATTTGCTGATGATCAAATCGGTTGAAAAAATCAGAATTTTCAATCGCTATGATGTCGAAAACATTGAAAAAGACCTTTTTGATAAATGCATTTATACCGTATTTGCCGAGCCGCAGCTCGATAATGCAAGCGACGAGCTGACGGATATTAACGGCGCAAAGGTGTTTGCAACGGAATATTTGCCCGGTCAGTTTGACCAGCGTGCAGACTCTGCGGCGCAGTGCATTCAGATTATTTCTCAGTCGGAGCGTCCGCTTGTTAAAAGCGCAAAGGTATATCTTGTTTACGGCGATGTAACGGACGATGAAATGGCGGCTATCAAGCGTCATCTTATCAACCCTGTTGAATCAAGAGAGGCAAGTCTTGACAAGTTTGATACGCTGAAAATAAAATATGACATTCCGACAACCGTTAAGACGCTTGACGGATTTATCGGCTATGATGATGAAGAGCTTGAACAGTTCAGAAACGAACAGGGTCTTGCAATGGACCATGACGATATCAAGTTCTGCCAGGATTATTTTAAATCGGAGAAAAAAGACCCGACAATCACCGAAATCAAGATGATCGATACATATTGGTCGGATCATTGCAGACATACCACATTCCTCACTACAATCGACAGCGTTCGTTTTGAGGACAAGCTTTTGCAGGACGCATTTGACGATTATGTTGCAACAAGAGCGGAGCTTAACCGCACAAAACCGATGAACTTGATGGATATCGGCACGATTGCGGCAAAATCTCTTGTTAAAAACGGCTATTTAACAAAGCTTGACGAGTCGGAGGAAATCAATGCCTGCACAGTTAAGATTGATGTTAATGTTGACGGCAAGCCCGAAAAATGGCTGTTGCTTTTTAAAAATGAAACTCATAATCACCCGACCGAAATCGAACCGTTCGGCGGTGCGGCTACCTGCATCGGCGGTGCGATTCGTGATCCGCTCTCAGGCCGTGCATATGTCTATGCGGCAATGCGTGTGACGGGTGCGGCTGACCCGACGGTGCCTGTAAGCGAAACAATGAAGGGCAAGCTGCCGCAAAGAAAGATCGTTCGCACAGCGGCTGCCGGCTATTCGTCATATGGCAACCAGATCGGTCTTGCAACGGGTCAGGTCGATGAAATCTATCATCCCGGATATGCCGCAAAGCGCATGGAGATCGGCGCGGTAATCGGTGCGGCTCCTGCTGAAAATGTTCGCCGTGAAGTGCCTGCTCCCGGTGATGTGATCATACTCATCGGCGGAAGAACGGGCCGCGACGGTTGCGGCGGTGCAACGGGTTCATCTAAATCGCATACTCTCTCATCACTTGAAACCTGCGGTGCAGAGGTTCAAAAGGGTAATGCGCCCGAAGAACGCAAATTGCAGAGACTTTTCCGTAACAAGGACGCATCATTGCTAATTAAAAGATGTAACGATTTCGGCGCAGGCGGTGTTTCGGTTGCTATCGGCGAGCTTGCGGACGGAATTGAAATCGACCTTAACAAAGTGCCGAAAAAATATGACGGACTTGACGGAACAGAGCTTGCAATCAGCGAATCGCAAGAGCGCATGGCGGTTGTTGTCGAACCCGATAAGGTTGAGCAGTTCTGCAAATATTGCAAGGACGAGAACCTTGAGGCTACCGTTGTTGCAACCGTAAAGGCAGAGCCAAGACTTACAATGAGCTGGAACGGCAATGTCATTGTCAACATTTCCCGCGAGTTTTTGAACTCAAACGGCGCTCAGAAGCATATTGACATTGCACCTGAAAAAATCAAGGATTACAGAGTTGACAAATCGGGCGTTGATTTTGCAAGAGAATATGAAGCTTTGGCGGGCGACCTTAATGTATGCTCAAAGCGCGGTTTGTCGGAACGTTTTGACTCGACGATTGGTGCCGGCACTGTGCTCATGCCGTTTGGCGGTAAAAATCAGCTCACACCTAATCAGGCGATGGTCAACCTTGTGTCGGTTGAAAAGAAAACCACCGACACCTGTTCATTCATGGCATATGGCTATAACCCGATAATCACCGAAAAAAGCCCCTATCACGGTGCATATCTTGCGGTTGTCGAATCGGTATCAAAGCTGATTGCCGCAGGTGCGTCGTTTGAAGATGTATATCTGACATTCCAGGAATATTTTGAACATCCGAACAAAGACCCGAAGCGTTGGGGTCAGCCGCTTGCCGCTTTGCTTGGTGCGTTTAAGGCACAGATGAACCTCAAAATCGGCGCAATCGGCGGCAAAGACTCAATGAGCGGTACATTTGAAGACCTCGATGTTCCGCCGACGCTCGTTTCATTCGCCGTTACAACAGGCAAGCTCAGCGATGTAATATCGCCCGAATTTAAGAGCGCAAATCACAAGGTTGTTCTTGTAAAACCCGAATATGACGAAAATAATCTGCCGAACACACAGTCGCTTATCGACACGTTTAACAAAGTAACTGCGCTTGTTCGAGAGGGCAAGGTCGCAGCGGCATATACTCCGACATTTGGCGGTGTTGCGGAAGCTGTTATGAAGATGGCGTTCGGTAATTTTGTCGGATTCAAATATGCGGATGTTGATAACAACGAAATTTTCGGATATAACTACGGTTCGTTCATTCTTGAGCTGAATGACGACGCTGACATCGGCGAAGTGATCGGATATACCACCGATGACGAGTGCATTTCAAAGGGTGATGAGAGCATTGCGCTTTCAAAGCTGCTTGATATTTATGAAGCAAAGCTTGAACCGATTTTCCATTGCAACATTGAACAGAAATGCGATGTGATGAAGACAGCCGAATATAAAGCAACATCATATCCGACGGCAAAAATCAAAACAGCAAAACCGACAGTCGTAATTCCGGTATTCCCGGGTACAAACTGCGAATATGACGCCGCAAAGGTATTTGCAAAAGCAGGCGCCGAGCCGCAGATCATGGTTATCAACAACATGAGTGCAGACGACATTTCACGCTCGGTTGAAAATGTTGCAAACGCAATCAAATCGGCTCAGATGATATTCATTCCCGGCGGATTTTCGGGCGGTGACGAGCCGGACGGTTCGGGTAAATTCATTACCGCATTCTTCAGAAATGAGGCTGTCAAGGAACAGGTTCATTCACTGCTCAACGATCGTGACGGCTTGATGTGCGGCATTTGCAACGGTTTCCAGGCACTTATCAAGCTCGGTTTGGTACCATACGGCAAAATCATCGATACCGATGAAAACTGCCCGACGCTCACCTTTAATACCATTGCACGCCATCAGTCAAGAATCGTTCGCACCCGTGTTTCGTCAAATAAATCTCCGTGGCTTAAAAATACAAATGTCGGCGAAATTTATAATGTTCCGATTTCGCACGGCGAAGGCAGATTTTATGCTTCAAGCGAGCTTGTTGACGAGCTTATAAAGAACGGTCAGGTCGCAACTCAATATGTTGACCTTGAGGGCAATGTTACAAGCGACATTCACTTTAACCCGAATAATTCGGTCTGCGCAATCGAGGGTATCACTTCACCCGATGGCAGAGTATTCGGTAAAATGGGTCATACCGAGAGATATGCAAACGGTCTTTATCAAAATGTTCCCGGCAACTACGACATGAAGCTGTTTGAGTCGGCGGTTGAATATTTTAAATAAGATAAATTTGGTTTTAGAAAAATCCGAGAGGACAGAAGTTGGTCATCTCGGATTTTTTTTGCATGAATTTATAAATAACGGTTGAAAATGGGAATGTTTATAAGTATAATTATAATGTACAATTTTGATTAAAAAGGTGATTTGCTTGAAAGATTGGTGGAATAAAGAACTTGCGATAAAAGCGTTTTATCTGTTTTTGGCACTTGCCGCAACATTCCTTTTCGGAATTGTTGTCTGGCATATCGGCGATATTTGGAGCTTTATCAAAGCGCTTATTGCGGCGGTCGATTCGTTTATAATCGGATTTGCAATTGCATATATACTTTACCCGAGCTATATGTTTATTCGCACGAAAATATTTGGCAAAATAATAAAAAACGGTAAAGAAAAGACAAAAAAATCACTATCGATCTTAACACTTTATGTTGTTGCGCTCGGCCTTTTTACGGTGCTGATGTATTTTGTAATTCCGCAGTTTGTCATTAGCATTGTTGATTGCGTGAATAACCTGATAAATAACTATGACACTATTTACGGAACGATAAACGACTTCATAAAATCAATCGGCGGCTCAGATTCAATGCTCAGCGACACGGTCAATTCGATTTCGCAAAGCATATTCAACTATTTGAAGAGCATTGACACAGGAGAGATAATGAAGCTGACAAGCGTTGCAAGCTCGGTAATTTCGACAATCTTTTCCGTGTTTATCGGAGTCATTATTTCAATATATATGCTTTACAACAAGGAGAAGTTTTGCGCTCAGATCAAAAAGACAGGTTTTGCGATCTTCTCAAAGAAAACAATGTATCATTTGCAGCGCTGGTTCGGAACGGCTCATGAAGCATTCGGTCAATATTTGATAGGCGTCGTTCTTGACGCAATCATTGTCGGAACGATTTTCGGCGTGCTCAGCGCAATTTGCCAAATTCCCTATGCACCGATGATCGGCGTTGTGCTCGGCTTTACAAATATGATACCGTTTGCGGGACCATATATCGGCGGTGTGCCGTGTGCGGTCATTGTGCTTGTAAACGACCCGATCAAGGCTGTGATTCTTGTGGTTATGATGATCGTTGTTCAGCAGGTTGACGCAAACCTGATCTCACCGAGAATTCTGAGCTCGAAAACAGGTCTTGCGGCAATTTGGGTAATCTTTGCGATTTTGGTCGGCGGCTATTTCTTCGGCGTTGTCGGAATGCTCATTGCTGTTCCTGCATTTTCTGTGATTTATGTATTCTTCCGCAACTTCGTAAACGACCGGCTGGAACGAAAAAAACTGTCAAACGACACGGCAGATTATTTGAAGGACGCTGATGTTTTGCAAAAATATAATAAAGAAGACTGACAAAAGACAGTATTAAGAAAATCTATGTTATTGTCAAAAGAGCGGCAAGCAAAGATGTTGTAATGTTTGAAAGCAACGGCGGTTTCCGTTGAAAAAGCTCATGCGTTGCGCCTGTCGGAAAAGACTGCTTTAATCTTGTAAAGGGCGGCGGCTCGGCAGATGTCTCTTCGGCATAAATTGGTTTGAGGTTGAAAAAACTGTAAAATATACATTATATATAAGGAGATTTTGAAATGCTTGAATTTAAGTTTGACACACAGCTGCTCATTGAGCGCACGGACACAGACCTTGACGAGGACGCAATATATGATTATTTCGTGGATAATTTCAAGGGCGATTGTTTGATCGCGGCAGGCGACGAGGATCTCATAAAGATTCACTATCACACAAACGAGCCGTGGAAGGTGCTTGAATATTGCTCATCACTCGGCGACATTTATGATGTGGTGGTCGAAAACATGGAGCGTCAGGAACACGGACTAAAGGGATAAAGAGTGAAAAGGTCGGGAGAAAATCCCGACTTTTTTGACGAATTTTATTATAAATGCTCAATCTTTGTTAAAAAAATAAATTCAGCGAAAGCAACAAACTTTTTTTGAAAAATTCGTGAAAAAATGCAAAAAAATGCTTGCATTTTGTATTTGGTTGTGTTATTATAGTTAGGCACGAGTGTCACTTGGCACAACTGCGTCATGCGTTGATGCGGGAGGTGGCTACCTTTAAGGTAGGGAATTTCCGCGGAGTATGTCCGATTTTAAACCGGGCGATAAATACTGCAATATCCAGTTTTAACGGCACATTTTCATTACAAGACAATCGGGTCTTGTGAATAAAATGCAGACTGTTAAGTGTTAATTCCGGATATGCACCGAAGGTGCGGCTTCGCACTTCGTCTGAATTTCCGGTTTTCTGTTGTAAGGGATTGAAACACCCGGAACAGGATATGAAATATCAAACACGAACGGAAAATCAAGCAGTATGCCTGATAAAACCTAATCAGGAGGCGAAATCAGAAATGGCAAAAGAAAAGATCAGAATCAGAATCAAAGGTTACGATCACGTTCTCGTTGACAAGTCAGCAGAAAAGATCGTAGACACAGCGAAAAGAACAGGTGCTCGCGTTTCAGGCCCTATTCCGCTGCCGACAGAGAAAGAAGTCGTTACAATTCTCCGTGCTGTCCACAAATATAAAGACAGCCGTGAGCAGTTCGAAACAAGAACTCACAAACGTCTTATCGACATTCTCCGTCCGTCAAACAAGACCGTTGAAGCTTTACAGGGTCTTGAGTTACCTGCAGGTGTTGAACTCGAAATCAACCTTTAATTAAAATAAGGTTAGTTCATAATCACACACCCGAAAGGTCAAGTTGGCGATTCTACCAACCAATAACCAAAGGAGGAAATCAAAAATGGTCAAAGCAATCATAGGCAAAAAGCTTGGCATGACTCAGCTTTTTGACGACAAGGGAAACGTAGTTCCGGTTACCGTAATCGAAGCCGGTCCGTGCGTTGTATCGCAGAAGAAAACCGTTGAAAACGACGGTTACGAAGCAGTTCAGCTCGGCTTCGGCGATTTGAAAGCAAACAAGGTCAACAAACCGATGAAGGGTCATTTCGCTAAAGGCGACGTTGCTCCGAAGAAATATCTCCGTGAGTTCCGTCTTGCTGACATCAGCGCAATGAACGTCGGCGACATCGTAAAGGCTGACGCTTTTGCAGAGGGCGACAAGATTGATGTTGCCGGTACCAGCAAAGGTAAAGGAACAGCCGGCGTAATCAAACGCTGGAACTTCAGCCGTCTGAAAGAAACTCACGGTACAGGTCCTGTTCACCGTCACGCAGGTTCATTGGGCGCTTGCTCAACACCTTCTCGTGTATTCAAGGGCAAAAAGCTCGCAGGTCACCTCGGCTGCGAAAGAGTTACTGTTCAGAATCTTACAGTCATCAAGGTTGACAATGAAAACAACATTATCGCAGTCAAGGGCGCAGTTCCCGGACCGAAGGGCGGAATCGTAACAATCGCCGATTCGGTTAAAGCATAAGGAAAGGAGAGATACAATATGCCAAAAGCAGCAGTAGTAGATATGGCAGGTCTTAAAGTATCTGACATCAATCTCAGCGACGCAGTATTCGGTATCGAGCCGAACAAGTATGTTATGCACGCAGCGGTTGTAAGCTATCTTACAGCACAGCGTCAGGGCACACAGTCAGCGCTTACCAGATCGGAAGTTTCAGGCGGCGGCAAAAAGCCGTGGCGTCAGAAGGGCACAGGTCATGCTCGTCAGGGTTCGACCAGAGCACCGCAGTGGACACATGGCGGCGTAGTATTCGCTCCGAAGCCCCGTGACTATGTTAAGCTGATGAACAAAAAGCAGAGAGCACTTGCAATCAAATCTGCTTTGTCGGACAAGACTCTTAACAAATCGCTTATCGTTCTTGATAAGATGGAAGCAACAGAGTTCAAGACAAAGACAGTTGCGGCAATGCTCAGCGCAGTAGGCGCAGGTAAAAAGTCACTCATCATTCTTGATGAAAACAACAAGTTCGCTGTAAACAGCGCACGCAATATCCCCGGTGTTAAAACTGCACAGACTAACACAATCAGTGCATATGACATCATCAACGCAGACTCGCTGATCATCACAAAAGCAGCAGTTGCAAAACTCGAGGAGGTTTATGCGTAATGAAATTTCAACAGGATATTATCATTGCTCCGGTAATCACCGAGAAAAGCATGACCTACGCAAGAGATAGAAAATATACCTTCAAAGTAGCAGAGGATGCTAACAAGATCCAGATCAAAAAGGCTATTGAAGAAGTATTTCCGGGCACTATCGTTAAAAAGGTAAACACCATCAATGTGCGTGGTCAGAAACGCCGTTACGGCAGATATGAGGGTTACACACCGTCTTGGAAAAAGGCTGTTGTTACCTTGACAGAGGGCTCAAAGTCAATCGATTTCTTTGACGGAATGCTCTGATAACCAAATCCGCCAAAATCTTTCGGCGGTAGCATGGATGGGAATAATAAGGCAGATTCCCGCAAAGCTTGATTATTTAAGGAGAGTGAACCCAAAATGCCTATTAAACATTACAAACCGACGACTGCCGGCAGACGCGGTATGACTGTAATTGATTATTCTGGCCTTTCAAAGGTTAAACCGGAACGCAGCTTGCTCGCTCCGCTTCAGAATAAATCGGGTCGTAACAGCTACGGCAGAATCACTGTTCGTCATCGCGGCGGACAGGGACGCAGAAAATACAGAATCATCGACTTTAAGAGAAATAAGTTCGATTGCACAGCAACAGTTAAGACTATTGAATATGATCCTAACCGTTCGGCTCACATCGCTCTTATCGAGTATGAAGACGGCGTTAAGAATTACATTCTTGCTCCCGACGGACTCAAAGTCGGTCATAAAATCATGAACGGACCGGACGCAGACATTCTTCCGGGTAACGCACTTCCGCTTACATCAATTCCGGTAGGTACTTTCATTCACAACGTTGAAATGACTCCGGGCAACGGCGGTCAGATCGCCCGTTCAGCAGGTAACCAGGCTCAGCTCATGGCTAAAGAGAACGGCATGGCTCTTCTCAGAATGCCTTCAGGCGAGCTCAGAAATGTACCTGAAAAGTGCATGGCAACAGTCGGCACAGTCGGCAACATTGATCATGCAAACGAGAACATCGGTAAAGCAGGCCGTAAGCGCCACATGGGTTGGAGACCCACAGTTCGCGGTTCAGTCATGAACCCGTGTGATCACCCGCACGGTGGTGGTGAAGGTAAATCTCCGATCGGTCGTCCGGGTCCTGTTACTCCTTGGGGTAAACCGACTCTCGGCTACAAGACAAGAGATAAACACAAAGCTTCCGATAAATATATCGTTAAGCGCAGAAATGCTAAGTAATCGGACGAAAGGAGCGTTTTATAATGTCAAGAAGTTTGAAAAAAGGACCTTATGTCCAGCCCGTGCTTCTTAAAAGAGTACAGGAAATGAACGCGGCCGGTGAAAAGCGTATACTCAAAACATGGAGCCGCTCATCCACCATATTCCCGGATTTCGTTGGTCATACTTTTGCTGTTCATGACGGCAGAAAGCATGTTCCGGTATATGTAACCGAAGATATGGTTGGTCATAAACTCGGTGAGTTTGCACCGACAAGAACATTCAAGGGCCACGCAGGCTCAAAGACTACGAAATAACGGCCGAAAGGAGAGGTAGATTATGGAATCAAGGGCAATTGCTAAAGGTGTCCGTATTTCCCCGATGAAAGTCCAAATCGTTTTGGATTTGATTCGTAACCAGCCCGCAGATAAAGCCATGGCTATTCTGCACCATACGCCTAAGGCCGCGTGCGAGTGTCTGGAAAAACTGCTTAAATCTGCAATCAGTAATGCAGTAAACAATCACAACATGGAGGAATCAAGCCTCTATGTTAAAGAGTGTCATGTAGGCCCCGGAGCTCATATGCTCAAGAGAATGAGAGCAATGGACCACGGCAAAGGCTATCGCATTCTTAAAAGAACATCCAACATCACCATTGTTCTTGGTGAAAAAGAATAATTCAGAAGGAGGTAAAATTAAATGGGCCAGAAAGTTAATCCCCATGGACTCAGAGTCGGCGTAATCAAAAACTGGAGCAGCCGTTGGTTTGTTGCAGACAAGGATTTCGGTGATACACTTGTAGAGGACAACAAATTAAGAAACTATCTTAAAAAGAAACTCTACGGCGCAGGTGTTCCGCAGATCGAGATTGAGCGCGACGCTAAAAGAGTTCGCATCTTCATCCACTGTGCTAAGCCGGGCGTTGTCATCGGCAGAAACGGTGCTGAAATCGAGAAACTCAAAGACGAATGCCAGGCTATGCTCGGCAAACCCGTTGTAATCAACATTGTTGAAGTCAAGAATCCTGACCTCAATGCCCAGTTAGTTGCTGAAAACATTGCTTTACAGCTTGAGAAGCGTATCTCCTTCCGTCGTGCAATGAAAATGTCAATCGGAAGAACAATGAAGCTCGGCGCTAAGGGTATCAAGGCTCAGTGCTCAGGCCGTCTCGGCGGTGCTGAAATTGCTCGCACAGAGCATTACCACGAGGGTACAATCCCGCTGCAGACAATCCGTGCCGACATCGACTACGGTTTTGCAGAAGCTAACACCACATATGGTAAGGTCGGCGTTAAGATTTGGATTTACACCGGCGAAGTTTTGAAGAGTGGTAAAAAGCTCGGTCAGGAAAGAGCAGAACGCCCCGAAAGACCGAGAAACAACAGAAACAGAAACAACAACCGCAGGGAAGGAGGCAGACGCAATGTTAATGCCTAAGCGTACTAAATATCGCAGAGTTCAGCGCGGCCGTATGACCGGTAAAGCAACTCGCGGTAACAAAGTAACATACGGCGAGTTCGGTTTGCAGGCATTAGAGCCGGCATGGATCACATCGAACCAGATCGAAGCAGCCCGTGTTGCTATGACTCGTTACATTAAGCGTGGCGGTCAGGTTTGGATCAAAATCTTCCCTGATAAGCCGGTAACAAAGACGCCTGCTGAAACTCGAATGGGTAAAGGTAAAGGTGCCGTTGAATATTGGGCAGCAGTAGTAAAGCCGGGCAGAGTAATGTTTGAGATCGGCGGCGTAAGCGAAGATCTCGCTCGCGAAGCAATTCGTCTTGCTATGCACAAGTTGCCTATCAAATGCAAATTCGTTAAGAAAGAACAGGATGGTGAGCAATAATGAAAGCAACAGAACTCAGAGATCTTTCAGTCAAAGAGCTGAACGAGAAATTGCTTGATTCTAAAAAAGAGCTGTTCAACCTGCGCTTTCAGCACGCCGTCAATCAGCTTGAAAACCCGATGAGAATCAAGGCTGTCAAAAAAGACATTGCTCGTATCAATACCATATTGACCGAAAAAAGTCTTGAAGATAACAAGGCAGAATAAGGAGGGCTAACGATATGAGTGAAGAGAGAAATCTTAGAAAAACAAGAGTTGGCAAGGTCGTAAGTGACAAGATGGACAAAACCATCGTAGTTGCCATCGAAGATAATGTAAAGCATCCGCTTTATAACAAAATTGTAAAGAAAACGGTCAGACTCAAAGTACACGACGAGGCAAATGCTGCAGGCGTGGGCGATAGAGTATCGATTATGGAAACAAGACCTCTTTCAAAAGATAAAAGATGGAGACTTGTTGAAATCGTCGAGAAGGCTAAATAAGGGAGGAAACCACTGTGATTCAACAACAGAGTTACCTCAAGGTTGCCGACAACACCGGTGCAAAGGAACTTATGTGCATCCGTGTACTTGGAGGCTCCGGCAGGAGGTATGCTAATATCGGCGATGTCGTGGTTGCTTCGGTAAAGAAGGCTACGCCCGGCGGTACAGTTAAAAAAGGCGATGTCGTAAAGGCTGTCGTTGTTCGTTCAGTCAGAGGACTCCGCCGTAACGACGGCACATATATTCGTTTCGACGAAAATGCAGCTGTCCTCATCAAGGAAGATAAAACGCCGAGAGGCACCCGTATTTTTGGACCGGTTGCCCGTGAGTTGCGTGATAAGGATTACATGAGAATCCTGTCACTCGCTCCCGAAGTGCTTTGATGGGAGGAGAGAACATTATGAGTAATAAGGTTCATGTAAAAACAGGCGATGAAGTAATCATCATCTCCGGTAAAGATAAGGGCAAAAGCGGCAAAGTAATCGCTGTCAGCCCGGCAGAAGGCAAGGTTATTGTCGAGAAGTGCAACATGGTAACAAAGCACGTTAAGCCGAGAAAAGCCGGCGATCCTTCGGGAATCGTTAAAGCAGAAGGCGCTTTGTATGCCAGCAAGGTTCAGCTTGTTTGCCCGAAGTGCAAAAAGCAGACCAGAGTAGCACATAAATTCGATGATAAAGGAAACAAGATCAGAATTTGTGCAAAGTGCAAGGAGGAGCTTAAATAATGGCAAGATTTAAGGATATGTACGTTAAAGATGTTGCTCCTGCACTCATGAAGAAATATCAGTACAAGAGTGTAATGCAGATTCCGAAGATCGACAAGGTTGTAATCAACTGCGCTTGCGGTGACGCAAAAGATAACTCAAAGGTTATCGACGCTGCTGCTAACGACCTCGCAATCATCACCGGTCAGAAGCCGGTAGTCTGCAAGGCAAGAAAATCTGTCGCTAACTTCAAGCTCCGTGAAGGTATGCCGATCGGCGTTAAAGTTACACTTCGCGGTGAAAAGATGTATGAATTCATCGACAGACTTTTCTCTTTGGCATTACCGAGAGTTCGCGATTTTAGAGGAATTAACGCAAACTCCTTTGACGGCCGCGGAAACTACTCCATGGGCGTAAAAGAGCAGCTGATTTTCCCTGAAATTGAATTCGACAAAATCGATAAAGTCCGTGGTATGGACATCACATTCATCACCACAGCAAAAACCGACGAAGAAGCCCGTGAGCTTTTGACCTTAATGGGCGCTCCGTTTGCGAAATAAGGAGGCAGGCGTAAATGGCTAAGACATCTATGAAAGTTAAACAGGCTCGTGAGCCGAAGTACTCGACAAGAGCTTACAACAGATGCAAAATCTGCGGTCGTCCGCATGCTTATCTTCGCAAATACGGCATTTGTCGTATCTGTTTCAGAGAACTCGCATATAAAGGCGAGATCCCCGGCGTAAAGAAGGCAAGCTGGTAATCGGCTGACACCACAAAGGAGGAGATTATAATGCAAATAACCGATACTATTGCTGATATGCTTACTCGTATCCGTAATGCAAACTCGGCAAAGCATGATTCGGTTGATGTACCTGCATCAAACATGAAGAAAGCAATCGCTCAGATTCTTGTTGATGAAGGCTATGTTAAAAGCTTTTCGGTCGTAGACGACGGAAAGCAGGGTATTATCCGTATTCAGCTTAAATACGGACAGAACAAAGCAAGCGTTATTCAGGGACTCCGCAGGGTTTCAAAACCCGGACTTCGTATATACTCAAATGTTGAGAATATGCCCGAAGTTATGCGTGGACTCGGAATTGCAATCCTTTCAACTTCGAAAGGCATCATGACAGACAAACAGGCTCGCCGTGAGAACATTGGCGGCGAAGTTCTGGCATTCGTATGGTAAGGAGGGTAATGGAATGTCTCGTATAGGCAAAAAACCGGTTGAAATTCCGGCAGGCGTCGAAGTTAAAATCGACGGCAACACCGTTACCGTAAAAGGTCCGAAAGGCACTCTTACCCGTGCGGTGCACCCGAACATCACCGTTGCGGTTGAAGGTAACGAAATCATCGTTACAAGACCGAACGATGAAAAAGAAAACCGTGCGCTTCATGGTCTTACCCGTTCGCTCATCCACAACATGGTTGAGGGCGTTACAAACGGTTTCTCAAAGACCTTGCAGGTAAACGGCGTTGGCTACCGTGTTGCAAAACAGGGTAAAACATTGGTAATGAACCTTGGTTATTCACATCAGGTTAATGTTGATGAAACCGAAGACATCAAAATCGATGCTCCGGATGCCAACACAATCGTAATCAGCGGCATTGACAAACAGAAAGTTGGTCAGTTCGCAGCTGAAGTCCGTGAAAAACGTCCGCCTGAGCCATATAAGGGCAAGGGTATCAAATATGCCGACGAAGTCATCCGCCGTAAGGAAGGCAAAGCCGGTAAGGGCTCAGCTAAGTAATAAAAAAAGGAGTGAATCGAATTGGTTAACAGACCTGATAGCAAACAAGCACGCATCAAAAGACACAACCGTGTCCGCAATAAAATCACAGGTACAACCGAAAGACCGCGCCTTTGCGTATTCCGCTCGCTTAGCAACATCTACGCCCAAATTATCGATGACACAAAGGGCGCTACTCTTGTTTCTGCTTCAACAGTTGAAAAAGAATTCAAGGGTAACGGCGGTAACAAAGACGCAGCACGCACAATCGGCAAAACTGTCGCAGAGCGTGCAATCAAAGCCGGAATCACCGAAGTCGTATTTGACAGAGGCGGCAACATTTATCACGGCCGTGTAAAGGAATTGGCCGAAGGTGCCCGTGAGGGCGGCCTCAAATTCTAAGCAAGGAGGAGAATTACTTTTGGCTAATATAGATGCATCAAAAATGGAGCTTATCGAAAAGGTAGTATCCATCAACAGCGTATCAAAAACCGTTAAAGGCGGTCGTATCAAGAAGTTTTCAGCACTCGTAGTAGTTGGCGACGGAAACGGCATTGTCGGCATGGGTATCGGCAAAGCAAGCGAAGTTCCGGAAGCTATCCGCAAGGGTATTGAGGACGCAAAGAAGAACCTGATCAAGGTTTCGCTTAAAGGCACAACAATTCCGCATGAAATCATCGGTGCATATGGCGCAGGTCGAGTTTTGATGAAACCGGCTGCACAAGGTACCGGAGTTATCGCCGGCGGTCCTGTCCGTGCGGTAATCGAAACTGTCGGAATCAAAGATATCCGTACAAAGGCTCTTCGTTCAAACAATCCTTGCAATGTTGTAAGAGCTACATTACAGGGTCTTTCCTCATTGCGCACAGCTGAAGAAGTTGCGGCAATCAGAGGCAAAACCGTAAACGAGATTATTGGTAAATAAGGAGGCAGCACAGAATGGCTACAAAAACATCTAAGGCTGCAGGCCTTACAGTCACTTTGAAAAAAAGTCTGATCGGCGTTAAGGAAAACCAGATCGCCACAGCAAACTCCATGGGTCTTCGCAAAATCGGCGACAGCACTGTTCAGCCGGATAATGCGGCAACTCGTGGCAAAATCGCAAAAGTGTCCCACCTCGTCGAGGTAACCGAAAGCAAATAAGGAGGTGCGAATCCATGCAAATTCATGAACTTTCTCCTGCAACTGGTTCTACCAAAGCTGTCAAAAGAATTGGCAGAGGCGCAGGTTCAGGACAGGGTAAAACAGCAGGCAAAGGCCACAAGGGTCAAAAAGCCAGATCGGGCGGAAGCATTCGTCCGGGATTTGAAGGCGGTCAGATGCCGCTGACAAGACGCGTTCCGAAAAGAGGTTTCAACAACATCTTTGCTAAGAAGATTGTTGCTATCAATGTATCGGATCTCGAGAGATTCGAGGACGGTGCAACGGTTGACGCAAAAGCACTCGTAGAAAAAGGTCTTATCAAGAACGGTTTTGACGGTGTTAAAATTCTTGGAAACGGTGAAATCACCAAAAAGCTGAATGTGAGTGTTACTGCGTTTTCCGCAACCGCTAAAGAGAAGATTGAAGCGGCAGGTGGAAAGGCAGAGGTGATTTAACATGTTAGAGACATTAAAAAATGCATGGCGTGTTAAAGAAATCCGACAAAAAATCCTTTTCACATTCTTAATCATCTTGATTTTCCGTATAGGCTCATATATTCCGGTACCTTACATTGATCTTGCCAGAGTAAAAGAGCTTATGCAAGCATCATATACCGACGGCGGATTCTTCAGTTATCTTGGAATTCTTACCGGCGGTGCAATGGAATATGGCGCATTGTTCGCAATGTCAGTTACTCCATACATCAACTCATCTATCATCATGCAGCTGTTGACCGTCGCAATTCCGCCGCTCGAGCGTCTCGCAAGAGAGGGCGAAGAGGGTCAGAAGAAGATTGCCAAATATACAAGATATGCAACAGTAATCCTCGGTCTTATCCAGGGTGCCGCATATTGGTATTGGCTTCAGGCAAGCAGCTGTATTTCAGCAACAAGCACATTTGACAAAATATTTGCCGCAATCGTAATCATTCTTTGCTTCACAGCAGGTTCGGCAATGATGATGTGGCTTGGTGAGCGAATCGACGAAAAGGGTATCGGCAACGGTATTTCAATTCTTCTTTTCGCAGGTATCATCTCTCGTGTTCCGCAGGGCGCAGCTACTCTTTGGGGCTATTTCGGCCAGGGAGACGCAGCAGGAATCGGCACGGGTATCATGATTCTCTTGATTCTCCTTGTTGTAATCGTGTTCATCGTTTGGATGCAGGGCGCTGAAAGAAGAATCCCGATTCAATACGCTAAGCGTGTTGTCGGCAGAAAGCAATATGGCGGTCAGAACACTCATATGCCTATCAAGGTTAATATGTCTGGTGTAATGCCGATCATCTTTGCAAGCTCGATACTCACAATTCCGACTCAGATTCTTGCGTTCATGGGCAACAATGCCAATACAGACGGTTTTTGGTACAAAACACTCAGTCTGTTCAGCTACAGAACATGGTTCTATGCAGTAATCTACTTCGCAATGATCATTGCGTTTGGTTTCTTCTACATGACAATCCAGTACAACCCGCTTGAGATGGCTAACAACCTCCGTAAAAACGGCGGTCTTATCCCCGGAATCCGTTCGGGTAAAGCAACTCAGGATTATCTTTCAAGAATTCTTCGCAGAATCACCTTGATCGGTTGTATCTTCCTCGGCGCAATCGCTGTTTTGCCTATCGTTGTAGGTCAGATCAGCAACGTCAACCTGTCACTCGGCGGAACCTCAATGCTCATCGTTGTCGGTGTTGCAATCGATACTGTTCAGCAGCTCGAATCACAGATGATGATGCGTCATTACAAGGGCTTCCTTGATTGATGAACTATAAAACAGAAAACAATCCTGCTTTATAATTGAAAGGAAAGTTGGTAATTTATGAATCTGATTTTCTTAGGAGCTCCGGGTGCCGGAAAAGGCACACAAGCGGAGTATATCAGCGAGAAGCTTTCTATTCCGACAATTTCTACGGGAAACATTATCCGTGCGGCGCTCAAAAACGGCACCGAAATGGGTAAAAAGGCAAAAGAATTCGTAGACGCAGGTAAGCTCGTTCCGGATGATGTCGTAATCGGCATCATTCGGGAGAGATTGAGTGAAGACGACTGCAAAGACGGATTCATTCTTGACGGCTTCCCGAGAACAATTCCTCAGGCAGAAGCTTTGGATGAAATGGGTATCACCATTGACAGAGTAATCGACATCGAAGTGCCTGATGATACAATAGTTGCCCGAATGACCGGAAGAAGAGTTTGTCCCGATTGCGGAGCGAGCTTCCACATCGAGTCAAAGAAACCGGAAGTAGAGGGTAAATGCAGCAAGTGCGGCGCAGACCTTGTCATCCGCAAAGATGATGAGCCGTCGGTTGTTCTTGACAGACTCAAAGTTTATCATGAGCAAACAGAGCCGCTAATCGAGTACTACTCAAAGCAGAACAAGCTTCGTGTAGTCAACGGTCAGGAATCGGTTAATGACACACACGCCCTGACACTTAAAGCATTGGAGGATTAAGCATGGTTGTGCTTAAAACAACACGTGAGATAAAAATCATGCGTGAAGCCGGAAGAATTTCGGCAAGAGCACTACAGTTGATCGGCAAGTCAATCGAACCGGGAATCACGACGGCTGAGCTTGATAAAATAGCCCATGACTATATTATCAGCACCGGCGCTCGTCCGAACTTCCTGAATTACGGCGGATTTCCGGCAACTGCCTGCATATCCATAAATAATGAGGTTATCCATGGCATACCGGATAAGCACAGAGTAATTCACAAAGGCGACATCGTCAGTGTGGATATCGGTGCTGAGTACGACGGCTATAACGGCGACAATGCCGCCACATTTGCGTGCGGAGAGGTTTCCGCAGAAGCGCAGCGGCTGATGGATGTTACCAGAGAGAGCCTTTATGAAGGCATCAAAATGGCAACGGTCGGCAACAGAGTCGGAGATATAGGCGCGGCAGTACAAAAGTATGTCGAGGCTCGTGGTTACTCGGTGGTGCGTAAATTTGTGGGTCACGGAGTAGGCGCAAGCTTGCACGAAGATCCGGAAGTACCGAATTTCGGTAAAGCCGGTCACGGAGTGCGATTGCTTAAGGGCATGACATTGGCTATTGAACCAATGGTAAACGCCGGCGGATATGATGTTAACCAGCTTTCAAACGGCTGGACAGTCGTTACCGCAGACGGCAGCCTGTCAGCCCACTTTGAAAATTCCGTAGCAATAACCGAAAACGGACCTGTCATTTTAACAGATCCCGAATAAACCCGATTATGAATACGGAAATCAGAGTCGGTTCGGTGGTGAGAGTCACCGCCGGTAAAGAAAAAGGTTTGCTGTTTGCAGTAATCGGTCAAACCAATGACCGATTCATCATCAGCGACGGCAGAACCAGAAGATTGAATAAGCCAAAACACAAGAGCAAAAAACACATGATAAATCTGGGTGTTACACTCAGCGATAATTGTTTTTGCTCGAATCGTGAGCTTCGCCGCGGTTTAAACAACATTATTTAAGCTGTGTGTGAAGACTTCAAGGAGGTTATGCGCATTGTCCAAAGCGGATAATATCGAATTACAGGGAACTGTCGTAGAGGCAATGCCTAATGCGACATTCAAGGTCGAATTACAAAACGGCCACATTATTTTAGCCCACATATCGGGTAAGTTGAGAATGAACTACATCAAAATTTTACCCGGAGATAAGGTAACAGTTGAAATGTCACCTTATGATCTGACACGAGGACGCATCACATGGCGTTCAAAATAAATCGCATAAGCGTCTTTTTTGTGAAAGGAATGATTTATTATGAAGGTCAGACCTTCTGTTAAAAAAATCTGCGAAAAATGCAAAATAATTAAACGCAAGGGTAAAGTCATGGTTATCTGTGAGAACCCGAAGCATAAACAGCGTCAGGGCTAATCCTGACTCTACGGAGGTGTATTGAGAAATGGCACGAATTTCCGGTGTTGACCTGCCAAGAGAAAAGCGGGTTGAAATTGGCCTTACCTACATTTACGGTATCGGTCTTACCACATCGAAAAAAATATTGGCCGAGACAGGTGTTAATCCTGATACAAGAGTAAAGGATCTCACCGATGAAGATGTTTCAAAGCTTCGTGAATACATTGATCACAACGTTACGGTTGAAGGTGACCTTCGCCGCGATGTAGCCTTTGACATCAAGCGTCTTGTTGAAATCGGCAGCTTCAGAGGCAGCCGTCATCGCAAAGGACTTCCTTGCAGAGGACAGCGCTCAAAGACAAACGCAAGAACACGCAAAGGTCCGAAGAAGACAATTGCAAACAAAAAGAAGTAAGAAAGAGGGTTAATTCAATATGGCTACTAAGGGAGCAAAATCAGCAACCACCCGCCGCCGCCGTGAAAAGAAAAATATTGAGCGTGGCTGTGTCCATATACAGTCAACCTTCAATAATACCATTGTTACCATCTCTGACACTCAGGGCAACACATTGTCTTGGGCATCAGCCGGTGAACTTGGTTTCCGTGGTTCACGCAAATCAACACCGTTCGCAGCACAGAATGCCGCTGAAACAGCTGCAAAAGCTGCAATGGAACACGGTCTTAAAACTGTTGAAGTATTCGTAAAGGGTCCGGGTTCGGGAAGAGAAGCCGCAATCCGTGCTTTGCAGACAGCCGGCCTTGAAGTAACACTTATCAAAGACGTTACTCCGATTCCGCACAACGGTTGCAGACCGCCGAAGCGTAGACGCGTATAAATTTAGGAGGTGGATGTTACATGGCAAGATATACAGGTCCTGTTTGCAGACTTTGCCGCAGAGAAGGCGAAAAGCTTTTCTTGAAGGGTGAACGCTGCTATTCAGATAAATGCTCGCTCAATCGCAGAGCATATGCACCGGGTCAGCACGGCCAGGGCAGAAAGAAAAATTCAGAGTATGCTACACAGTTCCGTATGAAGCAGAAGGCAAAACGCTTTTACGGTGTATTGGAAAATCAGTTCCATCTGTACTTCCTCGAGGCTGAACGCCGCCAGGGTGTAACAGGTGACAACCTTCTCCAGTTGCTCGAAAGCCGCCTTGATAATGTAGTATACAGACTTGGCTTTGCGTCATCACGCAAAGAAGCTCGTCAGTTGGTGCTTCATAATCACTTTACAGTAAACGGAAAGAAAGTAAACATTCCGTCCTACCTTGTTAAAGCGGGCGATGTAATCGCTATCAAGTCTAACAGCTATGACAGCGAAAAAATCAAATCGGTTCTTGAAGCAAATTCGGCTCGTCCGGTGCCGAAGTGGCTTGACAAGGATCTTGAGGCAAAAAGCGGTAAGGTTATCAATCTTCCGGTTCGTGAAGACATTGATACTCCGGTTGATGAGTCACTCATCGTCGAGTTGTATTCTAAATAATCCAACCGATTTTACCTTAGCCAATTCAACCGTTACAATCAAAACCTGTTTGCGGCATAAAGTATTCGATTTTACTTTTGCCGCAGCATAAAACAGTTTTCTGTTCAAAACAAGGAGGGTTCTGAATGATTGAAATCGAGAAGCCAAGAATTGAAGCCGAAGATTTGACCGAAGACGGTTCATATGGTAGATTTTCTATCGAACCGCTCGAGCGTGGATATGGTATTACTTTGGGCAACAGCCTTCGTCGGGTACTGCTTTCGTCACTTCCGGGTGTTGCGGTAACCTCAATCAAAATTGACGGTGTTGTTCATGAATTTTCAACCATTCCGGGTGTCAAAGAGGATGTAACCGAAATCGTCCTTAACATCAAGGGACTCACGGCAAAAATCCACGGCGACGCACCGAAGGTTTGCTACATTGAGGCGGAAGGCCCCTGTGAAGTAACAGCAGCAAATGTCAAATGTGATTCGGAAGTTGAAATTCTTAATCCCGACTTGCATATTGCAACAATTTCGGAATCGGGCAAGCTTTTCATGGAGCTTACGCTCGATAAGGGACGAGGCTATGTCCCGGCAGAAAAAAATAAACAGGCACAACCTGTCATCGGCGTTTTGCCGGTTGACTCGATCTATACGCCTGTTCTGAAAGTCAACTATAATGTCGAGAACACTCGTGTCGGTCAGGTAACTGACTTTGACAAGCTGACACTCGATGTATGGACAAACGGCGTAATCACCGCAAAGGAAGCCGTTTCGTTGGCAGCCAAGGTGCTCACTGAACATCTTAACCTGTTTGTTGACCTTTCCGGTGAAGCCTATGAGGGCGACATCATGGTTGAAAAAGACGATGATGGTAAGGAAAAGGTTCTTGAGATGACCATTGAGGAACTTGACCTTTCAGTTCGCAGCTTTAACTGCCTCAAGCGTGCAGGAATCAATACTGTTGAGGATCTTACCAACAAGTCGGAGGACGACATGATGAAGGTTCGCAACCTCGGAAGAAAGTCGCTTGAAGAAGTTATCAACAAGCTCAATTCATTGGGCTTTTCACTGCGCAAGGAAGAAGAATAAGTAAGTTTGACTTTAATAAACAAATGCCACAACTTATAAAAGGAGTGAGTTTAAGTGCCAGGTACAAGAAAACTCGGCAGAACTGCTGATCAGCGTACAGCAATGCTTCGTGCAATGGTCACATATCTGCTTGAAAACGGCAGAATCGAAACTACCGTTACAAGAGCAAAAGAAGTTCGTGCAATGACCGAGAAATATATCACGATCGCTAAAACCGACAGCCTTCACAACAAGCGTCAGGCAATGGCGTTTATCACAAAAGAGAATGTCGTTAAGAAGCTTTTTGATGAAATTGCTCCGTCATACAGCGACCGTAACGGCGGTTATACCCGCATCATCAAAACAGGTCCCCGCAGAGGCGACGCTGCTGAGATGGCTATAATCGAACTCGTTAAATAAATTGCACTGTATAATTAAAAGACGCAAAGGTTAGTCCTTTGCGTCTTTTTGTTGCTTTTATCGGGTTACAATATGAAATATTGCTTATCTTATTTTCTCGAATTATCCTGCGGCTTAATGAATGTCAGCGTGTAATCATCGGACAGTTCGGGGTTAAATTTATATCCAAGCCCGGAATAGCGTCGAACACCGTCAAGGTCATGAATGTCGTTTTCCGCCAAATATCTCACCATGTCACCGCGAGCCATCTTTACATAAACGCCCTTTTCGACAACCTTGCCGTCAACCAACTCACCAAATGAGCAATAGATAAATTTTTTCGGCGGTGCAAAATATTTTAAAACCGCATTAGTGTATTCATGGCTTGTCAGCCCCAAAACCAAATCATCATCTTTGCAAACCACATCATATAGCGACCGTCCCCAAAAGTCATACATCGATTTCAGCCCGATAAGCGATACGGGCGAGTTCATCTCAAGACGATATGGCAAAACAGCGTCAAACGGGCGAAGAACCCCATAGAGCGCCGACATGATCAGTACATTGTTTTCGATATAATCATACATTGCGTCGTCAAACACGCCCGGCGCCATGTATTTATATTGAATCCCGTCAAATGTGAGAATTGCGGCTGACTTGTCCTGCCGAGCGGCAAAATTCTCGTACATAAATTTAGCATCATTAGTCAGCTTGTCGTTGGTTTTGAGTATTGTTTTCAGCTGATTATCGTTCATTTTTCGCATTTTTTCTGCAAGAAAATATGCTCTATCTTCAAAAATCGGCTTTGTGAATCGCTCAAAACCGAAATCGTCATATTTCATTCGCTTTGCCGGAGAAATTATAATTTTCATAAATTTTTACCTCCAAAATAAATATACCACAAAATTTGAGCAATATCACTAAAAATATGCAATAAAAATTATCGGGAATATTTACAAATAATTAACCGCAAACGGTCAAAATGTGGTATACTCAATATATGTATTCAGAAACGGAGATTCAGAAAAATGAGAAAATGTCTTGATTGCGGTCAAACACTTAATGATATTGATATGAAATGCACTAATTGCGGCTCAAAAAATCTGTCAATGATAGATGATGAGCAGGATAACCAAGCTGTGGCGAAACCAAAGTCGAAAAAGAAGACTGCGACGATAATTTCGTCTGTTGTTGCGGTGATAGTTGCAATATGCATTATCATCGGCGGAGCGTTCATGGTGATCAGAAACACCGAAACGGAGCCTGTGACTGTCGGCATTAAGTCAATGATGAGCGGCGATTTGGACGGCTATGTTGAGCACTTTCATCCGGCGTTTCAGGAGGCAATCAAAGGAGCTTTTTTACAAACAACCACCGCTGACGATTATCAAAAGCAGCAGCAAGAGGGACTCGAAAAGACCTATGGCAGTGATTATCGGATTTATGTAAATGCGATTGATGTCAGAGGCTGTTCCGACAAGACGGTTGAAAGTCTTAATTCCGATTATGAGGACGCCGATGTGACCTTTGAGGACGCAAAATATGTCACAGTGTCGATTTATATTTCGGGAAGCACAGGCGAAAATTATCAAAGCCGTTCGGTTTATTCGGTAAAAATTGACGGCAAGTGGTATATGTTTGAAGATTTCAGCGTTTCAGCCGAATGAAATAAGGAGCATGAAAATGAGTAAAAATAAGAAAATAGATCAACAAAAAAGAAAGAAAAAGCGGATTATTATATCGATTATATCAGCGGCAGTAGCACTCTGCGTAATAATCACTGCTGTGTCGATCGGCGTTGTAAAATATAGAGAAGAGTCGGGCTTTGAGCTTCATAACACCGTTGCGCTTCAATCGAAAAACTACAAAATCAGCAATGCCGAGCTGTCCTATTTCTTCAAGTCGGCATATGATGATTTTAAATCGAACCATTCGCAGAGTCTTGGTGCAATGGGGCTTGATGTCAACGCAAAGCTGAAAGACCAAAAATGCACCTATTATGACGGATATGACACTTGGTATGACTATTTTTTAAGCGAAGCACAAAAGCGTGTTGAGAAAAATGTGAGCTACGCCGAAGCGGCAAAGGAAATGGGAATGGAGCTTAGCGACGACGAAAAATCGAAGATAGATTCAAGCATATCGTCAATGGAGCAAACAGCGAAAAATGACGACAAAACGCTTGATGAATATATTGCCGAAAACTACGGCAAGGGTGTGAAGTCGGACGACATTCGTGCGGCAATGGAGCTTTCGCTGCTTGCTAATAAATATTATGAGGATTACGACTCGAAAACAAGCTATACCGACAGGCAGATAACCGATTATTATAATAAGTCTCCGGAAAAATATAATGTTGTGGATTTGAAAAAATATGAAATCCCGGCGGATACAAATGATACCGACAGCACAGACGAGGCAGAAGAAAACGCAATGTCGGCAAAAGCGGCGGCAGATAAAATCGCGTCTGCGAAAAATGAAGCTCAGTTTGACAGCCTTTTGAAAGCATATTTGACCGATTATTACAAAAATAAGGGTAGCGAAAAGACTGATAAACAGCTAAATTCAATCATTTCGAGCACACTTCAAACGGGATTTGAATATAACAAATCGGCGGAAGTCACAAAATGGGCGTTTGATAAATCACGAAAGGTCGGCGACACGACCGTGATTGAGGACGGAGATAACGATTGCTACATCGTTTATATCCTGATAAAAACGCAGTATAAGCAAAACTATTTGACGAAAAATGTCCGCCATATGTTATTCACATCAGATACATATGGCTCGCAGTCCGACGCACTCACAGCGGCACAGGACATGATTGACGAAATCAATCATCAGTCCGACAAGCAAGCGGCATTTATCGAGCGTGCGAAAAAATACAGTGAAGATGCAGGCTCGGCTAAAAACGGCGGACTTTATGAGAATGTCAAAAAGGGCGAAACGGTGGACAGCTTTGATGAATGGTGCTACTATTCGGGCAGAAAAAAGGGCGACATGGCTGTAATTTTCACCACATACGGCTATCATGCGATGTATTTTGTCGGAAACGGAGTTCCGGCTTGGCAGGTAAATGTTATTGATGCAATGAAAACCGAGCAATATGCAAATAATCTTGAAACGCTTAAAACAACATATGATGTTAAGTTTAACATGAATGCTGCAAAAAAGCTTGATAAATAATAAAAAAAGAGGGGGCAAATTGCCCTCTCTTTTTTATAATTTTAATTATTCTTCTTCCGATTCTTCATCATCGACAGGCTTAACCTTTACAATAACCTCAACGACGCGGTGTTCTTTTGTCCTTGTTACAAGCACGGTGAGATTTTGTACGCTGAACATATCGCCGACATCTGCGATTTTGCCGAGCCGTTCCATTACCCAACCGCCTACTGTTGACGAATCGGTGTCGTCGGAAATGTTGAAATATTCCGCGAATTCGTCAAAATCCATTGAGCAAACGACCTTAAAGCAATCGTCGCCTGTTTTGACAATATCATGAGTCACGCTGTCATGCTCGTCCCATATTTCGCCGACCAACTCCTCAAGAATGTCCTCCATTGTCACAATGCCCTCTGTGCCGCCATATTCATCGGCAATGACCGCCAAATGTGATTTTTCGCTTTGAAGCTTTTTGAGCAGATCGGACAGCGGCATTGAGCCTGTGATGAACATCGGCTCACCCATAACCTCTTCGACGGTTTTATCATGATGATAAACATAGTTGTGAAAATCTTTTTGGTTCAGGATACCGACGATGTTGTCAATGCTGTCACGGTAAACAGGCAGTCTTGAAAAGCCCGATTCAATGAATGTTTTTGAGATCTCGCCGTTTTTATCCTCAATATCAATCGCCGCAACATCGACTCTCGGAGTCAAAATATCTTCGGCGCAAAGATCGTTGAACTCGATCGCGCTTCTGATAAGCTCGCTTTCCTGTTCATTGATTCCGCCGTCATTTTTCGCAACATCAACGATCGTTAAAAGCTCATCCTCCGTCATTACATTATTATTGTTGAATTTAAAGCATTTTGAAAGCAGCTTTTTCCAGCATGAAAAGAGAAAATTGAGCGGAGTGAGCAGCCACATCAAAAGGCGAATGTAAGGGTAGGAAAACATTGCGAATTTTTCCGGGCATTCCTTTGCAAGGCTCTTTGGTGTGATTTCGCCGAAAAGCAAAACGACCAGCGTTATTACAACAGTCGAAAGCGTTGCGCCGATGTCGCCGAAATGCTTGATGAAAAATACGGTTGCGACTGATGTGAGCGTGATGTTGACAATGTTGTTGCCGATCAAAACAGTCGAGAGCAGGTTGTCAAACTTATCTGCAAGCTCAAGCGTCTGTTTTGCCCGTTTGTTTCCGCTGTCAGCCATATTTTTCAGCCTGATTCGGTTAAGAGAGGAAAAGGCGGTTTCGGTTGAAGAGAAATATGCGCTGAGCAAAACCAGCACCGCCATGATAATCACAGTAATAATACTGTCGGTGTCCATAAGACAGAAAATCCCTTTCGTTATTAAAATATATACATTATATTTTATCAAAAAATTTCCTCTTTTGCAATAATAAATTATCATAAAAATGTCATGATTATTATATGATTATGAACTCGTTGTTAATAATGCACAAAAACAGACTTCAAAATAGTGCATTATTCGACATAAAAAGGGGTTGACTTTTGGGTTAAATGAGCATATAATATCAGCATAGACAGCAAAGGCGCTGTGAACCGAAGGGTTCATGGCGTCTTTTTCTTTTTATAAATTTAGGAGGTCTTTATTATGAAAAATGTACCGGAACTCTTCGGCAGCATGGTCTTCAACGACAGAGTCATGCAGGATAAACTGCCGAAAGATGTCTACAAAAAACTGAAGCATACTATCAAGAACGGCGATCCGATCGAGCTTGATATTGCAAATGTTGTTGCTCATGCAATGAAAGAATGGGCAATCGAGAAAGGCGCAACGCACTTTACTCATTGGTTCCAGCCGATGACCGGTGTTACTGCAGAAAAACACGACAGCTTCATTTCTCCGGACGGCAACGGCAACGTTATAATGTCGTTTTCGGGCAAAGAGCTTGTTAAGGGCGAGCCTGATGCATCAAGCTTTCCGTCGGGCGGCATCCGTGCAACATTTGAAGCAAGAGGCTACACCGCATGGGACCCGACCTCATATGCATTCGTAAAAGACGGTTCACTTTGCATTCCGACCGCATTTTGCTCATATACAGGTGAGGCGCTTGATAAGAAAACTCCGCTTCTTCGTTCAATGGAAGCGCTCAGCACTCAGGCAATGAGAATTTTGAAATTGTTCGGAAACGACACAGGCGTTAAAAATGTTGTTACAACAGTCGGACCCGAACAGGAATATTTCCTTGTTGACCGTGACGTATATTTGCAGAGACCTGACTTGATTTATACAGGACGCACACTTTTCGGTGCCCGTCCTCCGAAAGGACAGGAGCTTGACGACCACTACTTCGGTCAGATCAAAACCCGTGTTTCGGAATATATGAAAGACCTCGACGAAGAGCTTTGGAAGCTCGGAATCAATGCTAAAACAAAGCATAACGAGGTTGCACCGGCACAGCATGAGTTGGCTCCGGTGTTTGATACCACAAATGTTGCGACCGATCACAACCAGCTTACAATGGAGATCATGAAAAAGGTTGCAGAACGTCATAACATGGCTTGTCTGCTTCATGAAAAACCGTTTGCGGGCGTCAACGGTTCGGGCAAACATAATAACTGGTCAATTTCGACCAACACAGGCAAAAACCTGTTGGAGCCGGGCGCTACTCCATATGAAAACGCTCAGTTCCTCCTCTTCTTGATTGCTGTAATCAAAGCGGTTGACGAAAATCAGGATTTGATGAGAATTTCGGTTGCTTCAGCCGGCAATGATCATCGACTCGGTGCTAACGAAGCACCTCCGGCAATCATCTCGATGTTTGTCGGCGACGAGCTTGAGGCAATTCTTGAGGCGCTTGAGGCAGGCGTTGTTTATAAAGGTACCGAGAAGGTAGAAATGGACATCGGTTCGACCGTTTTGCCGAACTTCCCGAGAGATACCACAGACAGAAACAGAACTTCGCCGTTTGCTTTCACCGGCAACAAATTTGAGTTCAGATCGCTTGGTTCCGCTCAGTCAATCGCAGGTCCGAACATCATTCTTAACACAATCGTCGCAGAAGCTCTTGATGAGTTTGCAGACAGACTTGAAAAAGCTGATGACTTCAAGAAAGAAGTTCGTGAAATCATTCAGGAAACAATCAAGAAGCATAAGAGAATCATCTTCAACGGCGACGGATATTCGGCAGAATGGGAGAAAGAAGCTGAAAAGAGAGGTCTTCTTAACTACAAGACAACTCCGGACGCACTTCCGCACTTTGCCGATGAGAAGAACGTTAAGCTGTTCACAAAATATCATGTATTCACCGAAAAAGAACTTGAATCTCGTGTTGAGATCATGCTTGAGAATTACTCAAAGACAATTCATATCGAAGCGCTCACAATGATCGACATGATCAAGAAAGATGTAATTCCGGCGGCTGTCGGTTATCAGTCAGAGCTTGTAAGCCTGGTTGCAGGCAAAAAGGCAATCGGCGTTTCGGACGAAATGGAATCGAAAATTCTCGACAAGTTGGTTAAGCTTTCAAACGGTATGTATAAGAAGCTCGGCGATTTGGAAGACGCTGTTGTCGAAACAAGCGCTGAGACAGATGACCTTAAACTTGCACAGGCAAACAGAGATAAAGTATTTGCCGCAATGCAGGAGCTCCGTGCGATTGTCGATGAGCTTGAAACCGTTGTCTCGGCTGAATATTGGACATTGCCGACCTACGGTGAAATGCTTTACAGCATTCTTTAATGTAAACAATAAAACATTATATTAACACACAAAGGCGTGTGTACGAAGGATAGCGGTTGCTGCGACTGCATATCCCTTGTGCATACGCCTTAATTTTATAGATAAAATACTTCTAATTTAAAGGAGAGATTCAATATGTCACTCGAATCATTGAACTCAAGCCTATGGGGCGTCTGGTTCCTCATCGGCGCTGCACTTGTATTTTGGATGCAAGCCGGTTTTGCAATGGTAGAAGCCGGTTTCACCAGAGCAAAAAATACCGGTAACATCATCATGAAAAACTTGATGGACTTCTGTATCGGTACTGTAATGTTCATTCTCATCGGTTTTGGTTTGCTTTTAGGCGAAGATGTTGTCGGACTTATCGGCGCACCTGGCTTTGATATATTCACAGCATATCAGAGCTTTGACTGGTCAAACTTCGTGTTCAACCTTGTATTCTGCGCTACAACGGCAACAATCGTTTCCGGTGCAATGGCTGAACGCACAAAGTTCCTTTCATACTGCATCTATTCGGCAGTTATCTCAGCACTCATCTACCCGATCGAAGCTCACTGGATCTGGGGCGGCGGCTGGCTTGCACAGCTCGGTTTCCACGATTTCGCAGGCTCATGTGCAATACATATGGTAGGCGGTTTGTCAGCGCTCATCGGTGCTAAAATTCTTGGACCGCGTATCGGTAAGTTCAAAAAGGACAAAAACGGCAAAGTTACAAAAGTCAACGCAGTTCCCGGTCACAACATCGCTCTCGGTGCTTTGGGTGTATTCATCCTTTGGCTCGGCTGGTACGGATTTAACGGTGCTGCCGCAACATCGGTTGACGAACTCGCTTCAATCTTCCTTACAACAACAGTTGCTCCGGCAGTTGCAACAGTTGTATGCATGATCTTTACTTGGGTTAAATATGGCAAGCCTGATGTTTCAATGTGCCTTAACGCATCACTTGCAGGTCTTGTTGCAATCACAGCTCCCTGCGATGTTACAGACGCACTCGGTGCAACGATCATCGGTGCAGTCGCAGGTGTGCTTGTAGTATTCGGCGTATGGTTCCTTGACCACAAGCTCCATGTTGATGACCCGGTTGGTGCTGTTGCAGTTCACTTCATGAACGGACTTTGGGGCACAATCGCAGTTGGTCTTTTCGCAACAGATACAGCACCTGCATTTGCAAGAGGCGTTGCAGGCGGCGCTAACCAAATCGCAGCAAAAGGCTTGTTCTATGGCGGTGGATTCCACCAGCTCGGTTTGCAGTTACTCGGTGTGCTTTCAGTATGCGCTTGGACTGCAGTTACAATCACAATTACATTCCTTATCATCAAAGCAACAGTTGGTATCAGAGTATCTCGTGAAGAGGAAATCGAAGGTCTTGACAGGACAGAGCATGGTCTTGTATCGGCATATGCAGGCTTTGAGATGTCGGTTGAAGACAGCGTATTCACAGGTGATGAATATGTTGCACCGGCACTTGATGAAAATGCAGTATCAATGGACGAGGCAGTTCCGGTAGTTGTAAAATCTGCTCCTAAAACTGCAACTGCTTCCGATGTGAAGATGACTAAGGTTGAGCTTGTAATCAAACAGCAAAGACTTGAGGCTCTCAAAGATGCAATGATGGCAATCGGCATTACCGGTATGACGGTAACAAATGTAATGGGTTGCGGCGCTCAAAAGGGCAAACCGGAATATTATCGCGGTGTTGTTCAAGAGGTTAGCTTGCTTCCGAAGGTTCAGGTTGACATTGTTGTATGCAAAGTACCTGTTAAGCTTGTTGTTGAAACAGCTAAGAAGGTTCTTTACACAGGACATATCGGCGACGGTAAAATCTTTGTATATGATGTCGAGAATGTAATCAAGGTTCGCACCGGCGAAGAAGGCTACGACGCTTTGCAGGATGAAGAATAAATTTTAAGACATTTCGCAGCTGTCTTAATTTGCGACATCAAAAATACAGTTTAATTTAAAATCCGCTGTGGGCTTGACAGTCCGTCTGACAGTTTGTCTGACAATATGTCAATGCTCACGGCGGATTTTTTGTGCATTTCCTTTTGACTTGAAATGGCGTTTATTATAGGGTATAATCAAAAATAATGACGGCTTTTAATGTAGATTTTAAGTTAGCAGGCTATCTTTATAATATAAAATACTCAAAAAGGACTGAGATGATATGAGATTGTTGCTTGCAGAGGACGAAAAAGAGCTTTCAAACGCACTTGTGGCAATTTTGAAGCATAATAATTATTCGGTTGACGCAGTCTATGACGGCGAAGCGGCATATGAATATGGTCTGGCTGAGAATTATGACGGAATAATTCTTGATATAATGATGCCGAAAATGAACGGAATCGAGGTTTTAAAGCAGCTTCGACAGAATAAAATAACGACTCCGATTTTGATGTTGACAGCCAAAAGCGAAATCGAGGATAAAATCAACGGGCTTGATTCGGGCGCCGATGATTATTTGACAAAGCCGTTTAACATGGGCGAATTGCTTGCAAGAGTCAGGGCGATTTGCCGAAGAAAGAGCGATGTTAAGCCGACGCACCTAAAATGCGGCAACACGACCCTTGACCCGACGACCTATGAGCTTAAAACCGAACACGGCTCGATCAGGCTTGGCAACAAGGAATTTCAGATGCTTGAAATGCTGATGAGCAACTTTGGCAGGCTTATTTCGACCGAACAGTTCATGGAGCGGATATGGGGCTATGATTCGGACGCCGAAATCAATGTCGTTTGGGTATATGTATCGTATCTTCGCAAAAAGCTGTCGCAAATCAAGTCAAATGTGGAGATCAAGGCGACCCGTTCAGTCGGCTATTCGCTGATCGTTTCCGAATGATAAATCGGGGTGTGCTTAATGATTAAAAAATTACAACATAAATTCATTTTAATCTCAATGCTCAGCGTGCTTTGCGTAATTGTGCTGGTGATCGGCTCAATCAACGCAATAAATTTCTACCAAAAATCCCGTGAGCAGAACGATATGCTTGAATTTTTGACAAGCAACGACGGTTCGTTCCCGAATTTCAAGCAGATGAAGGACAATGTTACTCCGCCCGAAATGAAAGGTGAGAATAACGGTGAAAACGGCGAAAATATTGATTCGAACACGGCGCCCGAGCCGAAGGATGATGATAATGTCAGAGCACCGAGAATGAATGCGGAAACCAAGTTTAAAACCCGATTTTTTGCGGTTTTTGCAGATGAAAACAACAATATCACAACGGTGCGAACCGACAACATTGCCGCAGTCGATGAGAGCGAGGCAACGGAATATGCGAGCAATATTCTGAAAAGCGGCAGCAGCGGCGGCTGGTCGGGAATATATAAATATCGTGTTGTTACAACGAGCGATAATAATAAACTGATTGTGTTTCTTGATTGCACCGAAGATATAAACGCAGGCAAAACCTTGCTTTTAATATCGCTGGTAATCGGTGCGGCAAGCCTTTTGATCGTACTTTTGCTTGTGTCGCTTTTCTCGAAAAAGGCAATCAAGCCGTTTGCCGAGAGCGTTGAAAAGCAAAAGCAATTTATCACCGACGCGTCGCATGAAATTAAAACTCCGCTTGCGATCATATCCGCAAATGCCGATGTTTTGAGCATAACGGAGGGTGAAAACGAATGGATTACCAGCATTCAAAATCAAACAAGGCGACTGTCACGGCTTGTGAAAAATTTGGTTTCGCTTGCAAAAATGGACGAAGAAAACACTCGTCTGTCATTTGAAAAATTTAATCTCAGCGAAGCAATGCTTGATACATCAGCGTCGTTTGACCCGGTTGCTCAAAAATACGGCAAAACGATTGCAGATGAGATTGAACCCGATTTGATGATGAACGGAAACGAAGAAACGATTCGCCAACTTGCCTCGATTTTGCTTGATAATGCAGTCAAATATTCGCTAAATGACAGCGAAATCAAGGTTCGGATTTACAAAAAGTCGAAATCGGTGCATATTGAGGTGTCAAACAAGGCGGATAATGTTGATGAGAAAAACTTAAATCGGCTGTTTGACCGTTTTTACAGAAGTGATGAGGCTCGTGCCCGTGCCGAAAATGATGTCGGCGGTTATGGCGTCGGGCTGTCGATTGCAAAGGCGATCGTCGGTCATCACAAGGGCAAAATCAGCGCGTCATATGACAACAACCTTTTGACAATGACGGTAGTTTTGCCGCAAAATATTTAGTATAAAAAAATCCGACAGAAAGGAGCGATTCTTTCTGTCGGACTATTGTTTTTATCTTATTATTTTATGTCGTTGATTGAAAGGTCAACCGTGTGTTCAATCTGCTTCCATTCAACCTTTTTGAAGAATGCCGCAATCGCGATCGGAATGTAGCTTATCATGAAAATCGGGAAGGTGAAGATTGAAAGAATTTTTCTGCCGGTTGAGCAATGAATGTTTTTCCATTCGCTTAGTGCCGTTATCAGTCCGATCACGAACATCAAAACATATGCGCTTGAAAGCAGCTGCAAAAGGGCGGTCAGCAACAAATTTATTGTAAAATTGCCTGTGACGATTGAGATAATGAGCATTGCCGCATTGATTATCAATCCCAAAACTGTGAAAACGACCGCCGGCAGGATGTTCATTGTCATGTCAAAGCAAGCAAATCCTCGTTTTTTGAAAATACCTTTTAACATTTTGCCGCCGTAGTTCATGAATACCTGCAAATATCCTTTTGCCCAGCGCATTCTCTGCGACCACGACTGAGAAAATTTTGTGGGCTGTTCGTCATAAAGCACAGCGTCGTGGCAATATCCGATTTTCTCGCCGTGCAAAATCGAGTCGATTGTAAACTCAATGTCCTCGGTCAAAAGGAAATGCTTCCAGCCGCCGTTGCGATTGATTATGTCGCGGTGAATGAGAAATCCCGTGCCTGATACCGCACAGCTTGTGCCGAGTGTATATCGGGGATTGTTGAGGAATTTTGCTTCACGCAAAAACCAAAGCGCATAGCCCGACGACACCCAGTTGTCACCATAGTTTTTCGAGTTGCGATAGCAGGTGATGATTCGGTTATCGCCATAAAACGCTTTGTTCATTTCTTCAATGAAATGCTTATCAAGCAGATTGTCTGCGTCAAAGATGAAATATCCGTCATAATATTCATTGCCTTTTAGTGCCATTACCTTGCCAAAGAGGTGCTGCATTGCATAGCCTTTGCCGACAAATTCGGTGTTTTGGCGTTCAAATACGGTAGCGCCGTGTTCAGCCGCCGCCTTTGCGGTTTCGTCCGTGCAGTTGTCGGCAATTACATATATATCATAAAGCTCCGACGGATAGGTTTGAGCGTTCAGCGAATCAAGCAAATTGCCGATGACATTTTCCTCATTTCTTGCCGCAATCATGACCGCAAATTTGTGCATTTCCTTGTTGTCGTGCTTGATAGGCTTTTTGACAAGCGCCCAGAAAATGTAGAAAAACTGATAAGCGTAACATACCATAAATATTACGCCTATTCCTAAGTTGATCATTTCAAGTACTTTATACAATGTCATATCTGTTTCCTCTTTATCATAAATTATCTGCTTTATCGAATGTAAGCGTTACCTTGAACAGGTCGCCGTCGATTGAAATATCAAGCGAGCCGTTTTGAAGCGCCGTCAGGCTCTGTGCGATTGAAAGTCCGAGTCCGCTGCCCTCTGTGTTTCGGGAGCTGTCGCCTCTGACAAATCGTTCCATCAGCTCTTCGCTCGTAATGTTCAGCGGGCATTTTGAGATGTTGCTGAACGAAACGAATGCTTTGTTGTCGCTTTCTTTAAGCGACAGATAAACACGGGTTTGCGGTTGAGAATATTTTACTATATTTGAAAGCAGGTTATCAAACACTCTCCAAAGCAACCGCCCGTCCGCATTTATATATATCGGCCGGTCCGGCTCGTTTTCAATCAAAGTAAGCTCGGCGGATCTGAACTTGTCGTCATATTCTGCGGCGGCTTGCGTCAGCATTACTCCGCAGTCTGTGCAGGCAAGCTCGACAGGAACATTTCCCGTTGAGGCCTTTGACGCGTCTACAAGATCGTTGATAAGCTTTGCAAGCTTTGACGACTGACGGTCAAGCACATCAATATATTCATCCGCCTGTTCCTTTGTGGTTGACGGATTTTTAAGCAGGTCAACATATGTCACGATTGAAGTCAGCGGAGTCTTGATGTCGTGTGAAACATTTGTGATAAGCTCGGTTTTGAACCGTTCGCTTTTCATGCGCTCATCGACGACCGATTGCATTGCTTTGCTGATGTTGTTAAGATCATCGCCGTAATCACGAAAATTCCACATCAAATATTTAGTGTCGATTTGATGATCAATGTCGCCGTTTACGATTTGTTTAACGCCGCCCCTGAGCGTGCGAAGATTCATTATCACAAGCAGAATGATCGGCACCGTCACAACCTTTTCGATTATCCAGAAAATAAATATTTCAAGTCGTGTGCCGAGCGCCAAAAATACAAATTCAATCAGCGATAAAAACGCAAGTACAAGAATTGTTTTCCACAAAAGCGGAAGATTGTTCAGGAAATTCCGAAGTTTGTCAAATAAATTCCGCCGTGGTGCGAACATCCACGAGAAAAATGAATAAATCAGCGTTTTGGTTAGCGGATTTTCGGCTTTGCACCGAACAGACAGCGTCATGATTATGCTCAAAATCAGCAAGCTCCAAAACAGCGCCGAGAAATAGTTTGTGCAAAATGTCGAGACGATCGAGTTTGAAAGCCGCGGCATTAAAAGCAGATTTACAAAGAACAGCGCAAGACAGATTATGATGTATAAATCCAGCGGGATTTTGTCAATGAATCCGAATTTCACCGTCCGACTGCCGTTTTCCTGCCGCAGTCCGACCGAATATATCAAAAAAACCAAAAGCGTGATTCCGAGGACAAACGCCGCTAAGAATATGAAAATTACGGTATATTTCAGCGAACTGATTATTCCGTTGACCTTGTTTGAATAATAGAAATCATCTTCGGCTGAGAGAGAAGAATCGATAAAATATGATACCGTCAGCTTCTTTTCCGTTCCGTCGTTTTGCGTCAGCGTCGCCGAATAGGTGCCGGTATAATCATAATCCACACTATCATAGTTTCTGAGCAAAAGCTGTTCGTTTTCGTCGAATAGCCCGAAAGAAAAATTAGTCTTGTCTCTGCCAAACGATGTTTTCATCTTTTCAAGCGGCAGACTCTCGACACCGGTATTTTCATAATCAAGCACCATCGGATAATAGTTGTAAATTACCTCTTTGGCTTTTCTTGTGCCAAGCTCTGAATAGGAATCGTTAAGTGCCGAACGCCCGTTGTCGTAATAATAATTATGCGACACGAAAAATCCGATTCCGAATGTGCAAAGCAAACATATCGCAATGAAAACAATCAGCAATATGGTCGCCGTCAGCTTCGCTCCAAACGATGTTTGCAGCTTTTTCATCAAATAAACCTCCGTATTATACGGTTATATCTTTTCAAATTTATACCCTTGTCCCCAAACTACTTTTAAATATATCGGGCGAGCCGGGTCTTTTTCAAGCTTTTCCCTGATGTGACGAATATGCACCGCAACCGTGCCGTCAGAGCCGAGCGGTTCGTCGTCCCAAACCTGTTTATATATTTCTTTAGGGGAAATGACTTCGCCTGCGTGAGCCATCAGCAGCTTTAATATGTCGAATTCGATCGGCGTCAGTGAGATTGCCTCATTATTCACCGTTACCGTTTTTTGCTTATCGTCAAGCGATATTTCACCGATGTCCAGCCGTTCTTTTTTGATCTTGCCGCCGCCGAGCTGCATATATCTGCGAAGCTGTGAGCGTATTCTTGCCATTAACTCAACCGGGTTGAACGGCTTTGTAATATAATCGTCCGCACCGATATTAAGCCCCAAAACCTTGTCGGTGTCCTGGCTTTTTGCGGTTAGCATGATTATCGGAAAATTATACTTCTCACGCAATTTTACCATTGCCGTGATTCCGTCCATTTCCGGCATCATGATGTCCATTAAGCAAAGATGAATTTCGTGAGCCGCCGCCATGTGAAGCGCCTCAAGACCGGTATATGCCTCATATGTGTTGTAGCCCTCATTGTTTAGATAAATCTTGAGTGCCGCTACAATGTCTTTTTCGTCGTCGCATATAAGAACATTATACAAATCAATTCACCTCGACTATAATTGTACTAAAATTATAATAATATTACAAGTGATTTTTCCTTAAGATTTTATTAAGATGTTAATTTTAGTGTCAAAACAACTGCCGTTTTGACAAAATCGTGATTATGATGTAAAATAATAATCATCATAAAAGGAGCGGTTTTTGATGAAAGTTATTCTTGCAAGCGGTTCTCCGAGAAGAAAAGAACTGCTTAAAACAATATTTGATGAATTTGAAATAATCACGGCGGATGTGGACGAAACAGTACCCGTCGGTACATTGCCAAAAGACGCACCAGAAATTTTGGCAAAAATCAAATGCCAATCGGTTGCGGAAAAATATCCTAATGCACTCACGATCGGTGCAGACACGCTGGTAATTCATAATGATAAGAGGCTCGGCAAGCCGAAAAATGACGACGATGCGTTCAATATGTTGAAATCGCTTTCGGGCGATGTTCATTCGGTAATAACAGGCTGCTGCGTAGCATATCACGGCGACTGTCACACCTTTTCGTGCGAAACCGATGTGAAGTTCTATGAGCTGTCGGATGATGAGATTTTGAATTATATCAAAACAGGCGAGCCGAGCGACAAAGCCGGCGCATATGGGATTCAGGGGTTCGGCAGCTTGCTGATTGAGAAAATCGACGGCGATTATTTTAATGTAGTCGGACTTCCTGTTTCAAGACTTAAAAGAGAAATTGATAAAATCATGTAAAACAAAAAAACCATGCCAAAAAGCATGGTTTTTATCAAAAATCAAGCATTGAAATCTTGGTTTGTGGTTGATTATCTCATAAGCTATATTTTTCTCATCGAGCAGTGCGTATATATCATTTTTTGTCAGCATAAATAACCTCTATAAAAAATAAATGCAAATATAAAAAATGCGGAAGAAGGCTGAGCGTTAATAAGGAAGTATTGGTTTCTCGCATAAAAATCCATTATTAATTTGTCAAAAATCCTTGCAAGGCGCCAGCCTTGCGTCATTTTCTGACTTCATAATAAAGAATTTTTATAGCTATGAAACTGCGAAGCACTTCAAAATGATATATTTTTGATACAAGAAAAGGCAAAATCCCCGAATAATGCTAACGCATATTCGGGAATTTTAACGCATTATTGTGCAAAAAGATGTTATTTTGAAGCAATAATGCCTTATTAACGCTCAGCCAAGCTCTTCCGCATTTATTATTATAATTTTACAGCTCGGCTACGACCTCGACCTCAACCAAAACATCTTTGGGAAGCTGTTTTACGGCAACGCATGAACGAGCCGGCTTTGAGGTGAAATATTTGCCGTATACTTCGTTAAATGCGGCAAAATCGCCCATTTCTTTCAAAAAGCATACTGTTTTAACCGCTTTATCGATCGAGGTTCCTGCGGCTTTGAGCACCTCGGTCAGGTTTTTGCAAACCTGTTCGGTCTGTTCCTCGATTGTCTTTGCGACAACATCTCCGACCGATGGGTCGATTGCGATTTGACCCGATGTGAATACCAAATTTCCTACCTTAACTGCCTGTGAATAGGGGCCGATTGCGTCCGGCGCCGATTTTGTATATACCTTTTCCGACATGATTTATCAATCCTTTCAAAAATGTTGATTATATGATTTTAAAGCCCTCGTTTTTGAGCGCATTTACAATTTCATCCGCATGGTCTGCGTTTCTTGTTTCCATCTGAATTCTGAGGTAGCAGCCGTTAATATCCTCTGTGTCGTTTGTGCGTTCATGAAGCACGCTTGTAACATTACCGCCGTGCTCCGCAATGATGGTTGATACATCCTTGAGCTGACCCGGTTTGTCCATAAGCTCAATGCAAAGGGTGACCTGTCTGCCCGATTTTTGCAAACCGCGGGTAATTACTCGAGACAGGCTTGTAACATCAATGTTACCGCCCGATACAACGCATACTACCTTTTTGCCCTTGATCGGCAATTTGTTGAACATGACCGCCGCAACCGAAACAGCACCGGCACCCTCTGCGATCATTTTGTGCTTTTCGATCATCTGCAAAATTGCCGAGCAGATCTCATCTTCCGAAACGGTCACGATTTCATCAACATATTCGCTGACAAGCTTAAATGTATTTTCACCCGGCTCTTTTACCGCAATGCCGTCTGCGATTGTCGATACATTGTCAAGACGCTCGATTTTTCCGTCTTTAACCGAATTGAACATACTCGGTGCGCCTGCCGACTGAACGCCATATACCTTGACGCTCGGTTTGAGCTTCTTAACGGCATAGGCAACGCCCGAAATCAGTCCGCCGCCGCCAATCGGAACGACAACTGCGTCAACATCGTCAAGATCGTCGAGAATTTCAAGACCGATTGTGCCCTGACCCGCAATAACATTTTCATCATCAAAAGGATGAACGAATGTATATCCCTTTTCGTCACGAAGCTGAATCGCACGGTTATATGCGTCGTCATAAACGCCCGGAACCAACTCAACATCAGCGCCATAGCCCTTTGTTGCTTCAACCTTTGAAATCGGAGCGCCGTCGGGCAGACAAATCAGCGATTTGATGCCATATTTTGTTGCCGCAAGCGCAACGCCTTGAGCATGGTTTCCTGCGGAACAGGCAATTACACCGTGAGATTTCTGTTCGTCGGTGAGCTGCGAGATCATATATCCCGAGCCGCGAAGCTTAAACGAGCCTGTCAATTGCAAATTTTCGGGTTTGAGATAAACCTCTGCGTCGGGGTTGATGTCCGGAGCAGGCACAAGATGAGTTTCTCTGACAACATCTTTAAGCACAAACGCCGCATGATAGATTTTTTCAAGTGTTAGCATATGATTCATAATTCCTTTCGTAATAAAACTGCAAATAAAAAAGCTTCGCCCCCGAAAAATGAGGCGAAGCATAATACTCCGTGGTACCACTCAAATTGCCGCAAAAAGCGACCGCTTTGATTTGTGCGCATGAATGATAAATTTAATCATAAGCACAGCCGACTGATAACGCAAAGGCATATGCGGAGCGCTTTACCGTAAAAAATTTCAAACGCTCAACTCAAGGGGTGATACGCAAAATTCGGTTTTGACTGCGACTTTTCAGCAGCTGTCGCTCTCTTTAAGCCAAAATGACGGTCATTGCCCGTCCCCTGTCAACATTTTTAAATGATATTGCTTTTTTAATGATGTTGTAATAATTATATGCACTTTTTTTCGCTTTGTCAATATACATTTTACTGAATTTTTCACCGCAAAATATGCATATTTTCTTCAATCTTTACATAAAATCGCTCGAAAACGGGGGATAGCGCCCTAAAATAGTATATAACGACACCGTTTGTTTGACAATATTTTTTTTGAGGTATGCATATACTAAAATTTACAATATTTGTAAAAATGGTGAGTGGATTATGAAAGATGTCGTGAGCGTACCGATAGAACATAAAACGATAAACCAAAGCGTTATCAGGCGAACGATAATCATGCACATATCGTCTGCGGTGTTTTCGGCACTTTTGTCCGTTTCACCTGCGTTCAATATGTTCCTGCCGTTCGGTACAGCGTTTTGTTCGGGAGTTAAAAAGGATTATTCGATTTCCGCAACGCTCGGCGTAATATTGATGTTCATGCTGACCGGGTTTTCGTCGGCGAACGGCGTTTCGGGAGTCGTTTACATAGGAGCTGCTGTGGTTGCAACCGCGTTGAAATGGGTTTTGTCGATTGCGGTTCATGACGAACGGGCAACATCAATAATCTCGTCGGTGAGCGGCTCATTTTTCGGCGGAATATGCGCTTTACTAAGCTTTGATTATTCAGCCGACGGGCTTGTGAGAATGCTCGGTGAAATGCTGTTTTGCGCCGTTTTCTCATATTTCATCAGCTCTGCAATGCCGCTTATAGGTGGCGGCAGACGAGCGGCAAAGCTATGCGTTGATGAGCTGTGCTCGGTGCTTGTGCTGATTGCGACAATGTTGCTCGCCCTGTCGCCGTTTACGGTTTTTAATATATCGGTTGCTCGGATTGCGTCATTCGTCATTGTCCTTTTTGCGGCAAGATACGGCAAAGAAACAATCGGCACGTTTGGTGGAGTCATCTTCGGCTTTGCAATGAGCGTGTGCTTTGAAAAAGCATATTTCATCTTCGGGATATATGCCCTCTCGGGATTGCTCGGTGGCTTATTTTCACGAACCGGCACACCGATGTGCATTGCATCATTTGTCGGCGGCACTTTGCTGGTTTTAGCAGGATTCTATTCCGAGTCGCTTGTCCCGATAATCATTTTGGAAGCGATGGCGTCCGTTGCAATATTTTTGTGTCTGCCAAAGTCTGTTCATGTTGCCGTTGCCGATTTTGTATCGCCGTCACCTCGGTTTTCCCGTGTTGACGGACTGCGGCGCAATCTCATTAACAGAATGAAATTCGCCTCAAATGCACTCACCGATGTATCAAATACCGTAGATGAAGTGTCAGTGAGGCTTGCGAAAATGAACATGCCGACAATTTATGATGTGTTTGTCATGACAGAAAACGAGGCTTGCAAAAACTGCGGACTGCGGATTCATTGCTTTGAAACGCTCAAGGACAAAACCTATGATTCGTTCTTGAAAATGACACGAACGATCAGAAAAACAGGCAAAATCACAAATGACGATTATCCCGAAAAATGGTTGTCGAGATGTATGTATCCCGATGAAGTTTCGGCTTCGTTGGTAAAATATTTCACCGAATATGAAAGCCGCTGTCAGGCGCAAATGAGGATTGCGCAAATACGCTCGGTGATTTCCGACCAAATGGCAGGGCTGTCGGATATGCTCTATGATCTTTGCGAAGAGATGAATGTGTCTGAACAATATGACACATTAAGCGGCGAAGCGATTTTTTCGGCATTAAAGGGAATGGGTCATGTTGCGGACGATGTATGCTGCAAGCTTGACCTATCCGGCAAAATGACCGTCGAAATAATTCTTGGCGGAACCGATGTGCAAGGGGTCAGCAAGCTGAAACTGCTGAAAGCCGTCGATAATGCCACGGCAAGACGGTTCAATGCGCCGTGCATTGTGAACGCAGGCTCGAAACTGCTGATTACAATGTCGGAGATGACCGAATATAAGGTAGATGTCGGCGTGTCGCAATATTGCTGCAAAAACGAGCGGCTTTGCGGCGACAGCTATTGCTATTTTGACGACAGCCGAGGCAGAACGATAATGATGTTAAGCGACGGAATGGGCAGCGGCGGCAGAGCGGCGGTTGATTCAACAATGGCAACCGGGCTGATGAACAGACTGATCAAAGCAGGCTTCGGGTTTGAGTGTTCGCTCAAGCTCTTAAATTCGGCAATGATGTTCAAATCTACCGATGAATCGCTTGCAACCGTGGACATAACCGCAATCGACCTGTTTTCGGGTCAGGCGGATTTTTATAAAGCAGGCTGTCCCGAAACAATTGTGTTAAAGGGCAAGAAAATCGGCAGAGCAAAGTGCGGGTGCTATCCTGCCGGGATCGTGCGTGATGTGGAGTTTGACAAAACAACCGCAATGCTGTCGGAGCATGATGTTGTCGTCATGATGTCGGACGGAGTTTGCGATTATGATATGCCGTGGATTGAGGAGATAATTCGCGCAAACAGCCGTTGCTCGGCGCAGAAAATGTCCGATATAATTGCGGCAGCGGCGGCTCGCAGGCGTGACGACGGACACGAGGACGACATCACCGTAATGGTTGGATTTATCAACAAAGTAGGTAACTAAATATTGTGACTTTTGTTCATGCATTATATTGACAAAATATGATAAAGTGTTATAATAAGAAAAAAGGAGTTGTAATAAATGAAAAGAAGTGTAAAAATTTTATCGTTTGTTCTTTCTGTGTGCATGATTATTTCCGTGCTTGGAATTTGTGCAAGCGCAGAAGAACCTGCAACTAAAAGCCGTTTGTTGATTTTAAGCCCGAAATGTGAGGAAGGCAGCGTTTTGGGTAAGAATGATCATTATATTGATGATACATTCAGTATGCTAATAAGTGATAATAAAAAAAGAATAACATTTAAAAACACGGCAATGACAAAATCTGCGTTGCAAAGTGCAGTTTCAAGTTTCGCCAAGCAGACAGAGGCTCCGGTTAATTATGTCTATGTTACTGCAACCGGTTCAGTTGATCCTGACGGAAACGCAAAAGTATATCTTTGCGACGAAGGTATATATTATTCCGAACTTCGTGAGATGTTGGATGCAATCAGCGGAAAAGTCGTTTTAATGATAGACGCTGACTATTCGGGCGATGCAATTTCAAAGTCGGGCGAAGTAAACACAGCAAGTGCAAATGTTCTTGATGAAAAAAATGAAATTGAAACATTTAATTCTTCGGACATTGAGCAACAAATAGTTGATGTGTTTACAAAAGACGAGAGCCGGCTGAATGATTTTGAAACATATGCTAATGAATCTGCCGAAAAATTTGATGGAAAATTGAAGTATATTGTATTTTGTTCGTGTCTTTCAAATGAAATGACCGGCAAAAAAGACATGGGTTTTGTAACAGAAGCTTGGACATCTTCTTTTGCGGTTGATATAAATGATAATACAAAATATTTTGCCGATGCCAATAATGATAACATATTGACAGCAAAAGAAGTTAATGATTACACCTGCCAATATCTAAAGGATAACTATCCCGAAAAGGCAGAAGAATATCATCCGTGCTATTATTCATATTACTATTTTGATACCATATACTATAAAGATTTTATTCTCGGTGATGTGAACATGGACGGCAGTGTAAACATGAAAGACACTTTGGTGTTACGGCAATATATTGCAGGTTCAACAAGTTTAAACTCAAGACAGATTCAGCTTGCTGACATAAACCAAGACGGTGCTGTCAACATGAAAGACTATCTGTTTTTAAGAAAATACATTGCCGGTCAGTCGGTTACGGAAGATTAACAGAAGGGAATATATTAAAATGAAAAAATTGATTTCTTTTATCTGCACTTTTGTTTCATTGTGCATGGCTCTTACAATGATTGTCGGTGCTTCGAGTGTGCAGTCGTCAAATGAAGATGATTCAAGTTGGAATTGGATTTATAAACCGGTTTCACCCGCAAAAATAGAAAAAATTAATTCGGATTGGTGGGGTCATAAAATAAAGGGATTTACCTTTGGTGTTCCGCAAATTGATGGCATTAATGATGTCAACGGTTTCCATGTAAGTTCTGACGAAGATCATTTTTTCCCCGTTGAAAAGTTTTCGGATTTTAATGAAGTAGGTTTTTGGATTGCTAAAAAACCAAACCAAAGATTTTGCGATTTGGATACTGATTTAGAAGCGAGAAGCGACTGTCGGGGCTATGCATGGGTAGATCATCACAGAGTAGCTACAAGAAGGAGAATTAATAACCCGGGGCTTCCGCCCATCTATTTTCGGGATACCTTTACAATAGTCCTTATCGGGGACTTTACTTACATCGGGAATGAATCGTTCTGCTTTCATACACGACTTAAAGATATTTACATTCCGGACAGCGTGACCGAATTTGGCAAAAATGTATTTAATGAGCAAACAAACCCTGTAATTCACTGCACAAACGGCAGTGCGGCAATGAAATATGCGCTTGAAAATAACCACGCTTTTGACGCAGAGGGTTACGAGGGAATCACAGGCGACCTTAACTGCGACGATTCGATAAACATGAATGATGTTTTAACCTTGAGAAAGTACATTGCAGGAATCAGAACTAAAGTTAATATCAACACAACAGATGTAAACGGCGACGGCGCTGTCAACATGAAGGATGTTTTGAAGCTTTGTAAAATGGTTTCAGGAATCGAGTAATTCTCACGCTATAAAATTGAATCTGAATTAAAAAATATCCATCGGTTGGGGTTACCAGCTGACGGATATTGGGCATAATATGGGGAAAAAGTTGCGAATAACGAGCCAAATCAGCAAAAGAATGCCGATTGCCGCCATTATTTTTCCGCTGTGCAAATAGGTTTTGATTTTCTTGCCAAAGGCGTGTGCGATCCATTCGATATATGCGGTGATTATAATTATAATTGCGGTGATCGTAGTTGGATTTGAACGCAGACTGAGCAATATGTCGCCGTCTAAAAGTGCGACAACGCTTCGTGTGATTCCGCACCCCGGACAATAAAGCCCGGTCATTCGATAAAATAAACAGGTCGGAAGCGCTTTGCCAAAACCGATTATCGGGCGCGAGCAAATGACGGTTAGCATTATCATCGCAATCGGCAAAATCAACACAAGCGTTCGATATATGAGCGGTCGTGATAAAAGCCATTCGTCCGCCCTTTTAATAAATGATTTATGCATTATAATATGTTTTTCTCGTGATAAAAGCCGCCGGTTTGGCGGCTTTTATTTATTTGTTGATTAGAAAAGCTTTGTTTTGATGAGATTGATGAATCCCTCAAACCCACGGGCAAAGTCGTCATCATAATCATAGCCGTTAAAACCGTTATCGATTGAGATTCCGCCGACAGCGGCTAAAATCAAAATCGCAAGCGAAATTGCAAATCCTGCAGCACCGCAAATGATTCCTGCGATTGCAAAGCCTTTGTTTGCACCGGTCTTATTTGACTGAACCATTCCAACGATTCCGAGGATGATTGCAACCAAACCGATGACAACACCGCCGCAAAAGCATGATGACAAAATCGAGACGATGCCGACAACCATTGAGGCAACCGCAAATCCGTTTGTTGATTCGGGCTTTTCAGCCTGCGGATAAAACTGCTGCTGAACATTATATATCGGAGGCGTCGGAACACCGTTTTGTCCGTTCATATTCGGGTTTGGCGCCTGATATTGTCCGTTTGGCACATTGCCGTATGCAGGCGGCGTCGGAATCGGCGGTATGTTTTGCTGAAACTGTCCGTCGGGCATTTGATTCGGCATTTGATTCGGCGTCGGAATCGGCGGTATGTCTGTGGGAGCGGGCTGCGACGGCTGATCAAACGACGGAGTCGGAATTTCAACGCTCGGAGTCGGTGTGTCAAACACCGGCGACTGAACGGGTTCGGGCTGAGCGACAGGCTCCGGCTGAACGATCGGCTGTTCCGTTACATTATTATTTTCGGAAATGGGATTGTTGTTATTATCCATATTTTACTCCTCCAGAAATGCGTGTCAAATTATAGTTTCATTATAATAAAACTTGCGAAAAATGTCAACATAATAGTTAGCCTGTCGAGCGAACATAATACTTTTTTTGACCTGCCCGACAAAATGTTCACAAAATCAGCCGCACAAGCGAAAATTTATTATAAAAAGTAATAAAATAAATGCTATATTAACAATTTATACTTGAAAAAAATATGAAAATAATATAGAATGTATGTTAGACAATTATGTAAAAACATTTTCTTGAAAGGATGTTAATTTTATGACAGCACTTAACAAAAAAACAGTAGACGACATCAATGCAAAAGGCAAGCGCGTTCTTGTTCGCTGCGACTTCAATGTTCCGCTTAAAAACGGCGTGATCACAGACGAAAACAGAATCGTTGCCGCATTGCCGACAATCAAAAAACTCATCAACGACGGCGCAAAGGTAATTCTTTGCTCACATCTCGGCAAACCGAAGGGCGAGCCGAAGCCTGAATTGTCACTTGCACCTGTTGCAAAAAGACTTTCAGAGCTGCTTGACAAACCGGTAGTATTCGCAGCTGACCCGACAGTTGTCGGCGAGAATGCTAAAAAGGCAGTAGCCGAAATGAAAGACGGCGATGTTGTTCTTCTTGAAAATACCCGTTATCGTGCAGAAGAGACCAAAAACGGCGAAGCATTTTCAAAAGAGCTCGGCTCACTTGCAGACATCTTTGTTAATGACGCATTCGGAACAGCTCACAGAGCACATTGCTCAACTGTCGGCGTAGTTGATTATGTTGACGAAGCAGTTTCGGGTTACCTCATCGAAAAGGAAATCAAATATCTCGGAAACGCTGTAAACGATCCGGTTCGTCCGTTCGTAACAATCCTCGGCGGCGCAAAGGTTGCAGACAAGCTCAGCGTAATTGAGAATCTTCTTAACAAAGCCGACACACTTATCATCGGCGGCGGCATGGCATATACATTTGTAAAGGCTCAGGGCGGTTCGATCGGAACTTCTTTGGTTGACGACGAAAAGCTTGACTATTGCAAGGATATGCTTAAAAAAGCAGAGGAAAAGGGCGTCAAGATCCTTCTTCCGATCGACACAATGGTAGCTTCATCATTCCCGGATCCGATCGACGGACCGATTGAGGTTGAGGCTGTTGAAACAAGCAAAATCCCGGCTGACAAAATGGGTCTTGACATCGGACCGAAGACAGCTGAGATGTTCGCTAACGAAGTTAAATCGGCTAAGACAGTTGTTTGGAACGGACCGATGGGCGTATTTGAGAATCCGACTCTTGCAAAGGGCACAATCGCTGTTGCAAAGGCACTTGCAGAAACAGACGCTACAACAATCATCGGTGGCGGCGACTCGGCAGCTGCTGTTAATACACTCGGCTTCGGCGACAAGATGACTCATATTTCAACAGGCGGCGGCGCTTCACTTGAATTCCTTGAGGGCAAAGAGCTTCCGGGCATTGCCGCAATGAACGACAAATAATAAATCAATTGACACTAAAGCGTAGATGTGGAAACATATTTACGCTTTAGCGCAAAATGGAGATTTTTCTTCGTTTTTCCCAAAAAGGGGGAATTAATATGAAGATATTTAGCGCTCTTTATTCGCACAAAAGACTTGTCACGGCTTGCCTGTCGCTGATAATTGTAATCAGCATTGCGCTCACTCTTATTTTCGGCGTTAAAGGCTGGTTGACCTATGATGTTGACAAGGATTCGGACGACCAATATTCCGTGGCGAACGATTCGGGCGAAATGATTGAAGACATATCGCTCGTCGGAAAGACCGTCACCGCGCAATATGAAATCGACCGACCGTTTAATATGTTTGGCGTTGACACTGTCTATAATCCGAACTATTATTTTGACCCCGACAATCCCGATCTTCCGCTTTATGATGTAAAAATCGTTGATGAAACAGGAAAAACGGTATTGTCAAAGACCTATCGCTCCGTCAGCTCCATTGGCGGGTCCAGATTGCTCGGAAATTATAATTCCAAAGGCGAGCATCATGTTTACACCGTGACGATAACCCCGAAAAATCCGGGTGTTCAGGACGAATATGTTATGCTGATGCTTAAAAGCGACGAAATGAAATTTTTTGATAAAAACGGTAATCAAAAGGTGAGCGAAACACCGCTTAAAATCGGCGATAAATCGATCGACGGCTATCAGCTCGTTGCCGGAGTCAGACGCTTTGAGGTAAATTCCGATAATCGGATTTTAAAATGGACGGCTATGCCGTATGTTATCGAAGCCGAGATTGTGCTGCTTATTGTTTGGTCGGTTATTCGGGCGGTCATCACAAGCAAAATCAAGAAATCAAACCAAAATGTATAAATTGATTTAAGAAAGAAAGGACTAATTATTATGAACAAATCATGCAGAAAAGCAATTATTGCAGGTAACTGGAAAATGAACAAAACTCCTAAGGAGACAACAGCGCTCATCAACGAGATGAAGCCGCTTGTAAAGGACGCAGACTGCGAAGTTGTTCTTTGCGTACCTTATGTTGACATTGCAGCAGCAGTTGAGGCAGCAAAAGATTCTAACATCAAAATCGGCGCAGAGAATGTTCATTTTGAAAAATCAGGCGCATTCACAGGCGAAGTTTCAACCGATATGCTTCTTGAGTGCGGAGTTGAATATGTTATCGTCGGCCATTCGGAGCGCAGAACATATTTCGGCGATACCGATGTTACAGTAAACAAGCGTGCTCTTGCAGCTCTCGGCGCAGGACTTAAAACAATCATCTGTGTTGGCGAAACTCTCGATCAGAGAAAACAGGGCATCACAAAGGAATTGCTCGCAATGCAGACAAAAATCGCTTTGAACGGCGTTGAAAAGGATCAGCTCAAAAATGTGATCATCGCATATGAGCCTGTTTGGGCAATCGGCACAGGCGAAACAGCTACTGCAGATCAGGCAGACGAAGGCAACAAGATCATCCGTGACGCAATCGCAGATATGTTCGGCGAAGATGCCGCTCAGTCTGTTACAATTCAGTATGGCGGATCAATGAACGCTAAAAATGCCGACGAGCTTCTTTCAAAAGAAAATGTTGACGGCGGTCTTATCGGCGGCGCATCACTCAAGGCAGAGGATTTCTCAATCATTGTAAAAGCTGCAAGCAAATAATTGAAATAAACATTACAATATTTGCTTTGGAAAGGACTAATTCAGATCTATGAAAAAACCGGTTACATTAATAATCATGGACGGCTTTGGAATTAACCCGACAAAAGAGGGTAACGCCATTGCTGCCGCAAAAAAGCCGAATCTTGATAAATTTGTTGCCGAGTGCGCTCATACACAAATCGGCGCTTCGGGAATGGATGTCGGTCTGCCTGACGGACAGATGGGCAACTCCGAGGTCGGACACACAAACATAGGTGCGGGCCGTGTCGTTTATCAGGAGCTCACAAGAATCACAAAATCAATCAAAGACGGCGACTTTTTCACAAATGAAACGCTCGTTGCGGCAATGGATAATTGCAAGAAAAACGGCACAGCGCTTCATTTAATGGGCTTGCTTTCAAACGGCGGCGTTCATTCGCACATTGAGCATTTGTTCGCACTGCTTGAAATGGCAAAGAAAAACGACATTGAAAAGGTATATGTTCATTGTCTGCTTGACGGCCGTGATGTTTCTCCGACATCGGGCGTCGGATTCATTAAGGATCTTGAAGAAGAGATGAAGAAAGTCGGCGTCGGCAAAATCGCAACCGTTTCGGGAAGATATTACGGAATGGACCGTGACACTCAGTGGGACAGAGTATCTCTTGAGTACAATGCGGTTGTAAACGGCGAGGGCAAAAAAGCCGAGAGCGCATATGACGATGTTAAAGAGTCATATGAAACTGTTGACGGCGACGGCAAGAATCTGACAGACGAATTTGTAATCCCGACGGTTATCGGCGATTATGAGGGCGTAAACGCAAACGACAGCTTTGTGTTCTTCAACTTCCGTCCCGACCGCGCAAGAGAAATCACCCGTGCGATCGTTGATGAAGCATTTGACGGATTTGAGCGTAAAAAAGGCGTTTTGCCGCTCTATTTTGTCTGCATGACCGAATATGACGCAACAATGCCGAATGTTCATGTTGCATTCGGACCGAAGGAACTCAAGATGACCTTTGGCGAGGTGCTCAGCAAAAACGGCAAAACACAGCTCAGAATTGCAGAGACCACAAAATATGCTCATGTTACATTCTTCTTCAACGGCGGTGAAGAAGTCAAATTTGACGGCGAAGACAGAGTTCTTATTCCGACTCCCGATGTTGCAACATTTGACCTTATGCCCGAAATGAGCGCATATAAAGTATGCGACGCCGTTGTTGAGCGCATTTTGAGCGGAAAATATGACGCAATCATTCTTAATTTTGCAAACTGCGACATGGTCGGCCACACAGGCGTGTTTGACGCTGCTGTGAAGGCTGTCGAGGTCGTTGACGAGTGCGTCGGCAGGGTAGTTGAAGCAACAAAGCAGATGGGCGGCGTTGCAATGATTACCGCTGACCACGGCAATGCTGATAAGATGAGCGAAAACGGAAAGGTATTTACAGCGCATACCACAAATCCGGTTCCGTTTATCGTAGTCGGCAAGGACTGCAAATTGCGTGAGGGCGGCAGACTTTGCGACATTGCACCGACAATGTTGAAGGTTCTCGGAATCGACAAACCGTCGGAAATGGACGGCGAATCTTTGATCGTCGATTAAGTTATGTTTCGATGTATCTTGCGGGGGAAAATTCTTTTTTTGCGGAATCTTCTCCCGCTTGCTTTTTCTTATCAAATATATATCTTTATTATTGCGTTATAATGACTTTTTACAGCGAATATATAATGAGAAAGGATGACTGATTATGCCAAGCTACCCAACACCTCATATCAATGCGTCACCGTCCGATTTTGCCAAAACGGTATTGATGCCGGGCGACCCGAAACGGGCAAAATTCATTTCCGAAACTTTTCTTGAAAACGAAAAGCTCATAAATGATGTTCGCGGTGTTCAAGGGTACACGGGCGATTATGACGGCGCTCGTGTCACGGTCATGGCAAGTGGAATGGGTATGCCCTCAATTTCAATATATGCCCATGAGCTTTACAACATTTTCGGAGTCGAGAATATCATTCGAGTCGGCTCAATGGGCGGCTATTCCGACAAGGTCGGGCTTTCCGATGTGGTTTTGGCGCTCTGTGCTTCGACCGATTCCAATATGCAAAGCATATATGGCGTGAACGGTCATTTTGCTCCGTGCGCTGATTATGATATGCTGAAAATTGCGGAAAAATCGGCAAAAGACAGAGACATAAATGTGAAATGCGGCGCTGTTTTGTCGTCGGATAATTTCTATGCGCCAAATCTTGACAGCGCAAAAAAATGGCGTGAGCTCGGCGTTTTGGGCGTTGAAATGGAAACCGCAGCGCTATATATGACGGCGGCGGAGTGCGGCAAAAGGGCATTGTCGATTTTGACAGTGTCGGATCATGTATTTGGCGGCGAGTCAATGACCGCCGATGAGCGTGAGCGCACGCTTACCGACATGATTAAAATTGCGCTTGACACTGCAAAAGCAATCTGAATAATAAATACGGACAATATAAAAAAACAGCCGATGAATCTCATCGGCTGTTTTGCTATATTATGCAGTTATTTTCAATTTATAAATCAATCCGGCTCAATGATGCCATATCTGCCGTCGTTTCGTTTATATACAACCGAAATTTGGTCGGTTTCTTCGTTTCGGAACATATAGAATTGGTGACCGATCATTTCCATTTGCAAAATGGCTTCCTGAACAGACAGCGGCTTGATTGCAAAATGCTTTGTCTTGATTATTTCAAATTCAGTCTCCGGAACAACCGGTTCGATCAATTCGTCGTCAAATGCTTTCGGACGAAGCCGTTTTTCAAGCTTGGTTTTCTGCTTTCTGATTCGACGGACAATGTTTTCGCAAGCGTCGTCAAATGCGTCAATCAAATCCTGCGAGGTGTTCTCAGCCCTATATACCATCGAGCCGTTGCGAATTGTAAGTTCGGCGGTGACACGGTTGTTTTCAAGCCGCAGCATAATGTTGGCGGTTGCGTCATCGTCGAAAAACTTGTCAAGTTTGTGGAGCTTTTTCTCAATATGCTCTTTGGTCGAGGGTTTCAAAGTCATTTTCTTTACTGTGTAATTGATTTTCATAAAACATAGCTCCTTTTCGGTACATTTCGGTAAAACAAATCTTAAATCTGTTTTACTGTCTTTATTGTAGCATAGTTTTTTAAAAATATCTACACTTTTTGTAAAAAATATATAAAATTTTTAAAAATATTTTTAATTTGTTGTGTTAATTTATAAAACCGAGTGTGCGTGACGGGTGACATGACATCCGATATTCACCGCAAGCGGCAGACCTGCGATATGTGTAGGATATTGTTCGATGTTTACTTTAAGCGCTGTTGTTTTGCCGCCAAAGCCTTGCGGTCCGATGTCAGTATTGTTTACGGCTGTCAACATATCGTCTTCAAGCTTGGCATAATATTCATCTTGGTTTGAGGTTGAAACGCCCCTGCAAAGTGCCCGTTTTGCCAAAATCGCCGAATATTCAAAATCGCCGCCGATCCCGACACCGATCACCATCGGCGGACAGGGATTGCTTCCTGCATTCTTCACGATTTTTACAATCTCGTCAATTATCATCTCACGGTCATATGCAGGCGTCAACATTTTTACGCTGCTCATGTTTTCTGAGCCGAATCCCTTTGGCGCAACCGTGATTTTTACCTGATCACCCGGAATAATTGTCGTATGAACGATTGCGGGTGTGTTATCGTTTGTGTTTTGCCGTCTGAGCGGGTCGCTTACCACCGATTTTCTGAGAAGTCCGTCGGTATAACCTCGGGCAACGCCCTCGTTTATTGCGTCATATAAATCGCCGTCGGTCAAATGAACCTCCTGACCGATTTCGATAAATACGATCGCCATTCCCGTGTCCTGGCAAATCGGAATGTCAAGCTGTTTTGCCGCACCGATGTTGTCATATATGTCGTTCATGACAGCATGGGGCAATTCGGCTGTCTCGTTTTCAGCGGCATTTTTGATGCAGCACACCAAATCGTCGGGCAATATTTTATTTGCCTTTACACACAGCTTTGCAACTTCGTTTGCGATAATTTTTACAGATAATTCTCTCATTTTGAATAATCTCCGTTAAAAAACGCCGTCAAAAATTTTGACGGCGTTTGGTTTTAATTATGTATGAATATAAATTTAAACTTGCCGTTTATCTCGGTGCTCGTCTTGAAGTTCTTCTGACATCTCCGTTTTTGCGTTTAAGATCGACAAACTTCTCGTCGCTTGACTGTTTGAACTTTGCCATCATCTCTTCAAATGACATCGGACCGTCATTTTTCTGCGATTTAATTCCGTCAAATACCGGCGGTCTTGAGCTTCTTTTCTGACGGGGCGCCTGCGGCTTTTCCTGTTCAACGGCACGCTTCATGCTCAGTGATATTTTGTTGCCGTCAACCGATAAGACTTTCACCTTAACTTCATCGCCGATTTTTACGAAATCGTTGATGTCGTTGACATATGACGAAGCAATTTCGGAAATATGAACAAGACCGGTTGTGCCTTTTTCAAGCTCCACGAATACGCCGAATTTAGTAATTCCGGTAACTTTGCCGGGATAGACAGAATCAACAGTTAATTGCATTAAAGAAAAATTCCCCTTTAAAATTTATTTACCCGAAATGTCCTCATAAACCTCTTCGTTTTCAAACACAAAATCCAGCTTGTCACGAGCCGCACGCTCAATCAAATCATCCTTTGAACCGTTTTTCAAAAGGCTTTTAAGCTCATCAATATCAACATTTCTCTGCGATATTTCATTTTGCTTTTCACTTAGCGTTTTTTTGCTTTGCGCAAGCTGAGATTGAAGCGAAATCATGGAATAGACCATATATATGGCAAAGCCCAAAAGAGCAATTCTAAGCAAAATGCTTTTTCCTTTTGACCCTCTTTTTTTTGCCATTATTTTCGCCCCTTTTTCGTTTTTGAGAAGAATCGGTCGATTTTTGACCATTTCTTTTCTTATAATAATTTATATTATACACTAAAAAGGTTATCAATTTCAAGATATTTTTGCTCTTATTTAGCAAAAAGAAGAAAAATTTGTGCAATATTTGATTAATTTTTCTCGCAAGCTCTGAAAACAATGTGAAAACGGGGGAGACGAGCTTTGAAATCCATTTGAAAATCAAATCTAACAGCCTTGAAAAAAGGCGTGAGAGGGTGCATCGGCATGAAAGAAAACCCGAAAACTCGCCGATTATTACAAACCATCTGATTTCGCCGTTGATGAAAACAAACTGCATGAAAAAAGTAAGAAGTGCCGAAATTATGAAGAACAGCACATCGAGAATGAATGTCGCAGCCTTTGACAATTTCATGTTTTTACGAACCGCACGGAATAAATCGCACAGCAAACAAAGCGCAACGCCTGCGATCACGCAATAGAAAAATGTCAGAAAATCATGATTAGTCGATTTCGGCATGATTTATCTGAACAGGCGTGAGAAGATGCCCGATTTTGCAGTGTTTTCCGAATAGACAAGTCCCAAAATGTTTCCTCTGACATTCAGCTCGCCGGTATCGACATTCAGCTTATCGACCTTCAGCTCGCTGCCCTTGATCGTCAGCAATCCCATTGCCGTTTCAAGGCAAACCGACTGCTCATCAAAATTTTCGACCGCCGTCACACCCGTGATCATCATTTTGCTTCGGCTTTCCATTATCACATTATGATTTATCCGTTCGTTTCTCTTATCTTCAACCGTCATGACCGATCCCACCTGTAATAAATCTTAATAGGCATTTTTATCATAAATGCCGATTTGTAAAATTATATGACGCAAAACCGCAGATAATGACCGTTAAAGTGACCCAAAATAACAAATAATGATTGACAATTTCGATGATAAATTGGTATAATTTATATCGGCGTAGATTGGGGGGCAAAAAATGACATTTGAACAGGAATATGCTAAACAGCTTGAGAGATATAACGAGCTTATCGAGCGTAAAAACGAAAAATCGGATTTTTATAACGGAGTTGTAACAAGATATAAAAATCCTGTTTTGACAAGAAACCATATTCCGCTTTTCTGGAAATATGACATGAACCCTCAGACCAACCCGATGTTTATTGAGCGTCTCGGTGTAAACGCTGTGTTCAACAGCGGTGCGCTTTATAAGGACGGCAAATATTATTTGGTTGCGAGAGTTGAGGGAAACGATCGCAAATCGTTTTTTGCGGTTGCGGTCAGCGACAACGGAATCGATAATTTCAAATTCATGGATTATCCGGTTGTTTTGCCAGACACCTGCAAGGAAGAGACCAATGTTTACGATATGCGTGTAACCGCACATGAGGACGGCTGGATCTACGGTACATTTTGCAGCGAAAGCAAGGATAATACCACAAACGATCTGTCGGCTGCAAACGCTGCCGCAGGAATTGTCCGCACAAAGGATTTTGTAAATTGGGAGCGCTTGCCGAATCTCAAAACAAAGTCGCCGCAGCAGAGAAATGTTGTGCTTCATCCTGAATTTGTCAACGGAAAATATGCGTTTTACACCCGTCCGCAAGACGGATTTATCGACGCAGGCGGTCAGGGCGGAATCTGCTTTGGTCTTTGCGACGACATTACAAACGCCGAGATTGATGAAGAAAAGCTTGTTTCTCCGAGAGTATATCATACGATCACCGAGTGCAAAAACGGCGCAGGCGCAGTTCCGATCAAAACCGAAAAGGGATGGATACATATTGCTCACGGTGTCCGCAACACAGCCGCAGGACTGAGATATGTGCTTTATCTCTTTGTGACTTCGCTTGATGACCCGTCAAAGGTAATTGCTTCTCCGTCGGGCACATTCATGGTGCCGCTTGGCGTTGAGCGTGTCGGTGATGTTTCAAACGTTTTGTTCACAAACGGCGCGGTTGTAAACGAAAACGGCGAAGTATTCATTTATTACGCGTCGAGCGACACAAGAACTCATGTTGCGACGACCACAATCGACAGATTGCTCGATTATGCATTTAACACTCCTCAAGATCCGCTTCGCACAAATGATTGCGTAAAACAGCGTTGTGAGCTTATCAAAAAGAATCTTGAGTTCATGAATAAATAATCTAAAAACATATCTGTGAAAAAGCCTTTTTTGTGAAAGCAGGAAAGGTTTTTTTCGTGCTTTGGAAAGATTGATTTTTGTTGAAATAAGCCGATTTATGTGTTATACTAATATCGATTAATTATATTTATGATATTAACTGTCACGGTTTAGAAAAAATTATGATTAGGATGAAAAAACATGAAAATTTTACTTGTAACCGACCAGTTTTATGAAGCTAACAACGGACTCACAATTTCAATCAGGCGCTTTGCGGGCGTTTTGCGCTCACACGGTCATGATGTTCGCATATTGGCATATGGCGTGCCGGAATATTTATCCGACGGCGAAACCGCATATTTGATGGGCAAAATTACCGTCCCGATTTTTGACGGATTGATTTCGTCACAAGGAATGACCTTTGCAAAGCCCGACGATGAGGTAATCGAGAAGGCGGTGAAATGGGCTGATGTTGTTCATATCACTTCGCCGTTCATTTTATCGCACCATGTAATCATGATTGCAAAACGCCTCGGCGTACCTTTCACGGCGGCGTTTCATGTTCAGCCCGAAAACATATCCTCATCGATTCACATGGGCAAAATCGGCTTTATAAATTCATGCATTTATCACTGGTTTCATTTTTACATTTATAAGCATTGCAGAAGAATCCATTGCCCGAGCAAGTTCATTGCCTCCGAGCTTGAAAAACACGGATACAGAGAAAATCTCTATGTTATTTCAAACGGAATCGACCCCGATTTTGTATATCGCAAAATTGACAAAACAGAGAAATTTAAAGATAAATTCGTAATTTTGATGATCGGAAGAATGTCGATTGAAAAGCGTCAGGATGTTTTGATAAATGCTGTCGCACAGTCAAAATATGCCGATAAGATTCAGCTTGTTTTAGCCGGAAAAGGCCCGAGATTAAAGAAGCTCAAAGCACTATCCGACAAGGTTTTGCCGAATAAGGTAAAGATTCGGTTTTTTAACAAGCCCGACCTCATGGACATGATCGCAATGTCTGATTTATATGTTCATGCGGCTGACATGGAGATCGAAGCAATGTCTTGCATGGAAGCGTTCGCAAGCGGACTTGTGCCGATTATCGCAAACAGCAAAAAATCGGCGACACCGCAATTTGCGCTTGATGAAAGAAGCTTGTTTAAAGCAGGCGACCCGGACGATTTGGCGAAAAAGATCGACTATTGGTATGAGCACGAGCAGGAGCGGCGTGAGATGGAACACAAATATGCCGAGAGTGCGAAAAAATATAATCTTGAGGGGTGCGTTAGTGCCGCCGAGGAGATGTTTATGGCTGAAATTAAGGATTGCGAGGACATAACCGAAAATGTCACGGCAGAATGATGAGCAAAAGGGTGCCGACAAAACGAATGATGTGATGAATTATCAGTCGAGCGGCGACGAAAAATATCTCAACATGGACCATTCGGTTGATTTTGCGGTGAAAAAGAACTATGATTATTTGCTTGACTGTGGAATTAAACGCATTTTAACAAGCACTTTTCGCGCGATAATTTGGTTTTTGCTTGAAATAATCGATAGGATCATATTCGGCATTAAAATCAATGGCAAGGAAAATCTTAAAGCGTTGTCAGGCAGCGGTGCCGTGATTGTCTGCAATCATGTTCACCCGATGGACTGCACATTTTTGGTGCTGCCGACATACCCTAAACGGCAATATTATTTAACCCTTGAGTCAAACTTTCAAATCCCGTTCATCGGCAAGCTTATCAGAGCGTTGCTTGCAGTGCCGATAAGCGAAAATCCGTTCAGAATGAAAGAAATGTTCGGGGCGATGAACGAGGCGGTCAAAAAGGGATATTATGTTGTGGTGTTTCCAGAAGGCGAGCTTGTGCCATATTGCAAACAAATCAGGGAGTTTAAGCCGGGTTCGTTCCGAATTGCGGTAAAGTCGGAAGCACCGACGCTGCCGTGCGTAATAACATATCGCAGACCAAAGGGACTGCGCCGACTGTTTTTGCACAAACCGCTTTGCACGCTGAATATATTGCCGCCGATTTTGCCGCCGACGGACGGTTCGGTGAAACAAAGAACAGCGGCGCTTGAAAATGAGTGTCGGTACAGAATGGAAACATTTATTAAAGATTAACGGTGAGCTTATGACGATATATAATTTTTGCTGGACGGTGCTGATATACGGCTTTTTGGGCTGGTGCGCCGAAGTCGCTTTTGCGGCTGTCAAGCACGGAAAATTTGTAAACAGAGGCTTTTTAAACGGCGCAATATGTCCGATATACGGCTTTGGTGTGCTGATTGTAACTGCGGTGCTTGACCCGATCAAGGACAACATTATCCTTCTGTTTTTGGGTTCGGTAGTTTTCACCTCATTGCTCGAATTTTTGACCGGATTTATTCTTGAAAAGCTGTTTCACGAAAAATGGTGGGATTATTCTAACAGAAAACTGAACATAAAGGGATATATATGCGTTGAGTTTTCGCTTTTATGGGGCGTTGCCGCAACGGTTATCGTAATGTTTGTTCATCCGTCGATCATGTGGTGCGTCTCGAAGATCCCGACAGTTCTCGGAATTGTGCTTTTAGCGTTGCTCTATGCAATATTCGTCACCGACCTTGTGCTGACGCTTATCGGCATTTTGAAGATTCCGAAACGAATGAAGGCAATCGTCGATGTTGAAGCGGCGCTTAAACACATTTCCGACGAAATCGGCTCAAATGTTGCGGACGCGGTGTTTAATGCCGAGAAAAAGGGCGCTGACATTCAGCAGAAAACCGAAAAGATTTCGGCAAGCTTTGCGGATAAATCGAGCGAAATCAAAACGGCGCTCGGTGAAAAACGCAGCGGCATTGCAGATGATTTGAGTGAGAAATATGCTCGTCTTGAAGAGCTGAAAGCCCGCAGAGCAAAGCTTTTGAAGCCAAACTATTCCACAAAGCGCATATTCAGAGCATTCCCGAATTTGACAAACGGCAGATTTAAAGGTGCTGTTGAGAAATTGAGGGAAAACGCTGTTTTGATAAAGAAAGGAAAAGAAAAACAAGAATGAAAATATCAGAGATTTTTGAAAGCGGAAAAACAACAATATCTTGCGAATTGTTTCCCCCGAAGCTTGGCGCTCAACTGCCCGATTTTCGCAAATTGGTCGGTGAAATGGCGGCGTTTTCACCGTCATATATGAGCGTGACCTATGGCGCAACTGGCGGCACTTCCGATTATACGGTTGACATTGCAAACGAAATTCAGAATGTCAACAACATTCCGGCTCTTGCCCATTTGACCTGCGCTTCAAGCGACGAGGACAAAATTCATGATGTAATCGGTCAGTTGAAGGAGAAAAATATTGAGAATATTTTGGCGCTCAGGGGTGACATTCCGACCGATCCCGATTTTAAACTGCCGGACAGATTTCATCATGCAATCGATTTGATTGAAGAGATAAAAAAATACGGTGATTTTTGCATCGGCGGCGCTTGCTATCCCGAAGGTCATCCCGAAAGCCGAACGATCGACGAGGACATTGAGCACATCAAGGCAAAGGTTGATTCGGGTCTTGACTTTTTGACAACGCAGATGTTTTTTGATAACAACATTCTCTATACATATCTCTACAAGCTGATGCGTGCAGGAATAAATGTCCCTGTGGTTGCGGGTATTATGCCTGTCACAAACGCAAAACAAATTACCAATATCATGAAGCTGTCGGGCAACATGGTTCCGCCAAGATTCAAGGCGATCGTTGACCGATTCGGCGACGACAAGCAGGCAATGCTGCAGGCAGGCGTTGCGTTCGCTTGCGAACAGATAATCGACCTCATTGCAAACGGAGTTAATCATATTCATATCTACACAATGAACAAGCCGTCCGTTGCGGGCATGATTTACAGTAATCTCTCGGCTGTCAGGAGATAAATCGGATAATGAGTTTAGAGCTTAACAAAAGAGAAATGATGAGATATTGGGGTGTTAAGGGCACACCGAACGAACAGGAGCTGATTGTGGCGCAGAAGGCCGAAAAGCTGGCACTCGGAGTTGCCGCCCCGAAAATGGTATATGAGCGGTTCGATTGCACACTTAATGATGACACGGTCATGATCGGCAATTTGACAATTCACAGCCGTGATCTTGCGAAATGCCTTAAAGGGTGCAAAAGCGCCGTCATGCTTTGCAGCACGGTCGGCATCGGAATCGATAATCTTATCAACCGCTATAATGGCATTGACATGGCGCTGTCAACAGCGGTTTCGGCTTGCGGCTCGGCGCTGATTGAAACATATCTTGATGAGTTTATGCTGAATTTTTCAAAGGAACTCAAAAAGAATAAGGAAAAAATGACGCCGAGATTCAGCCCGGGCTACGGAGATTTGTCACTTTCGCTTCAGCTTGATTTTTTCAGAATACTTCAAATTACAAAACGAATCGGCGTGACGCTTAACGATTCGCTTTTGATGACGCCGACCAAGTCGGTTACCGCAATTTTCGGAATAAAGGATGACCTTAACAAATGAGCAAAATATCGTTTAGAGAAGCTTTGCAAAATGAACTTAAAACAGGAAAAAGAACGCTTTGGTTTGACGGCGGAATGGGCACGCTGTTACAGCAAAACGGTCTTGTAGGCGGTGAAAAGCCTGATCTTTGGAGCATTACTCACAAGGATGTCGTTTGCAAAATTCATGAAGATTACTTAAAAGCCGGCGCAACGATCATCAGCGCAAATACATTCGGTGCAAACAGATTTAAAATCGAGGATACGGATTATAATGTAGACGAAGTGATAAATGCGGCGCTTTGCAATGTTCATGAGATGATTGACAAGGTGAATCCGAGTGCATATGCGGCGCTTGACATCGGTTCGCTCGGCAAGCTGTTAAAGCCGCTCGGCGATCTGTCGTTTGACGAAGCATATGACGCATTTGCCGAGATGATTCGTGCCGCTAAGGACAGTGCTGACATAATTTTGATTGAAACGATGAACGACACCTATGAGGCAAAAGCGGCGGTGCTTGCGGCAAAGGAAAATTGCGATTTGCCGATCGTTCTTACAATGATATTTGACGAAAATTCAAAACTGCTGACAGGCGGCGACATTGACTGTGCCGTTGCATTGTTTGAGGGGCTCGGCGTTGACGCATTCGGTGTAAACTGCGGTTTGGGTCCGAAGCAGATGAAGCAGATTATTCCGCATATTCTTGAAATTTCGTCGATCCCGATCGTCTGCACGCCAAATGCCGATTTGCCGAGAGTGGAAAACGGCAAAACGATTTATGACATGACGCCCGACGAGTTTGCAAACGACATGGTCGAAATCGCAAAAATGGGTGCGGTCATGCTTGGCGGCTGTTGCGGAACGACTCCGGAACATATTAAAAAAATGGTTGAAAAAACAGCGGATATTGAGATAATTGCGCCCGAAAACAAACATCTCACCGTTGTTTCGTCATATAACCATGCGGCATATTTCGGTCGCAGACCGCTGATAATCGGCGAAAGAATCAATCCGACGGGCAAAGCAAAGCTTAAAGCGGCGCTGAGGGAAAACGACCTTGAATATATCGTTAATGAGGCGATAAATCAGGAGGACAACGGCGCTCATATTTTGGATGTCAATGTCGGACTGCCCGAAATCGACGAGCCGAAAATGATGGTAAGCGCAATTCGCACAATTCAAAAGGTGTCGGCGCTGCCGCTTCAGATCGATACATCGGATTTTGTCGCAATGGAACGGGCGATGAGAATTTATAACGGCAAGCCGCTGATAAATTCGGTAAACGGCAAGCCAGAATCAATGGAAGCGGTATTTCCGCTTGTGAAAAAATACGGCGGTGCGATAATTGCACTGTGTCTTGATGAAAACGGCATTCCCGAAACGGTTGACGGACGAATTGAGATTGCGAAAAAGATAATAAATACCGCAGAAAAATACGGAATCGAAAAATCGGCGCTGATTTTTGACGCGTTGACGATTACAATCAGCACAGGTCAGCAAAATGCAAAAATCACGCTTGAAACCACCCACAGACTTCGCCATGAACTCGGCGTTCACACAACCCTCGGCGTATCAAATATATCATTCGGTCTGCCGCAGCGTGAAAAGGTTAATACTGCATTCTTCACAATGGCGCTTGCAAACGGACTTTCAAGCGGAATCATCAACCCGATGAACGAGCCGATGATGAACGCATATTACAGCTTTTGTGCGCTTGAAGGCTGTGATGAAAACTGCAACGATTATGTCGCTCGGTTTGCAAATGTTGAGTCGGCTCCAAAGCCTGCGGCTAACAATGAACCGATGACGCTCAAAAATGCGGTCATCAAGGGCATTATCGGGGCGGCTGTGAGCGCTGTCAGGGAAGAGCTTGAAACAAAAAAGCCGCTTGATATTATCAACAATGAGCTTGTTCCGGCACTTGATGTTGTCGGCGACGGCTTTGAAAAGGGCAAAATATTTTTGCCGCAGCTGCTTATGAGTGCCGATTCGGCAAAAGCGGCATTTAAAGAGATCAACGAAAAAATCGCACAAAGCGGCGAGCGTGCCGAACCAAAGGGAAAGGTCGTTGTCGCAACGGTCAAGGGCGACATTCATGACATCGGCAAAAATATTGTTTCGGTGCTGCTCGACAACTATGGCTTTGAGGTGATCGACCTTGGAAAAGATGTTGATCCCGAGACTGTGCTTGATGCGGTTATCAAAAATGATGTCAAGCTTGTCGGACTGTCCGCTTTGATGACAACAACGGTTGTGAGCATGGAGGATACGATTAAGCTGCTTCATGAAAAAGCGCCCGATTGTAAAACAATGGTCGGGGGAGCGGTGCTTAACCAAACCTATGCCGACATGATACACGCCGATTTTTACGGCAAAGACGCAATGATGAGCGTGAGATATGCGCTCAGTCTTTACGAAAAAGGCGAGCTTTAAGGCAATATGGACAAAATAAAAACCGTCTGAACAAATTTTAGTTCAGACGGTTTGATTTTGCATGAATTTATGCAAACCAATATAATTTGCGGTATTTTGCCGGGGTAATTCCTTTGACCTTTCTGAAAAGATGGTAGAAGGTCGACAGATTTTCAAATCCGCTTTCAAGGGCGATTTCGATTATATCGCTGTATGTAGTTGTAAGCATTGCGCAAGCGTGTTCAATTCGTAAGTCGTTTAAATAAACATTAAGCGTTGTGTCGGTATATTCCTTGAACAGCCTGCAAACATGCTCGCGGCTTTTGCCTGTCATTGCAATGATGTCGCCGGTTTTGCGTGAGAAAACTTCTCTTGCAGTCAGCGAATCATAGAACCTGATAAACCAATCCGGCATTTGTTTAACCGTATTTTCCTCAATGGGAACAGTTTCGGACATATTTCCTCCAATAGTGCTGAAAAGGGATTGCTTATTTTACAATGTAGCCTTCTTTTACGCCGAATGCTGCATTTGATTCGTCTGTGTCGATGTGCATTGCAAGCGCAAATTTTTCGCTGACGCGGATTACAACATCGTCAAAGGTACATCCGCGAACTGCCGACTCGGCTTTTACGCTGACGATTTCCTTATCTTTAACGCCGAATTTTTCAGCGTCTGCGGGCGTCATGTGAATGTGGCGCTTTGCAACGATTACGCCTTCTTTAAGCTCAATTTCGCCTTTGGGTCCTACAAGCTTGCAGCCGGGTGTGCCTGCAATGTCGCCTGATTCGCGAATTACTGCGTCAACGCCGATCGAACGGGCGTCTGTTGCCGAAATTTCAACCTGACAGGCAGAACGAACGGGACCGAGAATTGATACATTTGCAAGCTCTCTTTTCGGACCGACAACATTTACACGCTCAACGCAAGCGAATTGTCCGGGCTGTGAAAGATCCTTTTTGTTGGTAAGCTCATAACCTTCGCCGAAAAGAATTTCAAGCGCTTCTTTGGTAACATGAACGTGTCTTGCAGAAGTTTCAATAATAAATTTTTCCATGATTGATTTTATCCTTTCAATATGTAAATTATATTTTTATCTCTAAGTATTTTATAACAATCCACTGTTGTTTTCAAGCAATTTCACGATAAAAATCAAGATAAAATCAAAAATATACAAAAATATTAAAATAAATCAACTAAAATGATTAAATTTGTCACTTGATTTATTTTATTGTATGTGCTATGATTAGTTCATCGTAAAAACTGTGACAAGGAACAGTAGCAACAGGCGTTTTTTCAGAGAGCCGTCGGATGGTGCAAGACGGTAAAACGGATGCTGTGAACTCGCCTTTGAGTTGCCGGGTGAAAACATTTATCCATTAAATGTCTGTAGTCTCGGACGGAGTATTTCACCGTTAAAAGAAATTCGATATGATTTTTAAGTATCGGTAAAGCGCACGATTTTCGTGAAATAGAGTGGTACCGCGTAAGATTTTTCTTTCGTCTCTATGAATTTAGTGACGGGGGATTTTTTATTTGCAAAAAATCCTTCAATTACAAAATTTTGAAAGGAACTAAAGGGTTATGGAAAATTATCAGAAATACAAAAGACAATATTTTATGCCGCCGACACCGACATATGATTGGGTAAAAAAGGACTACATCGACAAACCGCCGATTTGGTGCAGTGTCGATCTTCGTGACGGCAACCAAGCACTGATTGAGCCGATGAGTCTGGACGAAAAAATCGAATTTTTCAAGCTTCTTGTAAAAATCGGATTTAAGGAAATCGAAGTAGGTTTTCCGGCTGCAAGCGAAACCGAATATAACTTTTTGCGCACTCTTATCGACCGCAACATGATCCCCGACGATGTAACCGTTCAGGTATTGACTCAGGCTCGTGAACATATAATTAAAAAGACCTTTGAGGCGGTCAAGGGCGCTCCTCATGCGGTAATTCATCTTTATAATTCGACATCTGTCGCTCAGCGTGAGCAGGTGTTTAAAAAGAGCAAGGAGCAGGTTAAAAAGATTGCGGTTGACGGCGCAATTTTGCTTAAAAGATTGGCTGACGAGACCGAGGGCAATTTCTCATTCCAATATAGCCCGGAAAGCTTCCCCGGCACAGAGGTTGATTATGCGCTTGAAGTTTGCAACGCAGTGCTTGACATTTGGAAACCTACAAAGGACAACAAGGTAATCATCAACCTGCCGACTACCGTCGAAAACGCAATGCCTCATGTATTTGCAACACAGGTTGAATTCATGAGCAAGAATTTGAAATATCGTGACGCGGTTACGCTGTGTCTTCATCCTCATAACGATCGCGGCTGCGGCGTATCTGACGCAGAACTCGGTATGCTTGCGGGTGCCGACAGAATCGAGGGTACATTGTTCGGAAACGGCGAACGCACGGGTAATGTTGACATCATCACGCTTGCGATGAATATGTTCTCGCACGGCGTTGACCCGAAGCTTGATTTCTCAAATATGCCCGAAATCTGCAAAATCTATGAACGCTTGACCAGAATGAGTGTTTCACAGCGCCAGCCGTATGCAGGTGAACTTGTATTTACCGCGTTTTCAGGCTCGCACCAGGACGCAATTTCAAAGGGAATGGCATTCAGAGAAAAATCGGAGCAGAAATATTGGACCGTGCCGTATTTGCCGATCGACCCGAAAGATGTCGGAAGAGAATATGATTCGGATGTTATCAGAATTAACAGCCAGTCGGGTAAGGGCGGAGTCGCATATGTTCTTAAACAAAATTTCGGCATGACACTGCCCGACAAGATGAAAGAAGAAGTCGGATATGCTGTTAAAGCGGTATCTGATCATGAACACAAAGAGCTTACTCCCGAAAATGTTTACAGGATCTTTGAGGATAAATATATCAACATCAACAAGGTGTTTGATGTATCGGAATGCCACTTTAAACAGGTTGACGGCGGAATTATCGCTGACGCTACGATCACATACGGCAATGATGAGAGAACGATAACCGCAAACGGAAACGGTCGTCTTGACGCTGTCAGCAACACGATCAAGGAATATTTCGGAATCAGCTATGAGCTGACGGTATATGAGGAGCACGCTTTGTCAAGAGGCTCGTCGTCAAAAGCGGTTTCATATGTCGGAATCATGAAGGACGAAAAGATGTATTGGGGCGTCGGTCTTGACGAAGATATTATCCGTTCGTCGATCAAAGCGCTGACATCTGCGGTCAATAATCTTGATAACATTGACACGGCGGTTTTGAAAGACCCGAGACTCACCGAGATTTTGAATTATATTCAGGAAAACTATCTTGATATATCGCTTGATGACCTCTCAAAACAGTTTTCACTCACAAAGCCCTATCTTTCAAAATATATCAAAGAAAAATCGGGCATGACATTCGGCGATACCGTTAAAAAAATCAGAATGAAAAAAGCAAGAACGCTGCTTAAAAACCGCAACATGACAGTCGAAAGTATTGCAGACGCAGTCGGCTATCAAAATGTTGAGCATTTTAACAGACTGTTCAAGAGGGCATATGGCATGACGCCGGTTCAGTTTCGCAATCAGCGTTAATCATGAACAAGGTTGTTGAAAAAATAACATTTTCTTAAAAAAATATCGCTTGTTTCTTAATTTTTTAAAGCTTATAATTAAGATATAGTATGGTTTTGAAAGGTAAATGTTTAATGAAAAAACAGCCCTATGTATATATGACAAACGCAAAGCTGATCAAAGAGCTGAAGAAAAATCTTCATGAGGTCGAATATGACGGAAGATTTCTTCAAACAAAGCAATATCGCCATCACCGCACGACAACCTGCTATAATCATTCGGTTGCGGTCGCATATTATTCGCTGAAATTGGCGAATGCGCTCATGTTTCGCTATGACCCGAAGAGCCTTGTGAGGGGTGCGTTGCTTCATGATTATTATCTTTACGATTGGCATGAGAAAAGCGACGCTCACAAGCGTTTTCACGGATTTCGTCACCCCTATGCGGCGCTGAAAAACGCCGAGGGTGACTATCAGCTTGACGAGATCGAGAAAAACACGATCCTGCGGCATATGTTTCCGCTTGTGCCGATTCCGCCAAAGCACATCGAGGGCGTTTATGTATGCATAATCGACAAGGTTTGCTGCATTGCCGAGGTGTTGAGAATCAGGCGGCTGATGGATTTTTATAAGCCTTGCTTTGACATCAAAACAGTTAATGAAAACATCGGCGCATAATATAGGTATGAAAAAAGGGATATGCAATTTGCATATCCCTTTTTTTGTGTTTTATTGATTATTTGCCGAAATATCTTTTCAAAAGTCCTGCAAATGCTCTGCCGTGACGGGCTTCGTCCTTAGCCATTTCATGAACGGTGTCGTGAACAGCGTCATAGCCAAGCTCTTTTGCCTTTCTTGCAAGTGCCATTTTGCCTTCGCAAGCGCCGTTTTCAGCCATTACACGAAGCTCAAGGTTCTTCTTTGTCGAATCGGTTACAACTTCGCCGAGCAATTCTGCAAATTTAGCTGCGTGTTCTGCCTCTTCGAAAGCTGCTTTCTCATAGTAAAGACCGACTTCCGGGTAGCCCTCTCTGAATGCTACTCTTGACATTGCAAGATACATTCCGACCTCTGAACATTCACCGTTGAAGTTCTCTTTGAGTCCCTGAACAACTTCCGGATCAAGATCCTTTGCAACGCCTACTTCATGCTCGGTAGCATAGGTGAGTTCGTCTTCCTTAACTTCGTTGAATTTCTCAGCCGGAGCGCCGCAAAGCGGACATTTTTCCGGTGCAGAATCTCCTTCGTGAACATAACCGCAAACTGAACATACAAATTTTTTCATGATAAATAACCTCCGAATAATAAATTATAGATTAGTTGGATTTTTCAAGACAAGCCTTGCACTTGCCTCTTGCAACGATCTGCATTGATTCGATCTTGCATTCGATAAGCTCGCTGATCGTGTCTGAAATCTCAATCGCCGATTTATCGAATATGTCGTAAATCATTCCGCATTCGTTGCAACAGAAATGATAGTGAGGGGCGATGTTTCCGTCAAAATGATCTTTGCCGTCGCTGGCGAATCGAAGAATTTTTCCGCTGTCTGCCAAATCGTTAAGATTGCGATAGACAGTTCCGAGGCTGATGTTTGGATATTGCTCTTTGATCGAGTCATATACCATTGCCGCACTCGGATGGTCGGTTCTTGCTTTAAGATTGTTCAACACGGCTTCACGCTTTTGTGAAAATCGTTTGCCAGTTTCCATTGTTATTTTGCTCCTTAATAGTAATCATTACTGTTACTGTTTATAATATATCACATCAAAATAAATTTGTCAAGTGTTTTTAAAAAATAAATAAAAATAATTCTCAATAAGCGACATCGATGCCTGCGATATGCTTTCTAAGGAAAAGCACATCCTTCATATTTATCGATTTGTCGCTGTTTATGTCGGTATATTCCAAAACGATATATGATTTGGGATGGTTTTCGGCGTCTTTTAGCTCAATGAGGTCGATGTCGTAATTTGCGATATACTTTCTCATTATAAGAATATCCTTCATGTTGACCGAGCCGTCGTTGTTTGCGTCGCCGAGCGTCGGATTATCTCTGAACGGATAGGTATATGTCTTGGTAGTGGTAGGTACAGGTGTGGTTGTTGTAACGGTGGTCAGTGCGACGGTCGGCTGAGTTGTAGGTTTAGCTGTCGGTTGCGTCGCGGGTTGTGTAGTTGTGGGTTTGGTTGTGGCAGCATTAGTTGTTATAGTTGCCTTTGAGGTTGTGGTTGGTTTGGTCATAGTTGTAGTTGTGGTTGTGGTTGGTTTGGTCGTAGTCGGCTTAGTGTTTTCATAAATAGAACCATAGAGCCATTTTGCATAGCTTGAAATTGCACACCATCCGACATTGCTTGTTTTGCCGTTATAATATCTTGTCTTTCCCCAAAGATAACCGTCATTTTTTCGTTGGTCGTTTCCTGCGGTTATGATAATTTTTGTGTTTTGGTCAATTGTTCCGAATGATTCTGATGATGTTGTGGCGCTCTTTCTCAAATTAAGATCGGTCGTAACCTCCCAAACCTCATATGGCGTTGAATCGGGGGTCAGGAATAATGACGCTTCCGTTTGTCTGCGGTTATATAGTCCCGGTAAAACCTCTCCGCCTGCATGGCACCATGAGGTGAAGGTATCGGAAATTTCGTCAGCGGTATATTTCTCTTTGCCCGACATGAATTTGAAGATTGAATAGTTGGTGTTTGACATCCAACCCCAGCCTAAGTTATATGTAAAACTAATCAGTGCGTCAAACTGGTTTTGAGAATAGTTTTGGTTATATTTCCTTGCAAAATCGTTAAGATGGGAAATGTAATCCTGCATATCGCTGACAAGCAAATCGTCCGCCTGCTTTTTAGTGATTGTTTGTCCCTCTTTGACATCCGGTCCGTAATGACCCCACCCGATCGTATAGTATTTTTCGGAAGAGTGCGCTTTATATGCCGTAAGACGACAGCCCTCATACGATTTAATCAGGCTGTATCCGTTATTCGACAGCGTTTTTGTTGTGACAGCGGCACCGACACTCAGCGGTATTACGGACAAAAGCAAAACTGCCGCTAACACTACCGAGCATATTTTGGTGATTGCTTTGAAAGATACTGTTTTCATTTATAACTCCTTTTATTTTGCTGAAAATTGATTTGTTTGCTCATTGTACATATATCCTATTTCCGATAACTTTTCACATATTTCATCTTTATCCGCACACAAACTTTTGCACATTTCGTCAATGTCGGGGTAAAAATCTCTTAGCTTCATGTTAACAACGCTAAGCAGCATATATGGGTCTTTTGGCAGTTCCATTATTATTTAGCTCCTTAATAATTTTAGCCGCGGCCGAATTTGCAGCCGTTTTTTATTGCATAAATCACGCTTTCGGGCGTTTTGTCGTCAAGCTCAAGCCATGCTCTTTTCGGGAAAATGTCTTCCAAATAATGAGCGTCGCTTGAAAGCAAGAGCGGTGCGTTATTCAGCACATCAAAGCGTTCTTTTAAATGTGCAACATCGCCCCTTGCCGAGATTTCATAGCTTGTGAATCCGCATTCGTTTGGGATGTCGCCGAGCTGGGATAAAAGGCTGTATGATGATTTATCAATATGAGCGGGATAGCAAGCGCCGTGAAAATCGTTGCACAGCTTTGTGACCTCGGTCACGCTGATGTCGGTTGCCGTTACAAGCAGTTTGTCAAATTTGTCGGTTATGTTGTCATTTGAGTCCAAAATCAGCTGTTGCCCAAAGACCTGCTCGTTATTTTGAATGTCGGGAATATGCTTTTCAACATAACCGTCAAAATCCATTGCGTTTTCGAGCGTGTCAAAAAGGCATATTACATGAATTTCCTCCGAGGTGCAAAGCTCCATTCCGCAAATCAGCGTTATTCCGCATTTTTTCGCAACCGTCATTGCCGCAGGACAGTTTTTGCAGCTGTTGTGGTCGGTCAGTGCAATTATGTCAAGCGAGCTTATCAGACCCATGTTGACAATGTTGTTCGGCGTCATGTCATTGTCACCGCAGGGCGACAGGCATGAATGAAGATGCATATCATAGAAATATCTGTTCATTATATCACAATCCCAGAAGTTTTGCAACCTTTGCGCACAGGTAAAAAGCGGTATTTTCACAACGAATTACCGGTATTCCCTCATCGTTTGCTTTGATTGTCGCGTCATCATCAAGCGGTGAGTTTTCGGCAAGAATAATGCAGCCGACATCGGCAAGGGAGGCTACCGCAATCGTGTTGAGATTGCCGATAACGGTAATCCATGCGTCATTTTCCTTTGCTTTGCCGATTACAAAGCTCAAAAAGTCACAGCAATAGCCGCCCGTGATTTCTCGATCGGCACCGCCGACGCCTGCAATTATCGTGCCGTTTAAAGCACGGCTCAGTTCATTTACATTCATCGTTCTCATTCCTTTTGGTAAGCGGTTTGTCGGATAAATATGAATTAAGCTCATCGTCGTCAATTCTTTTCGCGATCGAGCGAATGTTGTCACGAAGTCTGAAAACGCAATCGTTAATTGTGGCATAGCCCAAAACAATGTCCTCGGCAAGCGCACGGCAAGACGGCGCACCGCATGAACCGCAATCGAGAAGAGGCAGTTCATTTTGAATCTCATCAATTCGGTTCATCATTTTAAGTGCCGTTTCGAGATCGTCCGACAGCTTCATTCCGGGTGCGGGCTCAAGCTCATTTTCCCATTCAAACGAATGGATGTCGGTGAGCGAATCAATATGGTTTTTTGAAACGGGTAAATATTTTCTGAGCTGTTTAAGCCTTGCTTTTGCGACATATGGGTTTTCGACCGTCAGAACACCGCCGACGCAGCCGCCCTCACAGGCATTTAGCTCAATGAAATCGAGGCCGCCGAGCTTCTCATTTTCGACCTCTTCGAGAATCTTGATTACCTGCTCAATTCCGTCTGCCGCCAAATATTTATCATGAAGCAACGCCGACGCTTCACCGCCCGAACCTGCCCATGATACTCCGATCACGCCGCATTCACTAAGCTGTTCCGGCGTTTTGATTTTGTTCATTTTGGAGATAAGCGTCGGATAGATGTCGCTGATTGCAAGAACACCGTCAACGGCTGAAACATCTTCGCTGATCGGATTTTTTGTGTCGGTCACCTTTGCAGGACACGGAGAGATGAAAAATGCTCCGATTTCGTCATATTTTGCTCCTGTTTTGCACATAATCGTATGCTTTGCGATTCTTGCGGCAAGCTCCATTGGTGAGAGCACCGGCAAAACATTGTCACAAAGCTCGGGAAAACGGATTTTTATCAGTCTTACCACCGCAGGGCAGGCTGATGAGATCACGGGTTTTTTGAGTTTATCTTCCTTTAACAGCCGTCTTGTATATTCCGAAACAAGCTCGGCGGCTCTTGATACTTCAAATATGTAGTCAAATCCCATGTCTTTCAGCGCCGTAAGCACAAAATCAATATCGTCAAGATTGTTCATCTGACCGTATAATGTGGGTGCGGGCAGAGCAACGGTGATTTTATATCGGGATAACATATCCAAATGGTCGAAAACTGCCTTTTTGGCATGATGAGGACATCTGCGGATACACTCTCCGCAGTCAATGCACAGCTCCGACAAAATCTTCGCTTTGCCCTCACGAACACGAATTGCGCCTGTCGGACAGCGGTTAATGCAGGTGATGCACCCCTTGCACTTGTCTCGGTCAAGGGTGACTGAATGAAACGGTCGTGACATGATTATTTGCCCTTAAAAGCCCTTTGCAAATTCAGTTTGCAAAAAGCGATCCTTTCATCATATTTTGCATATGGTAAATGGGGTTATTATAATTATGCTATTCTTTTTTTGTTTCTGATTTCGTAATAAAAACAATTATTTTATATGTACCGAAATGAACATCGTCGTACCAACACCGGGTGTGCTTTCAATCGTCATTTCGTCGGTATATTTTTTTATGTTCGGCAGTCCCATTCCTGCGCCGAAGCCCAGAGAACGGACATTTTCGGGCGCTGTTGAATAGCCCTCCTGCATTGCAAGGTCAATGTCCTCGATTCCGGGACCTGAATCTTTAAACCATACATTTATCTTTTCGGGGGTGACCTCCGCTGTGATCGTTCCGCCGTTTGCATGAATTACCATGTTTATCTCTGCTTCATAGGTCGCAATCGAAACACGGCGGACGATGTCGGGGGAGAATCCGATTTTTTTCAATGCCTTTTTAAGCTGACCCGACGCGTCACCCGCACGGGTGAAATCATCGCCCGGAACTTCAAAGGTATATGTCGCAAGCGCCATTTTCAACAACCTCCCCGAAGACCTGCTTCATAGAGCTTGCCGCAAGCCGTGAACATACGAAGATCGGTTGTCAGAATTACAATATCCCGTTCGTTTGCAAGCGTGATGAGCTCTTCCGTCGGAACTTTTCCTCTTACAAATACAATGCACCGCATATCCATCATGTCTGCGGTTTTTACCACCTGAGGGTTGTTCAGCCCGGTAAGAAGAACCGATTGATCTTTGACAAATGCCAGCACATCACTCATCATGTCGGCACCGCAAGCGGAATTAAGCTCGGTGTCGAGAAGTGCGTCGCCGCAAATGACTTCGGCTTTGAGAATGTCGATGATTTCACGAATTTTCATGGTTCTTGTTCCTTTCAAAATCAGTTATATTTTTTTGAAATTGCTTAACATATCTTCGTTTTGAGGATCGGCATATATTGTTCTGTTTGTGGTGTAGATCACCATTCCCGGTTTTGCACCCGACGGCTTTTTGACATATTTGATCAAAGTGTAATCGACAGGCACCTGTCGCGAGGCGGACGCTTTTGAGTTTTTTGCAGCAAGAAATGCGGCGGTCATCAGCGTGCTTTGCGGAATGTCGTCGATCGGCGTGCCGTTTGATTTTATCACGGTGTGAGAACCCGGAATATCCTTTGTGTGAAACCAAATGTCGGTTTTTTGTGATGCTTTCAGGGTCAGTTCATCATTTTGACGGTTGTTTTTGCCAACCGTGATTTCAAAACCGTCGGTTGTAATATATTTATCCGGCATTGATTTTTGCAGCTTGATTCTTTTTCCTTTTGCCGCTTTGACATATCCCGAATCAATCAATTCTTCTCTGATTGCCGCAATGTCCGAGGCGGTTTTGGCACGAACGAGCGAATCAAACACCGAATCAATGTATTTCTGTTCGGTTTTTGCGTCCGCAATTAACCCCTCAAGCATTCCTGCCGCATTTGACAGCTTGCGATATTCGGTGAAATATTTTTGTGCGTTTTTAGACGGGGAGAGCGTGACATCAAGCGGTATTCTGATTTCCTTGCAGTTTTCGTCATAATAATTAACGCAGGTGACAAAGCTGTCGCCGGGTTTGATCATATGAAGATTGGCTTTGATAAGCTCGCCGTATATTCTGAAACGCTCACGGCTCATTGTCTGCGACAGCTCACGCTCACGGTTATGAATCTTTCGGTCAACTCGTTCGCTCAAATTGCCGAGCAATTTGAGTAAATCGCTTGACTGCCGTTTGATAAGCTCGGCATTGTCACGCTTTGCGTAAAATTCATCAATGCATTCGCTGATCGAATCGCACTTAATAAAGCTGTATTTACTGCCGTATTGGGTTATTTTTATAAATGTGAAGTCCTTTGGGACGCCTTTTTCATCACAGCATATGATCGGCTCACCGTGAGATATGATTTCATTTTTTAAGGCTTCGAGATTGCCGCAAAGCTTGTCATATTCGTACTTGTTCATCATATTAGACGGCTTTTGCGGGTCACTTAATGTTAAATAAGCCGTTTCCCGTGCGATTATCGGCGAAACGCCGTCCAAAATTCTGCAAAGTGCGTCATCAAGCGGCAAATTGGTTTGGTTTAACCTGTCAATCACATCGGAAAAATCATTTTCCAAAATGTTCACTTTATCTTGCTTTGGCGGCAGCTCATATTTTGCGCCGGGCAACATGAACCGCTTGCCCTCTTCGGGGTCAAACCGACGGACGCATTCGATTATTTTGTCGTCGCCGACTAAAATGATGTTGGAAAGCCTGCCCATGATTTCAACGACCAGAGTTAGGATTATGTCGTCGCCAAGCTCGTTTTTGCACTCAAAATCAAGCATTAAAACACGGTCGAGTCCTGCTTGACGCACCTCTTTTAATCTGCCGGATGTCAGCCGTTTTCTCAGCAGCATACAGATCATCGGCGGAGTGATCGGGTTTTCATATTTCTCGATTGTATAATTGATTCTCGGCGAACCGGGGTTGCAGGAAATCAATAATTTTTTTGAAAAGCCTCGGCTTGATAGGGAAAGGATTATTCTGTCCTTATAGGGCATGGTTATTTTTTCGATTCGAGAGCCGACAGCCTCTTTGTTCAGCTCATCTGCGATTATATGTAATGTTGCACCGTCAAGCGCCAATTAAATCAATACCTTTCGGTTGGATTTTTCAGCGGTAAAAAACCTTACACGGACAAATTATATTGCAGTGTATGGGTCGTCTTGTGAAATTATTACCGCTTCTAAGTCAAATTTTTCGTGTATTTTCTCGGTCAGGGCGGACACGATCACATTTTCGGAAAAGTAGTGTCCGACATCAAATATGTTTATTCCTTTTGCCGTTGCATAAAGCCATTCATGATGCTTTACTTCCGATGTTACAACGCTGTCAGCACCGTGACTGATCGCATACGGAATGAGGTCGGAGCCTGCTCCGTTAAATATGCCGACCCTGCGAACGGTGTTATTGCCGCAAAAACGAACATCGGGCGAATTTAGCCGTTGTTTTAAAAATTTAGCAAAATCATCGGGCAACATTCCACTATCAATTTTGCCGAGTCTGCCAATCGGCGAATTCGGAAATTCATCAAGATATGCGTTTTCAAGGTCATGAACGCCGAGCACATCACAGAGCGTTTCACATACGCCGTTCTTTGCGGCGTCGAGATTTGTGTGCGCCGAAATTACCGCAATGTCGTTTTTGACCAGATCATAAACAACATCGTCGCTTGAAATTTGTTTAAGACCGTTCCAAATTACGGGGTGGTGGCTGATTATCAAATCAATGTTTTGCTCGACAGCGCTCATCATTGTCTGTTTTGTGACATCAAGGCAGACGCCGATTTTGTGTATTTCTTTGTCAAAATCGCCGACAAGCAAACCTGCATTGTCAAACGACAACTGCGTGTTAAACGGACAAAGTGAATTTATGTAGTCATATATTTCTTTTAGCTTCATTGTTATTCCTCTTGAAATATTATTTTAACCGAATTCGTTCGCATATTTCCAAAATCTCGTAGCCTTTTTGCGATTCATTTCCCAAAATGAGTCCTTTGACGGTTTTGGTGAGCTTATTTAATATCATCTGTTTATATTGCAATGACGCATCGTCAAACTTATCGTTCAATCGACCGACCTGCAAAAACAGCTCGTCATATGAAATTGTTCCGCCGCAATATTTAACATTCATCACGGTGTAGTGCTTGTTTTTGGCAACGCAAGCTGTTTCGTCAATAATCTCAAAGCCGTTTTCGCAAAGATATTTTCGCAAAATATCCGACTTGGTCATCGGCTGAAGAATCAGGTTATATTTTGATGATTTGAGCCAATCGGCATTGTCGATTATTGAAACGATCATCTCACCGCCCATTCCTGCGATTATGATGTCGGTGATTTTTTCAATGTCGTCATTATCAAATTTTGAGAGTCCGTCGCAAAGAATCAGCTTGATTTTATCCTGCAGGGAAAATGAATCAACCGTGCGCTTTGCACTGTTCAGCGGTTCGGGCTTAATGTCTGAGGCAATGCAAAACCGAGAGATGTTTTCCTGAATCAACCTGCATGGCAAATATGCATGGTCCGTTCCGATGTCTGCCGCAACGCCGCCCTTTGTTGCATAATTCATTGCGGCTTTCAGCCGCATATCGAGATGTGCTTTTTTCATTGACAAATTCCTGTAAAATAGATTGATTTGTTGATATAACAATAGCAATTATACATTATTATATATATTTTACATGGTTTTTGAAAAAATGTCAACAAAAACGGTGTTTATGAATAGACCGATTCCATGTGCGAAATGTGCATTAGCTGAACCTTGATTGCCATGATTTGAGAAGCAAGCTCGGCGGGCTCGTCGTTTTTGGCAAGGGGAGGCAGCATTGCGATATTAACGCCGATTTGCCCGACATCATTTGCGTTAATGAACCATTTGAGCACCTTTTCCGCTTTGACCCATTCGTTTTCGGTTGATTTGCAATATCTAAGCGCCGTGTTCATGTCGCCGATATTGACTGCCGCCAATGCAAGGTTTAATTCATCGTCCACGCTTTTTGAATATTTTTTAAGGCAAACAACCCCCGTTGCGGTGATTGCGATTATCAATATAGTTAAAATTGCGGCAAACCACAGTCGTTTCATATTGATTTGTCCTTTCTTATGATTGTAAATTCGCCCGATTTGTCGCCTGTCATCAAAAATACATCGCCGACCGACAATTTTTGCTCATCGAGAGCGGTCTTTACCGAGTCGATTGTGATTTCGCCCGAATTGAATGCGCCTTTTTGCAGCTTGCCGTCGCTGATTATTGTCGCAGGCAGCCCCGGTTCACTATGCTCAATATTCATTTCCTGTCTTGTCGGCGGTTCGGCGGATTTTTTCATCATTACGCTGAGTTTTCCGTCGGTTTCGAGCAATGCATATTGCACATCTTCAATGCAAAAGCAACCGTCCTCTCGAAGTCCTTCAAGCAGATCGTCAATCGAATAGCGCAGTCGTTTCATCATCTTTTGGTCGATTTCGCCGTTTGCGATTACAATTGCGGCTTTGCCTGCAAAAAGCCGTCTTATCGGCGGAAATTTGAGCGAAAGAGCGGAAAGGATCAGCTCCAAAATCACAAGCACGAATATTGCGATCAATCCGTTTGACACGGGGCGGTTTAAGTCCTGCATCGGAATGCTTGCAAGCTCCGAAATCAAAATCGTTACAACAAGCTCGCTCGGCTGCAATTCGCCGACCTGGCGTTTGCCCATCAGCCTCATGCACAAAATCACAATAAGATAGAAAAATGCGGTGCGTACTATCGTTACTATCATAATATAAGCTCGTCCTTATTTTAGCATTTTTAATATTATCTGCCGCAACGGTAAAATTTATACTTGAAAATGCGCATGAATTGTTGTATCATTTTCAAAGTGATTTTTATTTTCGGGGTGTGCTTTTATGTCAATTTTGAATGTGGTTTTGGTTGAGCCTGAAATTCCGCAGAATACGGGGAATATTGCAAGAACCTGTGCGGCAACGGGCGCAAGACTTCATATTATTAAGCCGATGGGCTTTGCGATCGACGACAAAAAGCTCAAGCGTGCCGGACTTGACTATTGGCATTATCTTGATTTGACCTATTACGAAAATCTTGAGGATTTTTTTGAAAAAACGGACAATAATAATGCACAGTATTATTATTTTACGACCAAAGGCAGAAACACTCACTCCGATGTTGCTTATAATGATAATTGCTATTTGATGTTCGGCAAGGAAACAAAGGGTCTGCCTGAGGATATGCTTTATAAAAATCCCGAAAGATGCGTTCGTTTGCCGATGATGGGCGAAATCAGATCACTCAATTTGTCAAATTCGGTGGCTGTCGGGGTATATGAGGTATTAAGACAGTGGAATTACCCGGAGCTTCAGAATTTCGGGCAGTTGACGCAGTATAATTGGGATGAAAATGTGCCTAATAATTAGTTTTTTTGAAAAAAATGCGATTTTTTGAAAAAAAGTGTTGACAAACAGTATACAGATGTAATATAATAATCAAGCGCCAAAAAAACGCAATGATATATGGCGGCGTAGCTCAGTTGGCTAGAGCATTCGGTTCATACCCGGAGTGTCACTGGTTCGAATCCTGTCGCCGCTACCAGTAGACAACCGCTTTTAGCGGTTTATATATAATTTTTTCGCAAGACTGTTTGCGAAAATACATAAGGCCCGGTGGTCAAGCGGTTAAGACACCGCCCTTTCACGGCGGTAACACGAGTTCGATTCTCGTCCGGGTCACCAAACCAAAGAGTACCTGCAATAGCGGGTGCTTTTTTATTTTTTAAAAAGCCAACCGTTTTAAAATTCATTTCACTATATTATCAAACGGTACCGGAGAAAATAGTAACATGGAAAAACAAAAAGCAGACAAAATCATCACCGAATATCTTAAAAAAATCTATGGATTTGCAATGAAAAAGGCATTTTCATATGAAGAAGCCGAGGAGATTTGTTCGGAAATAACGGCGGAATTATATTCATCTCTTTTGAAGTCGGACGAGATTTATAATCTTGACGGCTATGTTTGGAGGATATGTTCTCATTGCTATGCTAAATTTGTGTCAAAAAACAGAAAGCATGAGGGCGTGTCGCTTGACAATATCGTGATTCCGTTTTCAGACGAATATGATTTCGGTGAAGATGATGAGATGCAAAAACTGCGGCGTGAGATTGCATATTTATCAAAACAGCGCAGGGAGATAGTTTTTTCATATTATTATTTGAATAAATCGGTGTCGGAGGTTGCGCGGGAACAAAATATTCCGTCGGGCACCGTCAAGTGGCATTTGAGCAAAGCAAGAAATGAATTGAAGGAAGGTTTTACTATGGAAAGAAAAATCGGACATCTCGGACTTAACCCGATCAAGGCACGGTCAATTTCACACAGCGGCACGCCGAAAAAAGACCCGAATGATTATTTGGGTGACGAGCTTAATCTTAATATTGTTTACAGCGTATATTTTGAGCCGAAAACAAGAACGGAAATTGCAGATGAACTCGGAGTTACGCCCGTATTCATTGACGATCGGCTGAGCTTTTTGGAGCAAAACGGATATTTGGTGAGAAAGTCTGGCGGGAAATACAGCACATATGTCAGTTTCACGCCACGAAAATATTCATTGCAACAGAAAGATATTACGCTTAAAAAGCAGTATGAGGCGGCAAAAGTTATTGTTGACGAATATGTTCCGAAGGTTTTGGAAGCGATAAAGGATACTGAGGTTTATCTGCCAAGCGGCAACAGACAGCTTTTTGAAGCGGCGGCTTGTTTTTTGGCAATCTCGGAAAGGTGCTGTCTGGATACAAAAATCGACGATTCAAAATATTATATCAAGGACACATTCGGCAGTGATTACAAGGTATATGTTAATGTTGCGGCAGAGCAAAGCGACCCCGAATATATTCCGACATTTAATGAAAATGATTATAACGCTTGCGGAAGTATGAGGCGAAAAGGTTGGAAATATGACTGCTCGACATGGTCGACCGATTCAAGGATAGATTCAAGAATCGGCGGATACCGCAACAATTACGGCGAAGATCACGAATTCATTTACGAATATATCACGGGAAGCATTAAGAACGACGCTGCAAATAAAGAAAAATTTGACCGACTGCGTGAACGGCACTTTTTGACTGATGACGGCAGGGTTAATGTTATGATAGTAAAAGACGACATTGACAGATTTATTTATGATGTGCTGCCGGAGCTTAACGAGAAAATAAAATCAAAATTTGCAAAATTTGCGCTCGATGAGGCAGAAATGGCTGCAAATGATTATCCGCCGCAGATGAGAGATCTTGTGATAAAGGAAAATGTTGAATTCTTTATCGGAAGAACCGTTGCGATCATGGCAATGGATATAATGTATTCAGGCAAAATGTTTAAACCGTTGACCGAAGATGAAAAGGTGACGGCAAATTATATTATGTTCAGCGATGTTTTGCCGAAATAAAAAAAGGGGGGGCTTTTAAAAGCCCCCTTTAATGATATTCGGATTTATTTATAATATCTGATCCAATCAATAAAATATTTCTGCGGGAAAACGGTTGTTTCGTCGCAACCTTTTGCCCAGCCGCCGCCGATTGCGGTGTTTACAAGAACATAATGCGGTTTGTGGAACGCAGGCAGCTCACGAATGTCGCATGAATTATAAATAACATTATCAACATAGAATTTAAGATATTCTTCGGTCCATTCAACACCATAGACATGGAAATCGTCGCAAAGCTTTCTGTCGGCGAACTCAAATGCTCTTTGAAGACCGGGTTGCTCGTTTGTATAATGAATTGTAGCCTGGCAAACGCTGTCGTTTACATAATCGCCGAACGGACAGGTTGCAATGTCACGACCGTTGCCGCCGACCATTTCCATGATGTCGATTTCGCCGCATTCCGGCCACGGCTTTTCTTTAATATTAACGCCGAGCATCCAAAATGCAGGCCAAATGCCCTCGCCATAGGGGAGCTTCGCTCTCATTTCAATTTTGCCGTACAAAAATTCCTTTTTGCCATATGTATTAAGGCTTGCAGAGGTGTAAGGACAATCTTTGTCGCCGGTTTTGATGCTTTCGATTACAAGGCAGCTGTCTTTAATATATGAATTTTCGGGCGCCTTGGTGTAAAGCTGATGTTCACCGTTGCGAACATATCCTTCTTCCCAACCCCAAACATCAGTGTTGATTTGCGGTTCGTCAAATTCATCCGACCAAACAAGCTTATATTCTTTGTTGTTCATTATAATTTTGCTCCTTAATTTGCATATTTTGTTGTATGTTACCACAGTATATGAGAAAAGTCAATAAATTATCGTGTTTTTTCTGCCGTTTTATATCTATATTAAACGATAAACAAAAAAATTCGAAAAATATGAAAAAAACACTTGACATCTGTCGAGAAGTTTGGTATTATAATTGAGCGCCCTAAATGAGGGAGCGAAGTAAAGGCTTTGAGAGCGTTGGAAACAAAGGGATTCGACG
>CAKRRH010000003.1 GCA_934394855.1 uncultured Eubacteriales bacterium
CACATATGCTCCCACAGTAGCACCATACATAGCAATCAAAACACTATGCTCCGGCAAATATTTCGCAGATGATTCTTTTATTGCTAAATCGTTAATATGCTCCTCGGTTTCTTGAATGTAATTTCCAACCAGTTCTTTGGATTTCACCCAACAAATTGAACTGTCAGAATAATATTCATCATGTTTCCGCGAAGGCGTTCCTCCGGATGTTGTAGCAACAACATCTCCAAGAGGTGTATCCATAGCAGAATCACAAAAAAGCCTTAAATAGAGCACATGCAGTTGCTGAAGTAAATTATTGTTTATAGAAAGGAATCATTATATGTCAAAAGTTAGTGTTGATATCGAATACATAAAATCAAAACTAAAAGATATTGGATATGAAATTTCAGATTGTGTAGAAAGAGAAAACAACGGTGTAAATTGGCAACTGAAATTTAGTAATAGTGGTGCAATTGTTACCATATATGATTCTAACAGAACAAAAAACACTGTTGTTAATGGTAAAACAGACAAAGATGAAAAAGATTCTTTGAAATTCATAGTTGATTCGTTAAAAGCAAAAGAATTACAAATTGACCCATTAAATGTTGAAATTGTTGAAATGATACGAAGTCGAAAAGAAGATTACTATTATGACTTCAAACAAATCCCACACGGAAACAACGAGGACTTGCTTCACGACATTTTATGCTTGTCAAATAATATAGAAAACAGAGATGCTTACTTGGTTCTCGGTGTAACAGATGACTATAATGTTATAGGTGTTGATACAAACTGGAAATCAAATAATATTTTTGATTTTTTAAGAACTCAACAGTTTGCAGGAGATCATCTGCCAGAAATTGAAGTTAAAAACTTGTTTTATAAATATATGCGAATAGTTGTGATAAAATGCAAGAGCTCTAAATATGTACCGTTTTACTTAACCAAACGCTATCGTGGAATTAATGAAAACCAAATATATACTCGCTTAGGAGATACAAACACGCCCAAAAACCAAAGCGCTAGTTATAGTGATATTGAAAAATTATGGCGCTTTCATTTTGAAAGAGAAAAAGAATGATAAGGAGAAACGAAAATGCCGGGATTATATACCGAAGCCGATTATGAAAACTCAGTAATCGAGCTGTTTAAAAATGATTTGGGATACGAGTACGCATACGGTCCCGATATTGAAAGAGACTTTTACAGTCCGTTATATGAGGAAGTTCTGCTTGACTCTTTGTACCGTTTGAACAGAGAGTTACCTGATGATGCCATTCTGGACGCATTATTCAAACTAAAGAATTTTGAAAACGGAGAACTTGTGCAGAAAAACGCTGTTTTTATGGACTATCTGCAAAATGGTATCCCGGTTAGATATTTTGTTGACGGTGAGGAGCGTTCCTCTATCGTCTATCTCGTTGACTACAAAAATCCCGACAATAACTCCTTTATCGTTGCTAACCAATGGACTTTTATTGAGAACAGTAATAAACGCCCCGATGTAATTCTCTTTTTGAACGGCTTGCCGGTTGTACTTGTTGAATTAAAATCTCCATCTCGCGAGGATACGGACGCATCCGAAGCATACAGGCAACTTCGTAACTATATGATTGAGATACCGTCAATGTTTGTATATAACGCTATCTGCGTTATGAGTGACCAATTGACCTCAAAAGCAGGTACGATCACCTCCGGTGAAGACCGCTTTATGGAGTGGAAAACAAAAGACGGCGACTATGAAAATACGCAGCATGCACAGTTTGATACTTTCTTTGAGGGTATGTTCCAAAAGGCACGACTGCTTGATATAATCAAAAACTTTATTTGCTTTTCTAACGAGGGTATAAACTCGTTTAAGATACTCGCAGGGTATCATCAATATTTTGCGGTCAGAAAAGCGATTGAATCTACAAAGCACGCTACCGTTACCGATGGTAAGGGCGGTGTGTTCTGGCATACACAAGGAAGCGGAAAATCGCTGTCTATGGTGTTCTATGCTCATTTGTTGCAAGAAGCGTTGGACAGCCCGACGATTGTTGTTATCACAGACAGAAACGACCTTGACGACCAGCTTTACGGTCAGTTTGCAAAGTGCAAAGACTTTTTAAGGCAAGAGCCGGTACACGCAACTTGCAGAAAACTGACAGAAACTTCGGGTAAAAATGATGTCGGACTAAAGGACTGGCTAGATGGCAGACAGGCAAATGGCATTATCTTTACCACGATGCAAAAATTTGAAGAATCACACGAGCCGTTATCTGAACGCCACAATATTATTGTTATGGCTGATGAAGCACACAGAGGTCAATATGGACTTACTGAAACCGTAGATGCAAAAACCGGTAAGGTTAAAATAGGAACTGCTCGCATTATTCGTAATTCACTTCCTAATGCTACATATATCGGCTTTACAGGCACTCCTATTTCGTCTAAAGACCGCAGTACCCGTGAAGTATTCGGTGACTATATCGACATTTACGATATGACACAAGCTGTTGAAGACGGAGCTACTCGCCCTGTTTATTATGAAAGCCGTGTTATCAAGCTTAATCTTGATGAAGCAACATTGAAGCTGATTGACAAAGAATATGATATTATGGCTTTAAATGCCGATGAAGAAGTTGTTGAAAAGAGCAAACGAGAACTTGGTCAGATGGAAGCAATACTCGGCAACGATAACACTATCAATTCGCTTGTAAGCGATATACTCGACCACTACGAGAACAACAGAGAAAACCTGCTGACAGGCAAGGCAATGATTGTTGCTTACTCTCGCCCTATTGCTATGAAAATTTACAAGCGTATTTTAGAGTTGCGCCCAGCTTGGACGGAAAAGGTAGCGGTTGTAATGACTTCCGGAAACAACGACCCGGAAGAATGGCGTGAGATAATCGGCAACAAGCACCACAAGGACGAGCTTGCAAAGAAATTCAAAGACAACAACAGCCCGCTTAAAATTGCAATCGTTGTAGATATGTGGTTAACAGGCTTTGACGTGCCGTCACTTGCAACGATGTATGTTTACAAGCCGATGTCTGGGCACAACCTTATGCAGGCTATTGCCCGTGTAAACCGTGTATTCCGTGACAAAGAGGGCGGTCTTGTTGTTGACTATGTGGGTATTGCAACAGCACTCAAAAAGGCAATGAACGATTACACCGCCCGTGATAAAAAGAATTACGGTGACACTGACGTTGCAAAGGTTGCATTCCCAAAATTCCAAGAAAAGCTGTCCGTATGCCGTGATAAGTTCCACGGATTTGATTATTCCAAGTTCCAAACTGGCACAGACCTTGAAAGGTCTAAGACTATCAGCGGCGCTGTCAACTTCATTATGGGCAGAGAAAAAGTTGATGATAAAGACTCATTTGTCAAAGAAGCACTTATGCTTCATCAGGCATTGTCCCTCTGCTCCTCTATGGTTGATGAGGACGACCGTATCGAAGCAGCGTTCTTTGATGCTGTTCGTGTGCTTGTTCTCAGGCTTACCAACACCGGTGTCGGCAAAAAAATATCCTTGCCCGAAATGAACGCAAGAATAAATGAACTTCTCAAACAAAGCATTAAAAGCGACGGAGTAATCAACCTTTTCTCAGATATTAAAGAGGAATTCTCTCTCTTTGACCCAAAATTCTTGCAAGAAGTTGCGAATATGAAAGAAAAGAACCTTGCCGTTGAGCTTTTGAAAAAGTTGATTGCAGAGCAGGTTTATGTTTACCGCAGGATAAATGTGGTCAAGTCTGAAAAGTTCAGCGAAATTATGCAACGTTCGCTCAATGCATATTTGAACGGTATGCTGACCAACGAAGAAGTCATTGAAGAAATGCTGAAACTGGCAAAGCAGATTGCAGCAGCACAAAAAGAGGGTGACCAACTTGGACTTACAGCCGATGAGCTTGCATTCTACGATGCCCTCACAAAGCCGCAGGCAATCAAAGATTTTTACGAAAATGACGAACTCATTGCCATTACAAAAGAGCTTGCCGATACGCTCCGCAGAAACAAGACGATTGACTGGCAAAAGCGTGAGTCGGCAAGAGCAAAAATGCGTATGCTTATCAAAAAGCTTTTGAAGAAGCATAAATATCCGCCTGAAGGCATGGAAGATGCTGTCCAGACAGTTATGACCCAGTGCGAACTTTGGACAGATAACATGATGGAAATGTAAATCGAAAAATTAGAATTGATTAAAAGTAAAACTGTATGAGCTGTGAAATAATAAAAGCAACAGCCTGAAGTGACATCCAAAGTGACAATAAGATGTCACTTTGGTGAGCTGAAATAAAAATGCATTTAGGTTTATTCCTAATTCCTTTAACACATAAGGTGAACGTATATACTAATCGTTAAGTTGAATTCTAATCAAAAAAATGTTATAATAAATACATAAATCTTACGAGAAATTTTAGTTTTTAGAGGTGAAATATGGCGCTTGAAATTATCGATAAATGCCTAAAACAACTTTCAAGGGTGAAGAATTATAAAATTCATACCGAAATGGTTTTACTATTATTTGTCACTATTTCTTGCAGTGGGGTGCATTATATTTGAGTTATGATACATCTCAATTTTCAAGAGCATCAAAAAAGCATCAATTTTCAACAAAAACTATAATGAAAAAAACGAACAGCACTTTCAAATCCTGAAAGTGCTGTTTTAATGCGGATTTTGATGGGGACTGTATTTTAACACGCGGCTTAACTGAAAGCGTGCTTTTCGCTCCAAAACCACGTGCCGAGGGTTCAAGTCCTTCTGCCCCTGCCAAAATAAAATGACACTTTCGAGTGTCTTTTTATTTTTGTTGGTAAAATGGCTTATCCGAGGCACGTGGAACGTGCCGGGCATCGTCGCCGAAACGCTGCCTGTGGCAGATGAAGTGAGGCGAGGATTGCGCCGCGGTCAAAATTTATCGCCGCTTTAGCGCGATATTAAATTTTGGGCACCGCAAGAGGGGTTGCTCTGCAACTTCAAGTCCTTCTGCCCCTGCCATAAAAAATGCATTTCACTTTTGTGAGATGCATTTTTTCATTGCGAGTATAATGGACTTGAACCCGTGAGGGTCTGAGCGTTAATAAAACAGTCCAGCGGACTGTTTTTAGCGAGGAGCGGCAAGGTGGGTACTGTTGCGAAGCAACGGTCACCGAGCCATCAGTATGCTTAGGCGAAGCCCAAAGCATACGCCTAGTCCTTCTGCCCCTGACATAAAAAGCTAAATAGCATCACATACAAATTCTTTATCGGTTAAAACAAGAATCTTATCTTTTTCAACTCCGTCAAGTTTATTAATATCAATTTTGCCTGCCTTTGTATATGATTCAATGAAAGCGTAGCCTTTGAAATTCTTTATCATCACATTGTCAAAAACAAATCTACCAAAATTGCCTGCCTTAATAAAAGGCTTTTCTTCATACCCGTCACGATATTTAAATTCCACGTTTTTGAACGATACTTCAAAATCAACGCTTGAGTCTCCGAAGCATATGCTTCCCAAACTGATATTCTCCGCTTTAATATTCTCGAAATGAATATCCTCTGCAGGCATACCTTTTTGCCAAGGTTCATTTCCCGACAGATTCAAATGAAGAAATCTGTCTGCATTTTTTACTGTGCAATCCCTAAACACAATGTTTTTTGGTTTTCGACGGATTTTTGTAGATTCATCTATAAAATATGTAAACATACTCAACATATTTTTACGTGTATTTGGAGAATCGTCTACATTATTACGCTTTTCCTCAACCGTAAGAGAATATCTAAAAGGATATTCGCAAGGGCCGTAAAAATCAGATTTTTCCACAAGTATGTTTTGTCCTCCGAACCTGAATGCACTGCATGCCGAACTAAAAACACAATCATGCGCATATACATTGCAATTATCAAATCCGGCAACACAATCGTCGCCTGTTTTCAATGTACAATTTTTGATCTCAACTTCATCACATTTTCTGACATGAATTCCGTCGTGTCCGCCAAGAACGGTTACATTATCAAACAAAATATTATTACTTGAAAAAATTGCATGAGCCCAGTTTGCGCTACGCTTAATCGTGTAGCCTTTGAAGGTCAAGTTATTGCAATAATGCATATCAATGCAATGCGGTCCTCTGAATTCTTCTTCCCCTTCTACATCATAACAATTTCTTCCGTCTAAAACAGAGTTTTTTTCGCCTATAATTGAAATATCATGTGCATTGACAGCACGTATTAAGCCGTAATTCCAATATGATCCGGCAGTATCAATATGATGATAGCCCTGCTCAACAGTTCTTTCGGGAATAGGAAACCAATGATACATTGTTTTCTCAGATTCAGGCAACGGTTCAAGCTTATCTTCAAAAATATTTAAATAATCATGGGGATCCAAGCTGCCGTATATTTTAGCATTTTCAAGCAAATGAAATGTGATTCCGCTTCTGAGTCTGATATCACCGCAAATGTATTCTCCTTCAGGGACAATTACTTCTCCGCCTCCGTTTAAATAACAAAAATCAATCGCTTTTTGGAAAGCGCTTGTTTGTAGTTTTGTATCATTCGGTATCGCACCGAAATCCTTTACACTTATAACATTCATAGAAAGCCTCCGAAAAATATATTAGGTAAATCTATTATACATCATTTTTTCGGACTATTCAACAAAATTGTATATTTAATACACAATTAAAACAATATCATTTCTCACTTTATAAAAATTACAATTATAAATTATCCGCTTTTTTACACAAAAACATATACAAATCTCATACTCGATGATATAATAGTCAAGAACAAGGGTTGAATATCGCAAACAACACACATAATTATATCATCATAAAAAATGCGAAGTGACAACATGAAAATCAAAAAATACACAATTAAAACGATGACGGTAATTATCGGCTCGATTATCTCGGCATATGGGATCACGCTTGCAATAAACGCAGGATTCGGCGGCGCAACGCTTGCGGTTTTGTGGCAAGGGCTGTCGAATGTGACAGGAATTACGGTCGGTCAATCTTCTTTTGCCATCGCCGTTGTAATGATCATATTCGCATTTTTCTATGACCGCAGACAAATCAACGTCGGCACACTGCTTTATCAGGTTATTTACAGCCTGTTTGTCGATATATTTACAAAAATTCAGCTATATCCCGATAACATATGGCTTAGATTCATAATCATGGTTATCGGCGTGTGCATTTTTGCGTTCGGGGCGGGACTCTATTCTGCGGCGGATTTCGGCAGAGGGTCATATGAAGCAGTCACATTCTCTTTGGCTGAAAAGAACGGCTGGGCGGTCAAATGGGTGCGAATGGTGCTTGATGTCATTCTTGTGGTGTTAGGCGTTTTGCTCGGCGGAAAATTCGGACTTTGCACAATAATCACGGTTTTGATTTCAGGGCCGATAATTCAATTTACTGTAAAAGTCGCAAAAAAATATATACATGACAATTAAAAAAAGACACCCGAAGGTGTCTTTTTAATTATGCTATAAACAATCATCAACCCCAAATTAAACAGGGCATTTTAAGAGCATCTACTGAGAAATAGGCAAATGATACAGTGTTTTTATATTTATATGCAATACGCAGCACATCATCAGTCGCCTTTATCGGTTTATCCTTAACGCTCTCAATGTATTTAAAGAAGTCGCTCGGACACTCTGATCCGCCCCAGTTGCCGTAAGAATGATTATATTCATACGAAACAAGCTCCAAATCAATGTAATTATCAATAGTATCTTCCGTCAGCTCTTTGCCATCAACAACTCCTTTAGCAATATTGTCACGAATATCCGATGTGTGCAGGTTGTAATATTTCATATACAACTCAAACGACTTCGGGAATGCCTTTTCAATCGGCAGAGCAATTGTTTGCTCTTTTCCGTCAATCTTTGCTTTTATCTTTATCAGCGGATAGGTTGTGCCGTTTATAACGGTCCGATTGTTGTAATAATCATACGAGAGTTGAAACTTATTTTTGCTTGTGAAGTTCAAAAGCAAATCAATCCACTCATCGGGATTACTTTTAACTTCTGCTAACAGGGTTTCATATACATTTTTGCACTCTTCCCTACTTAAAACATTATCAATGAATTCATCAACATTTTCGGCGCTCGGAATATTATTAACCTTATCCCTTACCTTATCTTTTTGATTTTCAACTTCATGCTGCAAAACCTTATTAAAATCAATGAAATTATCATCATCGGCATTACCGAGATTGCGATATTCCGTTCTGCCGTGAACATCGGTGATTTTAAACGGTACATATTCATACCAATATTGAGTTGCCGGAATTGACTGGTATCTTGACATTGCTTTCAGCTCAGCCTCAACCGCCTTTTTTGTGTAATCCGTTGTCATATTTTTAACAACATCATCAAAAAAGTAGGTCATGCCCTCATTGCTGAAATATTCGGACACGTTGTCAATGTTTTTCCACGGATACTCATGTTGATCTGAAAGCAAAGCCATGCTTTCGATCTCCTCGGCTTTCGGTTGAAATCCAAGCTCATAGTCGGTTACCGCAAGCATTGAGAAAAACATTCCGACACCTGCCGCAATCACCGCAAAATAAGTCAAAATCATCTTGATAAAATCTTTTACGCCATTGTTCAGCACGCACCATGTTATAAAGCATACAATGAGAACAATTCCCGCTCTAATCGGAACAAGCTGCAAAATTGTAGGATCAAATTTAAGTCCGTGGGTTGAAATCCAAGATATATATAATGTCGAAACAAATGAAAGTGAAAATGTAAATCCGATTGCAAATACAAGCAAGGCTTTAAATATCGGTTTGCCGCTGCGCTGTGCCAGCTCGCTTTTTCTGAAATTATAGAAAATCAGACCGATAACAAAATATATTGCGGCAAGAATCAGCGAATAGATAATTGAACTCATGCTATATCCGGCATACACAGTTCTTGTAAATGTAATTATCATAATTTGCCTGAGGCTGCCGAACACGCCTGTTAACTCACCTGCAACAATGTTACTGCTTTCAAAAGGAAATCCCGGAAATTCGTTTACATGAAGCACAGTAAACATACTCTTTACTGTTCCGAACAACGCACCTGTAAAAAACTGTGGCAAGAGAATGATTACAAGTGATGTAACAATTCCTGCAAAGGTCGTTCCCGTGACTGACGCCGCAATCAAATTTGTCGAACAGCAAAGCAGGTTTACCGCAATAAACTGCAAAAAGAAATCAAACAAAAATTGATAGCCGATGTTAACGCCGTTTGGAAATTTGACAAGTGCGCAAACCGTCATTACGGTTGTCATCAATATTGCGCTTAAAAGCATCCAAAATTGAATTGAGATTAAATATGACAGCAAAATGCAATTCTTATTAAACCCCAAAGAGTTGTAAAAATCGGATTGTTTTCGATTGTTCATGAATCTGAACAAACTGAAAAACAATGCAAATGACATAATTATCAAGAATAAGTCAAGATATTTTGTGCCGAAAAAGCTTCCTGTTTCTGTTTTATTTATTTCGTCAAAGTCAGCGAATTTATATCCGGTAAAGAAAAATGTCAAAATCGGCAAAATGATTGAACCAAAAATGCTGACTAACCCGATTAAAAGCGTTTGCCTTAGTCCTTCTAAAATCAGCCTTGCACTTAATATTTTTTTATTTTTCATAATATTTTCTCCTTAAAACAGGCAAGCATATTATGCTTACTGACCGAAAGTGATTGTATTATTAAGCAGCTCTGCTTGTTTAACCGACATCTTGTCGTAATTTGCCGGGAAATATACTTCAATCTTCTCACGCTGTTTGTCACGCTTAAAGGTTGCAACATAGTAATAGTCATATTCCGACAAAATGGGGTCATTTTTTACTGATTTTAAATAATTAACAATCTCTTTTTTATCGTTATCGCTCATTTCGGAAATTAGATAGCTGTTAGAATTACTGCTGTTTACAAAATTCCTATGCAAATCTAGCAATTCATAATCTCCGTTTAATGCCTCGTTTTTCAAATCCGATTGCAGTTCATTTGACATATCTAAATATTTCTGCATGGTCTTGGGTGTTATTTCGTTAATCGGCAAAGAAAAATCGAGCGTCTTTCCGTCAACCTTGATTTTAGCATTAAATTTACAAAAGTGCGAATGTAAGGATTCTTCCGATGTCAAAACATACGATTTCCACGAATTAAAATCTGCGGTCATAGCCTCACAGCAAAGCGAATTATATAACTCCTTGGCTTGGTTTTGCGTCGGTTTAAAATCTTTACTATCATAAAAATTAAATGTGTTGAGTGAAATTGAGCCCGGTACCAAATCTTCAAATTTTGGCAGTTCGGTAAAAATTTTCTTAACCCGTTCATCATTCATCAATGTATCATCTACATAATCCATCAATGCTTTTTGCGTTGAAAAAAGATAATAGCTCTTGAATTTTGTGTTAACCTTAAAAAAGTAGTTATCAAAATATTGTTTGCTAAACGCCATATCCGAAGATTTAACGCACAATTTACTGAAATCGGTGAAATATGACTTGAGCTTGTTATCTGTAAAATCAATCTGAGATATTTTGTAGTTAAAATATTTTTTCGTAGACAGATGTGACGAATAGATATTTGACACCAGCAAATTGCCGTTCACCTCATCGTTATTGTGAGTATAATAATTAACAGATGTAATGTCGTCCTGATTCAGAGTTATGCTTGATAAATTTGCGGCTGACAAATATGCCGAGCCGAAAATTATTGCACTGCAAAGGCTAAACGACACAAATCCGGCAAGTAACGGCTTAATTTTAACCGACTTCTTTTGTAAAACAAAATAAAAGACAAAATATATAATTAAGCCGACAATTATAAATATCCAACCGAAGTTGCGGACTTTGCGTTCATAAGTACCAAAGCCAAGGCTTAGTCCGAACACGGCTGCAAAAAGCGAAAATAATGCAGAAATCAACGCTGAAAGCCATTTATTAACCGATGTTTTTCCTGCTGTTTCCGAAGGCCGTTTTGATAAAAGGAAGATTCCAAGCGCCAAATATATCGCAAACAAAACGAGCGAATAGATGAAGTCTGCGGCTTTCGGTGTCGGTTCATAAAAGTACAGGATTAAATAAAAAATCGGCTGTGAGGCAATATTCAATCGCTCACTCAAAAAGTTTCCCGTAAACAGAACACTAAATGCTTCATTGCTTCTGTTGATAAAAGCAAACACCGTGCCGAATATGAACTGGGGCAGATAGGTCATTGTTACTGCCGAAAAGATGCAGCTGCAAAGCTTGCCGGTTATTGCGACAGCCGTCAGCCAAATCGCCGATGTTTGCAAACAACCGACAAACGAATAGAGGAACCATGTCACAACAGATTGCCATTCTTTTTCAAAAACGCCCGTTTTTATCACAAAGAGCATATCGAAAAAGTTGCCGATTATCAGCGAGATTGTCGTCCAAAATACTACCGCCGCAAGATATGACACGGCAAGAGTTGTTTTTTTCACGCCCAAGCTGTCGAAGAAGTCGGACGATGAGCGTTTAAAAAGCGGTCTGAACAGCCAAATCATGAATATTGGAACATAAATTGCAAAAGCATAGATTACTGCTTTGGAATTATATTCCGGGGCAGATGAATTAAACTTCACGAAATAGTCGTTCATGAACACAAACAAGGTTAATATTATTGATACCAATCCGGGTACTCTTGTCTGAGAAATGCCGTCAAAAAACAGTTTTTTACTGAATATTTTATTATTTTTCATATATCTCAACTCCCGAAAAAACAACTTATTCATCGCTCATTTTGCTGATTGCGTCCGAAAAATCATAACCGAGATGTTTCAATTCGCAAATGAATATTTCATCGAGATTCAGCGGCACGCTTTCCAAAAGCGTCGGCGATTTTGCGCTCAATTTACTTTTAATTTCATCTGAATTGCCCCTTGCAATCAATGTCTCAATGCTCCCGACTTTGGAAAAATCGAGCATATCAATATCGCTGAAATCAGCTTCATCAAACGGTGAATCAAAAGACACCTGAAACTTTGCAAACGACGAATCAATGTCGCAAAGTGAGGCTTCAAGCACGTTTTTACCCTCATGAAGCATCATCAGACTGTCGCACAAATCGGACAATTCCCGAAGCGAATGGGACGTCACGATCACCGTCTTTTCGCCCGACGATATTTCATTGAAAATTATGCTTTTCACAAAATTTCTCATTACCGGGTCAAGTCCGTCAAAGGTTTCGTCGAAAATCATATATTTTGCGTTGCAGCAAAACGCCAAAATGATTGCCGCCTGCCGTTTCATGCCCTTTGAAAAATTGTTGATTGATTTATTTTTCGGCAGCTTGAAATCATTACACATACGGTTCATTTTATCAACGTCAAAATCACGATATACCGCCCTATAGAGCTTTGCCATTCGGCGAATATCGGCGCCCGGCAAAAAATATGGGTCATCGGAAACAAAAACAAGCTTTGACTTAGCGTTCGGATTGTTATATACCCTTTCGCCGTCAATCGTGATTTCCCCCTCGGTCGGTTTATAAATGCCGCAAACATTTCGGAGCAATGTTGATTTGCCTGCGCCGTTTGAGCCGACAATGCCAAAGACACTCCCCTCTTTGATTTCGATTTTCGATAAATTCAGCGCTGTCTTTTTATCAAAGATTTTTACAATGTTCTCACCTTTGATCATATCGTTCATTCCTTTCAAAATTATTCGTTAAACAATTTTTCAATTCTCTTAATCAATTTTTCTTTTTCAATTCCCACGGTCTTTAAGCCTTTTACAATTTCGTCAAATTCATTCAATCCCTCGACAGACGCATCATGTGTAATGCGGTTCAGATCATCTGTAACAAAAAATCCTTTTCCCATTGCAGAATATAAAACGCCCTTGTCGCACAATTCGCTGTATGCACGAGCGATCGTGTTCGGATTTACCGACAGCTTCAAAGACAGTGACCTTACACTCGGCATTTTGTCATTAGGCTTTAAAACGCCCAAAAACACATATTCTTTAGTCTGTTCAATGATCTGTTCATAGATCGGTGTTCCGCTTTTAAGGTCGATTGCAAACATAATCTTTCGTGCAGTAAATGCACCCTTACCTCCCTTCTTTGGTGTATTACCCGTATTAGTCTAATTAGTACAGTTACAGTATATGGTACTTTTCATAAAATGTCAAGTATATTTTTACAAAAAACAGCCATAATGATAAAACGTTTTGTTTCATTCATTATGACTGTGATTATTTTACTCTTTCGCAATATACGATATAACGGTGGCTGTTAACACGATATGGGTGGCAGATGACAAGCGTGATCATGTCCTTGCCCTTTTGAATTTTCAGCTTATCGATGTCGGTCGGCGATATAATTTCAATTTTTGAAACCGCCTTCGATGAGAACAAGATATGTACCGATTTCAAGATCCGAGATAGTTGCGTTGCCTGCACCGTTTGCTGAACCTGTCAGTACGATAGTACCGAAAACATTAGTAAATATGCGGCTTTCAGGTAAGTAAAAAATCTAACAATAGGCGTAAAAAATCATACATTTTATCGCTTTTCGGCATAATTTTAACAAATTCACTAATCGTAATAGTTCTCATTTTTACAATATGACGAAATTTGTCAAAGCCCTTGAAAAAATGTCAAAATTGTAATACAATTATATTATTGTAGAGTAACTATTATAATTAAAGGAAGCTTGGTCTGCGGTGAAAAAGCTGATAAATAAATTTTTCGCTGTTCTGCTTATCATGGCGGTGCTGTTCTGATCGCACTCGGTGCTGTTTTGCTGATAGTTTTGCTGATTCGCCGAAGAACAAGATAATAAAACCGAAAATGAAATAGTTTATGAAAGTTCCGCATAAATATATCATCTGTTCCTTTTTTCTGCATTTTTCACATATAATTCGTGTTGAACCGACAGTTGAAATATGATACAATATAAAATGTATAATAAAGGAAATATATTATTACAAAAAAGAGGAATCAATTTTAAAATGAGCCGTTTTTTGAGTAATAACAAATCAAATATTATTGTTGCCGACAGCGCCGAGGATGTTCGCAAGCATATTTTCGGGCTGCTTAAAAATGACTATAATGTAATCGACACCTGTGATGGTGAAGAGGTTGTCAATCTGCTTCATGAGGAAAGCAATTTGATCGATCTTCTGATAATCGGCAGTGATATTGACAAAATCGACGGATTTGAACTGCTTGAGATCATCAACAGAAACGATTGGATTAAAAATTTTCCTGTGGTCGTGATTGTGAAAAACAATAATAACAACGAGCTTGACCGTGCGTTTGACCTCGGTGCAACCGACTTCATAGCATCGCCGTTTTATAAAAATATTGTGTTAAAACGAGTCGCAAATTCGATTGCTCTTTTCAAAGAGAAAAAGCGAATCATCAATATCGTTGAAAACGAAGTTTTTGAGCGTGAGAAAAACAACAACAAGCTAATTGAAATTTTGGGTCATATCGTTGAATTTCGAAGCAAAGACAGCGGAATGCACATTTTTCATATGCAGTCTATGACCCGTGTTATTTTAAAGCACATAAACGAGCTTACTGATAAATATTACCTGACCGACAGCGACATCATGACAATGAGCACGGCGGCGGCGCTTCATGACATCGGCAAAATCAGCATCAGCAAACAAATTCTCAACAAACCGGGGAAACTGACCGATGATGAGTTTGAACAGGTAAAAAAACATACGATAATCGGTGCCGACATGATAAAGGGATTGCAGCAATATGACGACGACCCGAAATCGCTTGTCGCAATCGCCTATAATATATGCCGCTATCACCACGAGCGATATAACGGAGGCGGCTATCCCGACGGACTTGTCGGTGATGAAATACCTTTATGTGCACAGGCGGTCGCTGTTGCGGAAGTATATGATGCACTTGTTAGCAAGCGCTGTTACAAGCCCGCATATTCGCACGAAAAAGCGGTTTCGATGATATTGAACGGCGAATGCGGTGCGTTCAATCCGCTGATGATGCAATGTTTATATGAAGTAAAGGACGAGCTTCGGGCAATTTTTCTTGATTCGGATAACTATATGCCGAACAATAAGAAAATCAACATTGACCTTGATTCGGACAACACGCAACTCAGCACCATCACCACTGACATTTCGGCGGATATTTGGGAAAAGATCAGCTTTTTCACTTCGGACATCAACGAAATCCAATTTGTCTATGACGCCGCGAAGCGCAATGTCAACATAAACCCCTGGGGCTCTGATTTTCTTAAAACAAACGGCTTCATCAGCGACCCGAACTTAAAAGAACAGTCGTTCCCCGGAAAGTCGATGATTAGCAAGCTGCGCCATATGTTGCTCTCAACAACACCGCAAAAGCCGAACATTCGAATTGATTTTGAAAAGAAAATCAACGATAAAACGCATCAATTACGCATAATCGCAAAATCGCTTTGGTCTGAGGACGGGGCTGAGAATTATATCGGCGCAATGGGCAGAATTTATGATATAAACTCAAGGAGACTTGACGACGACCCTGTTCAGAATTTTGATTCGGAAGAGTTCACCGAAATAATCCGTCAGCTGAGCAATAATTTCGATTATGTCAGAATAATCGACAATCGAGGAAGAGTTGTCAGCGTCAGCGAAAACGGTGACAAGAAGTGGCTTTTCGGCAAATGTTATTCGTGTTGGAACCGTGACAAACGGTGTGAGGACTGCGTTGTAAAGGCATTTGACGAAAAGAGAACCTCAACCACGGCTCTCCGTTTCATCGGAGATAAAATATATCAGGTTTTTGCCTGCAAGATCAATGTTAAAGGCGTTGACTATGTACTTGAAATGGTGCATAAAGTTAACACCGAGGCGCTTAATACATTCTCTCATTCAAAATATACCGACATGATTTTAAATATCAACAAAAAGCTTTATCGTGATGTGGTCACGAATGCCTACAACAGGCGGTATTATCAGGAATATATCTGCAATTTGACCGATGTTGTTGCTGTTGCAATGATCGACTGCGACAGATTTAAGCAGATCAACGATACATACGGCCATGATTCGGGTGACATTGCGCTTCGCTCAATCGTCGACGCAGTCAAACGGACAGTCGGCAAAGAGGACATAATCATCCGTTTCGGCGGAGATGAATTTTTGCTGATTAGTCTGACGGGTGAACGAAATCAGTTCTTTAACAAGCTGAAAAATGCAATCGACGAGGTTTCAAAAATCCGTATCCCCTATCTGCCGAAAATTGAACTGTCGATAACGGTTGGTGCGGTTTATAACGACGACCCGATCCAAGATAAGGTCAGACAGGCAGACGCACTCATGTATAAAGGCAAAATGACAGGTGAAAAACTGTTTTTTGAATAAATAAAACAAACAGAATAAATAACAAAACCGTTGGATTAAACTATCCAACGGTTTTTTGTCTGAATGTTTATTTTATATTTCGCTTTTAAGCAGCTTTGCCATTCCGTAAACAGTGAGGTCCGTTTTTGCCGGAACAAACACGCTCATGCCCTTGACCATTCTGAAGCTGCCGCCCTTATATGTTGCGTCGCAAACGCCGTCAAGGCATACAAGCGAAATGAAGCTGTTGTCGTTTCTGAAGTTCATTTTTGTATCAAGGTCAACGATTGACGAGGTGAAATAGTTGCATTTTGAAAGAGGACGAATTTTTCCGCCGGGAACCTTTTCATATTCGCTGTTTTCAATCGTTGAATCGGTTGCTTTGAGCGATGTTACATCAAGCGCCTTGTCAATATGAAGCGCTCTCGGCTTGCCGTCAGCACCGACTCTGCCGAAATCATATACACGGTAGGTCGTGTTGCTGTTTTGCTGAACCTCGGCTACCAAAATTCCCGCACCGATCGAATGGAGCATACCCGACGGGATAAAGAAGCAATCGCCCTTATGAACGGCGACCTTGTTGCATACTTCGTCAAGCCTGTTTTGCTCGATATATGATTTAAACTCGTCCTTTGTAAGGTCGGTTTTTAAGCCATAGTAAAGATATGCGCCCGGCTCACAGTCAACGACATACCACATCTCGGTCTTGCCGAATTCGCCCTCGACCTTCATTGCATATTCATCATTCGGGTGAACCTGAACCGACAGCTGGCTTTTTGCGTCGATTAGCTTAATCAGCAACGGAAAATATGGGAACTTCGCCGCATTTTCGCCGATTACTTCATCAGACCATATATCCAGCACTTCTTTGAGCGTACGGCCTGCATATTCGCCGTTTTGGACGGTGCATGAATAATCGTTTCTGTCCGCAAGCATCCAAGCCTCTGCACACGGCTTTTTGTCGGTCTTGATGTTATATTCCTTTTTCAGCTTTTCTCCGCCCCAAAGATAGTCCATGCACGGCGGCGTTAAAATTAACGGATAAATCATTGCTTCTTCACTCTTTCCTGTTTTATTCAGTGCGTCATTTTTTCCTGCTTAACCTTATGATCAATGACATGACGAGAGCTTAGCTCGTCGAAAATGTCTTCGAGCGAGATTCCCATTTCAATCATCAAAACCATCACATGATATGTCAAATCTGCGATTTCATAGATCGTTTCCTTTTTATCGTCGGCTTTTGCCGCAATGATAACCTCTGTGCTCTCTTCTCCGACCTTTTTGAGGATTTTGTCAATGCCCTTTTCAAAAAGATATGTGGTATATGAGCCTTCCTTTTTCTCGGTCTTTCTTCCCTTGATAAGCTTCATGAGCGATGACAGCGAAAAATCGGAGATTTCATCGCTGATAAATAAATCGTCGTTAAAGCATGAATCGGTACCCTTGTGGCACGCGGGGCCGTCTTTTTTTACAACCACTGTGAGTGCGTCTTTGTCGCAATCAGCGGTGATTTTAACAATATGCTGATAATTGCCGCTGGTTTCGCCTTTTCTCCAAAGCTCGCCTCTTGAGCGTGACCAAAAACAGGTTTTCTTCTCATCAAGGCTGATTTTAAGGCTTTCACGATTCATATATGCCAAAGTCAGCACCTTTTTTGATTTATAATCAACAACGATTGCGGGAATCAGTCCCTTTTCGTCAAATTTCAGTTCATCGATTTTTACCATAATTTATACTCCTTTTTACAAACGAACATTTATATTGTTATTTTTAAGCTCCCGTTTTAAATCGGGGATTTTCACTTCACCGAAATGGAAAATAGACGCCGCAAGTCCTGCGTCAATGTCGGGGATTTCGTTAAACAGCGTGATAAAATCATTAACACAGCCGGCGCCGCCCGAAGCAATTACCGGAACATTAACAGCTTCGCATACTTTTTTGAGCAATTCAATGTCAAAACCTTTTTTAACTCCGTCGGTATCAATCGAATTTACAACGATTTCGCCTGCCCCATTGTCAACGCCCCGTTTTATCCATTCGATTGCGTCGATTTCCGTATCAATTCTGCCGCCGTTCAAAAACAGATGAAATGAGCCGCCAACCCTTTTAATATCGGTTGAAAGTACAACGCATTGATTGCCGTATATTTTTGCGGCGTCAGAAATCAAATCGGGATTTTTGATTGCACCCGAATTAACGCTCACCTTATCCGCACCGCATTTGAGCACCCTGTCAAAATCGGCAACCGTGTTAATTCCGCCGCCTACTGTGAGCGGTATGAAGATTGTGCTTGCAACCTTTGTCAGAATGTCGGCGAAAAGTCGGCGGTTTTCGTTTGACGCGGTAATATCGTAAAATACAAGCTCGTCTGCGCCGTTGTCCGAATAATATTTGCCGAGCTCGACCGGTGATGATACATCGGACAGCCCCTCAAAATTAACACCCTTAACCACACGGCCGTTTTTAACATCAAGGCACGGAATAATTCTTTTCGTAATCATATTTATTCTCTGCCTCCTGCCTTTTTGATTGCGGTTTCAAGGTCAATCGCACCCGTATATAGCGCTTTGCCCAAAATCGCGCCGTACATATTCATCCCGCAAAGCTTCTCAATATCGTTCATTGACGAAACGCCGCCCGACGCAATTATGTCGATGTCAAATTTTGCGTTCAGCCTGCGATATAGCTCAAGGTTTGTTCCCATCATTGCTCCGTCTTTGGAAATGTCGGTGCAGATTATGGTTTTTACGCCGATTTTGCAGAGATTATCAACAAAATCATCGCATTTTACCGCTGATTTTTCGGTCCAGCCGTGCGTTGCAACATATCCGTCTTTTATGTCAACTCCTACAGCGATTTTTTCGCCGTATTTTTTAATCATATCGACTAAAAATTCAGGGGCTTCGACCGCAATCGTGCCCAAAATCACACGATAAACACCCGAATCGAGATATGACTTGATTATCTCTTCGTTTCGGACGCCGCCGCCGACCTGAACCTTTAGATTTGTCGTTTCGGCTATTTTCTTAATAACCTCCGAATTAACTGCGCTGTCTTGCTTTTCGCCATGCAAAGCACCCTGCAAATTGACCGTATGCAAAAACTCGGCGCCCGCATTTTCAAACGATTTTGCAACCGCTGTCGGGTCGTCGTTATATACCGTCATTTTATCATAGTCGCCTTTATACAGTCTTACCGCTTTGCCGTCGATAAGATCGATTGCGGGAAATATATTCATATTCAAACTCCGTTAATAAAAATAGTTATGTAAACTTACATTTCGCAAAATGCTTTCAATATTTTCAGTCCGACTTCGCCGCTCTTTTCGGGGTGAAACTGCGTTCCGAATGTATTATTATTTGCCGCCGCCGCTGTGATTTCAACGCTGTAATCGGTCGTTGCAATCACATTTTCGTCGCAATTTGCGGCATAATAGGAATGGACAAAATAGGCAAAATCACCCTCATTTATGTATTTGAACAAAGGTGAAACAGGCTTTGATTTCGGAAAATGAAGCTCGTTCCAACCAATGTGCGGTATTTTGAGCGAACTGTCGATTTTGCCTTCGAGCGGCATAACGCTGCCCTTTATCAGCGCTAAGCCCTCATGCTCTCCGTATTCGTAGCTTTTCTCGAATAACAGCTGCATTCCGAGGCATATTCCCAAAAGCGGCTTGCCCGATTTCGCCTGTTTTTTGATTATCTCATCAAGTCCGCCGATTTTGAGCTTTTCGGCGGCGTCTCCGAATGCACCGACTCCGGGTAATATGATTCGGTCGGCACTTTCAATGACCTTTTCGTCGTTTGTAACGACCGCCTCTTCGCCGAGCATTTTTAGGCTGCTGACAAGCGAAAACAAATTTCCGACGCCATAATCGATGATTGCTGTCATTTATTATAAAACTCCTTTTGAAGACGGTACTGTCATGTTGTTTTTGTCTGCGATATAAACCGCCGCTTTAAGCGTTCTGCCGAGTGCTTTAAAGGCGCCCTCGATTATATGATGAACGTTCTTTCCGTCAAGCTTTTTAACATGAAGCGTGATTCCCGCATTTCTCACAAAGCCGAGCAAAAACTCTTCCACAAGCTCGGTGTCAAAATCGCCGACCTTTGCTGTGAGCGCACCGAGATCATAGCTTAAATGCGCTCTGCCCGAAATGTCAACAGCGCAAAGTATCAGAGCTTCGTCCATCGGCAAAATAATGTCGCCGTATCTTGCGATTCCCGCCTTGTCGCCGACGCATTCTTTAAATGCCGCCCCGAGTGCAATTCCGATGTCCTCGACCGAATGATGATAGTCAACGAATGTATCACCGACGCAGCTGAGTTCGAGATCAAAGCCCGAATGGCACGCAAAAAGCGTAAGCATATGATCCAAAAAGCCGCACCCCGAATTGATTTTTGCTTTGCCTGTGCCGTCTAAATTAAGGCAAAGCGCAATGTCGGTTTCGTTTGTCTTTCGGTTAAGTTCATAGCTTCTCATATATTGCCGCTCCTTTAAATTATTGTTTTAATGCAGTCGATAAGCGACTCCATCTGTTCTCTTGTGCCGATCGTGATTCGCAAATAGTCAGAAATATCGGGTCGGTCAAAATGCCGCACCAAAATGCCTTTTTCTTTCAGCTTTAAATATAAATTTTTGCCTGAAATGCCGCCGTCATATTTTGCAAAGACAAAGTTTGTCTTGCTCTCAAGCACGCTGAACCCAAGTTCTCGCAAAGCCGCGGTCGTATAATCTCGGTTTGAAACGATTATCTCGGCATTTTTTACATAATAATCATTTTCACGGACACAGGCAAGTCCTGCCGCTAATGTCATTCGGTTAATATTATAGGGATTTGTCGAAAATCTAATCTTGTTAAGGTCACGGGTGAGCGACTCGCAAGCGACCGCAAAGCCGAGCCTTGCGCCTGCCATTGACCTGAATTTTGAATATGTACCGACAACTATCAGATTGTCATATTCCTTTATAAGCGGAATTGCGCTCACTCCACCGAAATTAACATACGCTTCGTCGATTATCACGATATTGTCGGGGTTGGTTTCAAGGATTTTGCGAATGCCGTCGATTGAAACATCAAGTCCTGTCGGCGCATTCGGATTTGCGATTACAATATTTTTATCCAAATTGCAATAATCGTCAACATCTATCGAAAAATCGGGTTTTAGAGGAATTTCGCAATATTGGATATTATATAGCTCGGCAAAAACCTTGTAAAAGCCATATGATATGTTCGGAAAAGCCATTCCCTTGCTTTTGTCGCAATATGCCATGAAGCACAAGTTCAAAATTTCGTCCGAACCGTTGCCGAGAGTGATGTTGTTTTTTTCAACTGAGAAAAGCTCACCCAGTGCCTTGCACAATTCGCCGCAGGTCGGGTCGGGATAGAGCATGATGTTATGCGCTTCGTTTGAGATTGCATGAATAACACCTGCGGACGGCTCAAACGGCGATTCGTTGGTGTTAAGCTTAATATATTGTTGGTCACGAGGCTGTTCGCCGGGGACATATTCTTCCAAATTGTCAAAGCGTTTCGAGATAAATCTGCTCAAAATCCTGTCTGCCTTTCTCGTCTATAAATAATAATAAATTATACCATGCATTTAAAATGCCGTCAAGATTATTCAAACCGTATTGTTGCGGATTTCGCATGGGCGGTCAGTCCCTCTTTTGTCGCAAAATATGCAACCTTGTCGCTGACCTTTGACAATGCGTCGGGTGTGTAGTAAATGAACTGCGTTTTTTTGATGAAATCGTCTACCGACAGAGGTGATGAAAAACGAGCCGTGCCGCTTGTCGGCAATGTATGGTTAGGTCCTGCAAAATAATCGCCGAGCGCTTCGGGAGTATTTTTACCGAGGAAAACAGAACCTGCGTTTTTAACATCATTGAGATAATCGAACGGATTATCAACACAAAGCTCAAAATGTTCGGGCGCAACCGCATTTGCAAGCTCGATTGCCTCCGAAATCGAATTGACGACAATGATTTTTCCGTTGTTGTCAATGCTTGTTCTTGCAATTTCAAAGCGCAAAAGCTCGCCCAACTGCTTTTCGATTTCATCCGACACATCTTTTGCAAGCTTGTTGCTTGTCGTAATCAAAATCGCCGACGCATTTTTATCATGCTCCGCCTGTGACAAGAGATCTGCGGCAACATTTTTTGACTCGCAGGTTGCGTCCGCAACAATCAAAATCTCGCTCGGACCTGCAATCATGTCAATATCGACCATGCCGTAGACCTGGCGCTTTGCTTCCGCAACAAATACATTACCCGGACCTACGATCTTGTCCACCTTTTCGATTGACTGAGTACCATAGCAAAGAGCCGCAACCGCCTGAGCGCCGCCCGATTTATATACCTTATCGACGCCTGCGATTTTTGCCGCCGCCAAAAATACGGGATTTACCTTGCCGTCCTTTGAGGGCGGCGTTGTCATGACGATCTGACCGACGCCTGCGATTTTTGCGGGAACGCAGTTCATCAGCACGCTCGAAGGGTATGCCGCTGTGCCGCCGGGAACATAGAGTCCGACTCTGCGAAGCGGCATGAATTTTTGACCCAAAATTACGCCGTTTTTGTCATTTACCGTGAAATTATCACGAAGCTGATGCTTGTGAAATTCATATATATTTTCTTTCGCCGCTTTGATTATCTCGATGAATTCATCATCAACAAGGCTCATTGCCTCGTCAAATTCGGCGTCGCTTACTTCAAGGTCGGTAATTTCGGCATTGTCAAATTTCTTCGCATATTCAATCAGCGCCTCATCGCCGTTTTTGCGAACATTGTCGATTATGTCGGCAACGATCTCACCGACATCGGATCTATTTGAATATCTCGGAATTATCTCTTCTGCGGTAATATCCTTTGATTCGATTATCTTAATCATGATTATTTTCCTTTCTTCTCATCAAGCAGTTTTGACAAACGGTCTTTCATCTCGCAAATTTCATTGTTTTTAAATTTATATGCCGCTTTGTTTGCAATGAACCTTGCACTGATATTCACAAATTCGGTAAGCACCTCAAGATTGTTTTCTTTGAGCGTTGTGCCTGTTTCCACAATATCGACAATTACATCGCTCATTCCGAGAATGGGTGCTAACTCAATCGAACCGTTTAGCTTAATTATCTCAATCTCCTGCCCTGTTTTCATAAAATGCGACCGAGCGATTTTCGGGAATTTTGTCGCTACTTTAAGCGTTTTTGCCGGGTCGATTTTGAATCCCTTTTTGCCTGCAACACACATTCTGCATTTGCCCGTGTCAAGGTCGAGCAATTCATATACATCCGGCTCATATTCAAGCAAAATATCCTTTCCGACAACACCCACATCAGCCGCTCCGTGCTGAACATATATCGCAACATCCGACGGTTTTACCCAAAAATAGCGAACCATGTTTTTGTCGTCCTCGAAAATCAGCTTTCGGTTATTTTCCTTAATCGATTCACAGCCGTACCCGAGCGATTCGAATATGTCATATACCTTTTCGCCGAGCCTGCCCTTCGGGAGAGCAATGTTAATATATTCACTCATTATAATTACCTCGCATATCCACTGTGTCTTCTGCTAAAATCCTGCCGACATCCCCATTTTGCGTAATCACCCGCCGACCTGTATTTACATATGACATGACAGCATTAAGCAGCGTGTCCGCAGGCGTGCTGTCATCATAGATTATCAAAACATCGCAATCCGATTTTTCCGATTCATCTTTATTGTATAAATCAATCAAATCAAGATATATCGCAAAACCGATTGCCGAAATGCCTTTGCCGCCCATTTTCTCAATCAGCCTGTCATAGCGGCCGCCCGACAAAATGTAGCTCGGCACGTTTTTAACATACCCCTGAAAGATTATGCCGTTGTAATAATTCATGTCGTTGACGATTGAAAAATCAAGGTTGATGTTTTCGCCGAACCCCGATTTTGCGATCGTCTCATAGAGCGCATGAAGCTCGTCGGACGCCGATTTCATCTCATCGTTTATGATAAGCTCGTCGGCGGCTTTGAGCGTTTGCTCAATCGGTCCGTAAAGCGAAGATAATTTTGCGATTTTTTCGGCAAGTGAGGGGTCAATTCCGTTTTGCTGTGCGACAGTCAATATATCATGAGCGTTCTTCTCACCGATATAATGAATCAGCTTTGATTTTATCGGCTCGTCAATTGCGCTTAAAAGCCCAGAAACAAACCCCAAATGAGACAAATCAAGGATGTTGTTTTCATCGATCTGCGTCAGACTCCTCTTTGCAAGGCAAATTGCCTCAGCGGTTGAATAGAGGTCGATTTTTCCGATATGCTCAACGCCTACCTGCATAATCGTTTTCAGCTCGTGAGTTGACGGGTCAACGCGAAAAACATCTTCGTTATAATGATATTTCACATCGCAAAAATTATCGCCCGCAAGCGTGTTTTTTACGATTGAAAGCGTAACATCGGGTTTGAGCGCCATGAGCCTGCCGCTCTGGTCGGTGAAGGTTATAATATTTTCGCTTTCCAAAAACGATCTGTTCTTAGCATAGAGCTCATATTCCTCAAAACGGCTCATTTTGTATTTTTTATAGCCGTATTTTTCATATAACGAACGAAGCGAAAACACGGTTTTCTCCTCATAGGTAAAGCTGTCAAGGTCGATCATGATGATTTGTGCCTCCGTATAAATATGCTTAAATTATGTAAAAATTATACCATAAAAATGATGTTAGTCAAGTTTATGAAAAAACATTTTAGTAAAATGACGAATTTTTTAGAATAATTCCGATAGTGAAATTGATTGAATTTAATATTTTACGCATTAAAAAATATCAATTTTGAAATAATATCAATGATATTGATTTATTTTAATTGTGTATTTTGCACTATAATATTATATTTGGATCGGCTATTTTTGCTTTATTTCGAAATTTTTGTGTTATTAGGTCAAAAAAATGAAGAATATACTTGCATTTGATTTAATTTAATGCTAAACTTGTATCAAACAATAACAAACGGAGATTTTAAAAAATGTTTTCAATGAACGCGCTTATTAACATAATTATCTGCGTCGTCGTCCTAAAAGTGATAGTGGGCGTCGATGTGAAAAGTTATGCCATAAGCTGCAAATAATTTGAACAAAGCGACGAGCGCTTTGAGCAACATTTTTATTTAAAGCTTTTTGTAGCCTGTGGCGTAAACGTTTACGACCACGGGCTTTTGTTATTATTAAGGTTGAAAGGAAAATCCACAAATGAAAATAAGCGGAGCAAAGATCTTACTTGAAACACTTATTGAACAGGGTGTTGACACCGTCTTCGGTTATCCGGGCGGACAGGTGCTTAACATCTATGATGAAATTTACAACTATTCGGATAAAATTCATCACATTCTCTCGGCTCACGAACAAGGAGCGGCTCATGCGGCAGACGGTTATGCAAGAGCGACCGGCAAGGTCGGAGTTGTAATTGCGACAAGCGGCCCCGGCGCTACAAATCTTGTCACCGGAATTGCAAACGCATATCTCGATTCGGTGCCGATGGTTGCGATTACGGGCAATGTTCCGTGTTCGCTTATCGGTCGGGATTCTTTCCAGGAGGTTGACATCGTCGGAATCACAATGCCTATTACAAAGCAAAATTTCATTGTAAAAGATGTAAACGAGCTCGCCGACACATTAAGAGAAGCATTTTATCTTGCCCGTTCGGGCAGACCCGGTCCTGTGCTTGTTGACATTCCGAAGGATGTTCAGGTGAACAAGGCGGAGTTTGAAACAAAACCGATCAAAGATTATTCATTCCACGAAAAAGCCAACGATGAGGACATTGAGAAAGCGGCAAAAATGATCGTTGAGGCTAAGCGTCCGTTCATCTATTGCGGAGGCGGCGTGATTTCGGGCAATGCCGAAGAAGAGCTGAAAAAGCTGTCATATCTCATTGACGCACCGATCGGTTTTTCAATGATGGGTCTGTCAGCCGCACCGACAGACGACGATCATACGCTCGGAATGGTCGGAATGCACGGACACTATGCGGCTACAAAGTCAAAGTCGGAGGCTGATTTGGTAATCGCCGTCGGCGTAAGATTTTCTGACCGTGCAACAGGCGACAAATCAAAATATTGCAAATATTCCGACATTATTCATATTGATGTGGACAATGCGGAAATCGATAAAAACATCAAATCAAGCATCGGAATCAACTGCGATGTTAAAACAGCGCTCAATCAGCTGATTGAAAAGCTCCCGAAACAGGAACACGCAGATTGGTGGTCAAGAATCAACGAGCTTCGCAAATATGAAGAGGATAACGCCGCAAAGCCAGTAGGCGCATTCACACCATACAGAGCAATCGACATCGTATCCGACTATGCAAGCGACGACACACCTGTTGCGACCGATGTCGGACAGCACCAGATGTGGGTATGTCAGCGTTATCATTTTGCAAATTCACGCACATTGATTTCGTCGGGCGGACTCGGAACGATGGGCTTTGGAATGGGAGGCGCAATCGGCGCTTGCATCGGAACGGGCAAACGCACCGTATTATTCACCGGCGACGGCAGCTTCGGAATGAACCTGAATGAGCTTGCAACCGCAGTTTCGCAGAATCTTCCGCTTGTAATCGTCGTCATGAACAACAACGTTCTCGGAATGGTTCGTCAATGGCAGACAATGTTCTATAATGAGCATTATTCATTCACAACGCTTGACCGCAAAACCGATTTTGTCAAGCTTGCCGAAGCATTCGGAGCAAAGGGACTTCGTGCGGATAATGAAGTTCAGTTTGAAAAATGCGTCAAAGAAGCGTTTAACACAAACGGTACGGTCGTTATCGACTGTCAAATCAACTGCGACGAGCGTGTTTTGCCAATGATTCCGCCCGGCGGCGCAGTAGACGATCTAATTTTGAAGTGAGGTGCCGAAAATGAAGAAATTTATTATCGGAATGCTTGTATCAAATAAATTCGGCGTTCTCAACCGAATTTCGGGAATGTTTTCACGAAGAGGCTTCAACATTGATTCACTCACCGTCGGCGTTACCGAAAACGAGAATTTTTCAAGAATGACCGTCACAATGACAGGCGACGATTATTCAAGAGATCAGATGATCAAACAGCTTTCAAAAATTCAGGAAGTCAAGGAAATCAAGGAAATGGACCATGACACCTCGGTAATCAGAGAGCTCATCATATTAAAGGTTGCGCTTACCCCCGAGACCCGTCAAAGCGTAATGGACGCCGTTAATGTATTTCGTGCAAAAATCATCGATTTCGGTGCGGAGTCGATTTGCCTTGAAATCACAGGCGACACAGGAAAGCTTGACGCATTCATTGAACTGATGAAGCCCTATGGCATAATCGAAATGTGCAGAACGGGCGCAGTTGCGATGGAACGAGGAAAAGAAAGCCTTAAAGTATAATAAATTTACAAAATAGTCTTTAATTAATCTTGTTTTTAATTTATAATTAAAATATATATAATAAAAAGGAGTTTTTTATCATGGAAAAAGCAAAGATTTTCTATCAGGAAGACTGCGACCTTTCATTGTTGCAGGGAAAGAAGATCGCAATAATCGGTTACGGCTCACAGGGTCATGCTCATGCGCTCAACCTCAAAGATTCAGGCTGCGATGTAATCGTCGGTCTCTATGAGGGTTCAAAGAGCTGGGCTAAAGCCGAGAAACAGGGTCTTAAAGTTTACACAGCCGCTGAAGCTGCTAAACAGGCTGACATTATCATGATCCTTATCAACGATGAAAAACAGGCCGCTATGTATAAAAAAGACATTGAACCGAACCTTGAAGAAGGCAATATGCTCATGTTCGCACACGGCTTTGCAATTCACTTCGGTCAGATCATTCCGCCGAAATTTGTTGATGTTACAATGATCGCACCGAAAGGTCCGGGTCATACCGTTCGTTCGGAATATCAAGATGGCAAAGGTGTTCCGTGCCTTGTTGCCGTTGAACAGGATTATACGGGCAAAGCTCAGCAGATGGCTCTTGCATATGCGCTCGGCATCGGCGGCGCTCGTGCAGGCGTTTTGGAAACAACCTTCCGCACAGAAACAGAAACAGACCTCTTTGGTGAGCAGGCTGTTCTTTGCGGCGGCGTTTGCGCACTGATGCAGGCAGGCTTTGAAACACTTTGCGAAGCAGGCTATGACGAAAGAAACGCATATTTTGAGTGCATTCATGAGATGAAGCTCATCGTTGACCTCATCTATCAGTCAGGCTTTGCCGGAATGAGATATTCTATCTCAAACACAGCGGAATATGGCGATTACATCACAGGACCGAAGCTCATCACAGCCGAGACTAAGGCTAAGATGAAAGAGATCCTCCACAACATTCAGGACGGCTCGTTTGCAAAAGAATTCTTGCTCGACATGTCGCCCGCAGGCGGCCAGGCTCACTTCAGAGCAATGAGAAAATTGGCGTCTGAGCATCCGTCTGAGAAAGTCGGTGCAGAGATCCGCAAGCTTTACAGCTGGAACAACGACGACGATAAACTCATCAACAACTAATCATAACTATTCTAGGCAACTGCACCCGATTTCGGGTGCGGTTGCATTTAAAAAAGGACTGAATACCAATGAGAAGCGATAATGTAAAATCCGGTGTTGAAAGAGCGCCGCAGCGTTCATTGCTCAAAGCAATGGGCTATACCGATACACAGATAAAAAGACCGTTTATCGGTATCGTTAATTCATTTTCAGAAGTAATCCCGGGTCATATTCATCTGCAAAACATCGCCCGTTCGGCTAAGGACGGCGTTTTGATGGCAGGCGGAATGCCGATGGAGTTTAATGTAATCGGCGTATGCGACGGACTCGCAATGGGTCATGAGGGAATGAAATACAGCCTTGCCTCCCGTGAGTTGATTGCCGATTCGATCGAATGCATGGCAAAAGCGCACGGTTTTGACGGTCTTGTATTTATTCCGAACTGCGACAAGATTGTTCCGGGTATGCTCATGGCGGCAATGCGACTTAATATTCCGGCGATTTTTGTATCAGGCGGTCCGATGCTTTCAAACTGCTCAGACCAAGGCGTGCCAATGGACTTAAATTCAGTATTTGAGGCTGTCGGCGCATACAAAAACGGCACTATCGACGAAGACAGGGTGCATTATATCGAAGAAAATGCTTGTCCGGGCTGCGGCTCATGTTCGGGTATGTTCACCGCAAACTCAATGAACTGCCTGACCGAGGTACTCGGAATGGGACTTCGCGGCAACGGCACGATCCCGGCGGTCATGGCGGCAAGACTCAGACTTGCTAAAGATGTCGGAATGAGAGCGGTTGAGCTTGTCAAAGAAAATCTCTGCCCCCGTGACATCGTCAACGAACGCACAATTTCAAATGCGCTTACTGTTGACATGGCGCTCGGTTGTTCGTCGAACTCGCTTTTACATCTGCTCTCAATCGCTCATGAAGCAGGCGTTGATTTTGACCTCAAAAAGGTTAATGAAATCAGCGAAAGAACCCCGAATCTCTGCCATTTGGCACCGGCTGGTCATCATCATGTTCAGGATCTTGACGCGGCAGGCGGAGTTTATGCGGTAATGAACGAGCTCGCTAAAAAAGATATGCTTGATTTGTCGCTGATGACGGTTTCAGGCAGAACAGTCGGCGAAAACATTAAAAACTGCCCTGTTCGCAACTATGATGTTATCCGTCCGATCGATGAGCCATATACCAAAACAGGCGGTCTTGCAGTTTTGTTTGGCTCACTGGCACCTAACGGCGGCGTTGTAAAACGCAGTGCGGTTGCGAAAGAAATGCTTGTCCACAAGGGTCCTGCTCGTGTATTTAACAGCGAGGAGGAAGCAATCAAGGCGATCTATGACGGTCAGATCAAATCGGGCGATGTCGTAGTCATTCGCTATGAAGGTCCTGCGGGCGGTCCGGGAATGAGAGAAATGCTCTCCCCGACTTCGGCTATCTGCGGAATGGGTCTTGACAAGGGAGTAGCACTCATCACCGACGGCCGTTTCTCAGGTGCAACAAGAGGCGCATCGATCGGTCATATTTCACCCGAAGCGGTGTCCGGCGGTCCGATTGCATATATCAAAGAGGGCGACATCATCTCAATCGACATTCCGAATTATTCAATCGAACTGCTTGTCGATGAAGATGAGATGGCAAAACGCAAACAAGAGATGAAAATCACACCTCGTGAGGTTTCGGGATATATCAAACGCTATTCACGGCTTGTTTCTTCAGCCGACAAGGGCGCAATTATTCAGTAAACTCGGATCATGAAAGGATAAATAACAAATGGGAATGACAATGACTCAGAAAATTCTTGCGGCTCATTCCGGTAACAAAGAGGTCAAGGCAGGTCAGCTGATTTTGGCAAACCTTGACATGGTGCTCGGCAACGACATCACCTCTCCGGTAGCAATCAGAGAATTTTCAAATTTTTCCTCAAACAAGGTCTTTGATAAGGACAAAATTTCCATGGTAATGGACCATTTTGCCCCGAACAAGGATATTAAAGCGGCAACTCAGTGCAAAATGTGCCGTGAATTTGCAAACGAATATGATATCACAAATTTCTACGATGTCGGTCAAATGGGCATTGAACACGCTCTTTTGCCTGAAAAAGGCTTGGTTGTCAGCGGTGATGTTGTAATCGGCGCAGACTCTCACACCTGCACCTATGGTGCGCTCGGCGCATTTTCAACAGGCGTCGGCTCAACCGACATGGCGGCAGGAATGGCAACGGGCAAAGCATGGTTCAAGGTTCCGTCGGCTATCAAATTTGTACTTAAAGGCAAGCTTAACAAATATATCAGCGGCAAGGACGTCATCTTGCACATAATCGGCATGATCGGCGTTGACGGTGCGCTCTATAAATCAATGGAATTTACAGGCGACGGTGTATCATCGCTTTCTGTTGCCGACCGTCTTTGCATTGCAAACATGGCAATCGAAGCCGGCGCTAAAAACGGCATTTTTGAAGTTGACGACAAGACGATCGAATATATCAAAAACGCCGGCGGAAAAGAGCCCCAAATTTATAAAGCGGACGACGACGCAGAATATGACGAGGTTTACGAGATCGATTTATCAACGATCAAATCTACCGTTTCCTTCCCACACCTGCCCGAAAATACAAGAGTCGTTGAAGATTTGACCGAAGATGTCACAATCGACCAGGTCGTAATCGGTTCATGCACCAACGGCAGACTTGAGGACATTGCGGCGGCGGCTGAAATAATGCAGGGCAAAAAGGTCAAAAAAGGCATTCGCTGCATTGTCATTCCGGCAACTCAAAAGGTATATCTTGAGGCAATGGAAAAAGGCTACCTTAAAACATTCATCGAAGCGGGTGCAATCGTATCAACACCGACCTGCGGTCCGTGCCTGGGCGGATATATGGGCATTCTTGCCGAGGGTGAGCGTGCAGTATCAACCACAAACCGCAATTTTGTCGGAAGAATGGGTCATGTTAAATCGGAAGTTTATCTTGCATCCCCTCAGGTTGCGGCAGCTTCTGCTATCACCGGCAAGATTTCTGCTCCAAAGGAGGTAATGTAAGATGAAATTTGAAGGCAAAGTAATTAAATATGCCGACAATGTCGATACCGATGTAATCATTCCTGCAAGATACCTCAACACGATCGACAAAAAAGAACTCGCATCTCATTGCATGGAGGATCTTGACGCAACCTTTACCTCTCGTGTTAAACCGGGCGACATTATGGTTGCAGGCTTCAACTTCGGCTGCGGATCATCTCGTGAACACGCACCTATTGCAATCAAAGAAAGCGGAATTTCGCTTGTAATTGCAAAAAGCTTTGCACGAATTTTCTATCGCAACTCAATCAACATCGGTCTTCCGATCGTTGAATGTGAAAAGGCGGTTGACGCAATCAGCGAGGGCGACACACTGTCCGCCGACCTTGATAACGGCATTATCAAAAATCTAACCACTGGTGAAGAATATGAAACCGAGCCGTTTCCGCCGTTCATTCAGTCGATCATCAAATCAGGCGGTCTTGTTGCGGCAATCAACGACGGCACAATCAAATAATTTTTAAGGAGAGGCTAAAATTGACATATAACATAGCATTGTTAAAAGGCGACGGAATCGGCCCTGAAATTGTAGACAGCGCTGTTGCCGTTCTTGAAAAAATCGGTCAAAAATTCGGTCATACATTTAACTTCACACCATATTTAATGGGCGGCTGCGCAGTTGATGAATTCGGCACTCCCCTGCCGCAGGAAACAATCGACGGCTGCGTTAATTCCGACAGCGTTTTGCTCGGTGCGGTCGGCGGTCCGAAATGGGATACTCTTCCTGCGGACAAGCGCCCCGAAAAGGGATTGCTCGGAATCCGCTCGGCACTCGGACTTTATACTAACCTTCGTCCCGCAAAGGTTTATCCGGCACTCAAAAATGCGTCGCCGCTTAAAGAATCAATCGTTGACAAGGGCGTTGACATCGTCATGGTTCGTGAGCTCACAGGCGGAATTTATTTCGGCGAGCGCGGCAGAAGAACGAGTGATAACGGCGAAGAGGCTTATGATACCGAGAAATATTCGGTAATGGAGATCGAGCGAATCGCAAGAGCAGCTTTTAATGCCGCAATGAAACGCAAAAAGAGCGTCATTTCAATCGATAAGGCAAATGTACTCGAATCATCGAGACTTTGGCGTGAAACAGTTCACAGAATCGCAAAGGAATATCCTGAAGTAACAGTCACGGATATGCTTGTTGACAATGCGGCAATGCAGCTTGTGAAAAATCCGTCACAGTTTGATGTTGTTGTCACATCAAATATGTTCGGCGACATTTTGTCGGACGAATCAAGCCAGATCACAGGTTCGATCGGACTGCTCCCTTCCGCCTCTCTCGGCGACACAAAATGCGGTATGTATGAGCCGATTCACGGCTCAGCCCCCGACATTGCGGGTCAAAACAAGGCAAACCCGATTGCGACCGTGCTTTCAGCCGCAATGATGCTCCGCTATTCGTTTGATTTAGAGGAAGAAGCACAGTGCATTGAGAAAGCAATCGATGATGTGCTGAATGACGGCTATCGCACAGCGGACATTATCGGCGACAGCGACGAAAAACCGCTCAGCTGCACCGAAATGACCGAAAAAATACTTGAAATGATTAAATAATTTAATATTATTGAAAGGATCTGAAGTTATAATGCTTAACATCAGAATTGAAAAAACAACAAATCCGAAAAGAATTCCGCAACCGGGCGAACATCTCGGCTTTGGCACGATCTTCACAGATCATATGTTCGTTATGGACTATGAAACAGGCAAAGGCTGGCATGATCCGAGGATCGAGCCGTTCCACAACCTTTCGCTCTCTCCCGCCTGCACCTCTTTCCACTACGGTCAGACAATGTTTGAAGGCATGAAAGCATATAAAGGCGACGACGGCAAGTTCTATGTATTCCGTCCCGACATGAACGCAAAGCGTACAAACAACACCAACCGCCGTTTGTGCATTCCTGAAATCCCCGAAGAGGATTTCGTTCAGGCAGTTACAGCCATTGTTAAAATGGACGAAGCATGGATTCCGCATGATCCGGGCACATCGCTTTACATTCGTCCGTTCATCATCGCAACAGACGAACACCTCGGCGTTAAACCGTCGGATCACTATATGTTCATCATCATTCTTTCTCCGTCAGGCGCATATTATGAAAGCGGTCTTGACCCGGTAGGAATTTGGATTGAGGACGAATATGTTCGTGCAGTTCGCGGCGGCATGGGCTTTGCTAAAACAGGCGGCAACTATGCGGCATCTCTCATCGGTCAGGTTAAGGCTCATGACGACGGCTATTCGCAGGTGCTTTGGCTTGACGGCGTTGAGCGTAAATATATCGAAGAAGTCGGCGCAATGAACATCTTCTTCAAAATCGACGGCAAAATCGTCACACCTATGCTTTCGGGTTCAATCCTCCCCGGCATCACCCGTGATTCGGTAATCACGATCTGCAAGGATTGGGGTTATGATGTTGAGGAAAGAAAGATTTCGGTAGATGAGCTCATCGAGGCTCAAAAATCGGGCAAGCTCGAGGAAGTATTCGGCACAGGTACTGCCGCTGTAATTTCACCTGTCGGCAAGCTCCGTTACAAAGATGATGTTATGGTGATCGGAAACGGCGGAATCGGCGAAGTTTCACAGAAGCTCTATGATACCGTAACCGGAATTCAGCTTGGCAAAATCCCGGATAAATTCAACTGGAGAGTTGAGATCAAATAAATTCATAGCATTATAAAAAGGCGGTTTAAACCGCCTTTTTTGCTAAATCGGAGTGTATTTAATATGAGTAGTGTAACAACACGAATCGCGACGGTAAACGACGCTCAAGATCTGCTTAAAATATACGAATATTATGTAAAAAACACAGCAATTACATTTGAATATGATGTGCCGAGCGTCGATGAGTTTGTGGCAAGAATAAACAATACGCTAAAACGCTATCCTTATATCGTTGCAGAGCTTGACGGCGAGATCGTCGGATATACATACGCTTCCCCGTTTAAAGAACGCGCAGCATATGATTGGGTGGTTGAAACCACCGTTTATGTTAAATTCGGTATGACAAAGCATGGTATCGGAAAAACGCTCTACTCAGCGCTTGAAGAAGCATTGAAAAAACAGAACATCACAAATCTATATGCCTGCATTGCCTATCCTAACAAGCCTGACGAATATCTTGACAAAAACAGCGCCGAATACCACACGGCAATTGGTTACAGATTGGTCGGCGAATATATCAAATGCGGCTACAAATTTGACAGATGGTACAACATGGTTTGGATGGAAAAAATGATTGGAAAGCATCAGAACAATCAACCGCCGTTCATTCCGTTTTGCGAACTTTAAACTACATAATACCGCAACAAAAAAGCACCCAAAAGGGTGCTTTTTTTAATATAAATTATACCTTATCGTTTACCATCTGCATATATGGCAGTTCCTTGTAGCCCATTCTGCGATAAAGCCTCTTTGCTCTTTCGTTATCAGGCTCAACCTCAAGTCGAAAACGGGCAACATCTCCTTTTTCCTCCAAAAATTTGAAGAACTGCGAGCCAAGTCCGTGACCTCTGAACCGTTCATATATGAAAATTTCTTCAAGCCAAATAATTTTGCCGCCAACCTCAGGAGAAAACGACTTGCTGAGCAATGCATAACCTGCGGGGTCAGAATCCTGCTCCAAAATGTAGCATTCAAGATATTCGTCGCTTCTCATGAGCTCGTTGTAGGTGTTGATATGAAACTGAATCGGAACCGGATGCAAAACCGCATCCGAGTCATAGAACTCCGACACCATTGAAAGATAGATTCCCCTATCGTTTTCGTTTAATTTTCTAATCATTTTTCCAAATCCTTATTTTTTATATTTATTGATTAAATATTTCACCAATTTTACAATCTCACAAATTACAAGCGGTGAGATCGCCAAAGCACCGATTTCAAAATATTCGGTAGTATTGAGAGCCGCAAGACCGAAAATCGTACGCAAAAACGGCACGAACTGAACAAGTGCAACAAGAGCGAATGAAGTAAGCGTTGCGACCCACATCATCGGATTTTTGAACCAACCCGCAACAAAGAGCGAATGTTCCGAGCGGCAGTTCATTGCATGGACAAGCTGTGAGAGCGAGAGCACCGCAAATGCCATTGACTGAGCATAGACCACCTGTCCGCCGCTTTCTTTAAGTCCCAGGAAATATGCAATAAGCGTGATTGCGCCGAACATTATACCCTGCCATAAAACATTGATTCCGAGTCCTCTTGCAAAAATCGACTCATCCTTTTGTCTCGGCTGCATTTTCATAATGTCATGCTCCACAGGTTCAACGCCGAGCGCCAAAGCCGGGAACGAATCGGTCACAAGATTGAGCCAAAGAAGCAAAATCGGCGTTAGCGGCGCTTCTCTGAAGAATATCAATCCGAAAAATACGGTTATAATTTCGCCGAGATTGCAGGATAGCAGGAAATGAACCGCTTTGCGGATATTTTCAAAAATGCCCCTGCCCTGTTTTACTGCTGTGACGATTGTCGCAAAATTATCATCGGTCAGCGTCATTGCCGCCGCCCCCTTTGCGACATCTGTACCCGTAATGCCCATTGCACAGCCGATGTCGGCAGCTTTGAGCGCCGGTGCGTCATTTACTCCGTCGCCTGTCATTGCAACGACTTGACCTTTTTTCTGCCATGCTTTGACGATTCGGATTTTGTTTTCTGGAGAAACACGGGCATAAACGCAAATATGTTCAAGCTTTTCGTCAAGCTCGTCATCATCCATTTCATCAAGCTCAACGCCTGTCAGCGCAATGTCGTCGTCTTTCATAATTCCGAGATTTTTCGCAATCGCCGCCGCTGTTACAACATGGTCGCCTGTTATCATGATCGTGCGAATTCCTGCCGAATAACATTCTTTGATTGCCTCTCGTGCTTCGGGTCTCGGCGGGTCGATAAGTCCGATCAGACCGACAAATGTGAGCCCGTTTTCAAGCTCTTCGCTTGTCGGATTTGACGGCGCAACATCAAGCGGCTTGATTGCAAGACCGAGCACACGAAGCGCATCCTTTGCCATTTCGAGATTCGCCTTTTCAACCGCCTCTTTATCAATGCTGTCGCATCTGTCCAAAATTATGTCGATTCCGCCCTTGACGATCGCAAACGGATTGCCGTCGATCATGCAAACGGTAGTCATCAATTTTCTGTCCGAATCAAACGGAATTTCCGCCATTCTCGGATATGACATATCAAGCGTTTTCTTATCTACTTTAAGCACGTCGATTGCCGCTTTGACGATCGCCGTTTCGGTCGGGTCGCCGATATATATTGTTTCACCGTTTCGATTTTCCACATTGCCGTCACAGCAAAGCGCCGCAAGCCGCAGCATTGCCGCAACATCATCTGTTGCAAGCGTTGCGTCAAAATCATACATTTTGCCGTTTGTATATGCACGAACCAAGGTCATTCGGTTTTGGGTAAGCGTTCCTGTTTTATCCGAACAAATGACCGACGCACTGCCCAAGGTTTCAACCGCAGGCAATCGGCGAATGATTGCATTTTGCTTAACCATTTTCTGAACGCCCATTGCAAGAACGATCGTAACAATTGCAGGAAGACCCTCCGGGATTGCCGCAACCGCAAGTGAAATTGCGGTCATGAACATCTCGATCCAGCCGAGTCCGACGATTTTTCCGAAAATGAAGATGATCGCACAGATGATCAGCGCAATTATGCCGAGAGATTTGCCGAGCTTTGCAAGTTTAATTTGAAGCGGTGTGATTGCGCTTTCGGTTTCTTTGAGCATTGTAGCAATTTTGCCCATTTCGGTATATGCGCCTGTTTCTGACACGATCGCCTTGCCGTGACCGTATGAAATCGAACAGCCCGAAAAAATCATGTTTTGTCTGTCGCCGATCGGCGCAATATCATCGCAAATTACACCGGCTTCCTTTTCAGCCGGAACAGATTCGCCCGTGAGCATTGATTCGTCGACTCTGAGCGAATATGCTTCAGTCAGTCTTGCGTCCGCAGGAACATAATCTCCCGCTTCAAACACAATTACATCACCCGGAACAAGCTCGGTCGCGTCAATCGTATGCTGAACGCCGTCACGAATTACCTTAGCCGACGGCGCCGCCATTCCCTTTAGCGCCTCAAGCGCATTTTCCGCTCTTGTTTCCTGAATTACCCCGAGCAATGCATTAAAAATTACGATTGCTACAATTATGATCGGGTCGATCCAATCGTTACTGCCTTCAATGACCGTGACAATACATGAAACGACCGCCGCAATTATCAAAATGATTACCATTGCGTCCTTCATTTGCGCCAAAAATCTCGCAAAGAAGCTCTTTTTCTTTTTATCCGCAACAATGTTCGGACCATATTTCGCAAGCTTTTCGGCAACCTGATCGCTTGTCAGACCTCGCTCTGCGCTTGTACCCATTTTATTCTCTATATCACTGACGGAAGAAGAATGCCAAATCATAATTGATCTTTCCTTTATCACATAAAAAATATTGCTTTTATTTTACCATATTAAACCGATATTTTCAATAGATTTTTGTCAAATCAAGTACCCTTTTGATGCAAAATCATTGTTGATTTTTTAACATATATAATATATAATAAAAATGTATGCAAACACCATATTATTAAGTAAAACAATCATTTATCATAAAGGAGAGTTTAACATGAAATATTCAGATCAGTTAAAACTTTGGCTTGAAAACGCAACAGCAGACAAAGACCTGATTGACGAGCTTGAAAGCGTCAAGGACAACGAAGCGGAAATATCCGACCGCTTTTACCGTGATCTTGAATTCGGCACGGGCGGACTTCGCGGCGTAATCGGCGCAGGAACTAACAGAATGAATGTATATACCGTCGGCAAAGCAACTCAAGGCATTGCGGATTATATCAACGCAACATTTGAAAACGGCTCGATTGCAATCGCATATGACAGCCGAATCAAATCTGATGTATTCGCTCGTTATGCCGCAGGAATTTATGCCGCAAACGGAATCAAAGTATATATCTACAAAGAGCTTATGCCGACCCCGATGCTTTCATATGCCGTTCGTCATCTTCATTGCAGTGCGGGTGTTGTCGTAACAGCAAGCCACAACCCGTCAAAATATAACGGCTACAAGGTTTACGGTCCGGACGGCTGTCAGCTGACTTTGGAAGCAAGCGAAACAGTTCTCGGCATTATTGAAACCATCGACATTTTCAGCGGAGTTAAAACATCTGATTTTGACGAAGGACTCAAAAGCGGCATGATCGAATATATCGGCGATGAGTGCATTGACAGCTATCTCGAAACCGTTAAGACATATTCAATCAACAAAGATGTTCTCAAGGGCTCTGATTTCTCGGTTGTATATACTCCCCTTCACGGCGCAGGCAACAAGCCGGTAAGAAGAATTCTTGACATGGTTGACATCAAAAATGTCACAGTTGTAAAATCTCAGGAATTGCCCGACGGCAACTTCCCGACAGCTCCCTATCCGAATCCTGAAATCCGTCAGGCATTTGAAGAAGCACTCAAGGTCGCAAACGAGGTTCATCCCGACATTCTGCTTGCAACCGACCCTGATTCGGACCGTGTCGGAATTGCGGTTAATCAAAACGGCGAATATGTATTGATGAGCGGCAACGAAGTCGGCTGCTTGCTCCTTGACTACATTTTGACCGAACGCAAGGCTCACGGAACATTGCCCGATCGCCCTGTCGCAGTTAAAACGATCGTAACATCAGATCTTGCAACGGGAATTGCAAAAGCAAAGGGTTGTGAAATCAGAAATGTGCTCACCGGATTCAAATTCATCGGCGAACAGATCGGACTTCTCGAAAAAGACGGCGAAGAAGACAGATATGTATTCGGATTTGAGGAAAGCTACGGTTATTTGGCAGGCGGCTATGTTCGTGACAAGGACGCAGTAATCTCGTCAATGCTCATCTGTGAAATGGCGGCATTTTATAAATCAAAGGGCATCACATTGCTTGATAAAATGAACGAGCTTTACAAGACCTACGGCTACTATCATCATAAGCAGTTGAGCTTTGCATATGAGGGTCAGTCGGGAATGGAAACAATGAACTCGATCATGACATCGCTCAGAAACGAGCCTCCGAAATCAATCGGCGGATATGATGTAATATCGGTTCAGGACTACCTCAAATCAACCTCAACCGATGTTAAATTGGGAAAGACAACAGAAATTACATTACCAAAATCAAATGTAATCGGATTTACGCTTTTAGACGGCAATTCGGCAATCGTTCGTCCGTCAGGCACAGAGCCTAAAATCAAGATTTATTTAACGGCAGTCGGCAAGGATAATGACGAAACACTCGAAATTACCGAAAAGCTTGAAAAAGACATGACTGCTCTTACAAATAAATAAAAAATATCGCTCAAAAGGAAAGGAATTATAACAATGAATTCTAAAAACATCGCAAAATCAATCTCGGCAATCGTTGTCGCATTGCTTCTTGTATGCACAATGTCGCTGTCGGCTTTTGCACAGGCAGATTACACAGATAATGTTAAATCAGCACTCGGATATATCAAAACCGACCTCAAATCATCATTTGATTTACCGGACGATGATTATAACAAATCGACTCCGAACATCTTCACAGCGTTCACCGTTTACGGCATGAATATGCAAAACGATGCCGATTATTCATTCCTCATTCCGTCGGGTCTTGATGAAACAACCGTTGACGGATTGATGAAAAACATTCTCCTCGGCGTTTTGTCGGGCAAGACTGATGCAGAGCTTAACGCATATGGCGAAAAGCTAGCAAAATTGCAGTCGGCTGACGGCGGATTCGTTAATACTTCTAACACAGAAACCGTAACCTCAACCGCTTGGGCAGTTTTGGCACTTGAAAACACAGCCGCAAAATATGACAGCGAAAAGGCTGCGGCATATTTCAAGGCAAATCTTTTGAGCGACGGCGGATTCAACGATTATGGCGCAGAGTCAAATGTTGACATCACCGCAATGGCAGTTTTGGCGCTTAACAAAATGGACGGTGACAATGCAAAAGCAATTTTGGACTCGGCTGTTAAGTTTTTAAAGAACACAAAAAATGCAGATTCGTTCTATGTTGGCAAAGGCGAATATGACAGCGCAAACTCATGCTCGCAGGCATATGCGATCATGGCGCTTGATGTTGCAACCGACGATGATCTTACCGACGCAATCAACGCGCTCATCTCGCTCCAGGACGAAAAGGGCGGATTCTGGTATGACGCCGGTTCAAAAGCAGGTCAGGGCTGGTTCACAGCTCCCGACTACATGAGCACATATGAATCAATGATGGCGCTAACAGCTGTTCAAAACGGCAATAAATGGGCTGAAAAAGCGGCAGTTGATGATCCGACAACAAAATTAGATGAAACAACCGCTATCACAACCACTAAGACAAACAACGATAACGAGGCAACCACAACAACAGCTAATGCTGATGATGTAGCAACAGGTCGACAGCCGTTCAACCCGATCTTCATCGTAATTCTCGTAGTTGCGGTAATCGCAGTTGTTTTAGCCCTCATTCCTGTATTTAAAAAGAAGAAAAAATAATTTAAAATAAAAAAGTATAAAAGCTCTCAAATTTGATTTGAGAGCTTTTTTCATGCTGTTTAGCATAATAATTATTATATCAGTCAGTTTTCAAGCTGCAAGCCTAAAAATAATGCTGCCGCATTACACAGCTTCATGTCTGATTCGTCTGATTTTTTGTTGCCTTCGAGCATTATGACAGCGCCGGAAACATCACCCGACGAGATGATCGTTGACACCACCTCTGCCTTATGCTCAAGTCCCTCAACCGGATAAATCGGCGAACTCGTTGTTGCGGCAACGTTCTGTCTGCGCTCCATGATTTCCTCACATTGCGCCGAAATTCTGCGTTCAAGCACTTCTTTTTTGCTGATGCCTGCGCACGCAATGCAATGGTCACGGTCAAAAATGATAACAGGCAGTCCAGATTGTCTGTTCAGCGCGTCGGCAAGCTGTGACGAAACTGCGCCAATCTCCCCGATCGGCGAATATTTTTTAAAAATGACCTCCCCATTGTTATCTGTATATATTTCGAGCGGGTCGCCCTCTTTAATACGCAGTGTTCGGCGGATTTCTTTCGGAATTACGATTCGTCCGAGATCGTCAATTCTTCTTACAATTCCTGTTGCTTTCATTATATGAGCTCCTTTTTTATTTTTAATGTTTGTAATAGTTTCCGCTGTTTGAAGCTCAAATATTCTAATTTTTAATTTTTTTGACAGAAAGCCGCGCTATTTTGTTTATGCTTATAAGACTGACGCAACTATTATGCTTCAAATAAAAATTATGCACCCCAAAAGTGTCTAACTTTTGGGGTGCATATCAAAACCTCATGCTTTTTATTATTTTAAAAATATTTAAGCCAAATTCAGCTTTTTGTTTATCAGCCAATAGGTCAATATATAATATACCACCGACAGCACGATTGAAATTCCGATTCCGATCAGCGCTGTAATAAGCAGCCACCAACCCGAAGTTGCGACCGAATCATACATCGAACCCGAAACCGCCATTGCCGAGAATGTTAATGTTGACATGATGATCGACTGAACGGTTGAAATTGCAATATAAATTCCGACACTGCAAATAACCTTGTGTTTTGAAGCAATTACCGAACCGATCGTGAACGAAAGATAGATCAACAAAATCGAAGATATGCACATAACAAATGCGTCGCCGATCCATGCACTCAAATTCACCGCAACATTGATTCCGAATTCCGTGAGCAAATCCTCAAACAAACACTTGATTTGGAAAATCAGCTCGTCAACACTGCTCGATGCTATTACAGATGTTGAAATAAATGCGAATATGCAGCCTGCTTCAATAATCGACGAATAAATCGAATAAATTATGCCTGTTAAAACCTTTGAAAACAGAAGCGTTCCCCTTTTCACAGGAAGTGTAAAGGTAAGATAACCTTCATCGGTGAAAAAAGACGAATAGAAACGCTGAACAAGCACGATCAAAGTGCATATTGCAAATGCCGCAAGCGCAAAAGCAGATGCCATCACAACCATCGACGCCATTTCCGTCGAAACAATTGTAAACACATTGTCGCTGTTATAATCAATCTGCGCCAAATAGCCGATTGCACCGCAACCGATAGCTGTTGTGAGCAACGCAATCAGAGAAATCGGGAAAATATATTTTCCGACGGCCTTCAGATCATATTTAAGTACCTTGCCTAACATCTGAACACCTCCCTGAAAAGCTGGTCAACGCTGACGCCTCTAGTCGCCCTGACATTGTCAACGGTATCCTGCATGAACACCTGACCGCCGCTGATGAACAAAAATTCATCAAGCACATTTTCAATGTCCGAAATCAAGTGAGTAGAAATGAGCACTGTTGCAGACGGATCATAATTTGAAATGATCGTGTTGAGAATATAATCTCTTGCAGCAGGGTCAACACCGCCGATCGGCTCATCAAGCAGATAGAGCGAAGCTCTGCGGCTCATTACCAAAACCAGCTGGACCTTTTCTTTTGTGCCCTTAGAAAGAGTTTTCATTTGTTTTGATGTATCAATTTGAAGCGAGTTTAACATATTTTCGGCTCTGACTCTGTCAAAGTCCTTGTAAAAATCTTCAAAGAAATCGACAAGCCGGCTTACTTTCATGCTGTTGCTGAAATAGGGACGCTCGGGCAAATATGATACGATTGCGTTCGTCTCAAACGAAGGAGCTTTTCCGTCAATCAAAAGAGCACCCGAATCAACGGTCAAAAGTCCTGCAATCATCTTAATAAGCGTCGTTTTTCCGCTTCCGTTAGGACCGAGCAAACCGACAATTTTTCCCTTTGGCAAGGAAAAATTAATGTTGTTGAGCGCACGAAAGGAACCGTAATTTTTGCACAAATTACGACATTCCAGCGCAGGCAGCAAATTAGCATTCTGCTCCATTATAAAGGTTCAATCCTTTCTAAATAAAGTAGGACATATCAATAAACCTTAGTTTAGTTTTCACCGAAATGAATTACCATGTCGGCAGCCTTAATTCGGTCAAGCCCGAATTTTTCGCATCTCTGCAAATATCGGCTAACCTCGTCTTTGAGCATATCTTTGCGAACCTGTTCGATAAGCTCAGCATCATCAGTGACAAATCTGCCTGCGGTTGTTCTTGCATAAACCACGCCTGTTCTCTCCAAATCCACAAGCGCTTTTTGCATTGTGTTGGGGTTCACACCTGCATCTGCGGCAAATTCACGAACGCTCGGCAATCTGTCGTTCGGCTTGTAAACGCCGGTAACAACATCCGTCAGTATTCTGTTGACTATTTGGTTGTAAATCGGTCTTTCGTCATCAAAATGCCAACTCATGAGTAGTTTCCTCCTAAATATTTCTGATATGCCTAACATCATAATACAACAGTGTGTTATAAATGTCAAGCAAATTATATTATTTTCACAATATAATTTCTAAATTAAACCTCCGCTGCAGCTGATCACCAAATAAGCCGCATAAAGCACGAGCAGGACAACGCCTTGCCAACGGCCGAATTTTTTGGTAATTAGCGTCGGGATCATTGCCACGCTGCAAATTATCAGGCAAGCAGGCAAATCGATCATCGCAACGGTTCTTGTCACCGTCAGACTTCCGCCCGAAATAAATGCACAAAGCGGCATTATAAGTGACAAATCGATTATGTTAGCGCCTAAAATGTTACCGACAGACAGCGAATGCTCCCCTTTGCGAATCGCCGTCAAGGTTGTTACAAGCTCCGGCAGCGATGTGCCGACCGCAATTATTGTTATGCTGATTACTCTTTCGGGTACGCCGACAAATGCGGCAAGAATGCTTCCGTTATCAACCATTAACTGCGCGCCGACAACTGTTGCCAACGCACCGAAAATGAATTTAATTATGTTAATGCTGATTTCCTTTTTGGTAACTCCGTCACGGACAAGTCGGTCATCTTCATCAACACCCGATTTCATCGCAGCACGGGCATGATGAACGTTGTCAGCCATTGCAATTATGAAAAATATGAGCAGCGCACCGCTTGCAGCGAGCGAAAATTCACCCGAACCGCCGAATATTACAATGCACGCAGCCGAGCCGATCATCAGAATCGTTTTAAGAACATAATCCCGACGCCGGATTTCGCTTGGCATGAAAAGCAGTGCAATCGCCATTATCAGTCCGACATTTGCCGTGACCGAACCGACCGCATTGCCGATCGACATATCCACCTTGCCCTGACCTGCCGCAAACATCGAAACAAGCAGTTCGGGCAACGTCGTTGCGAAGCTGACGATAGTCGCACCGACGATCAGCTTTGGAATTCCCGAAACCTCGGCGATCCACGAAGCGGCGTCAACAAAAACATCTCCGCCTTTTACGATCATGACGATGCTTAACGCAAGCAATATTATGGCTATTGCAATATCCAAAAACGATCAACACCCTTGTTGCAGTATGTTGAAATCGCAAATCTTGAATATATCCAACGCCATTATTTGCCATTCTCATCATACTTTTTCACTTTATTATACTACACCTTTTCTCATTCGTCAAACCCTTTTTTATTAAAATATGCCCTTTTTGCAATATTTTTTAAGTAAAATCAAAAAAGGAGCCTTTCGGCTCCCTTTATAGTGCTGTTACACATATTTCCAATTATCAACATCAAACACGCCGTTTGTGGTGATTCTGATTGACGGAATAACAGGTAAGCTCATGAACGAAAGGGTCATGAACGGGTCGATTCCGTGATTGACTCCGAGGTCATATGCCGCTTTTTTTGTCGCTTCTAGCCGAGTGTCTACCTCATCAAGCGGTCGATCGCTCATCAGCCCCGCAACAGGCAATTGCACCTCGCTTATGACCTTCCCCTCATTTACAACGCAGATTCCGCCCTCGGTCTCGATTATCCGATTAACCGCCGCCGCTATGTCCTCATCATTTATCCCGACTGCGATAATGTTGTGCGAATCATGCGAAATGCTGGTCGCAACAGCGCCTTTTTTCAGCCCATATCCCTTAATAAACCCGACGCCGATATGCCCGGTTCCGTGATGTCGCTCGACAACCGCAATTTTCAGTATGTCGCTGTCAACATCAGCCGTGCTTGCATTCTCGCATTTTTTGGTGATAAGCTCGCCGTCAATCATTCCGATTACCGGAACTGATTTTTGAATTTTGAAACTGTCCTTTGTGATCTCACCTGTTTTAAAGGTATGATATGCGTGATATTTCAGCCGCTCGTCAATGCTCGGCTCATCAAAATCGGAAACATTTTTGCCGTCATAAACGAGCTTGCCTTTTTTGTAGACCGACAAAATGTTGAAATCTTCAAGATTATCCACAACCGCAATGTCGGCAAGATAACCGCCTGCGATTGCACCCTTGTTGTTCATCAAAAAATATCTCGCCGCATTGTGACTTGCGACCTTGATTGCGATAATCGGGTCAACGCCCGCTTTAATACACGAACGCACGATATAATCAATGTGTCCGCCGTGGAGCAAATCGTTCGGGTGCTTGTCGTCGGTTGCAAACATACATCTCGAATAATATTGAGCGCAAAGGAGCGGCATGAGCGCATTAAGGTTCTTTGCCGCCGTGCCTTCTCTTATCATGATAAACTGACCCTTACGCAATTTTTCAAGCGCATTTTCAAAGGTGTCGCATTCATGATCCGAGTAAACCCCGGCCGTTATGTATGCATTAAGCTCATTACCCGAAAGCCCCGGCGCATGACCGTCGATTTTCTTATGATGCGACTGCGACGCCAAAATCTTCTTGATCGGCTCTTCATCACCGTTTATCACGCCGACATAATTCATCATCTCGGCAAGCCCCAAAACCCTCGGGTGGTCGTAATATTCGTCAATATCCTCAAAATTAAGGACTGCGCCCGACTCATCAAGCGGAGTTGCGGGAACGCAAGACGGAAGCATGAAATGAACATCGATCGGCAAATTTTCGGTAGCCTCCAACATATATTCAATTCCGTCCGTGCCCATGACATTTGTGATCTCATGAGGATCGGTGATAACGGTTGTCGTGCCGTGAGAAACGACAGCCCTTGCAAAATCACAAGGTCTGCAAAGAGAGCTTTCAAGATGAATGTGAGCGTCAATGAGCCCCGGAATCACGATTTTTCCGGTCATATCATGCTCAACTTCGCCCGAATATTCGCCAAGCCCCACAATCAATCCGTTTGAAATCGCAATGTCGCCGTTACAAAGCTCATTTGAAAATACATTAAGATATGTTGCGTTTTTCAGCACCAAATCAGCCTTTTTAAGTCCTCTTGCAACCGCAATGTTGCGGCATTTTTTATCATATTTTCGCTCAACTCGCTCGGCTGTTGTTTCATTTTTGCCAAATCTGTCAATCATCAATCCGTCATCTCCGATCAATCAATATTTCCAATCAATAGAAGGTCGCAACCTCTTCGGTCGGTGCGTTTGATCTTGTCATTTCCTCAATATAAAGCACAGGTCCCTTAGAACGATAGAGCTTGTTTTTCTCAAGCTTAATCTTTGCGGTCACAACAAACCAATCTCTTGACTGAACCTTCGGCTCACCGCCATATACAGCAACTAAACCCGCATAGGTAATATCTTCAACGCAGCAGGTCATTACATGACGGCCGATCGCAAACATATCGTCGCCCATCTTTCTGTCCTTTGCAATAATACCCTTGAACTTGACCGTCTTGCCGTCATATTTTTGCATATCCTCCATAATATCACGGTAAAACAGTGCATAATCCTTGTCGTCGATTGCAATTACATCAGCCTCGACATCAAAAGGAAGCGGATCTTCAATGTCGTCATATTCAACCTTGCCGCCCTCATATTCATATGCAATGTCGGGTCGTCTTGTAACATTTCTTACAAGCTTGTGAAGCGCCATTTTATCAAAATCGGGTTTGCAGCGGTTAAATACAACTACCTCGCATGAATCGAGCTTATCAACGACAATGTTGCGCATATTTGCGTTATATTGCAAAATCGTGTTTGCGTCGGCAAACATCATGCCCTGATAAATCGGATAGTTTTCGGGCAATGCCTCATAGAGCGTTTGCAGCTGCCACATACCGTTATATTCAATTACAACACGCTCAAATTTGCGTTCTTTGTAAAGGTCATTGAAAAATTCGGGGCAAAGCTCGTCCTCGTCTTCAACCGTTTTGATATATACATTTGCGCCCGAAAAAGCATCCGGCTCATATTCCTCAACGCCCTCTTCGCAAACAAGCAGCAGCGTTTTTTCGCCGCTGTTGAAGCGCTCGTCCTCAAGCGTTGACTGAATGAATTTTGTCTTGCCGGACTCCAAAAATCCGACGAATAAATATACCGGTATATCCAAAGGTCATTTCCCCTCTCTTTTATACATTAAACAGCTTTTTGATTTTCTCACGGTCAAGCTTTGAACCGATAACGCAGATTTTGCCGATTACATCAGCGCTTCCCGAACGAACATCAGGCTCGCCCGGAACATAATCAAAATGAATCCACTCGCCGTTGTCGCCCTCAACAATGCCCTTTGAGCGGATAACTACGCCATATATATCGCTGTCGCCGAGCGCTTTAAGCACGATTCCGAGTTCGGCTTTGGTAAATTTCTTCGCAGTCTCAATGCCCATGCTCTCGAACACTTCGTCAGCGTCATGGTGATGATGATGTTCATGCTCGTGATCATGATGATCGTGGTCATGTCCGCAGCAGCAATGCTCATCGTGCTCGTCGTGTTCATGATGATCCTCATGGTCGTGGTGGCAATGCTCATGGTCATGGTGATGCTCGTGTTCATCGTGATCATGGTGATCGTGGTCATGTCCACAGCAATGCTCATGTTCATCATGGTGGTGTTCATGCTCATCGTGCTCGTCGTGTTCATGATGATCCTCATGGTCGTGGTGGCAATGCTCATGGTCGTGTTCGTCATGTTCATGCTGTTCTGCCGCCAATCTCTCAAGCTCCTTTTGCAATGTGTCATTATGCTCCATTGCGTCAAGGATCTTGTCGCCCGAAAGTGCGTCCCAATCGGTTGTAATCAAAGTTGCGGTGGTATTATGCTCACGAACAAGCGCAACGCTTTCTTCAAGGCGCTTTTCCGAAATGCCTTTGGTGTGGCTGAGAACGATCGAAGACGCATTTTCAATCTGATTGTTGAAAAATTCGCCAAAGTTTTTCATATACATCTTGCAGCGGTTAGCGTCAACAACTGTTGTAAAGCTGTTGAGCTTCATTTTGTCATTTTGCACCGATTGAACCGCACGAATAACATCGCTGAGCTTGCCGACGCCCGACGGCTCAATGATGATTCTGTCCGGGGCATATTGATCAATTACCTTTGTGAGCGCCGATGCAAAATCGCCGACAAGACTGCAGCAAATGCAGCCCGAATTCATCTCGGTAACATTGATTCCCGAATCCTTCATGAATCCGCCGTCAATTCCGATTTCGCCGAATTCATTTTCGATCAAAACAAGCTTTTCTCCGCCGAATGCTTCTTTGATCAACTTTTTAATAAGCGTAGTTTTGCCTGCGCCCAAAAAACCCGAAAAAATGTCTACTTTAGTCATTATATCAATCATTTCCTTTTATTTTTTTAATAGTATAACACTATTTTGCAAAATGTTCAAGCAAGCGCCGAAAAAACATATTAACCATTTGTAAATTCAAATATATAATTCGTCTTAATTTATGCTGTTTGCCATTTACAACTTCAAAATCCGTCCTGTTGGTCGTTTCTCCCCACCTCACCGCACTTCCTATATCCCCAATGCTGCATTTCATTTTTTTGCAACATTGCTCCACCACGCAAAATAATTTTCACGCATAAAAAAATCCCTGTTTTAGGATTTCATTCAAAAAACAAAGCACCCGACAAAATCGAGTGCTTCATCATGTTTTTATTATAATCTTCGGTCTGTTACTTGATCACCTTGATTTTTGCCGCCTTGTTTTGCGTTGTAATATAGAGCCAGCCTTCGTTGAATTTCTTTGCAAACAGAGTGTCCGGGCTGCTAAGCGCGGCTTCCTCGTCGGTCATTGCGTCATACATTGCGCTGAATGTCGGAACATAGTCAATGTCACCGACAAACGACGGCAAAACAAAGTCGATATAAAGCGTGACATTTGAACCGGTGTCACAAAAGCGGATCGCCGACACGATTTGAAAATCCCGTGATACATTATCCGAGAAAAACTTGATTATTGTCTGATCGGTGATTTCTTTATCATTTTTGTCAACATATTTTGATGTTCCGTCATGTTGGATTCGGTTATAATAATTCAGCTCATCGCCTGTTTTGCAGTTTTTCTTATAATAATCCACCAAATAGCGGCGAAGCTCGCGAAACTGCGTAAAATGATTCTTGCTGTATGTATAAAGCAGTCCGTTGATTCCGTTGATTGACAGTCCGTTGTAATCATAAAGCTCATATCTGTGCCTTGTCATGTTCATGACCTGAGACGGGTCGGTCGTTGCTTCGGTCTCATCCTCAAATACATCATCGCCGTCGCCCTGCCCCGTCATTTGTGCGGCATTTGTCAGCGCCGCTCTCGCCTTTTCCTTTTTAGTGCCGCATGACGCAAAGCCAAGAGCCGTTGCCATTGCCAAGCCGACCGCCAATATTTTAATAAATATTTTCACCAAAACACCCCTGTTATATTAAATAATGTTCCTGAAAGTAAAACTCACAAGAACATTATACCTAACCTATTCCGAAAATTCAACCCGAATTTAATTTGGCTTTTAATTATTATTCCGAACGAAGCGCAACGACCGGATCTTTCTTTGCGGCAATTTTTGCGGGAATGAGTCCTGCGATGAATGTCAGCGTCATGCTGATTATCACAAGCACAACAGCGCCGACAACCGGCAAAGATGCGATCGTGCTGATGCTCGTAAATGAATATATGATGATGTTTATCGGGATGAGCAAAAGCAGCGTCACGCCGATTCCGATTGCGCCCGCCGCAAATCCGACAAGCAGAGTTTCGGCGTTAAACACACGGGATATATCTTTCTTTGAAGCGCCGATCGAGCGCAAAACGCCGATTTCCTTTGTTCGCTCAAGAACAGATATATAGGTGATGATTCCTATCATGATTGATGAAACCACAAGCGAAATTGCGACAAATGCAATCAAAATGTAGCTGATTGCGTTAATGATTGTCGTGACTGACGAAATCATTACTCCGACAAGGTCGGTGTAGGTGATTTGATTTTCTTCATTTTTGCCGTCGTTATATTCATCTATTAAATTGCAGATTTCATCCTTTGCCTCAAAGTCGATCGGATATATCTTGATAGTAGACGGCTCGTTAATATCTGCAACGCCGAGCTTCGTCATGTTATCATCATATGTCGCCGTTGACACCGACTGCGCCGCAATTTGTTTAATCATCGCCTGTCGCTGTTCCTCCGGCAGCTGCATCAGCTGTTGCTTTTGCTCGTCCGAAAGCGCCGACATATCAATTTCATCATTATTCTCGCCGTCCTTTGCAAACGGCTTGTTTGTAAATACATCAATATCTTTGTCTGCCTTTTGCGCCTTGACGATCTCGCTCTTGTTTACCTTGTCGACCATATGAGTCGCAAGCTCGGGCAAATATCCGATATATCCGCCTTTTTGCATTGTTGACGAATTACTGCTCGGTCTGACGATTCCGACGATCTTCAAATCCTCCGCATTTTCGATCAAATCCTTCATATATTCGTCATCGTCACGCATATCGACATATCCGCCGCTTGATACCTTTTCATAATAATCGGTATCTGCAACGATTTTCAGCTTTGTATTTAAAATATCGTCAAAGCTGAACTCCTCAGTCTTTGCCGTGACCTTTTTGCCGTCCTTGATGTCGTCGATCATGTCCTTGACATCGTTAATGTCAAGAAGTCCGAGCGAATAGAGCGTGTAGTCGCTGACCTTATTATTATCCGCCGCCATCAAAATCACTTCATTATAATTTTTAGGCAGTCTGCCCGCAACAACATCAAACTGCGACTTGATGAACTCCTCATCACCGATTATCTGCGTGAACACATCGGTATTCATCATTGACGAGCTCATCGGGCTGCTGCCCATGTTCACGCCGAGCTCCTCCATTACAGGACTCGGATTTGCCCGAATGATTCTGTCCGAGGTGTCCGCATTGTAAACATTAAGCGTGGTCGAATAGCCATATTGTATGTCGCTTACATATTTATCAAGCTTTGACGAATTATCTTCAAGATATTTCTTGAACGATTTAATATCGTTTGTCTTAACGGTAGACGCCATTGCCTCGACCATGCTGCTGACCTGACTTCTGACATATATCTTGTCGCCGCTTTTTTCGTCCTCGTCGTCCTCGGTCATCATGCTTTGGAACACGCTCGACATATCGGCGGCGGTTTTGTTGATTTCAAGCGGATAGCTCGAAAGCGTGTCCTTTTGCACATCATTGACATATGCGTTAACGCCCGTTGAGAGCGACAAAATCAGCGCAATGCCGATAATGCCGATTGAACCGGCAAATGATGTCAAAATTGTTCGTGCTTTTTTCGTCATGAGGTTGTTAAGGCTGAGAGAAAGCGCAGTCAGCGCCGACATGGATTTTTTCTTCGGTGCCTTTGCTCTCTTTTTCGACTTTGCAAGCTCATTTTCCCTGTTTATCTCGGCTTCCAGCTCATTTTTTTCATCATCGCTAAACGGTGCGGTATCATCAACCACCTTGCCGTCAAGCAGTCTGATAGTTCGGCTCGAATAATTTTTTGCAAGCTCGGGGTTGTGCGTTACCATGATAATCAGTCGGTCTTTGGAAATTTCTTTTAATATTTCCATTACCTGAATCGAGGTTTGCGTGTCAAGTGCGCCTGTCGGCTCGTCCGCAAGCAAAATATCGGGGTCGTTGATGATTGCTCTCGCAATCGCCACCCTCTGCATCTGACCGCCCGACATTTGGTTCGGCTTTTTATGAATCTGATCGCCCAGTCCCACTCTTTCAAGCGCCTCGATCGCCCTTTGTCTTCGCTCACGCCGACCGACGCCCGACAGCGTCAGGGCAAGCTCAACATTTTTCAGCACCGACTGATGAGGAATCAGGTTGTAGCTTTGAAACACAAATCCGATCGAATGATTGCGATAGTTATCCCAATCTCTGTCACGGAAGCTTTTGGTTGATTTTCCGTTGATGATAAGGTCGCCCTTGCTGAATCGGTCAAGACCGCCGATAATATTGAGCAAGGTTGTCTTTCCGCAGCCCGACTGACCCAAAATTGCAACAAATTCGCTCTTTCTGAAATCAATCGAAACGCCCTTCAACGCCTCAACTTCGTTTGCGCCGCTCAAATAGCTTTTGTGTATGTCACGCAAAGATAACATCGCAATGCCCCTTTCATAGCCTGTTTTTTCAAAATGTTTCCTGTCTGTAGTAAAATATTATACAGCAAAAGCCGCCCTTTTAAATGAATAAAAGAGCGACTAATTATTAACATTCTTTAAACAAAACTCTGATTTCGGTACCGACGCCGAGCGTGCTTTCGATCTCGATCTTTGCGTCATGGAACATTGCGGCGTGTTTAACGATTGAAAGTCCGAGTCCCGTTCCGCCGATCTCCTTAGAATGAGATTTATTTACCCTGTAAAACCTCTCGAATACTCGGTCAATATCCTCTTTCGGAATTCCGATTCCGGTATCCTTAACGCTCAACACTCCGAGTCCGTTTTGTCTGGTGAGGTTAATTTCGATTTTGCCGTTGTCCTTATTATATTTGATTGCGTTGTCGCAGATATTATATATCATTTCAAACAAAATCTGCTCCGCACCGAGCGTAATGATATGTTCGCCCGTCAAGGTCATCTCAATGCCCCGTTTTTTTGCAACCGGCTGCAAATGGGTGACGACGGAAGTACATTCATCGAGCAAATCGATCGGTTCCTTGACGATTTCTCCGTTTTGCTCGTCAAGCTGACTGATTTTGATAATATCGCCGACAAGCGTGATCAATCTGCCCGCTTCGTCATATATATTTCCCGCAAACCTCGGAATATCTTCGGGTTTGACCATTCCGTCGCGGATTATCTCGGCAAATCCCGAAATCGATGTCAGCGGCGTTTTCAGTTCATGACTGACATTAGCCGTAAACTCACGGCGCATTTTATCCTGAGCTTCGTGCTCGGTTGACAATTCTTCAAGCTGATTGTCGATCTGCCTGTTCTGCATAATGAGCCTGTCCACCAGCGGACTGAGCTCTTCATAGCCGTCAATATGCTTCGGGTCGTCAAAATCAATGTCGTTTATCGGCTTAATGATTTTCTTCGCAATGACATTCGCAAGCACGAACGACAAAACGACCGCAATCACAAATACTGTCAAAATCGGCTGAATCATGCTAAGCAGCAGCGATATTATCGTAAACTGCGTACCCGACGCTCTGAGCACCGTGCCGTCTTTGAGCAAAACCGCATAGTTATAGGTTTTTTCGGAAAGTGTGTTCGAATATCTCAGCGACTCGCCCGTGCCGTTTTCCTTTGCCTTGATAAATTCTTCACGGTCAGCGTGGCTCTCCATCTCCCCCGCCGCCATTTTGCTGTCATATTTAACCGTGCCGTCAGCCGCGATCCAGGTGATTCGGCTGTTGTTTGCAGGCTTGATTCCGTCAAGATATTCTTCGCCGCCGATATTCATTCCGTTTGAAATATATTCGGCTGTCTGTTTAATATCTGCGTCATAAAGCCCCGAATAGTAGTTGTAAAGCACGCCCATGATCAGCACAAGGCTTGCCAAAAACACACCCATCGACGACAGAAATGTGCCATAAAATATTCTCTTTCTCATAAAGTCCGATTCGCCTCTCTATCCGTCGATTATAAATCTCGGTTATTATTGTGAAATTTTGCTCATATCGCGCTTACAAAATCAATGTTCATTCGCCGATTTTGTAACCGATTCCTCTGACCGTTTCAATCAAATCGCCGGCGTTGCCGAGCTTTTGGCGAAGCGTGCGCACATGAACATCAACCGTTCTGCTTTCGCCGTCAAACGAATATCCCCAAATTCGGTTCAACATCTGATCTCTTGTCAAAACAATGCCCCTGTTTTCGAGCAAAAGACACAACATTTCAAATTCCTTCAACGTCAGATTAACCGTTTCACCGTCAACCTTAACAACGTGCTTTGACGGACAAACATAAAGATTGCCGACCGAATATTCAGCCTCGTTTGTCACATTGCCGGCGCGTCTGAGCAGTGCCTTAATTCGGGCAATCAATTCCATCATTCCGAAAGGCTTCGGAACATAGTCGTCCGCACCGCAGTCAAGCCCGACCACCTTATCATATTCGCTGCCCTTTGCGGTCAGCATCATGACGGGAATATTCTGCGTGCTGCTGCGTTTTCTCAATTTTTTGAGAATTTCGAGTCCGTCCTCTTCGGGCAGCATGATGTCAAGCAAAATGAGATTCGGCGTTTGTTCTTCAAGCGCCTGCCAAAACAGCGACGGCAGCGCAAATCCCTTTGCCTCAAGACCCGTGTTGCTCAGCGTATATACAATAAGCTCTCTTATCGAATTATCGTCCTCAACCAAATAGATCATGAATACCGCTCCCTCTTATATCGTTTATGTTTGTTCTCGTATCCTTATTTGCCTCACATCAGCGACTGTTCGTTGATTATCAGCTTAAATTTAAGGTCAAACCATTCCGCGGCCTTTTTGCACATAATCATTCGACCCATGAATATTTCAAAATAGTCCATTACCGAGCTATATCGTGTATCGATCGACAGCTTCAGCTTGATGATCGTCTTGTCCTCGTTGATTTTCAGCTTTGAATTTGTAACCGAATAGTTCACTCTGTCGTGAATGTCAAATGAGGCAATGTCACGGTTGCGCACTCTTGTTCTGCGCACATCCGACTTATCCGCCAAAATAAGCGCCGCCGAAAGATCATTGACCGCCACTCCCGTGCCTTCGTCATGATTTCCGATAGCCGAAACCACCGCCGCCACGTCTTTTGCAGAAATGTCCATTGAATTTAATATCCGAAATGCCATCACCGCACCGCTTAGCGAATGGTCGGTTCTGTTTACCAAATTGCCGATGTCATGCAAATATGCCGCAATCTGCACAAGCTCAATGTCATGCTTGCTCCGCCCCATTGTTTCAAGGATATATTTTGCGTCCTTTGCGACCTTTGTCACATGAGCAAAGCTGTGTTCGGTGAACCCAAGCGCCAAAAGCGATTTGTCCGCCTGCTCGATATATGCGTTTACATCTTCGTTTTTCGTCAGTTCTTTATAAGTTATCATTCTTTTTACTCCCATTTGACTATTATGTTAATACCGCTTCGTTAAAACAAAAAGCCGCCTTATGTTAAATATGGGTAAAATGTAAAAAAGCTGAATATTAAATCTGTGTAAAATCGCATCCTAAAGCACGCCCTTTTGATACATACCTCTTGTATATAATCCTGTCGGGCTGAGTCCGTTTTCAAATGCATGAATGATGTTTAAAGCCTCATTTTTATCTTCTGTCGTAAACTGAAGCGCCAAATAATCGGCATTTATCTCACTCGTTCTGTCCGCCATATAAAGCGGTCGGTCGCTGAATAAATGAGTCACTCCGTCAACGCATTGCAAATGAAATTCGACGCCCTTGCGGTCAACGATCTTGCCGTCGCAGTTTTTGCAGCCGTTGTGCGCCTTTCTCGGACAGTTGCGAATTATCATCAGCGGCAGCCTGCCATATGCGTTGACGCAGGTTTTGTGATGCGTCACGATTTTCTGAACGGCGCCCGTCGATAATTCATAGGACAGCGTGATGATCTCTGAGAATTTTAACATCTCCGAATCGGCGGTATATGAATTATACACATTAAGTCCGCCGCCCGAAATTATCTTCATGCCGGCGTTTTGACTGAGCTCAATCGCACCCAAATTTTGAATATATGCAAGCTCAACCCCGATTTTTTTCAGTTCACACAGCCGCCGACTGACCGCCTGTTCGTCGGTAATATATCTCGGTGTTGAAACCGCAACCGTTTTGCCCGAATTTATAAGCCGACCGATATTATCATCATCGCTGTTCATCGGCACAACATAAATCGACAAGGCTTCGGTTTCGGGGATAGTGTCAATGTCACAGAAAACGCCGATAAGCTTGTGTTTTTTCGGCATATTTTCGTTTTCCCCGATTTTTGTCATATCATCGCAAAGCTTGTCCGACCATGCTTTCGGCTTTACTGCCGAACGCCGCCTTAAAAGCTCGCCCGTCGCCTCATTTTTCAGTCTGTTAAGCTCGCCCGACGGCACGCTCACGCCCTCGTCAATGTCGCAGACAAGGTTTTCAAGATAAAACGGTGTTCCGCCGCATTTTTCGAGCTTTGACTTCGCAAAATCATAATCGAGCGAACGGTTGATCGCCTTTTGCGGCTCATCTCCCAATATGACCGCATGATTTTCACCGTCGTCAATTTCAAGCTTGGTTTTCTCCCCAAATCTTGCGAACAGCTTCATATTAACCCCGACATGAGGATATTCCCGCCGATAAAGCTCATGCGCCGCATTTTTGATTTTCTTTGAATTATCAACATCCTTTTCACTGCGAATGCCGAACATATCCTTGTCGATTTTTCCCTCATAATATCCGTCGGTGAACCCCGAGCGTGAAAAAATCTTTTGAAGATTGTCAATTTTGTCAGCCAAATCGGAATATCCCTGTTTTGCCGCAACCGCCGCATTCACCGCCATTGCAACATATTCCGGCCGCTTCATTCTGCCCTCGATTTTCAGCGACGAAATGCCCATTTTTTCAAACTCGCCGAAATGTTCATAGAGATTGAGGTCTTTAAGGCTCAAATCATATCCGTTGCCGTTGTCAACTCTAAACGGCAGTCTGCAAGTTCCTGCGCAAAGCCCCCTGTTTCCGCTTCTGCCGCCGAGAAGCGCCGAAAACAAACATTGCCCCGACACCGACATACACAAAGCGCCCTGAACAAAAATCTCAAGCTCAATGCCGTGCGCATTTGCATATTCCGATATATCAAGCAGCTCTTTTCTCGATACCTCTCTTGAAAGCACAATTCTCTTGTATCCGTGTTCATGCAAAAATTTAACGCCGCTTTTTGAATGAACGCTCATCTGCGTTGACGCATGAAGCGGCATATCGGGTGCCGCCGCTTTAATGATTTCGGCTAAACCGATGTCCTGAATGATAATGCCGTCAATGCCTGCTTTGCAAGCTGTTTTTGCAAGGGAGAGCGCGTCTTTCATCTCATAATCAGAAACAAGGGTGTTCAGCGTAAGATACGCCAAAACACCCCTGACATGACAATATTCAACTGCACCGAAAATATCTTCTTCGGTAAAATTTTGTGCGTTGCGCCGTGCGTTAAAACCGCCCGCACCGAAATAAACTGCGTCAGCTCCCGAGCAAACCGCAGCGCAAAGCGACTCAAAGTTGCCCGCAGGCGCCAATATTTCCATCATGCTCTGCTCAGTTTTCCTCTCAGCGTTTGATTTTCCTTGTTAAGCCGCTCGATTTCACGACGGGCTTCGTCGCACTCAAGCCGTGAATCGGAAAGCGAATCATTAAGCTCCCTGATCTTGCTTTCAAGCTGTTCTTTATTTAATCTGTTTTTATTAGCATCGTCGCAAAATTCAAGAGCCGCAAACGCCGCCGCCATCGTCGTCGAAAGATAAGGATTAGCCTTTGTCATTTCCCTAATTTTCTGATTTACCTCGTTGCCGAGCGACTGCATATATGCTTCATCGTCATCGGTGTTTACGACCATATCCATTCCACCGACATTAAGCCTTACCTTGTTTGGCATATATTTATCATTCCTTTTCCGAGTGTAATATTCTGAGTCACAAGGGCAACAATAGCCCTTAATTTACAGAACTGTTCATATTTATTATACAACATATTTTGAAATAGTCAAAGTTTTTTTATTATATTTTATTGATTTTAAGCATATTTTGTTGTAAAATGTAAACAAAAAATTAAGAAAAGCGTGATAATATGGATAAATTTGAACATATCAAAACAAATGCACTTTTAGACCTTTCAAAAACGATCGCAAAGGATATTTTTGCAGATGTCGCCTATCCTTTTGAAGTATTGCCGAAAATCAAGGATTTCATAACCGAGCTTTCCGAAACGCTCGATAAATCGGAGTTTGACGAGCCGATTCCCGGCGTGTTTATTCATAAAACCGCAACGGTCGCAAAAACCGCGTCGATCTCCGCCCCGTGCATAATCGACGCAGGCACCGAGGTTCGCCATTGCGCATTCATCAGAGGAAGCGCCGTCGTCGGCAAAAACTGTGTGGTCGGCAATTCGGTCGAGCTTAAAAATGTAATAATTTTTGATAATGTCCAGGTGCCTCATTATAATTATGTCGGCGATTCCGTCCTCGGTTATCACAGCCACATGGGCGCGGGCTCAATCACATCAAATGTAAAATCCGACAAAACGCTTGTTAAAATAAATGTTGACGGCAATGTTTATGAAACGGGACTTAAAAAGATGGGTGCAGTCTTGGGCGATTATGTTGAAGTCGGTTGCAATTCGGTAATGAATCCGGGCACCGTTGTCGGCAGAAATACAAACATCTATCCGCTCTCATCAGTCCGTGGATTTGTAAAATCGGGAAGTATTTATAAAAATAGGAACGAAATTGTAGAAAAAGAGTAATTTTTTGAAAAATATTCTTGACAAATCCGAAAAATCCTGTATAATAATTAATGTTGCGGTAATAACTGTAACATATAGCGGAATAGTGTAACGGTAGCACGACAGACTCTGACTCTGTTTGTTGGGGTTCGAATCCCTATTCCGCTGCCAAGCGATAAATGGCTTAACAAAGCCGTTTGTCGCTCTTTTTTTATTTTTTTTTGTGCGATTTACATTTCATTTTACCCCATTAAAACCTGTTAAAATGGGGTATTAAAACTTGAGCATAAAAAGCCGGAACAGTTTTTTTAATTACAAGCCGGTAAAAAAATAAATTTATATAACAATGCACATCAAAGCACACTATTATGACAGAATTTTTCCAAAAGAACAAATATAACAAAAACCGCACGATTCCCCGACGCAAAAGGAATTCAAGCTGTCCCTCAAGAGAAATATTTTTTCTATTTATTTTGATTTTTGCATAAGATTTGACAAATATTATGTATTTAATTACACTTATTAAGCAAACACTTAACTACATTAAAAGCTGCGGTATACATATAACAAATTGCAACTTTTTTTAGTCAATATGTGTTTCATTTATAGGAGGTGATGAATTATATGTCCATAATTGAATTTGACAATCAGCGTTTTGATGATTTATATCAAAAGTATGCCGGTATGATTTTTAAAACATCATACAATTATCTTTTGAATAAAGATGATGCTGAGGATATTGTTCAGGAGGTATTTATTAAATATTTTATTTCTAATAAAATATTTAACGATGACAATCATGAAAAAGCCTGGATTCTTAGAGTAACGGCAAATTTGAGTAAAAATGTTCTTCGTTCAAAATCGCGTCGAAATATGGAATTAGACGATACAATAAAAATTGTAGATAATAAAATTGAAAAAGCAATAACCGAGCATTTAGATTTGGAAAGAACTATGGAAGAATTAACCGCGAATCAAAGACTTGCAATTTATCTGTTTTATTATGAACAAATACCAATAAAAACCATAGCAAAAATAATGAAAAGCAATGAGAATACCGTAAAATCTCATTTGCTACGAGCGAAAAGTAAAATGAAATCACATCTTGAAAAGGAGTAGTATATTATGAATTATACTGAATATAATAATCAATTGAAAATGCCGGATGATTTGTATAAAAAAACATTAACCGGTGTTAAATCAGAAATTTTAAAACATAACCTAATGCAAAGAAAAAAGAAATTTGCTTATTTATCATTTGCTGCTTGTTTTATGATGCTTGTAACCTCGATATCAACGGTTAAATATTTTAATAATAGTTCTTCCGCAACTTTTGAAACCGCACATAATTCATCAACAAACAATGCGGGTTTTTCTACCGATAACAGGACTATAAAAATCAAAATAGAAGATACTAAATACCCTCAAAAAATTATTATTGATAATAAGATATATTCACAGTATTATTTTGGAGATGCGAAAGCTGATAAGAATAATAACATTGAATTAAAGCAATCAGAAATAGGTGATTTAGTATGTAAGCTTGATTATTTTAACCTTACTAATGATTTGTCTAAATATGTGCCAATGACTGTTGAAGAAGCTAAAAACAATAAGTTTTATAAAGCGTTGGTTTATAAATACGGCAAAAGTGATAATTTGGTTATAGTTCAGACCAATAATGAATATTATATATTCTATTTGAATGGTTTAACTACTGATTATACTATCGAAGAATTATTAAATCTATACACAGTTAAAGGCAATAATGAAATTATTGGCATTGAGATTTGGCAAGATGAATTCTATGATTATACTATTCAATTACCCGAAGAAGAAAATATTACAGGGCGGGACATTCGCCCATTGTTGATCGGCACTATAACAGACAAAGAAGTGATTAATTCAATAATTAACACTGTCAAAGAATGTAATGAAAATAAAATTGATGACATTAACAGTTATTTAAGCGATTATGATAAGGGATTAGCAAGTGAAAAATCACTTATGTCTGATTATGGAGAATATAAATTGAGACTCGTTTTTGCAGATGGTCAGAAATTAAATCTCGATAAAAATTCTTTGGATATTACACTAAAAAGAGATTATTTTTATTTTGATATCTGTCATAAAGGAAATCCTGTTTATTATAAATCAGAAAGTTCTAAATATAATAGAATAATCGAATTAATTGAGTCATCATTATCTTAAACAGCACTCACAACACCGCATACTATGATTTAATAAAGCTAAAATCTCAAAGCAGATATGATCCGTTGCGTGAAGATGAGCGTTTCAAAGCAATAATCAAAAAGCTGTCCGATATATCAAGATAAACACTTTAAAAGACATCAATTCTCCCGATTGATGTCTTTTTTCTCCTCACCGCAAACATTATTACAAAATTGTAATAGAACCGCCCTTTGATATGTGCTATACTTAAATAAAAACAAATTCACGGTGATTTAATGGATATATTTTTACTTGAAGACGACGAGGCAATCGGAATCGGGCTTACCTATTCGCTCGAAAACGAAGGCTACCGAGTCACGCTTGCAAAATGCGTCGATGACGCAAATAAAATAATAGACGCCCGCCCCTTTGCGCTCTACATTCTTGATTTAACGCTTCCCGACGGCAGCGGTTATGATGTGTGCAAAAAAATCAAGTCAAAGGGCGACCTGCCTGTAATATTCCTAACGGCATTCGACGACGAAGTCAATGTCATAATGGGCTTTGAGCTTGGTGCCGACGACTACATCTCAAAGCCGTTTCGGGTCAAGGAACTGATGCTGCGAATCAAAAGCGTAATGCGCCGCTATTCAAAGGAGTCGAGCGACGGCATTATCAAAATCGACAGCCTGACAATCAACACAAACGAGGCAAAGGTATATAAAAACGGCGGCGAAATCGTCCTGACCGCAATGGAATACCGCCTGCTTTTGATACTTTTGAACAACCGCGGAAAAGTGCTCTCACGAACAGCGCTTTTGGAGAATATATGGGATGTTGCGGGCGACTTTGTCGAGGACAACACCCTGACCGTATATATTAAACGACTGCGAGATAAAATTGAGGAGGAACCGACCGACCCGAAGTTCATTAAAACCGTCAGAGGGCTCGGCTACATGATTGAAAAATGATTAACAAAGACGCAAAAATAACATTATTATCGGGAATTGTCATATCGCTGATTTTGTCCGCCGTCTGCCTGATTTTCAGCACCGTTTGCGGCGTTGTCTGCATGATTTCCGGATTGCTTATAACGCTAATATATTTTTTCAACATAAAAAAGCGCAACGATAAAATGGGCGAGCTTAACAACTATTTGTCAATGATATGTTCGGGCAAATTTGACCTTGACATTCGTGATAACACCGAGGGCGAGCTGTCAATTTTGAAAAACAATCTTTATAAAGTTATGACGCTGCTCAAAAGCCAAAACGAACAGCTCATTAAAGATAAATCATATCTTTCCGATTCGCTTGCCGACATTTCTCATCAGCTAAAAACTCCGCTGACATCAATGATGGTGATGACCGACTTGCTGAAATCCGAAAAGGACAGCCAAAAACGGGCGGAATTTTTGAGCATAATCGAAACACAGCTTGACAAAACAAATTGGCTTATCACAAATCTTTTGAAGCTGTCAAAGCTTGATTCGGGCGCTACCGAGTTTAAGCATGAAAAAGTCAACATCTGCGAAGTAATTTCCAAAAGCCTCTCTCCGTTTTCGGTAACGCTTGACCTAAAATCAATAAGTGTGCAAAATGATGTCACCGATTTTGAGTTTTTCGGCGACAAAAGCTGGACGGGCGAGGCGATCGAGAACATAATCAAAAATTGCATCGAGCATACAAACAAAAACGGAACTCTCACGCTTTATTCCGAACAGACAAATGTATATAATTCGCTTTACATCAAAGACAGCGGCGTCGGAATCGCAGAACAGGACCTGCCCCATATTTTCGAGCGTTTTTACCACGGCAAAAATTCATCAAAGGACAGCGTCGGAATCGGTCTTGCGCTTGCAAAAACGGTGCTTGAAAAGGAAAAGGGCGACATAATCGTTACTTCAACTCAAGGCGTCGGAAGCGTCTTTGAGCTGCGTTTTTATAAAACGATAATATGATAAACGAACGCCCTGCCGCCAATCTTACAAAATTGTAAGATAAATGTCACCGAGCTGTAAGGTTGATATATTATCATGAACTCATCGAAAGGAAGGAATCAAAATGAAAATTCTCGAAGTATCAAACCTTTGCAAAACCTACGGCAAGGGCGACACAATGGTTAAAGCGCTCGATAACATATCGTTTTCCGTTGAAAAAGGTGAGTTTGTGGCAATAATCGGACCGTCGGGTTCGGGCAAATCAACTTTGCTTCATATTCTCGGCGGAGTTGACACCCCCACAAGCGGCAAAGTTATAATCAACGAAACCGATATATCCACATTAAACGAAACGGCGCTCGCCGTTTTCCGTCGCAGACAAATCGGGCTTATCTATCAGTTCTATAATCTGATTCCGATTTTGACCGTCAAGGAAAATCTCACACTGCCGCTATTATTGGACGGACGAAAGCCCGATAAATCACAGATCGACTATCTGATCGAAAAGCTCGGGCTCAAAAACCGACTCGACCATCTGCCAAATCAACTCTCCGGCGGTCAGCAGCAGCGTGTATCAATCGGCAGAGCTCTGATAAACAATCCTGCGCTAATGCTCGCAGATGAGCCGACAGGCAACCTTGACAGCGAAAACAGCAAAGAGATCATCACGCTTTTGCGGCAGTTCAACAAAGAATTTAACCAAACCGTCATAATCATCACCCATGACGAAAAAATCGCAAATTCGGCTGACCGTGTAATCACGATTGAGGACGGCAAAATCACCGGAGATGAGGTGAGGTTGGGTTGAATATCACAAATAAATTGACCCTGCGCCATCTTGCCTCAAACAAAGGCAGAACGACCGTCACAACCCTCGGAATATGCGTTTCCGTCGCAATGATAACGGCGGTTTTCGTGGCGCTGTCATCATTCATAAACCTGTTTGGCGAAATCGGAAAAATAACCACAGGCGACTGGCACGCAAAATTCGACGACATAAATTATTCCACCGTCCAAAAGCTTCAAAATGACAGCCGAATATCGGACATCGGCTTGCAGCTTTCCTCTGACATTCAGTCCGTTCAGCTAAAAAGCAACACATCATATAAAAAATGCACCACCGACATTTTGATCGGCGACAGCAATTATCTTAAAATTATGATGACAGGCGACATTGACGGCAAGCTGCCGACAAATGAAAACGAGGTCGCTCTCGAGAGCGAATTTTTAGAGCAAAACAAAATGAAGAATGTCAAGGTCGGCGACAAAATCACCCTGACCGAGGGCAAAAGAACCGCATATGACGAACCGATTATAGGCTCATTTTACGATAAACAGGAAAAATTCACTCCACTGAAATCACAAAAGCAATATACAGTCACCGGCATAATCAAATCAAACCCGGCAGTCAATCACCGCCCAATATTTCGCGGATTAAGCTCGTCGGAAAAGCAAAGCGGCAATCTCTCAGCGGCAATTCATCTGTCAAACCCCGACCGTCATGCATTTACGACATTTAACTCAATCGCCACCGATTACGAAATTTTAAGCTATGAAACAAACGACGACCTGCTCGCCTCATTCTTAGCCTCCCGCCCCCGCGGCTTCATCGAATCGATTCTCCCGATCGTAATACTCGTTTTAGCCCTCATCGTAATCGCCTCTGTAATGCTGATTTATAACGCATTCGGAATGTCGCTTGCCGAGCGTGTCCGCTATCTCGGAATGTTAGCCTCGGTCGGCGCAACAAAATCGCAAAAACGAAAAAGCGTCTATTTTGAGGGCATTCTTTTGGGCGCTGTCGGAATACCCGTCGGAATCGGCTCAGGAATCATAGGCATCGACATAACGCTCAAAGCCGTCGGCGACAAAATCATCTCAACCGGCATGATCAACGGCATAACCGACGCAAATCTGCAAATGAAAACGATCGTTCCGCTTTGGGCTGTCATCGGAATAATCATAATCAGCATTTTTACAATATTTATCTCGTCGTTCATTCCGGCGCAAAAGGCTTCAAAAATCACACCGATCGACGCAATCAGACAGCAAAGCGAAATCAAGGTTAAACCAAAGCGCCTGAAATCGCCGAAATTCATCGGCAAAATCTTCGGCTATGAAGGGGAACTTGCATATAAAAATCTAAAGCGCAACGGCAGAAAATCGAGAATAATCACCGCGTCGATCGCCCTCTCAATCGTGCTTTTCATCATCTGCAACTATTTTTGCAGCGTATTCGTCACAGCAAGCGGCTACGAGAAAAACATTCCCTATCAGCTCACCACAACCATAAGCTATGAGCATAAAAAGGACCTTGACGATGTGCTTGACAAAATGCAGGATGTCAAGGCTCATTACACCGTATATAACAACACTTCCCTGCGGCTTGGCAACAAAAGCGACAACACCGTGGCAAATGACATTCGTGACTTGTCAAATTACACTCCGTCATACAGAAAGCTGTTTGAAACCAAAGCCGTCACATTGATGATAAGCTTCATCGACGACAGCGAGTTCGATAAGCTCTGCAATTCAAATAACATTGACAAATCAAAGTTTTACGGAAATAACGCAAAATGTTTGTTGCTCAACAATCTCAACCACCAAAACGATTCATCAAAGATATTCGAGAATAAAATCATCGGCAAACATATCGTCGAAGATCCCGATTTTTGTTCGGAAGGCGAAAAACCGCTTGATTTGGAGGTCGGCGGACTTGTGGAATATGACAAGATGAGCCTTGCTCTGTCATTTGTCCCGACAAACATAGTCGGCGCATTCGTCCCCTATTCGCAATATGTCAATGTAATCAAAAAGGACGTGCCGCAAAGCGATATATATTGGACAGTCGGAATCGAAACCGACAACCACAAACAGGTCTGCGAGCAGCTCACAACCGTCTTAAATGACAACGAATGGGGCGGAAATTATGTTGCGGATAATGTCGATACGCTTGCCTCAATGAACACCACCATCTTCATTCTTCAGGTATTCATCTATGGCTTTATCACGCTGATCACACTGATCACCGTTGCCAACATCATCAACACGATTTCAACCAACATCGCACTTCGGCGCCGAGAATTTGCAATGTTAAAATCGGTCGGCACCACAAAACACGGCTTTAACAAAATGGTCTGCCTTGAAAGCTTGTTCTATGCGCTCAAAGCAATCATCTTCGGCGTGCCGATAAGCATACTTTTGTGTATTTTAATTAACAAAATGCTCGGCGAAACCTCAATCCCCTATCATTTCGATCTAAAGCTTTATCTTCTTGTGATTCTTGCCGTATTTGTCCTGATTTCCTTGACGATGATCTATTCGGTAAGAAAGCTCAAAAACGACAATATTATCGAAACGCTCAAAGAGGACATCAGTTAAATCACACACCCCATGACCCATATATAAAGGCGGCAGTCACCGACTGCCGCCTTTTCCTTTCAAGTCACTCAAATCGATATGCCTGTTGCAAATTTAACGCTTGTTATATGTCGTCAAATGAAGCTATAATATATTCGTAAGCTTTTGATAAGCCATTAAAGGAGTGAATTATAAATGGAATTTGATTTCGGAACAAATTTAAAAGAATTAAGAAAAGCAAAAGGCTTCACACAGGAAGATGTTGCAGAATTTCTTAACATCTCAAAACAGTCGATCAGTCGCTGGGAAAACAATGTCACCTATCCCGACATAACCATTTTGCCGACAATCGCGTCACTGTTCGGTACAACGGTCGATTCGGTTCTCGGCGCAGACTTTAACAAAAACAGACAGATGATTGAAGCCATGTTAAACCGCCGCCACACCGCTCATCATAACGGCGACATCCAGTCGGCATATGAAATATCAAATAAGCTGATAACCCGATTTCCGTGCGACTTGACAATCCTCAATTGTTCAATGATCGACTGCTATTTGATGGGATTTCATAATTATGACAACAAGAAAAAGCAATATTTGAATCAATCAATCGAGGCTTCAAAGAAATTGCTGAAGCTAAGCTCGGATTTAGAGGAAATGTGCCGTGCAATCAAGAATATATCGGTCTGCTGCAAATTGCTCGGTGATGAAAACAACGCAATATTGTGGATGAACAAATTGCCGACCGTGTGGAATTGCATCGAAAACGCAATTCTCAGCATATATGACAAAAACGAGGAAAAATCAGAGGCGATAAAAACAAGCCTTGACGGAATAATACACCTGCTCTACCGAATGATCTATGCCTTAGCGTTAGAACAGCCGAACGATTCCGACAAAATCGCAATCCTCGAAAAAATCCCAAAATTATTTGAGTTGTTGTTTGAAAACAGCGACTATGGATTTTACAATTCGTTTTTGTCCGCGGTATATTACAAAATCGCCGATTTGCAAAATGACGAGCAGTTAAAAAATCAGTATATCCAAAACGCTCTGTCATGCGCCAAAAAATATGACGAAACAAAGCCGTCAGTTCATTCATCATTGCTCTTTAAAGACATACCGATAACCCCCGATGAATGGACATCCGCAACCTCTGAGTCAAAATATGACGCATTGCTGAAAAAGATAAACGCATAAGCCCGCAACAACAAACCTCGGAATGAGAACCGTTTCCCATTCCGAGGTTTTCGTCCATATTTTTAAATTAACTGATTTCAACAGTGGTCGTTACTTTTCTAAACGCCAAAACGTCCTTCATGTTGAGCCTGCCGTTATGGTCAAAATCAGCCGCCTTTTCATAAATAAAAATATTCCACCCGGCGATTGCCTTCCTCATCACCAGCAGATCCTTCATGTTGACTCTCTCATCCAAATTGCAGTCGCCGAGAACATAGCTTTCAAGCACAAACGAACGGTTATTTTTGACTGCATATCTCATTGCCTCGGTCGCATAATCACAAACGATCACCGTCTTGTCATTTTCCCCAAATGCGTCAGCGGCAATGCTCTTCACCGAACTCGGAATTTTGATTTCTTTAAGCGAATCGCATCCTAAAAATGCTTCACTGTCAATCTTCTCAAGATTGCTCGGCAAATCAACATTTTCAAGCTTATTGCAGTTTGCGAGCGACAGCCGCTCAAGACTTTTCATCTCATCGGGGAAACTGACGCTCTTAACCTTATCACACCAATATAATTCGAAGCTTTTGACCGTCGATGATGCAACGATCTCTTCAAAATCGCACTCGTCAAAATATATATCGCCGTCAAATCCTTCCGGAATAATTATCTTTTTCGGAACAGAAACATCATAGCGTATATTTCCCTCACTTGAACCCCTGTTCTTTAAAAACATACTGCATGAATATTCGGTAACCTTTTTCCCGTCAATTTCCGTCGGCAGCGTGATTTCCTGCTCGTCGCCTAAATATCCTCCGACAACAATTCCGCCGTTCTTGTTTTCGGCATAAATATAATCCCCCGACCGATAAGGAAAAGCCCTGCCGTCAAACACAAATGCAAGCGCAGTCATCGGCATGATCCCAAGCGTGGCAATAATACCGCATAAAACCACCGATATAATTTTCTTCATAATAAATCTCCTCCTTTTTCAAAAGCTAAAACGAATCACTTCATCTATTAGACGAAAAATCCGCTTGCTTCTCTCACCTATATTCTACATTATTTTACTAAAATATGTATATCTGCAAAATACACAAAATTCCTATTACTGTTTTGAACAACTCTCACAATCCCCACGCTAAAAAGGACTCCGATTTCAAAAATCGAAGTCCTTTTTTCAGTTAAATACCATTTGAGTTGGTCGGATCATTCACCACGCCAAATGCCACCGGCACCGGAAGCAAAATAACAAGCAGTCCGCTTGATATTCTGTTCAATAAGTCATTCAGCAATAACCGACATTGATTTTTGCCATTGAAAATTCGCCCGCAACAACAAACCTCGGAATGAGAACCGTTTCCCATTCCGAGGTTTTCGTGCTATAATTTAACTGAAACACATCACACCCATATACAAAAACAACCTGCAAAGCGAACTTCACAGGCTGTTTTCGGAAATATATACATTCAGAAGCGGGCTAATTTAACGCTTCGGCTTTCTGCAGAATTCATGCTCGTTTTTCGCCGTATTCTTCGATTTTCTGCTTTAAAACCCCGATTTCATATTCATATTGTTTGACTCTCTTAATTTGTGCAACACTGATTACAAATGCCGAACTGACTCCTCCGATTAAAAATCCTATCACTAACATGACAATATACATAAATACAACTCCTTATAAAATTAAACAATAACTTATTTTCGCCGTTTAAAACAATAAATCATATTTTTCTCATTCATTTTCCCCATTCGTCCGACCCGTTGTGAGTTCATGACCCTCTGTCTGCGTCGGCTCAACCCCACTCGCCGAATGTTTGTCATCACCGATCATGTTTTCCGTCGCCGTCTCACGCTTTTGACTTTCTTTTGTAGTCATTGTCGGCACATGATTATTCTCACCGCTTGTCACCGAATTATCATTCGTCGTTGTTTTAGTTGCAACAATTTCCTTTACCCCAATAAGTTCGATTACAACGTCATTTTTAATCTTGCGGTCTTTTCCGGAAAAGCTTCCCCAACCGCAATCAATAATAATATCTCCTCCGTTTTGCGAATTAACGGTAAATTTGATCTCGCTCCCAACCTTAATTTGCTCGCTGAAATATGTCCTGCCGTCAGCCGTCATTTTAATATATCCCATAGCGCCGACCGTGCCCTTTGCCTTGACAACTACGGTATATTTTTCGTTACCCGATAAGAAATATACATTATCTCTGCCGCTGATTTCGCCATCATCGCCCGTCACTGTCACATCGAACGAATAATTCGGTGTTTTAATCGGCGACACCGTCCCGACATTGGTTGCCGTAAACCAAGCCCAGCTCATCTGACAAAGACAAATCAAACAAATCCCGATCCCGATAAGCGACGGTGCAATCATATAAAAAATACCGTTATTTTTGCGTTCCGTTTTCTTTTTATAAAAAGCGCCGTAAACCTTCGCAACATTCTTCTCGGTAACAAACGGAATAAGGCATAAATAATGCTGTCGCAACTCTTTTTGCCAATAATCATATTCGTCGTCATTGTCGGCTTCATACAGGCGATTATAAATAAACCCTGTTTCCTTGCGAAAGTAAATGATAAAATAAACAAACCATGCAATAATGCCGACTGCAACTGCCATAGCCGCAATAAACGCAATCAATGAGAAGAAATCATCATTCATAATATGCCCTTTCCTTTCATCAAAATTTCTTTAATAAATCTTCAGCAATCAAAAGGCACAAATAAGGTTTATGTATTTGCATATATCTGTTTATGCCCTTTGATTGCCCCACCCAAAAGTCGCCTTTCGGGTGAAGCACAATAATAATAGAATTGAGGATGATAGCTAATTTAATTATTCGGCAACTACTTTGAACCAATCGCCGTCCTGAACAACCCTGTAACCGTCTGCAACAACGATTTCTCCGACACGACCTGTCGAAGCAGTAGACGGATCAAACTTGTAGAACGAGCCGCCCTTAACGGTGATGGTGGCGTTGTCATTATCATTGCAGTTTAGCGTCCATGCCGGATTGACGCACTTAAAGGTGCCGCCTTCGATGACGATCTTTGCATTATCATCTGCGTAGATCAATGAAAGATTAGCATTTTCGGGAGCCTGATTTGCAAACTCTCCGCCCTTTATTATGATCTCAGAGTTTCCGGAAGCGCAAACTGCCATTGCATAATTGCTAACATAGGTACCGTAAACCGTTGTAGCATCTACGGTAATCTTTGCAGTACCCGTTCCGTGAATTGCACCGGCTGTGCCGTTTGCTTGAATGTTACCTGTCACTGTGTGCTCGCCGTCAGTATATTCCACACGCTTTAGAACAGTAGCCGCATTTACATCATAATCCGAGCCAAAGCTGTCGCTTTCCACAGTTGCCTGAGTAGCGCGCACCTCGATTCCGAGACCTGAAACTGAGGAAGGTCTGTACTTAGAGGCATTAGCTTCGTTGCCGACAGATGTTGGCATATAGATTGCCACAGCAAAGGGCTTGGACTCTTTTCCGGCTGCCAGCGTATTCCATTCGTCGGTAATCATATAATTCTTCGACAAAGTTTTTTCGGTGGCAGAAATTGCAGACCAAACATCCTCGCGTGTTGCAAATTTTGTATCGGTTTCGACAGTACCGACCTTCAAATAATTATCTAATCGATACCAATCGCCGTTAACATTTTTGCCTCTGTTAGAAGTGTAGTTCTTAGAGAATCCGGCCTCATATTTCAGCGCCAGATTGCCGGCGTTCACAACCTTCAGATAAACCACCTGAGTATAACCCGGTTCCCACAGTGCATTGTCATCAAAGAGCTTGGTCTGATCGGTAGCTTCCTTCCACTCAACCATATCGGTGCTGTACATAAGCTTAACATCCAAATTGCCCGAAACGATTTTGTTTACCGCCGTGCTTGCCGTGTCGGTGAACCATGCAAATGTCGTGCCGATTAACATCGCAACGCAAATGATAATTGACATCGCACTTGCAACCAGCGCGCGTTTTGTGTGTTTGCTGTTTTCCATTGTAAATAACTCCTCCTAAAATATGTTTTTTACCCGATATTTACCGAATATCCGATATATTCAGCACATACCCAAGCAATCAAAAGGCACAAATTCGATTTGTATATTTGTATATTCGTATATCCATTTATGCCCTTTGATTGCCTCACTCGAAAGTTACCCTCCGAGTGAAGCACAATAATAATAGAATTGAGGATGATAGCTAATTTAATCATTCGGCAACTACCGTGTACCATGTATCGGTGCCATGAGCTTCAGATACTACCTTGTAGCCGTCCGCAACAAAATTCGTATGTGCACCCTCGGCATAACAGTCAGCCGGGTTAAAGTTTACAAATGTACCACCTGTAACTGTGATTTTCGCAGTACCGTTTTCACGGTTCGCGTCATAACAATTAAGAACAAATTCATCTGCTTTTGATGCGTCAGGATATTTTTGAACAACAGAGAAGAAACCGCCTTCAATCACAGCCTCGCCCTCAAGAACATATACCGCATGAATATTTCCGGTAAATGTTCCGTTCTTGATAATAACCTTTGCGCCATCTTGAACATCAACAGCATAGCAGTCGTTGTCTTTAGCTTTAAAATTACCGTTACCCGAAATTGTCAGTTCAGCGTCAGTTCCGCGAGCTGAAACCAATGACCACGAAATTGGGGTAGTCTCCCATACATCGTTACTGTTGCTAACAGTTTTTCCGCTTGCGTCAAATGTCGTTTTTGCGGAAGCTATTAAGGTATCTGTCGGATCGACATCATTTGTAAGATTGAAAACTCCGTCTTTTGCAAGCGCCGACTGCAACTGTGCAACGTTAGTTACAGGATATGTTGCATTTTCATCATATGTATTATCAATGCTGTCGTTCTCAACGGTATCCTGAGTTGCATAAACAGTAATGGCAATATTCTCAATTTTGAGATTCATGTAATCGTTTCCTGCGCTCTCCAACATATGACCCTTGATTGTCAAAGCCTCTGAAGTAGCACCCGCTGCCAAGCTGTGATCAGCATCGAGCGCTGTATCGTTGATTGTCCAGTCAATTACTTCATTAAGCTTAGCGTCGCCCTTAATGCCGCTGATAACTATTTTATATTTGAGTGCCAAATTTCCGTTGTTCTTAACAAATACAGGCTGAAGTTCATATGTGCAGCCGGGCTCCCAAAGAATATCTTCCTGTGCTTTGCCGTCAACTGTTTTCCAATTAAGAACTCCGTTCTCAACCGAATGACCGTTTTCATCAACAAGTGCAATGTCCAAATTGCCCGAAACGATTTTGTTTACCGCCGTGCTTGCCGTGTCGGTGAACCATGCAAATGTCGTGCCGATTAACATCGCAACGCAAATGATAATTGACATCGCACTTGCAATCAACGCGCGTTTTGTGTGTTTGCTGTTTTCCATTGTAAATAACTCCTCCTAAAAAGTTGTAATTATGTAATCACGCATTTTATTCGTGTTCACACTCGTTTAACTCATTGTTTCAAATTAATCTGTTTCCGATGACTCATCGCCGTCTTTATCATCATTATCATCATTTGCCGCCGCACTCATCACATCATTTGTCACAGCAACCTCTGCGCTATTTGCCTCTGCGTCCTTAAGTTTTTCTTTCATCTCAAGCAATTGCTTCATCATTTTCTCATTCTCAACCCGTTGTGCGTCGATCTTCTCACGCTCAGCGTCAAGCTCGGCTTTCTGTTCGGCTTTATATTTCATAAACAGCCTAATGCACCGAATACCCTCAACAATGATAAGGAACAAAAACGGCACCAAAATGCAAACAATATATCCCGGTGTGGTTTTCAAAAACTGAAAAAATTTACCCACCTTCGGAATATGTGTCTGATATTTTCCCAAAACATAAGCATATGTTACAATCGTTTCATCATCAGTATCGGTCGTCGTGCCGTATGTTACAAAACCCGGCTCACCGTTTGCGTCCTTAACAAGTTTTCTGATTTTATGAGTCACCGTCTCACCGTAGTTTGACTGATTTTGCGATGTATACGCAATAATATCGCCTGCCTTTAATGTTGATGGGTCAACATCCTTTACAAGCACTAAATCGCCTGCGTCAAAATCCGTCTTGCTCATCGAGTCCGACAATACAATAAACGCCTTGTACCCGAATAAATTTCGGTCGGCTCTGTCAAATGTCGAAACCGAAACAACGGTAAAAATCATCATCAAAACAGCGGCAATTACAACAAGCCACACGATGATTCCTCTGATAATTTTCAATGCTTTCATTTACTAACTCCTCAATTCAATTAAATAATTTGTTTGGATTATTTTTAGTCTGAACACCCTCGGCGCACAGATTAAATGTCAGTTCATTTTCCTGCCCATCATTGCCCGACTCATTCGGATAATAAAATTCAATCGCAAGTTCCTTTTTCTCACCTATTTTCAATATATCATCAGCCGCCGCAACATCTTTTTTCATAAATTCGTCGGCTTTTGCCTCATATAAAACCTTTGTGCCGTCTTTAATTCGGATTTTCAAAACATCAGAAAGCTTTCCGTCTACATTATCGAAATAAATCTTGTAGTAAACATCGCACCCGCTTTCGTTTTGAATAAAGAAATTCTTTCTGACAGTCATTCCGGGCTCAAAAATGAATTCATGTTCGCTGATGACCGGCTTTCCGTCATTAAGATTTATCTTTGCAAATCCTGTGTGAAAAAGATTATTATTCACCGACAGCGTCGAATAAACAAGCGCCATTGTCGTAAAAAGCAGGCAAATCACAAGTATAATCACAGCCAAAACGCCTTTTGACAGCCGTCTTGCCGTTTTCGATCCGTTCATTCATTCTCCCCCTTACGACGGTAAAGCAAAATCATAAAAATGCAAATTCCGACAGCCGCCGCCAAAATCACCCAAACGAGCATATTTTCAATAATACCCGTATTCGGTGACGGACCTAAATCATCAGCCTCATCGACCCACCACCGAAAATCGGCGCAAAGTCCGAGATTTTGATATTTGTTTCCGACCGATGTGCAAAGATAAGCCGTCATCTCATAATCAAGCTCATGAACACCGCTTCCCGAAACCGTTGTTTCAAGTGCTTTCGGCATTTTCCCGATCGGACCGTCATAAATCACATCATTATCCCCGACCTTAATCCGAATCATCAAAACATCACCCAAAGCACCGCCGCCGTATTTTATATCGGCATGATACTTGACCGTGACATCTGACTTGTGAGAAACATTGATTGCAAAATTCTTTACAACCGAATCGCCCGAATATAAATTCATTGCTTTAAAAGGCGTGTTCACACCCGGCTGTCTATCATAAAGCGATAACTTTGTCGCATCATTTGCAGTGTCGCCCGAATTAGCTGAATTTCCCCCAACGGTTGACGAATTGTCGGTTTCATATGTAGCAATATCTTCGCCGTTCGTTGTAATATCATTGTCGCCGTTCTCACTTTGCGGCGTGATAATGTTGTCCGTCACTTTGGCCACCGCAGGTTCATTTTTAAACTCTGCATTTCTGACATTTATCACAACAAGAGCCGCAACGCTCACTGTGAGCAAAATCGACAAGACAATAATTAAAACCTTTATTTTTGATTTTTCATCTTTATTTGCCAAAGCTGACCCTCCCAATTAAAACAAAAATAAAAGCACGCATATGTGGCAGCCTGTCGCAAAACAAGCAACATTTATGAGATTTACTGTCACATTTATACAATCTGGATATTTTCCGTAAATAAACCTGATTTAAAGCAAACAAACGGATTTTGCATAATATCAAAAATCCGTCAAACACTAATAAATAAGCCAAATTTCCGCATCTTCAAGCCGTTTTCTGCCTTCAAATCTTGCGTAGAACTGTTTATTCTGCGCAAAAAAGAAAAGCCCCGATTTAACAAGGCTTTTCCTGATAACATTGACCCCGATTTTGACTGCATTTAAAATGCGTCATGCCGAAACAAAGCTCAATTTTTCAAGCTGTTCACGCTTTCGTTTCATCGACGAATGAACATATGTGTTCAGCGTAATCGACACATTTGAATGACCCAAAATTTCACTAAGCGTCTTTGCGTCCATACCCACCTCAATGCACCTTGTTGCAAAAGTATGCCGCAAAGCGTGATAGTTTATCGACTCAACTCCATAATTTTTAAGCAATTTGTGATAACGATATTCAAATGTCCTCGGGCTGACAAAATCGGAATTATCCGAAACGACATACTCCGAATGCCGTCTGTTATACATATATATAAGCGGATCAAAAAGTTCATTGCAAATCGGAATGTCTCTCGTTGACGAGCGTGTTTTCGGAACATCAATAATCAGTTTTGTTTTTGAAATGTCCTTGTCCGACTTCACCCTTGAAACAGTACTTTTAATGTGCAATTCATGATTTATTAAATCAATATCACTCCATTTGAGAGCGCAAACCTCGCTGATTCTGAGTCCCGTTTTAAGTGACAGCAACACGCCGAGCGCCGTTTCATTCATGTTTGATTTAATGTATTTTTCTAATCTTTGTTCGGCAAACACATCGAGAATTTTAGTATCACTTTTTAAAACAGGCGGTTTATACATCTTTTTACGCATCGGCATACACATTCCCTCCTGCTGGGCAAAATCAAGAATATTCGCAACAACCTGCATAATGCTTCGAACATATGACGGAGACAATCCGCCTTTTCTGTCGGCTCTGCCGAAATAAAGTTTTTCATTCATAAAGTCGCACAGCACATTACTGTTGATCATCGACAGGCGATATGACCCCAGCTTTGGTAATATATGCGTATTAAGCAAATTATCATATTTAAGTTCGGTCGAACCCTTGTGTCTCATTTTGTTTGCGCTTTGCCAAAGCCGAGCTGCCTCATAAAATGAAGCAGTTGATTGATTCGGAACATAAAAACCGTCCGATTTAACAGCTTGTTCCAGTTTTTGCTTGACTTCGCCATATGACCTTGCATAAATCGAGCGATATTTTGTTTTACCACAGTCGTCATAGCCGATTTTGTATCTTGCTTCCCATCTTCCGTCCTTTCTCTTGTGAATATGTTCTCCTCTTTTTGGCATGATCAATGCCCCTTTCTTAATCTGTTTTGACCACATCCTGACACCATTTAACTGATTAAATACTCGTTTCAAATCAAGTTTACCTAAATTTAATATAAATTGTTGTCGATTGTAACAAAAAAATAGTCTGTTTTAGTTGACAATACACACAAAGCGTGCTATAATAAGGAAACAATTTACAAATAATTACGGTAAAGAATAAACAGTTCTACGCTAAGAATAAACAGTTCTACGCTAAGAATAAACAGTTCTACGAAATATTGACAGCACAAAATTTAGTTTTGTGCTGTCTTTTAAAATGTATAAACTATTTCCACAATTTTTTCATGGTCATATTTGATTATACACTATCATCATGCTCTAAAAAAGGACTCCGATTTCAAAAATCGAAGCCCTTTTTTCAGTTTAAATACCCTTTGAGTTGGTCGGATCATTCACCACGCCGAATGCCACCAGCACCGGAAGCAAAACATCAAGCAGTCCGCTGATATTCTGATCAATGTCCGCCCCGAAAAATGTCTTTGCAACATAAACTCCGAGTGCCGCCAAGCTCACCCAAAGCGCCCAACTTTTAAATCTCTTGCAAAATTCCTTCATTGCCTTTCTCATACCTTTCCAAATTTATGCTCTTCAACCAGCCCGATTCGCCGATCAAGCGAATTGACCCGTTCCTCAACAACGGGAATCCGTTCGGCAAATCCGCCGAGCTTATCGACCTTTTTTTCCAAAACGCCGATTCTGTAAGCGGTCAGCTTTGCAGACGCAAAAATCCCGCCGAATGTCCCAAGCGCCGTGCCGATAAGCGAAATTACAGCAACAATTATCTGCTCCATATTTTTATTTCTGTTCCCCCATTTTTAAAAAATCCGAAAAAGCCTTTCCGCTTACATTATATTCAAAGCTCGGCTTTGCCGTTAATTATTCATGATCAATAAGTCGTTCAGCAATAGCCGACCTTGATTTTTGCCATTGAGAATTCGCCCGATATGTTCATGTCGATTCCGAAAAGCCGAATGCCCTTCAGCCTCGGATAAAGCGTCAGCTCATTTTCATAAAGCCTGTTCTTGATTACAACCGCCTTGTCCTCAAAAACACCCTTGTCCGTTATATATGCCACATTGACCCGCTCGCCGTTTTCGATTTTCTCAATGCCGCAAACAGAAATTTTGTCAACATTCACTATCCGCTCACCGTCAATTCGGTAAAGCCTTGTCCGAATGTCACATTCGATCTCCTTCTCATCGGCTATATCATTGATTCCGACCGTTCCCAAAATCGTGACCTTGTCAAAGCTGCCCGAAAAGCTCTTGATAATGAGCATCTCACGCCCGCCTGTTTTCACTTCATCCGAATATATTCCGTAAATCAGCGGTTCTTCGTTAAAATCGATTCCTCCGAGACTGTCGCATATATCGCCTATCCGCCAAATAAACCACGGCACCGACTTGTCGGGCGCCACCTCGGCAGCATTCGACGATATGTTCCTGAATGCCTTGCAGTTGTAATCAAACAGCATGATAACATCTCCGAAAAACAGCAAATAATGCCCGTCATATTTCAGCGCAAAGCAGTTCTCTCGGTTCATGCCCGACATATCCACGTTTACCGCTTTTGAGATCATATATACCTGCTTTTGACTCATAGCCGTGCTCGTCAGCGAATAAACACAGCCGTCCGACCCCAAAAACACAAGTCGGTTTTGACAAAGCCTGACCGTTTTCGGATAAATGCAGCCGACCGAGCCGTTGAGCTGATTGACGCTGACCGTCGATTTAACGCTCGCACTTCTGACATTTCCCCGAATCAGCTCGGAAATATCATAATCCGCCTGCTTGACCCCCGAAATATAGTAGATCTCATGCGACTTGAACAGCACCAGCAAATTATTCTGCTTTGCCGTCATCGTCACCGACTGAAAGCTGTCGCCGACATTAACGCAGTTGCCCGACGGAAAATAAAGCGTCGCCTTTGTGCTCGAATAACACATCTCGTTCGGATTCTCACCGCCATATAAAAATGTGTGTGCATTATAGCTGTCCGACCCCTTCATGAAAAACAGCCGATCGTCAGCCTCACGATATGCCTTCACCGACAGATTGTTATATGCGCCGTCAACATACGGAAGTGCATAAGCCGAGCTCCCCTTAAAAAACGACACCCTGCCGTTGATTCGGTTAATCCCCGCTTTCACCGCTTCGCCGCCAATCGTCACTTCCCCCGACATCACACTTCCCGGGGCAATGATAAAGTCAAATGCAAGCCCCGTCGAATCGGTGAATTTTATGTTGATTTTCTCACCCGTCGAGTTCCCGATATTCCGATACGGCAAAACGAATGTATCCGACACGCCGTCCGTCTTATATGTCGCAATAAACGCACCGCAAAGCAAATTCGGCTCCTCAAGCGCAGACGGCGACGGATAATTCCTGTCCGTCTTTTCCAGCGTGTTAAATTTATTTCCCTTGCCGTTTACATAAACCGTCGGCGCATAGATCTCGCTCTTGTCGATCTTGATAAATCGGTCCATGTTCGCACTCATCTCATAAACAAATCTGTCCAAAACAGTCTTATTTCTGACAACGCTCACAAGCGCATATATTCCGCAGCCCTTTTTCGGCTTGTCGCTGAACATAACACATTTGAGCTCACCGACCTCGCCCGTGTAGTTTGCGTGGGTATATGTATGGATCACCACCGTGCCTACCGTCTTGTCGCTTGAGATCTTAACCGCCGACAAAACCGTCTTGTCGGAATATTTTTGCCTCATAAGAACCGTCTTTATCCCATATTCGTCAAAATAAAAATCACCGCCGTCGTCATATTCGACCTCACCGCCGTCATTTTGCGCCAAAACGCCGCCCGATTCGCACAAAATCCCCGGGCGTGACTCGATCCTGCCGCTTCTTTGCCAAATGTTGCATGAATTAAATAAGCACCCGTCAGCGATTATCTCACGACCGTTTTGCAAATCAACGCCGCCCGAAAAATCATCTGCGCAAAATGTCTTTTGCTCTAACCTACCACTTTGAGCATATATCATAAATCCACCTCCGTTTTACGGCAAAACATCTTCAACCGCCGCCGATTCCGAATAGCACGACAACCGATTGCGTTTATATTCATAAAGCCCCGCAAAAAACCGCTGATTATTCGAGTCGTTTTGCCCCTGAGCAATCCACATCGCAACGCCGTAAACAAAGCAGTCGTTCATGATTTCATCAGGCAGCGCTATTGCTTTGTCCATATCCTCAATCGGCGAATATTCGGTATCCTCAATCATTCCCCTTTGTCTCACAAATCGGAACAACTCGACATACACCGAATTGATAACAGCATTCATCTGCTTCAAAATGCCGTCGTCCACCGCCTCAATTCCGTTATCATATTGCAGCATGATAAGTGCTTTCATAAAAGCCGCCCTACCTGTCATTTTGCACCCTCCGTTTCGGTCGTTTCATCATTTTTTAACTCAGCCCTTGCCGTAATCACAAGCGAAGAATATCTCTTTGCGTCAAACGGCAGATAAATTCGGTCATTGTCCTTTTCAATGCATAGCTTGCGCACGCCGTAACAGCAAACCACAAAATCCGCAAAAATCAGCGCAATCTCGCAAAGCCATTTTTTAAATCCCTGCGCAATCAGCTCAAGCGGCGCACGGGAAGCATTTTGCAAATTCTCGATCGCCGACGCATTGTTCATTTCATACATACCGAGCGCCGAACGAGTTGCCCCCGACAAATCAAGCGTATCATTGATGAGCCGCTCAAGGCTTGTCGAAAAATTCTCCGAAAAATCGGGCGGCTGAATATATTTGACCGCATTGGCAAATTCGTCGCTCTCACCCGAAAAGCTGATGATCTGTCCGGGACTGTTGGTCACAGGCGAATGAATCACATCGGAATTCACCATCATCATCGGCATACCGTTTAACATCGTCGCCCAAACCCCGGCTGTGAGCACACGGTTGATAGCGATCTGGTTCGGAATGAGATAGCTCACCTCCGATTCGCCATATGCGCAGTTTCGCCTTGAATCCCAACGAAAAACCGCAATCGGATATTTCCTGATTCTCATATCCCAAAGCGGACGAATGACCGCACCCTTGCACACCTTGATAGCCATGATATGTTCGCCGTCATGTCGCTTGATTTTAAACATCTTTGTCAGCGCCGTCAGCTTTTGCGAAGAAAACGGCTCGCTCTCACCGTAATCCCCCGACATAAAGTTCATCTCATAATCGGGGCGAATTTTCTCGATTTCCTCTTTTGAAGCGCCATATTTCATTGCCTGCTCACGGGCATTTTTAACGCTGATTCGCTCCGAAATGATGATATACGGCTGACTCTGCGTGTCCGCCTCGTTCGGATCACCAAAATCAACATTTTCAATGTCAACCGCCATGAATGCAACGTCGCCCATGATCATCTGTCGCCGTTCATTGTCGGCATATTGCCCTGTCCTTATTTCATTATCCCAATAGCAGTAAACAACGCCCGTGCCCGAAATAAACGCATTTTTAAACGCCTCATTCAAAACGCTTCTAAGCTCCGCCTTTTCACTCATCGCCTTAAAATGACTGCCGAGCGCGTCCATGCAAAGGTCATATTCGACTTCGTCATCTACCCTGTCACATTTTCCGCCGGTTGCCTTCAAATCATGAATATCGCCGACGCTCTGCCTTGTTTTTTCAAATGTCGGCACGCCCTCTGCGGAAAACCTGATTTCATAATCCTTGCCTGTCACCGCCGAGCGCTTATATTCCCCGATTCGCCGAATAATGTTATGTCTGCACAGCGGCATTTTCTTGCTCACCTTTGCCCCGTGCCATTGATCTCCGGCATAAAACCGTTCGTTCAGCCTTGTCTGTTCAAAAAGCCCCTTGTCGCCAATGTCCGATTTATACCAAACTGCCTTTTCGTGCTGCGAAAAAATTTCTTCGGGAGTGATTTTTTCATCAAAAATCTGTCCGCCCTCAATTTCATCATATTCAATTCCGCCTTTGCTGCCGAAAATCTCATAAAGCTCATCGCCCATGTTCACTTTTTCTTTTTCCACTCAAAAATCACCTCTTAAAACAGATGTATTTATTCTTTGCCTGCTCTCGGCTTTGCAAGGTATCGCACCCCGCAAAGCCGATTTTTCCGGTCCGTTTAAGAAACCGTCACACAGCAAATGTTCGAATCAACAACAGTCGCACCGCCTGCGGTAATTCTCACAAAGTAATAATATTTGCCTGTATCAAGACCTGTGTCAAGCGTCATCGAAGCGCCTGTCTTGCCGGCAATCTTAGCAACATTAGTCTTGCCCTCATCGCACTTGTACCACTGATATTCAAGAGTAGATGAGTCGTCAGCCGCCGCAGTTACCGAGATTGAACCGCTGATACTGCCCTTTGTAACATTTTTCGCCGCCGCCAAATTGCTCGAAATGGTAATGCTCGGCGCAATGATCGCCCAAACGCTTGAGTTGTAAGACGATTTTACAAAAAGATCGTAATATAAACGATAGTCAAACTTGTAAGCGTCCGCCGTAATGTTCTGTTCAGGAGTAAATGTGCGAATAGTCTCACTCTTGCGAACAAGGGAGGCTGCCTTTTTCGGGAGCATGAGCATATAAATGCCTTTTGCGCCGTCAGCCACTTCAAAGCCGCCTGCAACGCCTGCGTCCTTGCCGGACAAGAAGTTGTAAGCCGAGTGCATTCTTGAATATGACACAGGAATGATCGGCACATTGTCGATCATATGTACCTGAGTCTTAAGCTCGCCCTGAGTAAACTCACCGAGCGAAATATATTTTGTAAACTCGTCGCTCATGCGAAGTTGAGTCCAAATGAACGGATTGACAAAGCAAATGATTTCTTCGTCATAACCAGCCGCCGACTGAACCTCGGTGAGCAGCTTTGAAAAGCAATCATACGGCTTTGTAACGTTGCAGTCTGAAATCAACTGATTGCGTGTGCTCGCAAGCCCCGCAAGCTTTGAAATAACATATGCGTCTGTCTCCGGCACAACCTTTGTTCTCACAAATTCGCTCATAACCGAGCCTGCAAGCTCAGCCACACCGCTCTCGTCCAAATCCTCACGGTCGATTGAAAATGTTCTCGCTCTGTCCTGCTTCATGGTATAAACCGTGTCGGTAACATTAACCGCACCGCTGATAAAGCCGGTCTCTCGGTCATAGTCGCCGAGCCCCTCCATCTCAATCGACGGAATCTTCACCGATTTCGCACCCACAAACTTGGTGCTGAAATTGTTGTCTGTCATAAATCCGACCGCCGACTGCTGACAAAGCACACGGTCAAGCTCTCCTGTAAATTTTGTTGCAAATTCTTTACTGTTAAGTCCCATAGTTTTAAATTCCTCTCATTTATAAATAATGTATTGTTGATTTTTAGTGCCTTTTACTTACCGTAAACGCCCTTTAACATTGCGCCGACAGTCCCCTCGTCCTCATCATCGCCGCATTTTTTAAACCTTGCCGAAGCACTCATATTTTTTATTTGATTTTCCCTTTCGGCAACTCTTCTTTTGTACTCACGGTACAAATACCTCAAAATTGCGTCAAACAGCGATATTTTTTCATCAACCGCTTGACTGATAATTTCGTCGGGCAGCTCCTCAACCGACCCGAACTGCGAAAATTCATCATGAATCTGTTCAAACTGCTTTGCAATCTCCTTTGAAAGCATTTTTGCCCCGTCCTCATTCTTTTTCGTTTTCGCCTTGTCAGTTTTGTTCATGTCGGAATTATTATCCGAACCGCTCGCCGACTTTTTCTCTTTTTCATCCATCAAATTTCACCCCCGACATAAAGCTCATTCCTGCTCACTTCCGTCATATGAGCTTATGTTTTCATAGTCCTTAATAAACTGCTGCTGCGCAATCATCATCTCAACATCAACCGTCGATTCTTTCCCGATCGGTTGATTTTCAGACTCTTTCGGCTTAGAAAAAGCCTTGAGAGTCAAAACCGCCTGAATAATGTTCAGCGCCGTTAAAACAATGACCGTCAAAATCAAAAACTGTATCATAATTCATCTCCGTTTGCAAAGTAAAATTTTTCATCATAAAGCGCCCGTGACTTGGATTTTTCGTCATCAAAGTTCAGATATTTCCGCAAAATCGTATATGCGAAATATCTCATCTCGTCCATCGCATGATCGTTTTCCTTGATGACCCTGTCACAGTCGCACCCGTCGTCCCAGCTATAAAGCCTGATTTCCGCAAGAAGACCCCTGCAACCCTTTTCAATCATAATTCGCCGATTCTTGATCATTCCCGCGCAAACCCTGATTCCGTTGTTCACTTCGTTCTTCGCCTTAACAACATTAAACCTGCCGCGGCGGCGAATCAGCGTGATAAACGAGGCGGCTGACGGATCGACGATCACGCTCATGATGTTACGATTACCCGCAAGCGACTCAAGCTGCGTGTAATATTCATCATCAGTCAGCGTGACGCCTTTTTTTCGTGAATCATAATAATATTCGTCCACTCTGAAAGCCGTGCGATTTCTGATGCACCAAAGCCCCATTGAGCATGGATTTTTCGTGCCGTAATCGACCGAGATAAACCACTTGTCATTCGTCGTTTCTCCAAAGTCCGTTTTATCAAATATGTTCTGCCGCTCATCAAACGCAGAATAAACAAGTCCCTCTGCCGACACCCATTCGCCCTCAACATATCTTTGCAAAAACACGCCCTCATAAAGCGCCCTTGCACGCTCAATGTCATTTTCATCAAGCTTCGGATTATCCGCCATTTTGAAGTGCAAATGAAGCGATTGTTTTTTGTTCTCCCCTTCCGAATCCAAAATCCATTCCTTGTAAAACCAATGGTTCGGATTATCGGGATTACAGTTAAACCAAAGCTTCGATTCTTTTTCCGAAAGCGTTCTCGCAATCGCCTGCTCCACAAACGACCGTGGCATCAAAGCGACCTCATCAAAAAACACACCGCACAGCGTCAGCCCCTGAATAGTCATATAGCTCTGCTCATCGTGTCCTCCGAAAACATAAAACAGGTTTTTGCGTCGTCCATATTTAATTGTCAATGTTTTCTTCGATTCGCTATATTGCACCGAATAATAATCGGTAATGTCAAGATTATTCATCAGCGGTTTGATGATATTGCGCTCAACCGCACCCACCGTTCTCCCGGTGATCGCAAATGAGCAGTCGTCGAAAAATCTCATCGCCCAATGAACAAAACCCTCGCTCATCAGCACCGTTTTTCCTGTTCTCACCGCACCGTCGCAAATAATCGCCCGATATTTATCCCTCGTACTTTCCATATGCGCCCATTTAAGCACCATTCGCTGTTTTTTCGACAGCTTTTCGATCGTCACCTTTTATCCACCTCGTCATTAACACAGTTTTTTCTTATTCTTCAGCCGTCAGTGCGTCATACAGCCTTGAAAGCTCTGCTTTTTCGCCGGTTGCCGTCGCCGCCAGATCACGCACTTCTTTGATTGCGCTGACTTCTCCTTTTGCCGCTTTATTAAAAAGCGCCGCCGCAACCACATCGGAATTTTTGGCGCATTTAAACCCCAAGCTCTCCGCATTTTTTCGGTTGTCCTCATTTGCCCTTTTGCACAGCAGCCTGTTCATTGATTCAGCAAGATCCGCACGCTTGCCTCTTGCCAAAAATCATTCCTCCTTCACAGACGAATTTTGAGTATATGTTGCCCCGTCTTAACAGCGCCCCTCAATCAAGCGCTCTCCTCCCTGCCGCATTCGATTATTACTTCGCAGCCCGTTTTCGCACAAAAAAAGAACACAGCCCTCGGGCTGAGTCCTTTGTTTCGGCATTGTAATATTATCATAAGAAATCCGTGACATTCAAGGACATCTTATCATGTTACAATTCAAAATATTTATTTTTTGCTTTCCTTATCTTCAATCATCGGTCGAACAAGCGCTAACGGTATTGTTCCCACAACCACCTGGACGATCGCCGCAATAAACACAAGGTCCTTTGAAATCACACCCATGATGATGAGCAGCATCAAAACGGCGCATATTGCAATTCCGACAATTAAGCGAATGTTCAAAAGCTTAGCTATCCGCCTGCCGCCCGAAAATGCAGTCCCCAATGCCGCAATTCCGTTATCATCAACCGAAATGTCATATTTGTCCGGCTCAAAATCAAGCGCCGATTCAACGCTCACCGCAACATCGGCGGCTTTTAAGCATTCGTCATCGTCACCGATATACATAACCCTGCCGTCCGTCTTTTTAAGCTCCTCAATCAATTTTGTCTTTTCATCGCAAAGGAACAGCGCATGATATTCGTCAGCGCCGCAGGCTTTCGCCACCTTTTTGGTCGTTTCCTCATTATCCGCCGACACGATAACCGTGCGAATACCCTCATTTTTCAGCATTCCGATGAGCGTCGAAGCGTCGCCCTTGAGCCTGTCCGACAGCCTGACAACGCCGATTGCCTTTTTGTCAATCGCAACGCAAACGCTGCTTTGTGAAAATCCTCCCAAATCGATTCCGTTATCGCTGAGAAGTCTCGGACTTCCGACAATCACCGTCTTGCCCGATACATTTGCAATAATTCCCTTGTGCGGAATATATTCGCCGCCGATTTTTTCGGGTCTCTTGCCGAGTTTATCTAAAAACGCCTTTGCATAGGGCGAATTTTCATCAGGCTGAACAGCGGCGCATATCGTCAAAATGTCGGTTTCGGAATATCCGTCAGCCGCAAACACCTCCGCAACCGAATAAACGCCGCGGGTCAGCACCGCATTTTTATTGATGACCGCCGTTTTAACACCGCAAAGCTCGTCAAATCGAGCCGAACCCAAAAGCGTCAAACCGCGGCTTTTATATTTCGCAAGCAAAATCGAGTTTGCCTCGTAAACTCCCGAAACAATCGTAAACGCACCCGACAAAAGCACGACCGCCGCACCCATAATGACGCATGATTTATCATAAATTCCGTACATTCCCGCAAAGCCTTTGACAAAGATGAGCAAAAACGTATAAATCACACCGATTGCAAAAATCACAAAAGGATATGCCTTCTCAATCGCCGAGCAAAGCGACTCTGTTTTGGAAAGTCCGTCCGACAGCTTCGCCATCTTCTCAAAATCCGCTTCCAGCTCATAGACCGCCGTGACATTCACCGCCGCCGACTCCTCTTTGAATATGCCCGCATAAACCTTTCTCTGAGCGGCGCTGTCGTTAATAACACCGTCAAAGCAAATGTAATCGCCGGTCTTGCAAAGCACCGTGTCGCCGACCTTAACTTCCCCTGCCGACACTCCGACATATTCGTTGCCTCGCTTAACGGCATATATCGGTGCCGATTTGTCATATTTTTTGTAAAGCTTTGAGTTTTGCGAGCCGAAATAAGACTTCAGCAACAACCCGAAGCAGTAAAAGATTGAAATATATGCCGCCTGTTCATATCCGCCGACAAGAAAAATCACCAAAATGCCGAGAATCATGAACAGATTATCCGAAAATTTCTTGTAAAACAGCTTTTCAATCGAATCAACAGCAGTCGAATAATTTGCCGCCGCAACCGACAGCGCATAGCAAACGATTCTCAGCGTAAGATTGCCCTTTCCCAAATAAACCGCCGCCAAAATAAACACAACCGACAAAAGCACCGATATTGCATATTTTGTCAGTTCATTTTTTGAAACCGCCTTAAAAATATTCCTTTTCATCAAACTTTGTCCTCCTCTTTTTTATGCTCAATAATTTTCTTCAATCGCCTTGATCATCAGGCAAATCATCTCATGAGTCGGGGCGTTGATTCCGTGCTTTTTGCCAAGCCTGACAACGCTTCCGTTAAGCGTATCGATCTCGGTCCTTTGCTTTTTCTCAATATCCTGCAAGGTCGACGCACGGTGAGCATATGTATTCGGAATCAGCGTGTTGTAAAGCTCGTCAATATATTCCCGTGCGTTGCTTTGATAAGTCACCGCACCGACTGCGTCCATTACATCATAGCTCTCACGAACCAACCGCTCCATGATCTCTCTTGCCGATTTTGATTCATACAGCTCGCCGTATGAGCAGTGCAAAATCGCTCCTAAGGGATTAAGCGTCGTATTATATAACAGCTTTGCCCAAAGCGCCTTTCCGACTTCGTCCGACACTTCACTCTGAATCCCCGACTTATCGAGCGCCTTTGCAATCGGCTCCATGCACGAAAGCTCAGCCCCATAAAGCGAGCCAAACAACACCGGCGCATTATGAACCGTGATTTTTGACTTGTTCGGCGCCGTTCTCTCAAATCCCGTAATTACACGGGCATTATAAACCGTGTCTTTGCTGAAATTTTCCAAAAACGGCTCGTCGTTTCCGATTCCGTTTTGCATTATGATTATCTTGCATTCATCTTTAATTTGATTTTTATGTAAACTTAATTTTTCGCTTATCTCAGCGTTTGAAAAGGTTTTCGCCGAGATTATTATGTAATCATAAAGCTCATATCTCAAATCGTCGTAATTATCAAACGCAATAACATTTTCCTGCGCCTCGCACTCACCGAAAATGCCCTCACGATATACGCCGCTGCAATAGATTGCCGCCTTTGTGCGCTTTGACGCTAAAAAATCAACCGAATTGCCGACCGAACAAAGAGACGCGCCAACCGCAATTCCGATTGCGCCTGCACCGATTATCAAAATATTCAAAATTCACGACTTCCTTTGCTTTTCGTTACATCTAATTGTACCAAACATTCAATAATTCGTCAAGTGTCAGACCGGCCTCAAAAAACCGTAAAAATCAGGTTTTCAATCATGCATAAACACACTCCGAGGACAGTTGGCAAAAGGAAAGTCATCGCCGTCCATTTAATGCTTTTTGTTTCCTTATATGCCGTGATCGTCGAGGTGGCGCACGGAAAATGAAACATCACCGCCGTGATCATGCAAACAGCGGTTTTGACCGTCCAGCCGTTGTCAACAAGCAATGCTTTAAGCCCCGCAAGACCGTCATAATCGGTCAGTCCGCCGCGGCTCAAATAGCCCATTAAAACAATCGGAATCACGATCTCATTTGCGGGGAATCCCAAAATCAGCGCCATGATGATCATGCCGTCAAGTCCGAGCAGCCGCCCAAACGGATCAAGCGCCGTTGCACATATTTTAAGCAGGCTCATGTCACCGACATAAACATTTCCGAGTATATATATGACAAGTCCCGCAGGTGCCGCAACGCAAATCGCACGGGCAAGCACAAACAGCGTTCGGTCAAGCAGCGAGCGCACAAGCACCTGACCGATTTTCGGCGCACGAAACGGCGGCAATTCAAGCGCAAATGAGCTGACGCTCCCCTTTAACACCGTTTTTGACAATATCTTTGAAGCAAGCCACATAAACGCAATGCCGATAATCAAAACAAGACATAAAACCAAAGCGGTTATGACCGATTTCAGCGGCAAAAACGCAATCGGCGCCAAAAAAATCGAGATCAGCGCAATGATCGTCGGAAACCGTCCGTTACATGGAATGAAATTGTTCGTAATAATCGCAATCAGCCGCTCTCTTTTTGAATCGATGATTCTGCACCCCGTGATTCCGCAGGCGTTGCACCCAAGCCCCATGCAGCAGGTCAGCGCCATTTTGCCGTGAGCGCCGCATGAACGGAAAAATCTGTCCATATTGAATGCGATTCGAGGAAGCAATCCGCAATCCTCCATCAGCGTAAACAGCGGAAAAAATATTGCCATCGGCGGCAGCATCACGCTGACGACCCAGCTAAGCGTTTTATAAATTCCGCCGACAATGCAGTCGCTCAGCCAAATCGGTGCATTCATTGCACTAAACGCCACGCTAATCATCTCGCCGAGCCTTTCAAAGCCCCATGAGAGCCATTGCGACGGATAATTTGCCCCGACGATCGTCAGCCAAAAGACAAAGCACAAAAGCAGCAGCATTATCGGAATGCCCCATTTTTTCGAGGTCAGCACCCTGTCCGCCTTGCGGTCACGAACCGAATAGCCCATCGCCTTTTCTCCGCTCAGGACGCATTCGGAATAAATCTGCTCCGCCCTGCAAACAAATGCCCTAATAAGCTCATCTTTCGCATTTTTCAGTCGCGCTTCATCATCATGCAAAACACCGCTCACTTTGCTTGCCCGCTCTTCCCCGACAAATCTCTCAATTATCATATAATCATTATCATTTGCTGCCCTTATCAGCTCCAAACACAGCCTGTCATCGTCAACGACCGCCTTCAGTTCATCATATAGCGCCGTTGAATCGGTCGAGAAAAACTCGGCATAATCATATTCCGAAACGGCTTGTTCGTCGCTCACCGCAACATTATTTATCTTTTCGATCAGTTGATCCATTCCGATTCCCGAACGAGCCGTGACCGCAACAACGGGTGCTGACAGCATTTTTGACAGCGCCGATAAATCAATCTCGATTCCCTTTTTCTTGGCTTCGTCCATTAGGTTTACGCAAAGCACAGTTTTTTTATCGCTCATCATCACCTGAAGCGCCAAATTAAGATTTCGCTCCAAACAGGTTGCGTCAAGCACCACCACCGTCAAATCATGCTCATCAAAGCAGATGAAATCACGGGTGACCTCTTCCTCTGCGGAATTCGGACACAGCGAATATGTTCCCGGCAAATCAACCAGCGTAAAATCATGTTTATCATGCGAAAATGAGCCAAAAGCCGTTTCGACCGTCTTTCCCGGCCAGTTTCCGGTATGCTGATTAAGTCCGGTCAGCTCATTAAATACCGTGCTCTTGCCGACATTCGGATTGCCGCACAGCGCAACCACATATTTTTTCTTAATATTATCACTCATATCAAAGCACTCCCGACGACAAAACTCTTTTTTGTAATGTATATGACCGAGAGGCTTAAAATTTGCCAAAAATAAAAACGGCACCCGACGAAGTCAAATATATGACCTCTTGAGTGCCGAATTTCAATATTCAATTTAGTTTACATAAGTGAACATTTCATATTCCTGCGGAACAACGCCTTTGATTTTGAAAAGCTCGCTGACCGTTACAAATTCATAACCCTGATTTTTAAGATAGGGTGCGATTTTTGAAACGACCGCCGCATTTTTCGATTGGCTGTCATGAAGCAAAATGATCATTCCGTCGCAGGCGTTTTTCTCAATTTTCTCAATGACCTCTTCCTCACCGACATTTGTATCCCAATCGTTTGTGCCGAATCCCGCAATGAATACCTGATCGATATTTTCATACATCTCGTTGCTCGTTGCCAGCATCGGCGGACGGAAATACGAGGTGCGGATACCGAAATTATCATAGATAAGCTGATCCGTCTTTCCGACATCTTCCTTGATTTTTTCCGGACTCCATTCATTCATGTATGAGTGTGAGTAGCTGTGGTTTTCGATCTCATGTCCTTGATCGATTGCACTTTGAACCACCGGAATCGTGTCAGCCTTGATGTTACAGCCGATAAGGAAAAATGTCGCTTTGATTTTGTGAAGCTTCAGCTTTTTGAGAATGTCGGGCGTTGCAAATGTATTCGGACCGTCGTCAAAGGTCAACGCAATATATTTTTTCTTTAACGTAGTCTCAGGCTTGGTCGTTGTCGTCACGGGTCTTGTGATCTCAACGATTCCGGCAATCTGTTTTCTCATCAGCAACACGTCCTTCATGTTTATACTGCCGTCAAAATTAACATCGGCAGCGTCTAAATCAATCGTGACATCATATCCGGCAATATATTTTCTCATAACCAGAACATCCTTCATGTTCACACTGCCGTCCGAGTTTGTGTCGCCGATTTTGCCCTGATCGCCCGACACCGAAAAGTTCACCGTAAATGCGGCAATAATCAGCGCCATTACAAGAATCAGCGATATTATCCTTGTTTTCTTCATTCCTAATATCTCCTCTGAATTATTATATTACTTTATCTAAATTATACATTATTTTCCCAAAAATTCAAATCGTTAAAAGCAACAAAATAACTCTTGCTTTTTTGTGCATATATTCTTTATCGAATACGCTATTCACAACAGCATGAGGAGTGCTTTTCAATCATGATTTTTCCGCTGTCGCCCTTTCGCAAAGCGATCACCGCACCCCTTATCAAATATGCATAAGGGTCGCCCGAAAACGCCTCAAAAAGCGCCGTCACACGAGTACCCTCAATCAGTCCCAAATCGCACAGCCTTGCTCTGATGGCACCCTCAAGCCCAATATATCTGACTGTCCCCGATTCGTTCTGGGACAGCTCGCACAGCGGAATAAAACCGTCATTACCCAAGTCAATCACCCAATGTTTGCAAAAATATAAACTTACTTGACATCATTATATTCAGCTTTGTCTTTCGGTGACATTTTTCTTGTTCTCTGTCAAAATTGAGCATACTGCATAATATACTAAAGAACAGACTAAAAAAGGCAGTGTTTCTTATGACATACGGCATTGTCGGCGGCGGCGACCGATATAAATCGCTTGCAAGACTGGTTTCAAAGAAAAACGATGTGATAACGCTCGGCGCCGACAGTGACAGCGACCGTAACTTAGGTGCTGTCATCTCACGGTGCGATGTGATAATATTGCCGATTCCGCTCAAAAGTGATGTTATTCTAAAAGGCTCTTTGCTTTATCCCGACGGAATCAGGCTTTGCGACATCAAAAACAAAATCACGGATAAGCAGGTATTCGGCGGCGCTCTGTCAGATGAAATTGCCGCCGCCTACCCGTTTATTCATGATTTTTCGACCCCGATGTTTGCCTATAAAAATGCGGTTTTGACAGCCGAGGGGCTCATTTGCGAAATGATAAGACAAAGCCGCCGCTCGATTTTTATGTCGAACATATTGATTACGGGTTACGGGCGAATCGCAAAAATCACAGCGGAATATTTAAAGAAAATGGGTGCCTTTGTCACGATCGCCGCCAGACGGCAATCGGCTTTGTCGGAAGCGTTTTGCAGCGGGTTTAAAATCATGAATCTGTCTGACTTAAATCTGTCGGGATATGATTATGTGATAAACACCGTGCCCCATATGGTTTTTGACAAGCGCGTTCTAAACACCGCCGACATGACAGCCGCCCCCGAAATATTTGACATTGCATCAGCCCCCGGCGGAGTTGACTTTGACCAGGCAAAAACACTGGGCATTCCGACATATTTTCTGCCAATGCTCCCGTCGGTCTATTCGCCCGACACCGCCGCCGAATATATCTATGACGAAATCACGAACATTCTTGAAAAAGAGAGTTGATTATAATGAATGAATTACGGGTGGGATTTGCAATGTGTGGGTCGTTTTGCACCTTTTCACAGGTGATCCCGCAAATCGAACGGCTAAAAACCGAGGGATATGACATATTCCCGATCATGTCCGAAATGGCATATTCGACCGACACGAGATTCGGAAACGCAAAAGAGATAAATGAAAAAATCGAGCAGATAACCGGCAACAAAATCATTCACACGATCAAGGACGCAGAGCCGATCGGTCCGAAGGCGCTTCTTGATGTGCTGATAATCGAGCCATGCACCGGCAACACGCTCGCAAAGCTTGCAAACGGGATCACCGACAGCTCGGTGACAATGGCGGCAAAAGCGCATTTACGAAACAGCCGCCCTGTTTTGATTGCAATATCAACTAATGACGGACTTTCAACCGCCGCCAAAAATATCGGCGTTTTGCAAAATTCCAAGAACATTTGGTTCGTGCCCTATCGACAGGACGACCCGATCAAAAAGCCGACCTCGCTTGTTGCGGATTTTGACAAAACCCTGCTTGCAATGAAGCTGTGTTTGGAAAATAAACAGCTCCAGCCGACCGTTTTCTGAATAATCAAAAAATCGGGTAGATTTTAAGATCCGCCCGATTTTTTTATATTCACCATGCTTTCATCTTACGATCTCAACCGCATGAGCAACGCCGGGAATCGACAAGCCCTGCTGTGATGATGTCGGCGACATGAGCGCACCCGTTGCGCAAAACAAAATTCGGTTTAATTCGCCCTTTTCAAACCGCTTCATGATATATGAGCAAAGCACCGAACCCGAACAGCCGCAGCCCGAACCGCCTGCAGCAATGTCGGCGTCGGTCAAATCGAATATCATGCAGCCGCAGTCGTTGTAATTTTCGGTTATGTCAACGCCTTTTTTAATCAGCAGTTCTTTCAACAGCTTGCCGCCGACCTGACCGAGGTCGCCCGTTAAAATCATGTCATAATCCTTCGGCTTACTCCCCAAATCGCTTAAATGACGGTATATCGTGTCAGCTGCCGCAGGCGCCATTGCCGCGCCCATGTTGTTCGCGTCCGTGATGTCATAATCAAGCATTCGCCCGAATGTGACCGACTTAATATGCGCCGCAAAATTTTGCGCAGTATCTTGTTGCGCCGCCTGTTCACCGTTTTTCAGCACAAGCGCACCCGAACCGGTCACCGTCCATTGAGATGTCGGAGTGCGTTTTCCGCCATATTCAAGCGGAAAGCGAAATTGCCGTTCAGCCGAGCAAAAATGAGAGCTTGTCGTCGCGACCGCCGTGTTCATTGCGCCGCTTTCAACGGCGATTGACGCAAGTCCCAAAGACAGCGCCATTGTCGAGCAAGCGCCGAAAAGACCGATATGCTGAGCGTCAAATTTCCGCAATCCGAATGTTGAGGCAATGCACTGATCAAGCAGGTCCCCCGCAAATATTCCGTCGATCTCGCCGCTTGTAACATTCGCCCTGTCAAGCGCCGTCTGCACCGCCGTTTTCATCAAATCCGACTCCGCCGCTTCCCATGTATCTTCGCCCATTTTCGTGTCGGCGAATTTATGGTCAAACCAGTCGCAAAGCGGACCTTCGCTCTCCTTTTTGCCGACAGCCGAGCCAAAACCGACCACAGCCGGCTGATTATCAAATCCAATTGTATATCTTCCGATTCGTCTTGCCATTATCTTTCGCCTCAAAATCATTTTTGTTTTATTTTGCGAAAAATATGACCGTATATTCACTCTGAAAAGTGAATAAAAAATTTTATCCTGCCAAAAATTAGGGTGAACATTTATTGAGCGGAGCGTGATAGATATGGTTAAAGGCGTGAACAAAGCCGTGATTGAAATTAACAACACCGAGAACCCATATATCGAAAAGGCGATTTTATTTGTAAATCCGAGATATATTGAAAAAGGCAGTCGGCAGATAAACAATGTTGCTAAAGGATATTTAAAGGGATTGACCTTGCCCGATTACTGCAAACCGAACAATTCGGGCAAAACAAGGCGGCGAATCAACCTCACAAAGGGACTGTGCGTAATATCGCTGATGATGACCGCCCTCTTCGTCGTGCTGCTTATCGTGAGATAAGAGGGACATTAGCTCAAGTGTAATAAAATATATTTCTCACTAATATAATAAACCCCGAATAATGCTAAACGCTATTCGGGGAAAACTTCATTATTTAAAAGTTATAATTGTGATTATGTGTCTAATTTTCGAGACTCTAACTAAAAAATTAGTACGCAAATGTTGACTTTTTACACCATGTGTGCTAGAATTAAATCAGATAAACGAGGAAGCCATTAGACGAGCCTCGGTAACTACATATTTTTACGTATGTAATGTGCCTACTGCCATAGGCGCATTACTTTTTTATTTCGCGAACAATCGCAAAAACGATTAACAAACCCAAAATGGTTGTTATATCCATCTAAAAGTATCACTCTCCTTGCTGAATAAATTCCAACAAAGTTCATGAACCTCACCGCCTTCCCAACCTTGTTGGTAGTGTGAGGCAACGCCTAATTTTTACGTCAAAGAAAGATAAGAAAAAGAAATACGTGACTTCCTCATTCATCCATGACACCATTTTACCATATCCTACAATATATGTCAACTTAATTTGTAAATATAATTCAAAAATAAAAGACCGTCAAAAGGCGGTCTTTTATCATATCTCATCAATATTGAAATTTATTTCTCCGCTCACTTAACAGCGGCAAGGAGAGCGTCGGTTTTGTCGGTTTTTTCCCATGTGAAATCAGGGTCGGGTCTGCCGAAATGACCGTAGTTGCAGGTCTTGCGATATATCGGTCTGCGAAGATCGAGATCCTTGATTATTGCGGCAGGACGAAGGTCAAATACTTTCATGACGGCGTCGGCGAGCTTTGATTCGTCAACCGCTGCCGTGCCGAATGTATCCACAGATACCGACACCGGGTTTGACACGCCGATGGCGTAGGCAAGCTGGATTTCGCATTTCTTTGCAAGGTGCGCCGCAACGATATTTTTAGCGACATATCGAGCCGCATAAGCCGCCGCTCTGTCAACCTTTGTCGGGTCTTTGCCCGAAAAAGCTCCGCCGCCGTGACGGGCATAGCCGCCGTAGGTATCGACAATGATTTTTCTGCCGGTAAGTCCTGTGTCGCCCTGAGGTCCGCCGATTACAAAACGGCCTGTCGGGTTGATGAAATATTTTGTGTCGTCGTCGAGCAACTTTGACGGAATCGTTGCGAAAATGACTTCTCTTTTAATGTCCTCACGGAGCTTTTCGATCTCAACATCGGGCGAATGCTGACTTGAAACAACGACTGCGTCGATTCTCTTCGGCGCACCGTTTTCATCATATTCAACCGTTACCTGGGTCTTTCCGTCCGGTCTTAAATATGGCAAAATGCCCTGTTTTCTGACATCAGTCAGGCGCTTTGCAAGCTTTTGAGCAAAGTAAGCGCTCATCGGCATATATTCGTCTGTTTCGTCGCACGCATATCCGAACATCATGCCCTGGTCGCCCGCACCCGTTTCATTATCGGCATCGTCATCGCCGAGCTTTTGCTCATATGACTTATCAACGCCCATTGCAATGTCGGGCGACTGCTCATCGATCGAAGTCAGCACAGCGCAGGTTTTGCCGTCAAAGCCGTTGTCCGCACCGTCATAGCCGATGTCGGAAAGTACATTCCGAACAATCTTTTTAACATCAACATTTGCATTTGATGTGATTTCTCCCATGACCGTTACAACACCTGTTGTGGCAAATGTTTCGCACGCAACACGGGCAAACTTGTCCTCACTCAAATGGGCGTCCAAAATTGCGTCGGAGATTTGGTCGCAAACCTTGTCGGGATGTCCTTCGGTAACCGATTCCGATGTAAATAATTTTTTCATTTAAACAAATCTTTCCTTTCATATGTTTCAAGAAATAACGGCAAAAAAGTCGCAGTCAATCTTTTCATTAACTGCGGCTTAGATTTATTAGGTAATTAAACCAACTAATCTACCTCATCTTGCACTGAAAATCGGTAATGCATGAATAATAAATGCGTTACCGATGAAGCAAAAAATGCCTTTCGTGCAGGATTTGGCACCTTTCATAAACCGAAAACGGTTTTGCAGGTTGCCGGGCTTCGCAGGGCCAGTCCCTCCACCACTCTTGATAAGATTGATATAAATATTATAATATGAGTTTACACGCTTGTCAACCGATAATTGTTGTTATTTTGACAAATTCCTGTCTTTTTTGGCATATTTTAAAATCGGCGAGAGCTTTTTATATATCAAAAAGCAGATTACCGACGCAACAAGCCCCTTGATCAATGTAAACGGCAGATTGACAACGAGCAGTGCCTGCCAAAGATTGCTTATGAACGGAAAAATGAGTGCATATGCGTCGATTATTGCGTCCATCGGCATGAAGTTTGTGTAAAACGGATAGACGATGTAATAATTTGTGACAAGCTGGATCAGCGCCATTGCAAGTGAGCCCGAAATCGAGCCGATAAGCGCGCCCTTGCGGTTTTTCATCAGCATATAGACAAGTCCCGCAACGCCGACGAATATTGCGCCCAAAATGAAGTTTGAAAGCTCACCGACTCCGCCCGACGAGCCAAACGGAATGTGGAGCAGGTTTTTAATAAGGCATACTGCGATTCCGTAAAGCGGACCGAAGCAAAACGAGGTGATGAGCGCCGGCAAATCGGAAAAATCGAATTTGATGAACGACGGCACAAACGGCACCGAAAATTCGAGAATCATCAAAATCAGCGCAACAGCACTCATTATTGCGGTTGTGACTATCGCACGCAGATTTAAAATTGATTTTTGTTGTTTGTTTGTTTTTGACCCTGTCATTGAAAATCATTCCTTTATTATTTTTTAAAAAGAATCATCTTCAAAAGACGAAAAAACGCCCCGACTTAAAATCAAATCGGGGCGATAATTTACATTATATCATGCTTTATGACACCGTGGGGTGAAAAGCGTTAATCTTCTAACATCCGGACTATACCGTCGGTTTCGGGATCTCACCGAGAATCGGCACGAAAAATCGTGTTAGCGGACTCGTCAGCATATATTCTGCATTACCGCCGGTGGAGAATTTCACTCCGCCCCGAAGATCATTCTTTTTCTTATATTATATTAAGTTTTCCGCCTTTTGTCAAGCGGTTAGTTAATTTTTTATGAAATGTATTTTTTTACTTCCCTTTTTGACTGATATTTGATATAATCATAGGGTCGGTGTTTTTTATCTCGGCGTTTTGCAAAAATCTGACAAGGGGCTTATTCATTTTTTCATGGAAAGACTAAGGGAATTCATTAAATCAATCATGGGCGGCGTTTGCATTGCACTCGGCGCATTTGCATATTTGATGTGCGAGAACATTTATGTCGGGTCGGTGCTTTTCTGCATTGGGCTGATCTCGATTTTGATAATCGGACTTAATCTGTACACCGGAAAAATCGGTTATGTTTTGAATGAGGACAACAAATTCAGAATCGACACCCTGCTTTCAATTTTCGGCAACATGATCGGCGTATTTATCTTTGCGCTGCCAAGACCGCTTGAACACTCGGTCGCACTCGTTGAAGAAAAGCTGCAAAACGGACTTTTGCTCACGCTTTTTAACGCAATCGGCTGCGGACTGCTGATCTATTTATGCGTTGAGATTTACAAACGAAAAAACACGCTGATCGGCGTTCTGATTGCCGTTCCGACATTCATCATCTGCGGATTCGAGCACTCGATTGCGGATATGTTCTATCTGTTCAACGCCCGTGTTTTCAGCCTGAAAGCGGTGCTGTTCGTTGTTGTTGTCATTATCGGAAACGCCATCGGCGCACTCATTATTCCAACGCTTTCAAAAATCGGAGTTGTAAAAAGCAAAGCGGAATGATATATATAGTCATAAGCATAAAACATCCCCCACATCACAGCAGAATTGCGGCGAATTTGAAAACTCGATTTGCTGATCGACGATTTGCTGATAAAGTTTGAGAGTGGCAAATAAATTAGGGCAAGTATTAAAGGCTCAAAAGGGTTCTTCCCTCTTGAGCCTTCTTGTTATGTAAAAAATGCAATTATTTGTCAAATTATGTTGACAAAATTCACTAAGTGTGCTATAATCACATTATAATAGTAGAAAGGATTGGTTTAGATATGGGTTTGGTATGGTGGATTGTTTTATCGGTAGCAGCATTCTTATTAGTGTTTGTTATAGCACCAAGTGCAAATCATATTACTAATTTTATTAGTAAAAGTCTCAAAAAGAATAACTCTTTGTTTTTTTCAGCATTATTATCCATTCTATTATTTTTTGCTCTGGTAATAGTTTTTTTGATTTTAATTTATCAAATATGTGATTTAATGAAAGCCGATGATTTTCTTAAGGATCTTATGCGTTCATCGCTACCTGTTTTATGTGCTTTTGTATCCGCCGTTTTCATTTTTGTTTCCGAAAGTGACCGTGAAGACATATATAAAAGAAAATCTGTGCAGCCGTATTTGTATATCGAAGATTATGAAACAAGCTCATATTGTTGCGAATCTTTAAAACTGAAAAATACCGGTTCGGGCTCGGCTTGCAACATTGTGCTTGATTTTCGCTCAATAAAATATAACGATTTACAACAAAAATGCATTAGAGCTGGTGAGAGTGATGAAATAAAAAATATAAAATTGTATAAAGGTGATAATCAAACAGCTGAGATCATATATAAAGATGTTTATGATAATAAATATCAACAGGAAATTAAATTTAATGTTGAAAATAATGTTATTACCCCGACTTTGAGTAGTCCGGAGTATGTGCCCGAAAAAAAGAGTTGGAGGAAACGGAAAAAGAGCAAAAATATCACAAGTGACAAATAACAACACCCCCGATAAGCGGTGACTTATCGGGGGATTTTTTTGCTTATTAGGGTTTATATAATCAAATACCGGGATATGTTCTTTATTTATCCCCATAATAAAGCGCCAGGGTTTTATCAACGACATCGTCCCAGTTATATTTATTGCAGATGTAATCAGCCGCAGCCGCCTTATATTCAGCAACCCTTTCAAAATTGCTGTCAAGGTCGGTCAAGATGTCGGCAAGCGCCGTTTCACTGCCCTTTGGAAATGTGATTCCATGATCGGCGATTACATCAGCACATTCGGGAATGTCGGATGTTACACAGCAGTTGCCATAGCTCATTGCCTCAAGCAAGCTAAGCGGCATTCCCTCAAGGTCGCTCGGCAAAATGTAGGTATATGCATTTGAATATAGCTCTTTAAGCGGATTTCCGCAAACAAATCCCGTAAAAATGATTCGTTCGTCGTCTTTTGCAAGCTCTCTCAAATGAGCCGCATATTCGTCGGTGTCGCTTGAACCGCCCGCAATCACAAGCTTATGCTTGCAGTCGGTGGTTTTGTAGGCATTGATGAGATATTCAACGCCCTTTTCGGGAACAAGCCGACCGAGGTAGAGAAAATATTCCTGCGAATTCAGTCCGAATTTTTCGGTTATTTCGTGAGCGTCTAATAGCCCCGGTCTCTCGACTCCGTTTGGAATAAACACCGTGTCGCGGTTATATGTATCTTTAAAATACTGCTCGACAGCACGGCTTAACACGATTATTTCATCTGCTCTTTTTGCAGCTGTTTTCTCACCGAATTTAATATATTTCGCTGCAAATCCGCCCCATTTTGAGCGTGCCCAGTCAAGTCCATGAATCGTCGCAATCACTCGTTTGCCGAATAATTTCGGAATCCACATCATTGCGCACGGTCCTTCGGCATGAAAATGAACGACATCATATTTACCGAATGACGCTTTGATTGCGCCGAAAAAGGACGAGCTCATTGCCGCAAGTCCTTTTTTATCTATCGTTGCGACCGTTTTTAGCCGAACTCCGTTATATTCATCTAAATTTGCGGTGTCAAATTCCTTTCCGCTGACATGATGACCGCCTCGGTTAAAGCAAGTGACGCTGTGGCCGAGCTTTGCCATGCGCACGGCAAGCTCCTCGACGACGATTTCAACTCCGCCCTCACGGGACGGGATTCTTTTGTGTCCGATCATTGCGATGTTCAGTTTTTTTCTATTATTATTGCTCATTTGGCTCATTTTCGTTCTCCCGACATTGATTTATATAAATTTGCTTCCGATTTGATCTTATCATTGCGGCAAAAAATCGCTCTGAAAATTCTGTAAATCCAGAAAACAGGCAAAAGAAGCGGGCATTTATTTACCGCCGCAAAGGCTGATTTCATTGATGAAAGCGGCGGAAAAATCCGTCGGATAACATAGACCGCTTTGCCCATTGATTTGTACTTTTTCTGATATTTCAAGAGCATATTGTCAGCCTTGTGCCGAGCACTGCCGTATATTCCGCTTTTTGTGATATATTGCTCCGTTTGTCCCCAATCGGCAATTTTGTTATCCTCTCCGAACCACTTGTCGGCAACAATGTCCATTTGCTTTTTGAAGTCAAAAAGTCCGAGCTTTTTAAGCTCTGATTTTACATATTTGTAATCGGATTTGTCAAGATTTTGAGTCAGCAAATAATGATCCGCAATGAAACGGACTCCGCACCCTGCAAGCTCATAATGCTTATGAAAATGCGCCAAAGAATAGATATATAGGTCGGCAAACGACATTGTATATGCGCAAAGCAGCTCGTCATATATCTTTTTGCCGAGTGCTGAGTCAAAATAGCCGTTAAAGGTATCATTTTCAAAAAGGGTTGTGTGGATTTCGACATTCATTATCGGTTTTTTGAAATATACATCTGCGCCGTTTTTGCCGAAATCCTCGGTTGTGTAGCCGAGGCTCTCCATTATTTTTCTCGATTTGTTTCGCTCGACTGTCGCTACCAAAAAATCAAGGTCGCTTGATACTCTCATGTCGGCGCTCGGATAAAGTCGGCTGATGAATAATCCCTTAAAAGCAAGATATTCGATTTTCTCATCTGTAAATGCCGTGGCGATTTTTTCAAATTCGGATTGCTGAATGATTGACCGTGCAACCGCTTTTGACCTGCTCATATTGAATTTTGAGAGCGTCTCACCGTCATATCCCGCTTTTTTTAAAGCATAATAGACAACAGGTGCGACATGATGAAGCTCGCACAACGAAAAAAGCCGTTCATAATCGCAATTATTCGGCAATACCGCTGTTTCATTTTTTAATGCGCATCTTATGAGATAGACCATCAACTGTTCGGTTATCATTTCTTCACCCAAAATTATAATATTATATTCAGTATAACATTATTTACATTTTGTGTCAACGAATAGAAAACGGTGCTGCAAAATAAAAATGAGTTGATAATTATAATAATTAAAAGGGTGCCGAGAAGCACCCTTTTAAAGTGAAGATGTGTTAAAACCTCCCCAAGCCCAACTCGAACCAACACTCCCCAACTAACAGAAATAGTCGTCTTGCTCACAAAGAGATTTGTTTCGCAACACTCCTTTTCTTTTGTTAGCCTACGCCGTCCCTTCTTCTGCCACCGCAACGGTCGGGTTAGGCATGGAAGATAGTGTGCATAGACTTTATCCGCGGAACTGTTCATTTGAGCAAAAAGGAAAAATAAAAATGTCTTGCGAAATGCAAATTCTTTTCAAGAGTCAGTTGACAAATATATGAGTTTCTATAACAACGAACGACCGCATTCTATTCTTTTGAACCTTACACCAAACAGCTAACTTTGACACATCAAAAATTGAACCGATATTGTTCTTACAATATTCTCTGACCAATTTAATATAATTCAAATTTCCATTTCCTTGAATAAGTTAAAACTTACTCTATAATAAAGCTAACAATTATTGTATGGCAAAAAGTTGTACCCGACTTTTGTTTTATTCGATATACAATAATAGTAGTCACCGAAGTCCTGCACCAAATTGCCTTCTCCGAAATTTATAAAAAGGTTTCCGTCGAATTTTTTGACCGATTTTAAGTATATCATCTGCTCAGAACTTTTGCAAATTTTAAACGCTTTTTTATGAAAAATCGGCGAATGTCCGCAACGGACTCCCGCCGAATATCGGTGTTATGCAATTATAATCAAATCTGCTTTTACGGTTTATCCGCTATATCTGTAAAATAACCCGGATTCTCCGTTCCGCCGTCTATGCGGGCATAAGTCTTATCCATATGCACGGAGTCGTAAGAAGTACCTTTCCCTCCCGAAAGTTTTTTGCATAGTTGAAACATTCCTGCGGAATAGGTTACGTTATCCGTATTCCACCCGCTTCCCGCATATATGGAAACAAGCTTGCCGCAGTTAAAGAACATATGTCCCATATTTGTAACGGAGGCGGTATTCCACGATGAAAAGTCAAGTGAAGTAAGACTGCCGCAGTCGTAAAACATACAATACATATCCGTAACACTCTCGGCCCTCCACGAAGAAATATCTAATGCGGAAAGCTTTTTACACCCGCGGAACATAAAGTACATATCTACGACTTTGCCCGCGTTCCATGTAGAAACGTTAAGCGAAGTAAGGCTGCTGCAACCGTAGAACATACTTTTCATAATGGTAACCTCCGATGTGTTCCACGAGGAAAGGTCGAGCGACGTCAGGGAAGAACAATTGTAAAATATATATCCCATATCGGTGGGACCGTCGATTTTCCAACCGGAAAGGTCAAGCGACGTCAGGGAGGAACAATTGTAGAATGCATAGTGCATATGCGTGACGCTCTCGGTATTCCATTTAGAAACGTCAAGTGAAGTAAGGCTGCTGCAACCGTAGAAAACGTCGCCGATGTGTTCAACGGCAGAAGTGTCCCACGAGGAAACGTCAAGCGAAGTAAGACCTTTGCAGTTATAAAACGTTCCGTAAAGATCTGTTACTTTTGCGGTGTTCCAGCCGGAAAGGTCAAGCGAAACCAAAGAATTACAGTCTCGAAACATAAACTCCATATCCTCGACGTTCCCGGTATTCCACGAAGTGATATTTTTCACCTCCGCCAACTTGCCGCAACCGATAAACATACCGCGCATATCCGTGACTATTCCCGCATCGAAGTTGGAAAAATCAATTGACTTCAGCTCCGTACGATAATAGAACAAATGATGGGAATCGGGATTAGCGTAAATTCTTCGGTCTGAAAGAATATACGCCTTCGTCCCCTTAGTGTACAGTTTTATTTTACCCGTTTTTTTTACGTCGACATTTATCGGCTCGATTCCCGCGATTTCATCCTCGTAATCTTTCGTCAGTCCGAACACGACCTCCGTCACGGAATCGCCCAGAGCGTTTCTGACCTGCAAACCCGGCAAAAGCACGTCTACGCGCGGTATGTTCAAAGTAAGAGTTCCCGCCTGCTTTTCTATCACGTACTTGCTCATGGTGAAGGTTACGGAAAAAACAAAAAACAACGAAAGCAGAGCGAGTAATACGAGTATACTTTTACGTAGAATTCTTTTCGTGAAAATTTTCATATACTTTCTCCGTCTGTTTAACAAACCTGCTCGGCTCGCACCGAAACGCCTATATTAGAAAAAACGTAATCCCTCAACAAGAAGGCTTCGTTAACTACGGAAAAAACAAGAGTATGATCGTTCGTTTGCGAATTTCCCGCCGCAAAACGCCCGACGTCTTTAATCGTAACCTTTTTTCTGTCCGACGAAGCCGTGCCGATCTTTCCGTCCACGGTTATAGAAATGCCTTCGGGCAATGCTTCCGGCAAAGTCACGATCACGTCATATTTGAACGACGTTTCCGCCGTTTTCCCGTCTTTTGTATTCGCAACCGTAAAGTTATACTCGGCAGTCATGATTTCCTGTCCGCAATCAATCGTCAGATTATCGGAAGAACTCACCTGTAAATCCATAATCAGAGCCGAAACCTGCGCATTGTCGCCTCCGGTTGAGGAGGAAAGATTTTTCGCAAAAGTAACGCCGCTCGCCGAAGCGAGAAGAGCTACGAAAAGAATAACGAGCGCAAAAAACGATCTTGCACCGTTTCTCCTTTTTGTTTCTTCGTTTCTTAACATCTTTTTTCTCCGTTAACGCAGTTCGGTTTTTTCGGGATTGCCCGCCGCGACTTCTGCACAATCCCTAAAGATTGTTTTCACTTGCTTTCGGGATCAGCAGAATCCGTCTTTCCTCGCCGTTTGTCTTCTATAACTATTATCAGAATCAACAACACTATGAATGTTGCCGCAAAAAATATTCCTACGGGCGATTTCAGCCATTCTATAAAATATCCGACCTTATCCAGCTTTACAGCGACTTTTCCCGCTATCTGCTCTATTAACACGGGATCGGGGTCTTCGCTCTGATTAGCGTCTCCTTTAGTGTAAAACTTGTCGTCTTCCATTCTCACTATTCTGTGCGTTACCGAAAAACTATCGTCCGCGGGAAAATACGTTATCACGTCGCCCACTGCGTAGGAATCGGAATTTTTTATTATAATCGCGTCGCCCGCTTCTATCGCACCCGTCATAGACGGCGAAGCTACAATCAGCATAGAATACCCGAAAACGGAAGGTATTTTAGATTTTTTCACGAATTTATCGTAAGCGAGCGAACCCGCCGATATCACAAAGACCGCTGCGAGAAGTATCAGCATCACCCGCCATATAGCAGAAAAAACTCTGCCGCGGGGATTCTTGTTTTCGCTCGTACTGCCCGTTTTTGTAGAAGTACTTACTTCAGCCATCTCGGTTCACCTTAAATTTTCTCGGCGGTTATAAAAATTCCACACTCGTATTTTTCGCCCTTCTGTCCAACCTTGGTGTCTTTCTCGTCGCTCTCGCCATCAAACTTCCATTCCCACGCAAGCACAAAAGGATTTTTTTCGTTTTTGTTTATAACCACGTCATTTAAGTAGTATCCGTTCTCCGTTTTATTAATCTCTGTTTTTTTGCCGTTCATCGTAAGCGCATATATTATTATCGGAAGATTTTCTGTTTCGTTTCCGTATGTAAAACCTATCTTAATATTGCATTTCAATCTGAACGCGCTCGGATTGTGTACCACGAAAAGATATTCGCCTTTTGCTCCGGGTTTAAGCAGTTCATCCCCGAATATATCGAGCTTTGCGTCCGCTTCCCACTTGCCGTCTTTATCGATTATGGTAACTTCTTTAACTTTGTTTTTCTCCGCGATGCAGGTTGCGACAGACATTGCCGCTATTGCCGCCACCATCAGCAAAATTAAAAAGATCCATATCGCTATAAAAAGGTCGCGCTTTTCTATTATTCCCGTTTCTTCGCCGTAAAAATAAACCTTTTTCCCATCCTCGCAATATCCGCGCGTTTTGGCTTTCTCTTCTTCGGAAAGCCCTTTCACGCTCACGCAAGGCGCAATAACCTCTGCGTTAAGGTCATATAACCTGTTCCTTTTTAAAAAACACAATAAGTCGCCGTCAAGGTTAAAAACCCGTTTAGCGCCTTTCACAGTCTTTATTTTGCCCGCATGGGGGTTTTTGGTCAACTTAAGGTCATATTTCATTAGTCTGTTTTTTATCGTTCGGCAATACCCGAATCGCTTTTAGTTTTTCGGCATTCGGCGAGCCCGAATATTCTTTCGTTATTTTATCTTGCCCGATTATTTAGCAAGTTGCGATATCTTAATATCAAATGAGAATGCAAGTTTCGTAGAGGAATTTGCGGCGTCGATTTCGTATCCTGCGGGAGTATATCCCGTTACACCTGCCGCCATCTGTCCGAGAATGGTATCAACCTGATCGATGGTTAAATCCGCAACGGTTTCACCGTTATTTTCAAACACCCACGCCCAGCTGAGTTCGTAAGTAGTCGAAGTCAACTCTTCATTCGGAGCGATCTCCTTGTTAACCGAAGCATCGTTAAAAATTACATCGGAAATTGTCGCAAGAGTCACGTTTTCCGCTCCGGCAACCGTAGTTCCGTCTTTTTTAAGCGTCCACTTAACGGGGTGATATTCCGTGTAAGCGCTATCGGACGTTTTCTTTATTTTAAGTACGACATCATTAATTTTAGTCGGGTCCAAAACTGTACTAACCAACGCTCTTACTTCCGCCTTTCCGCCAACCGTAAAGGTCATGGAACCGGCTGTTCCGGGTGCAACGAGGTTGCTGCCAGCGGTGTCTGCCTGAACGTTAATGTGTGCGCCGGTGCCGTCAACGGTGCTTACGGATGTGGAGGCAAGCTTATACTTATCGCCGAAGAGTTTCGTGGTGTCTACGCTTGAGGTGAAACCCCACTTTGCCACCTTTGCGGTGCCGCTACCATTGCCGCTCATCACGTACTTAGAGAAGGTGTATCCCCCAAAGCAAAAAAGCACGACCAACGCAAGCAATAACATTACGATAATCGCTGTTTTCCTGTTGTTCTTCCTTTCGGATTTCTGTTGTGTCATTTCTGTCACTCTCCATAAATTTTTTTATTTCAAACGGCTTGCAGCCTGTTTGTTCTTTTTTAGCCCGCCTTTTCGCCCGTCCGCACGGTTATAGTGCCATTACTAATGATTTTCGGAATAAAAAAAGTTGCAATATGGTATCCGTAAGATACTATATTGCAACCGGGCGCACTCTTTTTATTAAACGCAGACTTGCCTTATCGCGGTTTCCCTCAAGACGATAAGTTGTTTGCAACAAAATTCTTTGGATTTGCGTCACCGCCTCACGACGGTTTTGACGACAAGTATTCAATTGTTATGAAGGAAAACCTGCAAGCAATTTAAGCCGCTAATTTCTATATTATATTTATAGTATACACACCGCAAGACTTTTTGTCAAGTTTTTTTGCAAATTGTTGATTTCCTGCGTGTATAGTCGTATTTTGTACTATCCACGCATTCGAAAAACCTACAAAATGCGAAACGCAACAAACCGCAACGATTGCGACAATAAGCACAAACGCGCCGAGCGCTCGGCTTTCCAAAAGATATGAATTAATCAAAAGTCTTTCAGATGAGTATAACATAAGCATCTTATGTGAAGCTTTAAAAGTTGCAAAAGGAAGTTACTACAACCACATATTACGCAATAAACACGGAGAAAGAATTTTTTGAAGGCGTCTCAACATACATACACGTTTATAACAGCAAAAGATCGCACTCTGTTTTAATGAAACGTACAACGGACCGCTACGAATCCAAATACTTCAGTGTACATAAAGATAAATCCAATTCCGAAACCGAACACTGACGGTTTGAAAAAATATTGTTCGAGCATTATTACCGTAATTCCTGTGTTTTTCGCAATTAAATGTTCAGTTTGAAACACATCACTAAACAAGGCTTTTTATCAGGAAGCACCTGTATTTTCGCATATAAAAAGACCTTGAAACCGAACAATTATAGTTCATATTTCAAGGTCTATTCATATGGCTCCCCAAGCCCAACTCGAACCAACACTAACCAAATG
>CAKRRH010000004.1 GCA_934394855.1 uncultured Eubacteriales bacterium
TCCTCATAAATAAAGTTTTTTAAGGGGAGCGCGAGGGGTGCTTTTTTACAAAAAAGCACCCCTCGCATTATAATACTATTAACTTCAAAAATTATTTAGCATAATCGATTGCACGAGACTCACGGATAACATTAACCTTGATCTGACCCGGATAATCGAGCTCTTCTTCGATACGCTTTGCGACATCATGAGCGACGATTACCATCTGATCGTCATTAACCGCTTCGGGTTTGACGACGATTCTGATTTCACGGCCTGCCTGGATTGCATATGACCGCTCAACGCCCTTGAAATCGTTCGCAATTTCCTCAAGCTTCTCAAGTCGCTTGATATAATTTTCAATGTTCTCTCTGCGTGCGCCCGGTCTTGCCGCCGAAATTGCGTCGGCCGCCTGGACAAGACATGCAACAACCGTTTTTGCCTCAACATCGCCGTGATGAGCATGAATCGCATGAACGACTGCTTCGCTTTCCTTATATTTCTTAGCGACATCAACGCCAAGCTGGATATGACTGCCTTCCATCTCGTGGTCAAGCGCTTTGCCAATGTCGTGCAAAAGACCCGCACGCTTTGCAAGCTGAACATCAACGCCGAGCTCCGCCGCCATCAGTCCCGCAACATGAGATACTTCAAGCGAATGGTTAAGCACATTTTGACCGTAGCTTGTACGATAATGAAGTCTGCCGAGCAGCTTAACAAGCTCAGGATGAATTCCTCGAACGCCTGCTTCAAGAACAGCTCTTTCACCCTCGGATTTGATCGTTGCGTCAACCTCTCGCTTGGCCTTTTCAATCATCTCTTCGATTCTTGTCGGATGAATTCTTCCGTCAGCAATCAGCTTTTCAAGCGCAATTCTCGCAACCTCTCGTCTGATCGGGTCAAAGCTTGAAAGCGTGATGGTTTCGGGTGTGTCGTCGATTATGAGATCAACGCCTGTGAGTGTTTCAAGCGCTGTGATGTTGCGACCCTCACGACCGATGATTCGGCCTTTCATCTCGTCATTCGGAAGTGCGACGACCGAAACGGTGGTTTCACTTGAATGATCGGCGGCGCAACGCTGAATTGCGGACGCAATTACCTCACGGGCATATGTATCGGATTCTTCCTTGATCTGCGCTTCATAATCCTTGATAAGCACTGCCTTGTCGTGAGCAAGCTCTCCGTCAACTTCTTTTAACAATTCTTCTTTAGCCTGTTCGACCGTGAATCCCGAAATCTTTTTAAGCATATCACGCTGTGCGACCTTGAGATCTTCGATCTCGGCTTCTTTTGCTTCGAGCTCTTTCATTCTCTGAGCAAATTTTTCTTCTTTTTTCTCGAAATTATCCGTCTTTCTGTCCAAAGACTCTTCTTTTTGCTGCAAACGGCGCTCCTGACGCTGAATTTCGCTTCTGCGCTCTTTGATTTCAGCTTCCGATGCGTCACGCAAACGGTGAATTTCGTCTTTCGCTTCCAAAACGGATTCTTTTTTCTTTGCTTCAGCGGTTTTCATCGCATCGCTCAAAATCTTTTTCGCCTGTTCTTCGGCAGAACCGATTTCGGCTTCGGCTGTGCGTTTACGATGGTTTGAACCGAGTATGAAGCAAACAACGCCGGCAACAAGTGCTGCGGCAACTGCAATTACAATTGATAGCCACAATTCCATTTTGAGGCCTCCTTTATATATTAACCACTGTTAACAATGCCCGAAAACAGGGCATTCAGGCCGTGTGTGCGCCCGAACGCAAGAACATTTTATTAAATTTTATGTATCATAGATTATATATATAAATAAAATTACATTATGCTCCACATTACTTAATATAATATATCTTTTTGTTGCTTTTGTCAAGAATAAATGATGTGACATATGTTTTTTCGTCTATATTTATGCAAAAAACGGCGCTCAAATCTGAACGCCGTCATATCTATTTATAAATATTATATCATTTTCTGCCCGTCGAGCCAAATCCGCCTTCGCCTCTGACGGTGTCGCTTAGCTCATCGGCAACGCAAAAATCCGCTCTTAAAAACGGAGTAATCACAAGCTGAGCGATTCGCTCGCCCGATTCGATCGTCTGAGCCGTGTTTGAATGATTATGAAGCGCTACCATGATCTCGCCCCTGTAATCAGCGTCGATTACCCCGACCTTATTTGCCGGTGCAAGTCCTCTTTTTGACGCAATTCCGCTTCGCGCATAGACCAAACCGGCATAGCCCTCCGGTACTTCAATGCAAAGTCCGGTATGAATCATTGCGGTCTCATGCGGCAAAATCTCGATCGGCTCATTCGCCACGGCATATAGATCCGCCCCTGCGGCAAAATCCGAACCATAGCTCGGAACAACCGCACGCTCATCAATTTTCTTTATTTTTACAACAGGCATTTTTATGTTCTCCTTATAATCACCTTAATTTATATATAATTATATCATTTTATATCCGTTTTTTCAACAAAATGTTTCATTTGCCGCCGTCAAACCATCGTTTTATATATTTTTCAATCAAGGACTGCCCGTCATTTGACATTTGACTCATCAGACGAAGCTCGATCGGCAAAATGTCATAATATTTCATTACCTCGTCGCCCGCTTCGCTTATCGGGCGAAAATCGATTTTGAATTCTTTACCCGACAATTCAAATATAAACGCATTGTTATCAAACTGCGATATTTCAAATCCGCCCGTGCCGCCAACCGCCGAATTGACGCTTTCGTCCGTGAAAAGCAGACCGAAAATCAAAAAACAGACGAGTGCGAGCGATAATGCGGTGATGACGGCGGATTTTAAAAATATCATAAACGGACTTTGACTGCCCGAACCGCTTTTCATGAAAACCACCCCGCAATAAATTCATTCGGTAAATATTATTGTTAGGCAGAAAACTGTTTTTATGCAAAAAAAGAGAGCCACAGTTAGCTGCGACTCTCTTCCTTAGCGTCGTACAAATGCACGAAGCCAATGAAAAAATATATTGGAGAAGAAGTAAGCATAATTAAACAAGGTAAAATTTCCTTTGATAATATTTTATCACATTTTTTTCGTTTGTCAACAAAAAACAACAAGATAATTGTTAATTGAATATAAATTTATTTTCGTGTATAATGAAGGCTATGGAGGGATTTTAATGGAAATTCACAACATACAGCCGATATATGATGAAAATTCCAATATATTGATTTTAGGGAGCTTTCCGTCGGTAAAATCAAGGGAAGAAAATTTTTTCTATGCACACCCGCAAAACCGCTTTTGGAGGGTGATTTCGGCGATATATTCATCAAAAACCCCCGAAACGATCGAGGATAAGAAAAACTTTTTGATAAATCACAAAATTGCGCTGTGGGATGTGATTGAAAGTTGTGAAATCAACGGCTCATCCGACTCATCCATTAAAAGCGTCACTCCGAACCGAATCGACATTATCCTGAACACCGCAAAAATACAGAAAATATTCACAAACGGAAAGGCCTCTCACAGGCTTTTTGAAAAATATATTGCACCAAAATGCAATGTGGGCGACATTTGCCTGCCCTCGACCTCTCCCGCAAACGCCGCATATTCATTGGAGCAGCTGTGCTTGATCTGGTCAGATGAAATCGGAAAATATATCACCTGAATAAAACCGTCGAAATTGCAATATAAAAAAGGAAATCGGAACGCCGACAAGTAGCGAACCGATTTATCCGCGGTTAGACTCACGACAGTCCGATAACAAACCGAAATACACAAAAAGGCGCAACGAGTGTCTTGTCTTTCAGCCTTGTATGTAAATGGAAAGCACCTCGACCCATGCTTATGGCGGCGAAACCATGTGAACACTAACCACTAATATAATTATAGCCTATTTTTTGTAAAAGTCAAGGAAGTATTTGCTAATTGTGTGAAATTTTTCATAAATTTTCATCATGCCGTTTTCGTGAATATTTCAACCCTGCACAATCCATTTATTCATGGGCTTTTACGCTGTTTTGAAAAAATTTTTCGTTGCCGATTTTTCAAAGACCGTTCTTTTAAAATCGGACTGATTTCAAAATAAAAACCGTCCTTAAAAAGCAATGTCGTTTTCCGAAGTGTCATTTGACAAAACGGAAAACGGCATTATTTTCATGTTTCGATATGATATAATTATTTTGCAAAAAAGTATTTTCGAAAGGACGGATAGAAAAATGAATAGAACAGTCAAACGAATCTCGGCGATCCTGATGTCGCTCACGCTCGCTTTTTCGATTTTCTCGATTGCGGCGTCTGCCGAAACCGTAAAAACCGGTTCGGGACATTGCGGCAACTATTGGGACAACTGTGCCTGGGAGCTTGACGAATCGGGCACGCTGACAATCACAGGCAGCGGCGACACAAGAGACTATGTGTATGTTGACGGCGTTGATATTCCCGAAATTCCACCGTGGGAAGAATTTGATATGCTTGATTCGGTCAAAAAGGTCGTGATCGGCGAAAACATCACCTCGGTCGGCAACTATTTTCTGAGAAACTGCAAAAATCTGACCGAAGTTGTGCTTCCGTCGACGATTGATCGAATCGGCGAATATGCATTTGAAAGCTGCTCTTCACTGACGACAATTACGCTTCCGAACGCCGTAACGAAAATTCAGTACGGTGCGTTTGAATATTGCAATTCGCTCAAAACAATCAATTTTCCGAACTCGCTGACAACGATAGATGGATATGCGTTTGCTTACTGCTCGTCTCTTACAAAAGCAGAGCTGCCTGACAGCGTCACATCGCTCGGTTCATATGCATTTTCGGAATGCAGCGCAATGACATCGTTCCGCTTCCCGTCAAAAATTACCGAGATTCCGAGCGGTTTATTTTATGGCTGTGAACAGCTCAGCAAAATAAATGACATTCCGAGCATGGTCAAAAAACTCGGATTCATGGCGTTTTACAAAAGTGCGATCACCGAAGTAAATATTCCGAAATCGGTTGAGAATATCGAAGAATATGTATTTGATAATTGCAGAGCTTTGACAAAAATCGCAGTTGACGCAAACAATCCGAATTATTCGTCAAAAGACGGCATTCTTTATAATAAAACCGCAACCAAGCTCATCAACTATCCTGCAGCTAAAACCGGTGAATCGTTTACGATTCCGTCAAATGTAACCGAAATCGAAAAAGAGTCATTCGGCTACACAAAAAATCTCAAAACGGTGACGATCGGCGAAAATATGACCGAAATCCCTTATTCGGCATTCAGACAAAGCGGCATTAACACGGTCACGATTCCGAAAAATATCAAGGAAATCGGAGGCTCGGCTTTTGATTGGTGCCAAAACCTTGTAAATGTTAATTTTGCAAGCGATTCAAAGCTTGAAACGATTGATTCTTATGCATTTGAAGACTGCACCTCGCTTTATCAGATAAGACTGCCCGACGGACTGAAATCAATCGGGAACGGCGCATTTTATCAATGCTCAACACTGCTTTTTGTTAACATCCCGTCAAGTGTAGTGAAAGTCGGACAAAGAGCATTTGACTCAACGGCATATATTAAGCGCACGCCGAACATAAACGGAATTTGGTATTTGGACAACTGGGCGATTTCAGCAAGTAAAAGCATTGTTGACGCCGAAATTGCAAACGGAGTCAAGGGAATCGCAGGGCGTGTGTTTGAATATTGCAGAAATATGTCGACGATAAAGATTCCGAGCAGCGTTACTTATATCGGCGACTATGCTTTCGGCGGTGCAAAAAAGCTCACCTCGATAACCGTTGACTCAAATAACCCGAATTATTCGTCAAAAGACGGAGTGCTTTATAACAAAGACAAAACAACGCTGATTAAATATCCCGAAAACAAGTCGGACGAAAACTTTGTGATTCCGACAGGGGTTAAGACGATTTATAATTCTTCGATTCAAAAGACATCGAACCTTAAATCAGTCACAATTCCGAACACCGTCACATCAATCTGCATTTATGCGTTTTATATGTCGGCAATCGATTCGATAAACCTGCCGAACAGCATTAAGTCAATCGATTCGGGGGCATTTAACAACTGCGAAAATCTTAATAATATCAGTCTTCCGAGCTCGCTTGAAAGCCTTGGCTCGCAGGTATTTAACGGCACGGCATATTATCAGGACAAGAGCAACTGGACGAACGATACATTAAAAATCGACGGTTGGTTGATTCAAGTCGGCAATCTTTCGGGCTTTGGCTACACAATCGATGATGATGTCATCGGAATAGCATCAATGGCATTCTTCAGCTGTGCGGCGGCGGACATAAAATCAATCACACTTCCGAAGGGGCTCAAATATATCACACCGGAAGCACTTAGCGGATTGTATAATGTTAAAGACATATATTACCCCGACAACGAAGCCGCTTTTAACGCCAATGTTGTTTACGACAAAGACGACTATATAATCGCAAACGCAAAGATCCACTTCACAAACTACATACACACAGTTGAAATTAACAATGCAACGCTAAGCTTTAATGTCGGCGACAAGCCCGAATTTACCGCAACCGCACCCGACAATGCTCATTATCGAATTGCTTATGAGAGTTGGAACGGAAACAACACCGGTTGGACCTCATCCGATTTCTTGAATAATCGCTATGGCGATTTTGAGGGAAGCTTAGGAATGCCGATTACAACATTTGAGGCAAACACAAAATACAGCTACTCGATTTATTTAACCTGTGATGAGGATTATTTGTTTGCCGAGGATCTAACTGTCAAAATCAACGGCAAAACGGTGCAACTCAGCGACGACAAACGAAAAGAGCTCGGCGAAGATGCATGGCTTTCGGGGATTTATGATATGACGCCGACAGAGGGCGGTGAAAAGCAGACAATCACCTCTGTCAACATCACAAACGCCACCTTGAATCTTAAAGACGGTGACGAGCCGAAATTTACCGCAAAGGTAGCGGACAGCGACCAAAGCAAATATCGAATCGTTTATGAGCGTTGGGATTATGTTGACCCGAAAGACCCCGACACAATACTTGAATATGCAACTTCCGACGGCTCAAGTCTTGGCTCGTCGATTCCGAAAATCACGAAGTTTGAATCAGGCAAGAAATATTATTACAGCATTTGGATCGAGCCGAAAAACGGTTATGAATTTAAAGCGGACGACGCAAAAAATTGGCTTTGCGACGCAAAACTGACGATAAACGGCAAGGCGATTGACAAAAACAGCGTAACAATAGTTTCAACAGGCTCAATGTTTGCAGTCAGAATATTCAATGTTACACCGACAAGCGGCAAGCTATACGGCGACGCAAACTCAGACGGCGCTATCAACATGAAAGATGTATTGCTTATGAGAAAATACATTGCAGGCTGGAGGGTTGAGATCAATCTTGACAACTCCGATGTAAACTCGGACGGTGCTATCAACATGAAAGATGTTCTTTTGATGAGAAAGCACATTGCAGGCTGGAAAGTCGCTCCGTGGGACTAAAATTTATAAATAACAAACCGAAACCGAAATAACAATAAAAACCTCCCGAATCGGGAGGTTTTTATTGTTTATCTATATAATTAAATTTACAGTTCAAAATCTTCTTTGGAATATTTCTCAATGTCCGGGGAAATTCTCGGCACTCTGAGCAACGGGTCATATTTAAACTTGCGGCAATGATAGTCCGGCGACAAAATTCCCTTGCGGACGCAGAACACAAGCGACCCGTCTTCCGAACGGTCACCGTGCATACAGTATGCGCAGGCAGGCGAAATTCCCTTGCCGTAAAGCTTTCTTCCCACAAATATCCCTCCGTTTCATTACTGAATATCATTGTAACACATTTATCTGAAAAAATCCATTATTTTTTTTGACTTGTGCTGATAGATCGAGCATAAGAACACAAACGAACTGATCAACAGCAAAAGCGATATTATCATTGTCGAGGACGAAACCTGAATTATGACCTTTCCGTTTGACAAAGCAACGCTTTGAGAAATCGGAAAAATGATGAGTGCCGACCGACACAAAAAGAATGATATTATTGCGAAAATCAGCCGATATATTATGATTTTTTTAACATCGGAAAGTCCTCCCAGCGCGGCTGTTACCTGAGCAATGACCGACAGACCCGAAAAGCCGAGAGCGGCTGAAATCATCGGCAGATCGAGGCTGCCCGAAAAATATAGGCAGGCATTTGTAACTTCGCTCACACCGATGATCATATTCTTGAGGGGTGCATCAATATTAAAACTGCCGACGCTTGAAACAACCGCCGAGAAAATCACGGTGTAGGCGCAAATCATCGCCATTGATTTTGTCGCTCTTTCTACGCTTTTTACGCAAATTTCGCTAAACGACATATCGCAATTTTTCGTTTTCGCAAAATCGGGTTTGATAATCATATCATTGCCTTTTTCGGTAAATCGCGTGATTATCAGCAAAGCAAGAGCGCAAATCAGATGAATTATCAGCAAAAACACACCTATTTTCATGCTTTTCATCATTCCAAAGCCCACTCCGAGGACAATGAACGCAGGGCCTGCGTTTATTGAGCAAAGGCTGAGCCGCCGAGCCGTCGGTTCATCTATCATGCCGCTATCGTAAAGAGCATGAGTCAGCACAGCGCCAATCGGGTAGCCCGAAATGCAGCTCATAATAAATGCGGCAAAGGATATTCCGTTTATTCGAAACGCAAAACGGGCGAATTTATCAAGCGGTTTTCCGATCAGCTCCAAAAATCCGCAAAGCTGCAAAAACGAACATAATATCAACGGCAAAAAAAGTGACGGCACAAGCACGCCGAGACACAGCGATATTCCGCTCTCGACCCCCGATTTTACGCTGTTGTTCATTGCAAATATCACAAAAAATCCCGACAAAAACAATATTACCCCAAAAACCGTCCGCCGCAATTCCGATTTTGCCGTCATGAAATTCACCTCCGCTCGATTTACCGTATAAAATTATATTTAAAATCATAGGTTATTATGAATTGACTTGAAATATGGGGTAATTATTGTGGGGCAGAAAAAGACAAACAGGCGGGTCGGAAGAATACTCAGCGAAATCAACGACAGAATCGAATTGCCGTCGGGCGTTCTTTCGGGCGGCGTTCATATTGAGCTTAATTCCAACCGTGAAATGCTGATAGACGGCAAGTGCAGCATAATGGAATATACCGACGAAACGGTGATACTCAACACTCAAAACGGCATTTTGAAGATTGCGGGAGTACACCTTGACATTCTCTCAATGTCACGAACCTCGGCGGTGATTTCGGGAAAAATTATTTCGCTGCAATTTTCCGAATAAACCATAAATAAAAAAGGGGACGGATTTTCATGTTTTTTGTCATGTTCTATCGCTTTTTTCACGGATATGTTTCATTTTCCGCAAAAGGCGCATTTCCCGAACGCTTTTTAAATCTTTGCGCCGCAAACGGAATCACGATCTGGTCGCCGAAAATCAAAAATAATACGCTATTCGGCAAAATGCTTGCAAAGGACTACAAGAATATTCGGCACTTTGCGCACATCAGCGGAATTTTGCCGAGAATATATAAAAAACAGGGGCTGAAGTGCTTTGTCATGCGCTATCGCGGCAGATATGGAATCGTTGCGGGGGCGTTGATTTTTGCGGTGATGATAAACCTTCTGTCGATGTTCACATGGAACATAAGCATTGAGGGAAACCAAAAAATCAGCGATGAGAAAATTATGTCTGCGCTTGAAAAGGTGGGTGTATATGAGGGTGTTTTGCGGCGGTCGATCGACACGGAAAACGCAAGACAGCAGCTGCTCATCAACGAGCCGTCGCTTTCATGGTGCGCAATCAATCTTGACGGGTGCTTTGCAAGCGTTGTTGTGAGAGAGACAAATGAGAAAAAAACAGAGCAAAAAACATCATATCCTGCGAACATTGTCGCAAAACAAAGCGGGATCATCAAAAGCATCAGGGCATATTACGGCTCACCGTCGGTAAAGGTCGGAGAGGCGGTCGCAAAAGGCGATCTGCTTGTGAGCGGCACAATGGAGGACAAAACCGGGAGCATTGTTTATTGCGAAGCAAGAGCGCAGATCCTGGCACAGACAATACATACGCTTAAAGTATATGTTCCGTTTAAGCAACAGCGAAGCATTGTGGTGTCACAGCCGCAGACCCGAAGCATATTGGAGCTTTTCGGCGCAAAAATACCGTTTTATTTCGGTGAAATCGAACAGCCGTATTCGGTAAAACGGAGCGTTTTTGTCCCGACATTCAACGAAAAACGACTGCCGCTGAAATTATATTCCGCCGAGTTTTCAAAAACCGAAACCGAGGATTACACGATTGACGAAAACAAGGCAAAAAGCATTGCCGAAACCGAGCTTTTGACAAAATGTGAAAAGGAGCTCAAAAACATTGCAAAATCAAAGCTTGAGACTAAATTTTCGGTTGATAAAAACGGCGTTTATGCAGCTGCGGATTATGTATGTGAGGAGGACATTGCAACGCCTAAAAAAATTTTAATAAATTGATGACAAAAAGCAGAAAATATGCTATACTGTAACAGTATAGGCTGTGATTTGTCCGCCTATTTGCATATTTTTCAAAAAAGGAGGCCGCAAGGGACTTGACACAATGCTCAATTGAACTGTCAAACGTTGACAATGTCAGCCGTCTTTTCGGCGATTATGACGAAAATATACGCCTAATCGAGAAAACCTATTCGGTGTCAATGCTTTACCGTGACGGCATTTTGAAAATATCGGGGGAAGAGGAAAACACCGCTCTGGCGGCAAGAGTGATTCGCTCGCTGCTTGTACTCATCAGCAAAAACGAGCCGATCAACGAACAAAGCATTCTTTACATCATGTCGCTGGTGTCCGATGGCGAAGACAATTCGATTTCGGAGCTTGCGGGAAACGATTGCGTTTGCGTGACGCTTTCGGGCAAGCCGATCAAGCCGAAAACGCTCGGACAAAAGCAATATATTAAAGCGATCGACGAAAACACGATCGTATTCGGAATCGGCCCTGCGGGTACGGGTAAAACATATCTTGCGGTGGCGGAAGCCGTTAAGGCATTCAGAGAAAAGCGTGTCCAGAGAATAATTTTGACGCGGCCTGCGGTTGAAGCAGGCGAAAAACTCGGATTTTTGCCGGGCGATCTTCAGCAAAAGGTCGATCCCTATTTGCGGCCGCTTTATGACGCACTTTTTGAAATGCTCGGAACGGATACATTTAACCGGCTTCATGAGCGCGGCACGATTGAGGTGGCGCCGCTTGCATATATGAGAGGTCGAACACTGGACGATTGCTTCATCATTTTGGACGAAGCGCAAAACACCACAAAGGAGCAGATGAAAATGTTCCTGACCCGACTCGGATTCAACTCAAAGATGATCGTCACGGGCGACTTGACCCAGGTTGATTTGCCCGACGGCAAAACAAGCGGTCTTTCGGACGCTGTGAGAATATTAAAATCGGTTGACGACATCAAAATCGTTCGTTTTTCGGAAAAAGACGTCGTTCGTCACAAGCTCGTTCAGTCGATCGTAAAAGCATATGAAAAAGCGGAAGAAAATCGGCGAAGATATGCCGATCATAAACATAACAGGACATAAAGCAAAGCATAAAATAGCAAGCATATAGCAAAACAGGCAGGAAACATAACATTTTCTTATTCCAAAAGAAAGGAAAGAGCTTAAAAATGGGAAAAATTAAGGTTGTTATTGAAAACAGGCAAAAGGAAGTCAAGATTCCGACAGGAATTCGTCTGCTTCTGAGAAGATGCTGCACGGCGGTTCTTAAAATGGAGAAATTTGAAGAACCGGCAGAGGTCAACATCATTTTTGTTGACGATAAAACGATCACCGAAATCAATTCTGAGCACAGAAACATTGACCAACCGACGGATGTTTTGTCATTTCCGCTCGGAGAGAACATGGACTATCCGACAAATCCCGAAAACGGAAACAAAATGCTCGGCGACATTGTAATTTCGGTTGAAAGAGCGGTTAGGCAATCGCTTGAATTTGATCATCCGCTCACCCGTGAGCTTGGCTATTTGACCACGCACTCAATGCTCCATTTGCTCGGATACGATCATGTAAACGGCGGACTCGAAGCGACGATCATGCGTGAAAAAGAAGAAATCATAATGAATTTGGTGGGACAGTCGCGCGATTTGCCGCTCGACTAAAAGGTACATATGAACATTAACACTACTTCGGCGTTTATCGCCATTGTCGGCAGACCTAATGTCGGCAAATCATCAATTCTTAACAAAATCGTCGGCGAAAAAATCGCAATCGTTTCGGACAAGCCGCAAACCACCCGAACCCGAATCACGGGCATTGTGACCGAGGGCGATATGCAGCTTGTATTCATTGACACGCCCGGACTTCACAAGCCGCACAATGCGCTCGGTGAGAACATGGTCAAGGCGGTTTCGGACGGCATGACAGATGTTGACTGCTGTTTGCTCGTTGTCGAGGCAGATGAAAAGATTGCGCCGGCGGAGCTTGAGCTTATCGAGCGTTTTAAAAAGCGCAAAATACCCGCGGTTTTGGCAATTAACAAAATCGATCTTGTTCGTGACAAAGAACAGCTTTTAAAAATAATTTCCGACTATTCCGCATTATTTGACTTTTCTGCGGTCATTCCGTGCAGTGCAAAGGACGGCAACAATATCGGCATAATCAAAGACGAGCTTCAGAAATTTGCAAAGCCGTCGCCCCATTTTTTTGATGATGACGATTTCACCGATCAGCCCGAAAGAGTGCTTGCGGCGGAGATGATCAGAGAAAAGCTTTTAAGACTGCTCGACAAGGAAGTTCCTCACGGACTTGCGGTCGACATTGAGCAGTTCAAAGAGAGAGACGACGGAATCGTTGACATATCCGCTTCGATTTACTGTGAGCGTGAAAGTCACAAGGGAATCGTTATCGGCAAGGGCGGTCAGATGTTAAAAAAAGTCGGCACGCTTGCACGGCGTGACATGGAAGCGTTTTTTGAATGCAAAATCAATCTTAAGCTTTGGGTCAAGGTTAAGGAAAATTGGCGTGACAGACAGGGAAGCATTCATAATTTCGGTCTTGATTAAAGCCGCAAAAATTTAACGGGTATTTTTTACATCTATCTCTAATTTTTGGCGGTCATAAATCATGCTTTGGTTGCACAAAACAATATTGTAATCTATTTTGGAGTGCGATTTGTTTTGGATAGCAAAAATTTATCGGATCTATGGAATTCGTTTGAAAAAACAGGCAGCGTTGCGGACTACCTTGCATATAAATCGGGCGTTTTGGGCAAAGATTTATCATCGCAAACAAGGTGTAGCAACGGTCAATCGGCGGAGGACTTCACATTTGGCAAAATCGGTAATTCGAACCAACGGTTTGATAATCAAGGAACAAAAGGTCAGTGAAAACGACAGGCTTGTTACCGTTTTGACGGCGGAGCTTGGCGTCATCAGGGCATTTTCCAAAAATTCGCTGAAATCGACCAGCAAAAGTCTTTCTTCAACCGCATTTTTGTCCTATTCACGGCTGTATATTTACAAAGGCCGTGATACATATAAAATCGGCGACGCCGCTCCTCTTAAAATATTTTGGGATTTAAGGCAGGATTTTTCAAAGCTGTCGCTTGCCTCATATTTTTGCGAGGTCGTTTCCCGACTTGCTCCAAAGGACGAAAATGCTGAAGAATATTTAAGGCTGATTTTAAACTGTTTTCATCTTTTGTCGTTAAAAGAAGAACCGGTGCCAAAGGCGCTCATCAAAGCGATTTTTGAACTGCGCTGCTGCTTATATTCGGGATATATGCCGGACATTTATGTTTGTCGCGGCTGCAACGAAGAGCTTGTCGGCAACGCTTGGTTTGATATATTAAACGGTGTATTTTACTGCGATAAATGCCGTGAGAAGTTCGGCAAGGTTAAGCTTGACTTTGTGCCGAACTCCGTGCTTTGCGCAATGAAATATATTCTCACCAATCCGCTGAACAAATGCTTCGGGTTTAAAATCAACGAAAAATCGGCACAAATTTTGGGGAATATTTGCGAAAAATTCCTCATTGTGCAATCGGACCATACTTTTGACACGCTTCAGTTTTATAAAACATACAAAATTTGATTATTTAATATATATTTAGGGAGTTATGGAAAACAAACAATATAAAACGCTTGAGCTTGACAAAATTTTGCAAATGCTTGCAAAAAGAGCGTCAAGCGACGAAGCAAAGGAAAATGCGCTGAATATTGAGCCGGCGACCGACTTAGAGCGCGCCGCATCTCTTATCAAACAGACCGAGGACGCATATATATTGACGGCTCGGTTCGGTTCGCCGTCGTTTTTGGCGGTAAAAAATGTTGCAAATCCGCTCAGACGCGCGCAACAGGGCGGACTCATCGGCATGGGTGAGCTTTTGACGATCGCAGGAGTGCTCAAAAGCGTTCGTCAGATTTTGGAATGGCGCTCTCACTCGGAGGGGCTCGAAACCTCGCTTGATTCATATTTCAATCGGCTTTGCCAGAACAAATATCTTGAAAATGCAATTACGACCGCAATCATTTCCGAAGAGGAAATGAGCGATAATGCGTCGCCCGAGCTTTACAACATTCGCAGAAAAATTGTGTCTGCGGGGGCGAAAATCAGAGAAAAGCTCGACTCGATGATTCATTCGGCGACATATCAGAAATATTTGCAAGATCCTGTCGTTACCCAGCGTGACGGACGGTTTGTAGTGCCTGTTAAATCAGAATTTCGCTCTAATGTCGCGGGCTTGGTTCATGATACCTCATCGACCGGGTCAACCGTATTTATTGAGCCGATGGCGGTTGTTGAAACCAATAACGAAATCAAAATGCTCAAGGGCAAGGAAGCGGAAGAGATTGAACGAATACTTTACGATTTATCCGCTCAGGCGGCGGAATTTGCCGACCAGATAATCGATTCCGGGCGTGTGATGGTTGAGCTTGACCTCATTTTTGCAAAGGCAAAGCTTGCATTTGACATGAAAGCGTCTGTTCCGCTTTTGAACGATGAGGGCATCATTGAATTAAAAAAGGCTCGTCATCCGCTTTTGTCATCAAAAACGGTCGTTCCCGTTGACATTATGCTCGGAGATAAATTTGACAGTCTTATCATTACGGGTCCGAACACCGGCGGCAAAACGGTCACGCTGAAATCCATCGGCCTTATCACGCTGATGGCGATGTGCGGAATGATGATCCCGTGCGGAGATAACAGCCGTGTCGCGGTGTTTGACAACATATTTGCGGACATTGGCGACGAACAGAGCATTGAGCAGTCGCTCTCTACCTTTTCGTCGCACATGAAAAATATTATCGACATTCTCGGTCGGGCAGATGATAATTCGCTCGTTTTGCTCGATGAGCTTTGTTCGGGAACCGACCCTGTTGAGGGCGCGGCGCTTGCCTGTGCAATCATTGAACAGCTTCGTACTCAGGGCGTTACGCTTGCGGCGACTACGCATTACGCCGAACTGAAGGCATATGCGCTGGACACCGTCGGCGTTGAAAATGCTTGCTGTGAGTTTGATGTTCAGACGCTCTCCCCGACATATAAGCTGCTTATCGGAGTTCCCGGACGGTCAAACGCATTTGCGATTTCAGAGCGTCTCGGAATTTCAAAGGATATTGTCGATAATGCAAAGGCAATGGTATCGTCGGACGACAACCGTTTTGAACGGGTTGTTGAGGGACTTGAAAAATCAAGAAAAATGCTTGAAGACGAGCGTGAAAAGGCAATTTCGGAAAGAGAAAAGGCGGAAAAAGCCGCTCTTGAAGCAAAAACGAAGCTTCAATCTCTTGAAAATGATTACAACCGTGAGATTGAATCGGCGAAAGCGCAAGCCCGAATCATTGCTGATGACGCAAGGGTCAAGGTAAATGAAATCCTGGCTCAGATGGAGCAGATTAAAAAAGAGAGCAAGAACGATATTTCAAAAGCACGAACGGCGGCAAAAAGCGGTTTTGCAAAGCTTGACAAGGTTGCGGACGGCGCAAAAAAATATGATGATAATTACACTCTGCCCCGTGCGCTTAAAGTCGGAGACCTCGTAACAATTCCGAATGTATCGGCGCCTGCGACGGTTTTGGCGGTAAATGATAAGACCGTCACGGTTCAAGCGGGCATTATGAAATGCAAAATCGACATTAAAGATGTGCGCTTGGTCGAGGACAAGGGAATTGTACTTGACAAAAGCATCCGCAGACGGCAAAACAGCTATAAATCGGGCATTGATACAAAAACCGCACGCAGCGCTTCAATGGAGATCGACATTCGCGGAATGAATGTTGAAGAGGCGACTCTTGAGCTTGACAGATTCATTGACAGCGCAATCATTAACGGACAAAACACGGTCACGATAATTCACGGAAAAGGCACGGGCGCTTTGCGTTCGGGCGTTCAGCAATATTTAAAACGGCACAAAATGGTTCGCACATTCAGACTCGGCACATTCGGAGAGGGCGAAAGCGGAGTTACCATTGTCGAGCTGAAATAGCGCAAATCAGGCTATGATACTTTATAAGAAAAATACGGAGGTGGAAAAATGAACAAGCTGTTCGCGCTTATTCGTGACGGCTGGAAAAGGCTGATTCAGGGAGTTGCGGATTATACCCGTGAAACTAACAAGATGTTATTGATACTTTGTATCGTAGCGTCTCTGATGGGCTGCGGTCTCATTTATTCCGCCATTCAATATGCCGGCTCGCCGAGAACGGTCGTTACACAGTTTGCGGCGATGGTGCTTGGTGTATTTGTTGCGATAATCATATCGCTTTTTGACTACAAGACGATTTCAAAACGCCCATGGATTTTTTGGGTGCTTACAATATTACTTTTGCTCATCACCTATTTCTTCGGCTATGCGCCCGAGGGCACTGAAAACAAGGCATGGATCGAACTGCCGTACGGTATGTCGCTTCAGGTATCGGAGCTTATCAAGCTGTTTATGATTTTGATTTTCTCTCATGCTGTTCAAAACATCCCGCCCGATGAAATCAATCGCCCGAAAAATCTCGGAAAGCTTTTGCTGATCGGTTTGCTGCCCTGCGTTTTGGTAATGGGATTTCAAAAGGACCTCGGTAATGTTATCATCATGCTGTTCATCTTTGCGTTCATGCTTTTTGCGGCAGGTGTTAAACTGCGCTATTTTGCAATCGGTGCAGGCGCTTTGGCGCTTGTGTCGCCGCTTCTTTGGTTTTTCGGCTTGTCGGAATATCAAAGACAGCGTTTTGCAATCATTCTTGATCTTGAAAGCGACGCAAAGGGTCTTGGCTATCAACAGCTCCAGGGTCTTAACGCAATCGGTTCGGGAGGACTTTTCGGAGAAGGCTATTTGCACGGAACATACATTCAATCGGGTTCTGTTCCGAAATCATATAACGACTTTATCTTCACCGTTGCCGGAAATGAATTCGGACTTGTCGGCTGTCTTGTAATAATTGCGATTTTAGCCGCAATTGTTATTCGAATTATCTGGATCGGCGTTCATGCCCGTGATGTTCAGGGAAAAATCATATGCTTTGGCGCATTCGGTCTGTTATCGTCACAGATTTTGATCAACATCGGAATGGTTTTGTCGATCATGCCGGTAATCGGCGTAACGCTGCCGTTCTTCTCTGCGGGCGGTTCATCGCTCGTAATGCTTTTCGCCTGCATTGGGCTTGTGCTCAGCGTTTACACAAACCGCAACAAGCGGCTTGTCTATCTTCATGATTAACGGGGGTGTTTTTCATTGAGTATGTTTATTTCAAACAGCCCTGAGGCAACTGAAAAATTTGCCGAAGATTTTGCTAAAACAGTAGAGCCCGGTGAGGTCATTGCGCTGTTCGGCGGACTCGGAATGGGAAAAACCGCATTTTGCAGAGGCTTTGCAAAAGGAATGGGTTATGAGGGCGAGGTTTCGTCGCCTACCTTTGCTATCGTTCATGAATATAGCGGCGGACGGCTTAACATATATCACTTTGATATGTACCGAATCGAGAGCTTTGACGACCTCTATTCGACGGGATATTTTGAATATTTGGAGTCGGGCGGCGTTATCATTACCGAATGGAGCGAGAACATTGAGAATGTTTTGCCCGAAAGCTACACCAAAGTTGAGATCGTTCGTGGAAGCAATGATAACAACAGCAGAATTATCACGGTTGAGAAGATAATACAAAAGGAATGAGCATATTTTGAGCATAATCGTAGGAATTGATTCATCATCGGTCAGTGCGGGCTGTGCCGTTTTAAAAGACGGCGAGATTATTGCGCACGGATTCATACACAACGGTCTTACCCATTCGCAAACGCTTTTGCCGCTGATCAGCGAGGTTATTGCAAAATCAAAAGCCAAGCATGACGACATTGATTATTATGCGGTCACCGTCGGTCCGGGTTCGTTCACAGGACTTCGAATCGGGCTTGCGACAATTAAAGGCATGGCGGCGCCGTTTGATACAAAATGTATCGGAATATCAAGCCTTGAAGCGGCGGCTTTTAATGCATATTGCAAGACAAAAGCAGATGATGCGGTTATTTGCGCCGTAATGGACGCACGCTGCAAGCAGGTATATAACGCGCTGTTTTGCGTAAATGACGGCAATTTGGAGCGAATCTGCGACGATCGCGCATTATCGATCGATGAGCTTAAAGCCGAGCTTGAAAAAATGAACAAAAAAGTGCTTTTATGCGGCGACGGAGTTAAAATTTGCCGTGAATCATTCGGCGACAGCTTTGAATTTGTCGAGCTTTGGGGTGAGGATGTATATGTTTCGGGGGAATCGGTAGCAAAACTCGGAGAAAAATATATGAATTCTGCGGTTGATTATTATTCGCTTATGCCGAAATATTTAAGACTGCCCCAAGCGCAAAGAGAATTGAAGAAAAAGGCAAAATCCGACTAAAATTTGCGAAAAACTCGCAATTTTAATATATTTACAAAAATTTAAAGGACGGTTTATTTTATGAGTAAGAAAATTGCAATCGGCTGCGATCACGGCGGCTTTGACCTGATGAAAAAAATCATGGCGCACCTTGATGAAAAAAATTATACCTACAAGTGCTTTGGCAGCTTTGACGGCGCATCTGTCGATTATCCCGATATTGCCGAGCCTGTTGCAAAGAGCGTTGCAAACGGCGAATTTGACTGCGGCATTTTGGTTTGCGGAACCGGAATCGGAATGTCGATTGCCGCTAACAAGGTTAAAGGCGTTCGTGCGGCGGTAGTCAGCGAGCATTATTCATGCAAATATACCCGACTCCACAATGACGCTAACGTTTTGTGCCTCGGCGGCCGTGTCACGGGCGATATGTTGGCGCTCGATCTTGTTGATATATTTCTTGAAACAGAAGCGCAGGGCGACAGACACGCAAGAAGAAGAGAAAAAATCGCAGAAATTGAGAAAAGAGAATCAGATTTTTAAAGAGGCAAAATATATATGGGACTTTCATTTGAAAAGGACGAGCGTTTTGATTTTTCAAAGCTTGATGAATTTATCGCTAAAATGACGGAGGAGAGCATTTTTAATGCGTCAATGGCGGTTGTTTATAAAAATAAGCTCGTTTTCAGAAAAAATTACGGATTTAGGGATTATGATAAAAAAATCCCTGCAAGCAAGGACGACCTTTATGTTATTTATTCTTCATCAAAGGTCATCACCTGCACAGCGGCTATGAGGGCGATCGAGGACGGATTTTTGTCGCTTGACGACCCGATTTCAAAATATATTCCCGAATTTAAGACCATGACGGTCAGAGATGAGAAAACAGGAGAAGTTTATACTGCCAAAAAGCAAATTACGGTGGAAAATCTTTTCACAATGTCATCCGGACTTACATATGAACTTGGCAACGCTTGCATTGCAGATTATATTAGAGAAAATCCTCATGCAAACACACTTGATGTAATCAAAAACGGCATTGCGAAGATGGAATTGATTTTTGAGCCGGGCAAGCATTATAATTACAGCCTTTCTCATGATGTTTTGGCAGGCGTTGTCGAGGTTGCGGTCGGTGAGAAATTTGGCGATTATGTTCGCAGAGTGATTTTTGAGCCGCTCAACATGACCGATTCGACATATCTTTTGAGCGATGTCCGTGACAAGTCAAGGATTGTTGATCAATATCGTGACGATCCCGACAAGGGAATCATCCGTGAAGGCGGCTGCGTTTATATGCTGACCGATCGTTATGAATCGGGCGGTGCGGGTGTGATTACCTCAACCGATGATTATGTATCCTTTGTTTCGGCGCTCTCGAACTACGGCACGGCTAAAAACGGCGCTCACATATTGTCTAAGGAAAGCATTGACAATATGAAAACCAACAGGCTGACTGATGAGGAAAAGCTGGAGGGATTTTGGAAGCGATGCGACGGATATGGATATGGTCTTGGTGTTCGCACACTCATTGACAACAAAGGCGCCCACGCTCCGATCGGCGAATTTGGATGGGACGGCGCCGCCGCAACATATACATTTGTTGATGTTGAAAATCATCTTTGCTGCTTTTTTGGTACTCAGGTTCTTGCAAGCACAGCCGCACTCGGCGCTCAGGGAAAGATGAGAGATATGATTTACGAAGCTCTCGGATTATAAAGACATAATGAAAAAAGGTCATGACAAGCATGACCTTTTTTCATTACATTTATAAATCCATCTCTTCATATAGCTTTGGAACGACCATTGACGAATAATCAAACATTTCCGGAGAATTTTCATCAAACATACCGACGTGCATCGGAACAGTAACCTTTGCACCGACTTTGTCGGCAAATCTTCGTGCGTCCGTCACATTCATATTGTTTCCGACGCCGTTTATCGGCAAAAATAATACATCAATATCCTGCGGCAGTTCGGCGAATATCTTTTCATTATAAAGAGTGTCGCCGGTGATGTAATATTTTTTCTCTCCGTCGTCAATGATAATGCCGATTGCGGTCGGTTCGGAATGAACGGCGGTTATTGCCGTGAATCTCACGCCTTTTTCTGTCCACTCCGTTCCCGGAATCATTCGCAGATAATTATGACCGTGCTTTTTGCCGACGATATTTTGATAACCCTGTGCGCTTGCCATTACGATTATGGATTTTTCTTCGTTTTCGAGGAATCTTTCCGCTGTTTCATAATCAAGATGATCGAGATGGTCGTGGGTAAATATCATCACATCGGGTCTTATGTCAAAAAACTTCTCATCAATCAGCACCCGACGATAATTATTCGGATTTACCTTTATAACGCTGTTTGAAAGGTAAGGGTCGATCATGATCGTCAAATCTTTATCCTTGTCCTCAAAAAGCAAGCCTGCCTGGCCGAGCCATGTAATTTTAAACATATAAATTTTCCTTTTTCAAATTATCCAAAATTTTGTGACAGTAAAAAGGTCGGAGCAAGCTGCCCCGACCGAAAAAATCAATACAATTACGCCATTGCTTTGATTTCATTGATGCACTTGCGGCATACGCTTTTGCCGCCTACATCTTCGATTCCTTCAACTGAACCGCAAATTGCACAAGTTCCCTGACTTTTTTCAAGGATGATCTTGTTTCCTTCAACATAGATGAGAAGAGGTGTGCCCTCGGGTATTGTCAGATTTCTTCTGATTTCCTTCGGAATTACAACTCTGCCTAACTCATCAAGTTTTCTTTCTACACCTGTTGATGCCATGTTTTTTCTTTCCTCTCTAAAGATTTCGAGCGTCTTCTTTTAATAATCCTATTTGCTCAAAAGATATTTTAATACAAATTTTGGATTTTGTAAACACAAAATGCTGATTTTTTTCAAATATTTCACATTTTTTCATATTTGTCATAACCTTACGGTGACAATTAGTTTAAGTGCACTAAAACGGGTATTTCATTCACCTTTTCAAAAAATGTTCCACGTGGAACATTTTTTATTTTTTTCTTGTTATCTCTTTTATTTGGAAGTCGGTTGTGCTATAATAATAACCGTAATTTATAAAATAATTTTAAATATGCAGGAAAAGGGTGAAAAAATGGGAAAAATAATTGCGATTGTAAATCAAAAGGGCGGAGTCGGAAAAACGACGACCACAATCAATCTTGCCGCCGGAATCGGAAAATCGGGCAAAAGATGCTTGCTTATCGATATTGACCCACAGGGTAATTCGACAAGCGGTCTCGGAATCAGCAAAAGGCAGATTGAGCATTCGTCATATGATGTGATCATCGGTGAAACCGACGCGGCAGATGCCATTATCAAGACAAAATATAAAAATGTAAACATTCTTCCATCGAGCATGGATCTCGCAGGTGCAGAGGTTGAGCTTGTCGAAGTGAAAGAACGGGAGCAATGTTTGAAAAAAGCGGTGGCAATTCAGCGAATGAATTATGATTACATTTTGCTTGACTGTCCTCCGTCTCTCGGAATGCTGACAATAAATGCGCTTGTTGCGGCTGATACTGTGCTTGTGCCGATTCAATGCGAATATTATGCGCTGGAGGGTTTGTCACAGCTGATGAATTCGGTTCGGCAAATCAAGCGGTTATATAATTCGCAGATTGACATTGAGGGTGTTTTGCTCACAATGTATGACGGCAGACTTAATCTCACACAGCAGGTTGTAAGGGAAATCAAGCGCTTTTTCCCGAAAAAAGTGTTTAAGACGGTAATACCTCGGTCGGTAAGATTGTCAGAGGCGCCGAGTTACGGCGAGCCTATTCAATATTATGACAAAAATTCCAAAGGCGCAATAGCTTATGATGAGCTTGCGGCGGAAATAATAAAGAATAACAAAAAGAGGGGAGATTGACAAATGGCAAGAAAAAGCGGGCTCGGTCGAGGCTTTGACGCTTTGATGAATGATAACGCAAGCGACGAGACACCGGCGGTCGAACTTTTGATAACCGAAATTGAGCCGAACGCCGATCAGCCGAGAAAAATGTTTGACCAAGACGCACTTGATGAGCTGAGCGAGAACATAAAGCAATATGGACTTCTCCAGCCAATCGTTGTTCGTCCGATGATTACGGGTAATTATCAAATCGTTGCCGGTGAAAGAAGATGGCGTGCTTCTCGTCAGGCAGGGCTGAAGAAAATTCCGGTCATTATCAAAGAACTGACTGATGAAGAAACAATGGAGATTGCGCTGATTGAGAATTTGCAGCGTGAAAATCTCAATCCGATTGAAGAGGCCGAGGGATATAAACAGCTGATTGATACATTTGGCATGACGCAGGACGAAATAGCCAAAAGAGTCGGCAAATCACGCTCTGCGGTTGCAAATGCATTAAGATTGCTTGAACTCGGCGAATTCAAATCATATGTTGCAACCGGTGAGATCAGCGTAGGACACGCAAAAGCAATCATGCCGCTGTCGGACAATGATAAGCGAATTGCGATCGGAATGATCAAACGAGGCGCAACGGTTCGTGATATTGAGAAATTTGTTAAAGAAACGAAAATGCCGCCTAAAAGGGGCCGTGATCCAAAGGATGTAAGCAATTCGGACAAGTTCGGCAAAGATCAATATCTCAAGGAAGTTGAAATTGCGCTGACCGACGCACTCGGAAGAAAAGTAACGGTAAATCGTGTCGGTGCTGAAAAAGGAATAATGCAGGTTGAGTTTTACAGTGAAAAGGATCTGGAAAACCTGGTGCATAAAATGTTCGGAAACATATAAACATATATAACGAAAGGATATAAATAATGATTGACATTAAATTTTTAAGAGAAAACCCCGATGTTGTAAAGCAGAACATCAAAAATAAATTTCAGGATCATAAGCTTCCGCTTGTTGATGAAGTAATCGAGCTTGATAAAAAGAGCAGGGAAGTAAGACTTGAGGCGGACAACCTTCGAGGCGAGCGCAATAAAATATCAAAACAGATCGGCGCATTGATGGCTCAGGGCAAAAAGGAAGAAGCCGAGCAGACAAAGAAAAAGGTTGCGGAATTTGCGGACAAGCTAACTGAACTTGAAAAGCAGGAAGAAGAGCTTGGCGCAAAAGTAACCGAAATCATGATGAAGATTCCGAACATAATCGACCCGTCGGTTCCGATCGGAAAAGACGACAGTGAAAATGTCGAAGTTAAGAGATATGGCGAACCGGTCGTTCCGGATTTCGAGATTCCCTATCATACCGAAATCATGGAAAGATTCAACGGAATCGACCTTGACGCCGCAAGAAAGGTTGCGGGCAACGGATTTTATTACCTCATGGGCGATATTGCAAGACTTCATTCGGCAGTAATCGCATATGCTCGTGATTTCATGATCAATCGTGGCTTTACCTATTGCGTTCCGCCGTTCATGATTCGCAGCAATGTCGTAACAGGTGTCATGAGCTTTGAGGAAATGGACGCAATGATGTATAAAATTGAGGGCGAGGATCTTTATCTTATCGGAACAAGCGAACATTCAATGATCGGAAAATTCATCGACACGATAAATCCTCCCGAAAAGCTCCCCTATACGCTCACAAGCTATTCACCGTGCTTCAGAAAAGAAAAAGGCGCTCACGGAATTGAAGAGCGCGGTGTTTACAGAATACATCAGTTTGAGAAGCAGGAAATGATCGTAGTTTGCGAGCCTGAGGATTCAAAAATGTGGTTCGACAAGCTTTGGCAAAATACCGTTGATTTGTTCCGTTCGATGGACATTCCTGTAAGAACATTGGAATGCTGCTCGGGTGATTTGGCTGATTTGAAGGTTAAATCGGTTGATGTTGAAGCATGGTCGCCGAGACAGAAGAAATATTTCGAGGTTGGTTCATGCTCAAATCTCGGAGACGCACAGGCAAGACGCCTTAAAATCAGAATCAAAGGCAGCAAGGAAAAGGGCGGAAATTATTTTGCTCATACTCTTAACAACACAGTTGTTGCTCCGCCGAGAATGTTGATTGCGTTCCTTGAAAACAATCTCAACGAAGACGGCACGATCAATATTCCCGAAGCACTCAGACCGTATATGGGCGGAATGGATAAAATTAAATAAAAGCAAATAATGCATATAAAAAATCCTTTGAAAATCTAATTTCAAAGGATTTTTTCTTTATATTCGGATTATTCAAACCATGACCAATCGATTTTTTCGTTTTTATAAAAATATTCCTCATCACGCTCATTAATTTCACGCAAAACCTTGCATGGATTGCCCACGGCAACAACATTTTCGGGAATATCTTTTGTAACAATGCTTCCCGCGCCGATTACCGAATTATCTCCGATATTAACACCGGGCATAACGATAACACCAGCACCTAACCAACAATTTCTTCCGATATGAATCGGTTTATTAAACTGGAATGCCTTTTCTCGAAGTCTCGGCAAAATCGGGTGACCGGCAGTGGCGAGAATAACATTCGGTCCGAACATAGTATGATCACCGACATAAATATGCGTATCGTCAACGCAAGTAAAACCAAAATTAGCATAAACGCCGTTGCCTAAATGAACATGACGGCCTCCCCAATTTGAATGAAACGGCGGCTCAATATAGCAATTTTCCCCGATTTCGGCAAGCATCTGCTTTAGAAGCTCACATCTTTTGTCGTATTCCGACGGACGGGTATTGTTATAATCATAAAGCAATTCAAGACATTTTTCCTGTTCTTTAATTATATTATCATCATTAGGGTCATAAATTCGACCGCTGTGCAGAATATCCATTTCAACCACCAAAATCATTTTTTATTGAATTATAATCATTATCATTCAGTTTGTCAATAGATAAATAATTGATTTAGAATAAATCGGTAAATAAAAAACCGGCCCGCTTCACGCACGAAACGAACCGGCTCTGAATGTATCTTATTTATCTTCGTGTTTAACAACGCCGTAAAGCGGAGCTGCATTATCTTTCTTAGGCTCACGGGTAGGTTCAGCATTTACTTTATAATCGGGACGGTTTGAACGACCGCGATTATTATATCCGCCTTTTGAACCTCTGCGATCATTTCTGTAACCGCCGCGGTTAGGACGCTCGTTTGAGAATTCCTTGTTGCCGATTACAACTCTGCGATGATCGTTTTCACCGACTGACCAGCTCTCAACGCCTTCAATTTCCTGAACCGAATTATGAATAATGCGACGTTCATAGGAATTCATCGGCTCAAGCACGATATTTCTATGAATTCTGAGTGCTTTTTCGGCAGATTTCTTTGCAACGCTGACAAGAACGCTTTCTCTCTTTTCACGATATCCGCCCGGATTAAGAGTAACTCTGCAATATTCATCCTTGCCACGGTTAGCGACCAACGATACAAGATGCTGAAGTGCGTCGATCGTTTCACCTTTTCTGCCGATTGCAACGCCGAGCTTCTGACCGATTATGTTGATCATAATTCCGTCGTCAATGTCTTCGACTTCTGTTTTGAAATCTCTTACACCCATAAGAGTCAGAACCTTGTCAAGATATTCAACAACATTCTTAACTTCATCTTCGCTGAGTTTTCCGACAGGTTTATTTGTCTTTTCAGTTGATTTAACAGTCTCTGTCTTTTCAGATTTTGTGGCTTCATCAACCATTACGGGCTCGTCCTCGACCTCTCTGAAAACTCTTACTTTAGCAAGACTGCCGCCGAAAATTCCGAGTTTTTTCTTTGTCGGCAAATCAACAATTTCAAAATCATATTCAACATCGGAATCTGATGTTATACCAAACTGCAAAAGAGCATTTTCCTTTGCTTCTTCAACGGTTTTACCCGTTCCGAATTTTTCTATAATCATTTTGAATTTCTTTCCTTCCCTAAAGTGCAAAAAGGAGGCTGTTTATTTAATACGCGGTGCCTCATATTTTCTGCGTTCCATTCCCTCTTTAGCGGCATCGAGCGCAATAACCTTATTAACGGAATAGAGATGATTTACTGCTACCTGGATAAGAGTATTAACAATGTTTGAGATAATCCAGTAATAACCTACCGCAGCCTGAATGCTGAAAGCGATCCAGATTGAGAAGATAGGCATAATGTACATCATCATTGTCATGGATCCGCCCTGTGACGCCATCATCGGATTTGTCTTTTTCTGCTGATATTGCGAAATCAACATTGAGATGAGTGACGCAACACCCGACAAAATCGGAATAATCCAAATTGCGTTGAAATCCTGCTGGAAATTGAACGAAAAATGAGGTGTCTGACTGAGATCCAAGCCAAAAAGGTTAAAGTTTACATGACTACCCGAAGCTACAACCTGACGAATTGCGTCATAAACGCCGAGCAGGATGAGCATTCTGATAAGCATTGGCAAACAGCCGCCCATTGGGCTGACATTTTCTTTACTATACAGGTCTTGTTGAGCCTGAGCCATTTTTTGTCTGTCGTCACCATATTTTTTCTTCAGCTCTTCGAGCTTTGGTCTGAGCTTTGCCTGTTTAGCAGTAGTTTTCTGTTGTTTAACATTAAGCGGTGACAGCAAAAGGTTTACCAAGACGGTAAAAATAAGAATAGCAACAGCATAACTTCCGGTAAAGGAGTTGAAAAAATCAAGTACATATTTGAAAGGTATGCCGATGATACTGAAAATACTATTCATTTAACAAACCAAACCGATCTTAATATCGGTTCCTTTCAGACTTTTTCTTTTTTTTCGGAGGAACGGGATCATATCCGCCCTCACAAAACGGATTGCATCTTAATATGCGTTTGACGGTTAAAAAAGTTCCCTTGAAAATACCGTGCGTCAAAATTGCCTCAACGGCATATTGAGAACAAGTCGGAGTAAATCTGCAATGAGGCGGAATAAGCGGAGAAATACATTTGCGATAAAAATATACCGGCAAAAGGTACGCTTTTCTTAAAAAATTATTCATCTTTGATCAACCCGGCATTTTTGAGTGCCGCCGATAATTCGGCAGTCAATCTATCGCTTTTGATAAAAGCAGCTTTGTTTCTTGCAACGATCACAAAATCATAATGACAGTTTGAAACATCGACGCTATCAATCACCGTGGAATAAGCCACACGAACAATTCTCTTGACTCTGTTTCGAACAACAGCGCCGCCAAGCTTTTTTCCAACTGTGATTCCGAGTCTGTTATCACTTCGCCTGTTTTTAATATAATAAACGACAGCGCTTGAAAAAACAATCGACTTTCCACGATGATAAACACGCCTGAAATCTTTATTTTGCTTAAGCGATATAAGCTTGCTCATTGTCATAATCCTTTCCGATTAGTAAGACAATGTTTTTCTGCCTTTAGCTCTTCTGCGAGCCAAAACTTTGCGTCCGTTAGCAGTGGACATTCTCTTTCTGAAGCCGTGAACCTTCTGACGGTGCAGCTTCTTAGGCTGATATGTTCTGAACATTATTCTGACACATCCTTTCATATAACAGTAATTTCTTCGTTTTCATTCATCAAACCGAAATTATCAAAATAAAAACAATAACACCATTATCGAACATAATGATACCAATAAATTATAACTCAAACATTAGCATTATGTCAACATAATTTTTCAATAAAAATAATAATTTACAATCAAAAACCCTATCTTGTAGTATTAAAAAATAACACCACAAAATAGGGCTAATTGTTGTTAATATTTTTTTAAAAAGTTGTTGAAAATATAGATAAATTACTTGAAACAAAACTCTTTTTATGATAAAATATATAAGATAATAATAATGTAGATAAATATGTCTATTTCTTATTTTTATATATTATACTAAAAGAACGGAGAATAATCAAATATGGATTCATTGACCGAATTGCAAAATATGGTCCTTGATAATATCAAATCAAAAGTAAATGAGGTCACCTTTAATTGCTGGTTCAAAGACATTAAGCTCCAGGCACTTGAAGGCAACCAGGTTGTTTTATATATTGACAACACATTTAAAAAGGGAATTGTTGAAAAAAGCTATTTCAACATATTAAAAGAAGCCTTTGAAGAAGTATTGAGCTTTGAGGTTGACCTTAAACTCATTTCGGAAGAAGAAGCGGTGCCGATAATTGAAAACAGCGACAACAATGAATATGAATATACATTTGAAACATTCATTGTCGGAAATTCAAACCGCTATGCTCATGCGGCTTCGATCGCCGTTGCCGAAAATCCGGCGACGATGTATAATCCTCTTTTCATTTACGGAAAATCTGGTCTTGGTAAAACTCATTTGCTTAATGCGATTGCAACCAGGATCCATGAAAAATTTCCCGATAAAAAAATCGTAATGGTCAGCTGTGAAACATTCGTAAACGAATTTATCTATGCTGTTCCACATGGAACAATTTATTCTTTCCGTGAAAAATATCGTGAAAGCGACATTTTGCTGATCGATGACATTCAATTCATCGGCGGCAAGGTTGAATCGGAAGAAGAATTCTTTAATACATTCGAACATTTACAAAAAGCAAAAAAACAGATCGTCGTAACCTCCGACCGACCGCCTAAGGATATTAAAGCATTGTCCGAGCGTTTGTCATCACGATTTGAACAGGGTCTTACCGTTGATATTCAGCAGCCGGAGTTTGAAACCCGTGTTGCGATTTTAAGACGCAAGGAAGAACAGCTCAAGTTAGATATTCCGGATAATATCAATTATTTCATTGCCGAGCAGGTCAAGAGCAATATTCGCCAGCTTGAGGGAATTGTTAAAAAATTAAAAGCAATTTCCAATTTGCAGGATAAAATCACAATTGCAACCGCTCAGATTGCAATTAAAGATATTCGCAACGACAACAAACCCGAGCCGGTCACCGTTAAAAGAATAATCGACGAGGTTGCCCGTACATATAATGTAACTCCCGATGATATTATCGGAACAAAAAGAGACGCGGACATTGCACACGCCCGCCACATCGCAATATATGTAGTTCATGAGATCACACAGATGTCCACAAAGAAGGTGGGCGCAAGCTTCAATCGCAATTATTCGACGGTAATTCATTCATGCAAGATGGTCGAAGAACTTATCAAGCGTGACGAAAAAGAAAAAAATATCATCAGCGATATTATTGCAAATCTGCAAGAGGGGTAATTTGTCAACATCTGTCGAAAACCGCATTTTAAAGCGATTTATCACTGTTTTGAACATGGTTATCAACAAAAATTGTTTAAAACTCGGCTTTTCAATATGTTATTGAGTTTTAACCGTTAAATTTTCAACACCGTGTTGATGAAAGTTTTAATCATCATTTTATCAACAATTCGTAAACAGTTTATCATCATTTTTAAACAGGGCTCAATCCGTTACGGCATAAAGCCCGAATCCACTTTTCACCATTATCAACACCCCTTATTATTACTATTATAAATTTATATACTCTATTTTACGCACATCATGCCGATTTTTTTAAATTTCAGTAATTATATTTAAGATTATCAACATTTTTAAAAAGGAGCGTTATTTATGAAATTTTCCTGCTTCACAGACAAATTAAGAGAAGGTATCACAAATGTTCAGAGAGCCGTTGCTTCAAAATCAACATTACCGGCTCTTGAAGGAATTTTAATAGCTACCGATTCGGATAAAATCATTCTTTCGGGTTATGATCTTGAAATTGCAATCAAAACATCGATTGAAGCAAACATCACAACGGAAGGCTGTGTTGTTGTTAATGCGAGATTGTTCAGTGAAATGATCAAAAAAGCTCAGACCGATTATGTTTTGATTGAAGTTGACGATAACATGACCATGACCGTTACATCGGGTTCATGTGCATTTACGATCATGGCAATCGACGCAAATGAATATCCCGAGCTTCCGCCGATTGATGAAAAGGATTCAATCGAAATCAACAGCGAGCTTTTGAAAAGCATGGTATCCGAAACCATCTTTTCGGTATCGACATCTGAAGATAAGCCGGTCCATACAGGTATTTTGTTTGAAGTTAAGCCGGATAATATGCGCCTTGTTGCGGTTGATTCGTCACGATTTGCAATTCGCAACGAAAAAATCGATTCAGGTAAAAATATGAGATTTATCATTCCGGCAAAGACAATGAACGAAGTGATGAAGCTGATCGGAGAAAATGATGAAAAAATAAAAATCAATGTCGGTACCCGTCATGTTTCGTTCAATGTCGGAAAGTTCCTTGTAATCTCAAGATTGCTTGAAGGAGATTTTCTTGATTATAATTCGGCGATCCCGACAACCGATTCAACAATCGTTGAAATCAACACTCAGGATTTTATTAATTCAATCGACAGAATGTCGCTTCTCATTATTGAAAGAATCACAACTCCGGTAAGATGCGTGTTTGAAAATAATGTCGTTTATCTTAAATGCGCCACAGCACTTGGAAAAGCAAGCGACAGCATTGATTGCAAAACCGAGGGTGATTCAATCGAAATCGGATTTAATAACAGATATATGCTTGACGCATTGAAAGCAGTCGAGGACGACACGGTGAAACTCGTTTTCAGCGGTCCTCATATGCCGATTAAGGTACTACCGGTTGACGGCGACGAATTTTTGTATATCATTTTGCCGATAAGACTTAAAGAGAATAACTGATAAGAGGAAATTCAATGAAAACTGCAAAATTTGAGCTTGACGGCGAATTTATCAAGCTTGATTCGCTTTTAAAATTAACGGGACTTGTTTCAACAGGCGGTCAAGCTAAAGTATTCATTCAAAACGGTGAAGTTTCGGTGAATGATGAAAAATGCCTTATGAGAGGAAAAAAAATCAGAAAAGGCGACAACATTCGTCTGTTTGACGACAAAATCGAAGTCGTATAATTTATGCTGATTATACTATGCGGTGAAAAAAAGTAATTTGGAGAAATTTTTATGTTTGTAAGAAAATTAGAATATGAAAATTTCAGAAATCTTGAAAAAGGAAGTTTTTCACCGTGCAGCGAAATAAATGTTATTTACGGCGATAACGCTCAGGGTAAAACAAATTTGAGCGAAGCCGTTTGGATGTTTACAGGGCAAAAGAGTTTTCGGGGAAATAAAGACATTCAGCTGATAAATAAAGATAATTCCAATGTTCCTGCAAAGCTGTCCGTTGATTTTTATTCTCAAGGGCGTGAGCAAAGCGCAAAGCTTGAAATATTAAAAGGACGGCACGCTGTGCTTAATGAGGTTCAGCTTAAATCCGCAGCGGAGTTGTCAAAAAGCTATTCGGCAATCGTCTTCTCCCCTGCTGAAATGCAGCTGATAAACGAGGGTCCGAATATCAGACGAAAATTTCTCAATAATGCAATCTCAATCATGCGGCCGAAATATGAAAGCGTGCTAAATTCGTATGCAAGAGCGGTTCAGCAGCGAAATGCAATTTTGAAGGATGTCCGTTTTCACAGCGAATTGTCCGTAATGCTTGACAGCTTTGAAGAGAGAATTGCAAAAAGCGGAGTTTATATAATAAATCAGCGAAAAAAGTATATTGAAGCATTATTAAATTACATTTCCGATATATACAGCGGAATTTCGGACAATAAGGAAAAATTGACGCTTTGCTATAAAATATCGGGGCTTTCGGATGACGAAGAGATAAATGAAGAAAAGTTGCTCAAAATGTTGTACGACTCCCGAAAGGACGATGTTTTTACAGGCATTACAAGCGTCGGTCCGCACAGAGATGATATGGAATTATTCATCAACGGCGATTTAATCAAAATATTCGGCTCGCAAGGGCAAAGACGCTCGGCGGTTTTGTCGCTGAAGCTGTCGGAAGCGGAAATATTAAAAAAATTCAGCAACGAACAGCCTGTCACAATACTTGACGATGTAATGAGCGAGCTTGACCGCTCAAGACAGGATTATATTTTGAATCACATCAAGGGCTGGCAGGTATTTATCACCTGCTGCGATCCGTCGGCGGTTGAAAATTTGAAAGCCGGCAGCAGCTTTTTGGTGCAAAACGGAAAAATCACTCAAACAGGCGGCGAATGAAATCATGTATGTTTATCTCGGCGGAAACGCCGTTGTAAAGGATAAAGACATTATCGGGATTTTCGACATCGATAAAACAACGGTGTCAAAAAAGACAAGAGATTTTCTGAATAATGAAGAAAAATCAGGCAGAGTTGAATATAGCTATGGTGAGTTTGACATTCCGAAAACCTTTGTGCTTTGCAAACACAAGGCAAGAAAAGAAAAAACGCTGTTTTCCGCGCTGACTGTACAGACAATCGAAAAACGAACGGAAATAAATTTAAAAAAATAAAATCATTTAAAATAAAAAGCCGAAATTCGGCTTGAAAGGATGACTTTTTTGGAACAGAACGAGAATCTGATGAACACTCAAACCAATCAGGAATATGACGCTTCTCAAATTCAGGTGCTTGAAGGACTTGAAGCGGTTAGAAAGCGCCCGGGTATGTATATCGGTTCGACCGGCGAGAGAGGTTTGCACCATCTTGTATATGAGATCGTCGACAACTCGATCGACGAGGCGCTCGCAGGCTATTGCGACCATATCGAAGTCGACATTCTTGACGGTGATATAATCAGAGTAAAGGATAACGGACGAGGAATTCCTGTCGGAATTCAGGAAAAAACAGGTCTTCCGGCTGTTACTGTCGTATTTACGATTCTTCATGCCGGCGGTAAATTCGGCGGCGGCGGATATAAAGTATCGGGCGGTCTTCACGGCGTTGGTTCGTCTGTTGTTAATGCGCTTTCAACATTTCTTGAGGTTGAAGTAAGAGACGGACATCATGTATATTATCAGCGCTTTGAAAAGGGCAAAACAGCGTGTGATCTTGAGGTTCGCGGCGATACGGACGAAACGGGTACGACAGTAACCTTCAAGGCGGACCCCGAAATCTTCACCGAAACCACTCACTACGATTATGACATTCTTCTCACCCGTCTTCGTGAGCAGGCATTTCTTAATGCCGGAATCAAAATCACGCTGACCGACCGCAGAACAAATCTTGAGGCGGACGAGCTTGATAAAGACGGCAACAACCGCACCGATATGCTTCATTATGAAGGCGGAATCAAGTCATATTGCGAATTTTTGCTTTCAAAAAAGAAAGCCGACAGACTGTTTGACGATGTGGTTTATGTATCGGCGGCAGGCGACGACATTCAGGCAGAAATCGCACTTCTCTATAATACCGGTTATGATAACACGATAATCAGCTTTGCAAACAATATGCATACCGTTGACGGCGGTACTCATGAATCGGCGTTTAAAACATCGCTGACCCGTTCAATCAACAGCTATGCCCGCAAGTTTAAGATGTTAAAAGATAATGACTCAAACTTCAAGGGCGAAGATTGCCAGGAAGGTTTGATTGCGGTAATCAGCGTCAAGCTCACCGACGCTCAGTTTGAAAGCCAGACAAAGGCAAAACTCGGCAACACAGCGGCAGGAACGCTTGTGAGCAATGCAATGTCGGGTGCGTTTAATGAATATTTGGAAGAAAATCCGTCAGTTGCAAAGCTTATCGTAAATAAAGTAATGAGCGCATCGACCGCTCGTGAAAAAGCGCAAAAGGCAAGAGAGCTTGAGCGAAACAAAAGCGGAATCTCGAAAATGAGAATGCCGGACAAGCTTGCCGACTGCATCTCCCGTGATAATACCCGAACCGAATTATATATCGTCGAGGGTGATTCGGCGGGCGGTTCCGCAATTAAAGGCAGAGATTCAAACTATCAGGCAATTTTGGCTCTTTGGGGCAAAATGCTTAATGTTGAAAAGGCAAGAGTTGATAAAGTATATAGCAATGAAAAGCTCACCCCTGTCGTAATTGCACTCGGCACGGGAATCGGCGAGAATTTCGACATCAACAAGCTTCGCTATAATAAAATCATTGTAATGGCGGATGCCGATGTCGACGGTGCTCATATCCAAACGCTTCTGATGACGTTCTTCTTCAGATATATGCCCGAGCTTATTGAAACAGGTCATGTATATCTTGCAATGCCGCCGCTTTTCCAGGTCAAAAAGGGCAAAATGGTGAAATATGCGTTCACCGAGGCAGAGCGTGATATGTATTCGGCTGAAATGGGCTCAAACTGTGTAATTCAGCGATACAAAGGTCTTGGTGAAATGGACCCCGAAGAGCTTTGGGAAACAACAATGGATCCTAATTTCAGACAGATGAAACAGGTTCAGATGGCTGACGCGGAAAAGGCTGATGAAGTATTTTCAATCTTGATGGGCGACGAAGTTGACCCGAGAAGAAAATTTATCGAAGAAAACGCACAATATGTTGAAAACCTTGATATATAACGCAAGAAATTAAGAGGATTTTGTATATGGATGAAAATAATCAGCCAAATTCGGTTGAAATAACGCAAGATGAGCAAAAAGCAAATCAAGCGTTGTTTTATGAGAAGAAAAAGGTAACTTCAAGCTATGTTTTGACAAGAGATGAAGTGACCTGCGCTTTGATGATCGCAGGCAAACTCAAGGACAGAAAAAAGCGAACAATAGTCGAAACCGTCATTTGTGCAATACTGTTCATTGTCGCACTTTGTTCGACAATTTCCGACCCGTCCTATTTTGTCGGATATGTCACAATGGCTGCAATGGCAATCGTAATTGCTGTCGTGCTGCTTTGGCCGAAGCATGAGGAAAAAAAGATAATCGACAATGCGTTAAAAACAAGCAGCACCGAAACGGTGATGACGCTAAAGGCAGACAAAATTCATATACATATTCCAAAATCGGGTGTTTCGTGGGACATAATCCCCGAAATGGTAAGAGGCATTCGCTCAAATGAGAATATATATGTTATTTTTTTGAAAGACAGCCGAATCGTGGTAATTCCAAAGCGTGTTTTGGATGATGACATAAAGCAAAAGGCGTTTGAGATCACAAAACAGGCGCTGACCGAGCCGAAGCTTTAATCGGATTTTATATAGTAAAACAACTATTTTGATATTTAATAAAAAGGGTGAAAATATTGGAACCTAATGAAAAAATAATTCCTGTCGAAATTGTAGACGAAATGCAAAAATCCTTCCTTGAATATTCAATGTCGGTTATCGTAAGCCGTGCATTGCCTGATGTCAGGGACGGACTTAAACCGGTTCATCGCCGAATTCTCTACACAATGTTTGAGAAAAACCTGACGCCGGACAACCCATACCGTAAATGCGCCGACATTGTCGGTCAAGTGCTCGGTTCATATCATCCGCACGGCGACGCATCGGTCTATGATGCACTTGTGCGAATGGCTCAGGACTTCTCACTCAGATATACGCTGATTGACGGTCACGGAAACTTCGGTTCTGTTGACGGTCACCCGGCTGCTGCATATCGTTATACAGAAGCCAGAATGAGCAAAATGGCGGTCGAAATGTTGTCGGATATTGACAAAGACACCGTTGATTATATGCCAAACTATGATGACCGACTTAAAGAGCCGAAAACATTGCCCTCAAGATTCCCGGCAATTTTGGTAAACGGTGCTGTCGGAATCGCTGTCGGAATGGCAACGAACATTCCGCCTCATAACCTTGCGGAAGTAATCGACTGCATGGTAGCGCTCATTGATAATCCTGACATCTCAATTTCGGAGATGAACGAGATCTTGCCCGGACCGGACTTTCCGACCGGCGGCATTATCATGGGTAAATCTGGTATCAGAGCGGCATATTCCACAGGCCGAGGCAGAGTAATTATTCGCGGCCGTGCAACGATTGAAGAAATCAAAAATAATAAATTCCAAATCGTAATCACCGAAATTCCTTACATGGTAAACAAGAGAATGCTTGTAAAGAGCATTGTTGATCTTGCCGATTCAAAGCGAATTGAGGGAATTGACGATGTTGTTGACTATTCAAACAAAGAGGGCATGAAAATCGTCGTTGAGCTGAAAAAGGATGTTAATCCTCAGGTAGTTCTCAACCAGCTTTACAGCTACACTCAGCTCCAGTCAACCTTCGGCGTAATCATGCTTGCGCTTGTTGACGGCGTTCCGAAGGTTCTTAACCTTAAAGAAATTCTCAACTGCTACATCAAATATCAGGAAGAGATTATCACCCGCAGAACCAAATATTTGCTCAAAAAAGCACAGGACCGAGCTCATATATTGGACGGCTTGGTAATTGCGCTTGATTTCATCGACGAGGTTATCAAAATAATCCGTGGATCGAGAACGATTGCGGATGCAAAATCAGGACTGATGGAAAGATTTCCGCTTGATGAGATTCAGGCGGCAAAAATCGTCGAGATGCGTCTCGGACAGCTCACAGGTTTGGAGCGTTCAAAGATTGAAGAAGAATTGGCGGCACTCAAAGAAAAAATCGCCGATTATCTTGACATTCTTGCGTCTGAAACAAGAATTTTGGAAATCGTTAAAGATGAAGCACTCAAGCTTCGTGATAAATATGCCGACGACCGCAAAACGGAAATCACAGCGGTTGAGGGCGAGGTTGACATCGAAGACCTCATTCCGGTTGAAGACTGCGTTTTGACCCTCACGAAAATGGGATATATCAAACGACTCCCGGCGGACACCTATCGTGCGCAAAACCGCGGCGGCAAGGGCATTATCGGCATGACCACAAAGGAAGAGGACTACGCCGAGCAGATGTTTGTATGCTCAAGCCACGACACGATCCTCTTCTTCTCAAACTTCGGTAAGATTTATCATCAAAAGGCATATCGTGTGCCGGAAGGCTCACGAACCTCAAAGGGTCTTAATATTGTAAATCTGTTGCCGCTTGAGTCCGGCGAAAGCATTACCGCAATGCTCAAAGTATCCGAATTCAGAGATGAAGATTATTTCTGCATGGTAACAAAGCAGGGCGTAATTAAGCGTACACAGGTTAGCGAATATAAAACCTCACGAAAGGGCGGCATTATCGCAATTCGCCTTAATGAGGGCGACGAGCTTCGTTGGGTCAAGATGACAAGCGGAAATGAAGATCTGATAATTGCCACCAAAAAGGGAATGGCGATCAGATTCAATGAAAATGACGCTCGTCCGCTTGGCAGAACGGCTCACGGTGTAAGAGCAATTCGCCTTAAAGATAATGACGAAGTAATCGGCATGACGGTTGTTGACAACGAACATACTATCTTCACCGTAACCGAAACAGGCTATGGTCGCCGTTCAAGCTTTGACGATTATCGCTTGCAGTCAAGAGGCGGTCTCGGAATCATGAACTATCGCTGCGCAAAATTCGGCGATGTTGCGGAAATTTGCACCGTTAAACCCGAAGATGATTTGATTTTGATTTCATCGGACGGAATTGTTATCAGAATTGCGGTTGATTCGGTATCTACCTTTAACCGTCCGGCAAAGGGCGTTCGTGTAATGAAGGTAAAAGACGGCGAAAAGCTGATTACTGCGGCGGTGACTGACAAGGTCGAGGAAAAGACCGAGGATGAGCCGACAGAAAATAATGATGAATCGGGCAATAATGACAACGCAGACGACAATGTTGTTGAAAATGCAGAGGTTGTTGCCGAATCGGGCGTTGAAAAAGCAATTGATGAATTGATAGACGCAGCCGATAAGCCGATGGAAGAAGAATAATTCTTTGACGGTGATCAAGGTTATATAGAATGGTAAATTGGAGGCAGTCGAAATGATAAGACAGAATGTTTACAAGGACGGCAGACGCCACATCTTGACAATGAGCTATGATGACGGACAGCAGCATGACCGCAGACTTGTCGAGATTTTTGACAAATACGGAATCAAGGGCACATTTAACCTTAATTCGTCAACAATTGACGCACCGGGTCAGGTCACAAGCAGTGAAATCAAAACTCTTTACAAAAATCATGAGGTAGCGGTTCATACCGTAACTCATCCGTGGCTTGAAAAATGCGACGACCAAACAGTAGTCAAGGAGATCATGGAGGACAGAAAATTCCTTGAAAAATGCTGCGGCTATCCGATTCGAGGAATGGCATATCCCTTTGGTACAAGAAATCCTCGTGTAATTGATCTTGCAAAGGCTTGCGGAATTGTATATTCAAGAACGGCAGACAACAGCGGCTGGTTCGGAATGCCGGCTGATTTCATGGAATGGACAGGCACTTGCCACCACAGAGATTGCATTGACACGGCAAAGAGATTCATTCAAAGCACCGCAAACGGCAATCCTTGGTTTTCGGGATTGTTCTATGTCTGGGGTCATTCTTTCGAGTTCCCCCGTGAAAATAACTGGGACATGATCGAGGAATTTTGCAAGATGATGTCGGGTCGTGACGATGTTTGGTATGCAACGAATATTGAGATTTACGACTACGTTCAGGCGCAAAAGTCTCTTCACATCACAGTTGACGAATCAGTAATTCAAAACCCGACAAATCTTGATGTATGGATCGAAAAAGACCGTGAGATCGTAAAAATTCCTGCCGGAGAAACGGTTACTTTCTGATTACGGGAAATATTTTGCAAAAGCACGGACAAAAAATTATTGCCTGTGCTTTTTTTCTAATGATTTTTCTCATGAAAAAGGAGCTTTTCGCAATGCAACAGGAACTTTTGGAGAGATTGAGCAAAATTACCCCGGAGGAAGAGAAAATTTTAAAAGGCAGCGGCAAAATCGACCGTTCGATATATATGAATCAACAGGGAAGCCTGATAAATGCGGACAAGCTGTTGTCGGCAGGCAAGCTGATAACGCTGCGCCCGCACACTCGGTTCATTCGCTTTCCGGCGCACACTCACGATTTTGTCGAGATGATATATATGTGCAGCGGCAAAACTCACCATATTATCAACGGTGAGTCAATTACGCTGAACACGGGCGAGCTTTTGTTCCTGAATCAACACGCAGTACAGGAAATTTTGAAAGCCGACAAGAACGATATTGCGGTCAATTTCATAATCTTACCCGAATTTTTTAAGGTATGCCTTGACATAATCGGCGAAGAGCAAACGCCGCTTCGGCGATTTTTGCTAGATTGCCTTTGCGGAAAATCGGGCGATGCGTCATATCTTCATTTTAAGGCAAGCGGAATTTCGGCGGTGCAAAATCTTGCCGAAAATCTGATTATTGCGCAATTGTCCGATTCGCAAAATAAGCGAAAAATCAGCCAGATCACAATGTCGGCATTGTTCTTGGAGCTGATAAATCACTCGGACGCTTTAAATTATAATGAAAACAAGGACAGTTTGATGATCAAGATTCTAAGCTATGTCGAAAGGCATTATGCAAACGGTTCGCTTAGTTCGCTTTGCGAAAAGCTTCATTATAACAACGCTTGGCTCTCACGCTATATTAAGCAAAACACAGGCAAAACATTCACCACCCTGATGACCGAAAAACGGCTTGCACAGGCGGGTTATTTGCTCAAAAACACAAACATCACGGTCAATGAAACGGCGCTTGCTGTGGGATATGAAAACATTAGCTTTTTTCACCGAATTTTCACCGAATGTTATGGCATAACCCCGAAAAAATACCGTGATTCTTGGAATAATAAAACATAATAAACTGCAACAGAGGACATAAATTTAATCAAAATAAGACCTCCAAAACAACGTGATACCGTGATATAGTAATATCAGGATAATCGCTGTTTTGGGGGTATTTTTTTTGAAATACTATCTTGCAATTGACATAGGAGCGTCCTCGGGCAGGCATATAATCGGCTGGAGCGAGCGTGGCAAAACAATGACCGATGAGGTTTACCGTTTTCAAAACGGCGTCTGTCATGAAAACAATCATCTCGTTTGGGATGTTGAGCGGCTTTGCGACGAAGTAATATGCGGAATCAAAGCGGCGTTTCAAAAATATGAGTCGATCGAGAGCTTGTCAATCGACACATGGGGCGTTGATTATGTTTTGTTAAACGGCGATGAGCCGATTTATCCGTGCTATGCTTATCGTGACGACAGAACGAGAAAAGCGGCGAACTCGGTTCATGAGATCCTGCCGTTTAAAACGCTGTATGAACGAACGGGAATCCAGTTTCAATATTTCAACACGGTCTATCAGCTATATGATGATTTGCAAAACGGCAGACTTGAAAATGCGACAGATTTTTTGAATATCCCCGAATACATAATGTATCGGCTTTGCGGCGTCAAGGCTAAGGAATTCACAAACGCAACCACCGGTGCGCTTGTAAATGTTAAAACAGGCGAGTTTGATAAATATATTATAAATGCGCTTAGGCTCCCCGAAAAATTATTTCCGAAGCTGCGAAAAAGCGGCGAGATTTTGGGCGAGTTGACCCCCGATATTGCGAAAAAAGTCGGCGGAAATTGCAAAGTCATGTTATGTCCGACTCATGACACCGCAAGCGCTGTTGAGGGCATTCCGATGAACGAGGACGGAATATTTTTATCAAGCGGAACATGGTCGCTTGTCGGTGTAAAGCTTGATGACCCGATTACAAGTGAAAAAAGCATGGAGCATAATTTCACAAACGAGGGCGGAGTCGGCTATGTTCGCTATCTCAAAAATATAATGGGATTGTGGATCATACAAAATCTTCAAAAACAGCTGTCGGTTTCGTTTGACGATATGGTGAAAATGGCGCAAAAATCGCAGGTTGTGAAGATTTTTGATGTAAACGACAGCCGATTTTCGGCACCTGAGAACATGAAATCGGAGATAATCGACGAGCTTGGATATGATGATCTGACCGACGGCGACATAATAAACTGCGTTTATCATTCGCTGGCTTTCAGCTATAAATCGGCGATTGACGAAATCGAAGAACTGACGAAAAGAAAATATGACATATTATATATTGCAGGCGGTGGTGCTAAGAATAAATATCTTAACGAGCTGACCGAAAAATATTGCAAAAAGCGAGTGATTGCGTTGCCGATTGAAGCAACGGCGCTCGGCAACCTTAAATCTCAAATGGAGGCGGACAAATGAGCTACATTGACGCAAAAGAGAAATATTCGGCGCTCGGCGTTGACGCAGACCGAGCGATAGAAATACTCAAAAATGTTCCGATTGCGCTTCATTGCTGGCAGGGTGATGATGTCGGAGGATTTGACCAAAAGGAAAAATCGCTCACAGGCGGAATTCAGACCACGGGAAATTATATCGGAAAAGCAACCACGCCCGACGAACTCATGCAGGATATTGATAAGGTGCGTGAGCTTGTCCCCGGAAAAGTCAAGCTCAATCTTCATGCGAGCTATGCGATTTTTGATGATGAAAACGGCGGTTGGGTCGACCGTGACAAAATCGAGCCGAAGCATTTCGAAAAATGGGTCGATTTTTGCAAGGCAAGACAAATGGGCTGTGATTTTAACCCGACATTTTTCTCTCACCCGAAATGTGATCCGCTCACCCTTTCAAGCCCGAATGAAGATACACGCCGATTTTGGGTCGAGCACGGCAAAGCGTGCATCAGAATTTCGCAATATCTTGCAGATGAGCTGGGTCAGCCGTGCGTAATGAATATATGGACGGGCGACGGCTACAAGGACATTCCGGCTGACAGAATCGGACCCCGACTTCGCTACAAACAGTCGTTTGACGAAATATTATCCGAGCCGTTTGATAAAGAAAAGGTATATCCGTGCGCGGAGAGCAAGGTGTTCGGAATCGGAGTCGAGAGCTATACGGTCGGCAGTGCAGAGTGGTGTTTGAAATATGCGTCGGGTCGTGATGACTGCATCAGCTTGATGGACAACGGTCATTATCATCCGACAGAGGTCGTTTCGGACAAAATCTCGTCAATTCTTGCATTTGACAAAAAAATGGCGCTTCATATTACCCGCGGAGTTCGTTGGGATTCGGATCATGTGGTATTATTCGATGACGAAACCAAAGAGATTTGCAAAGAGATCGTCCGCTGCGGACTTGACCGAGTGTTCATTGCGCTTGATTATTTTGACGCGTCAATCAACCGCATTTCGGCATGGGTCACGGGATTCAGAAATGTCCAAAAAGCTTTGCTCTTTGCGCTTTTGCAGCCAAACGAGCAGCTGAAAAAAATGCAGGACGAGGGCAACTTCACAAAATTGATGGTTGTAGGTGAGAATTTGAAAACAATGCCGTTCGGAGAGATTTGGGATGAATATTGCAAAAAATGCAATGCGCCACTTGACGACGAATGGTTTGAATCGGTCGAAAAATATGAAGCGGATGTGCTTTCAAAGAGAGGCTTGAAATAATGGAAAATATATTAAATGCACCGTTTGTTGAAGAGATGAAAAAAACAACTGCCAATATGTATCGGCTCGGTTGGGACGAACGCAACGGCGGAAACATCAGCTATATGTTGGACGAATCAGAGGTCGCAAAATATCTTGATCTTGACAAGGTGATTCGTGAAATCCCGATCGGATTTGAGGCAAAATCGCTTGTCGGCAAGATATTTATTGTGACAGGCACGGGAAAATATTTTAAAAATGTCACCGACGACCCGGAAAATAATTTGGGAATAATCAGAATCGCAAAAGACGGCTGCACCGCCGAACTGCTCTGGGGATATCGCGACGGAGGCAAATTTACAAGCGAGCTTCCGGCACATTTGATGAGCCATATGGTAAGATTGTCGGTTGATCCGCAAAACCGAGTTGTAATGCACACTCATCCGGGAAATCTGCTTGCAATGACCTATGTTCATTCGCTTGACGAAAAGGAATTTACAAGAACGCTTTGGCAGATGTGCACAGAATGCATTGTCGTCTTCCCCGACGGCGTGAATGTATTGCCGTGGATGCTTTGCGGAACAAATTCGATCGGCGAAGCGACGGCTGAAAAAATGAAGACCGCAAGATTGGTCGTTTGGTCGCAGCATGGAATTTACGGCGCAGGCAAGGACCTTGACGAAACCTTCGGACTTGTCGAAACAGCCGAAAAAGCCGCAGAAATATATATGAAAATTGCTCATCTGCCGCTTGTTAATACGATAACCGACGATCAGATGAAACAGCTTGTTCGTCATTTCAATGTCACCCCCAGAGAGGGTTATTTAAAATAATCGTGATATTGTATTTCGGATTTTAATTTATGAAAGTTTCTTTCTACACGAAGTTTTGAAAAAAATATATTGGAAAAGCCAAACCCCGAAGTAAGCTGCTTCGGGGTTTGGCTTATGTTGTTTAATATAATAAATGAAATCGTCATATTTTTCAAAGAAAGCAAAAGAGGTTGTTGCAAGCCGTCAAAATATACAAAAATCGTCGTAATAATATGACCCTAACTACTCGTTTGCTCTCTAAAAGTTTGTTAAATTATATACAATATGCACAAAAAAGGGATTAAATGTTAAAAAGTAGTATAGTAATTGTTTAAAAAATGCCACATTTTTAATTATTAAATCTAAATTGTGTAATTTATAAAGTTACAAAAACCAAAAACCGTAACATTTAATGTTACGGTTTCATTTTTGTGTCAGTTGACTATATTTTGTACAAAAGTTATTCTATATACAGAAAATAAAAATGCAAATTGAACAAAGAATTATAATCTTTTCTTGTTATTGCTGAAATAATTCATTCGCAATTCACCGTAAGTTTTGATGTAGTCATTCAGTTGCGACTCATCGGTGACAACATCGGAAATCGGAAGATTTCTTGTGAGCCGCTCATAAACTTCATCGATCGGTGTACGAAAACCGCAGTCGCACCACTCTTCAAGATTTTCTTTCCAAACGGCAAGAGCATAGCGGGAAACGGGCGAACCGGTGAAATTGTTTGAAATGTTAATCAGCGACCGCAAGATCAGTTCTTCGCCTTCGGGGTCTTTGATCAGGCGTTTGAAAAACAGCGAATGATTTTTGATTGAATGAAAAATAGATAGTGAAACTTCTTTCCAGGTCGAATTATTACCATAGATCGAAGCAAAAGCCGAAAGCTTTTCAAAAGAAATCTTCAACGCAAGATCATATTTATCGGCAAAATAACGATAGAAGGTTTGGTTTGAAATTCCGGCGTGTTTTGCAATCATTGTGACAGTGATTTTCTCAAATTTAGTCGTTTGCAAAATGTTGATCAAGCTGTCTTCGATAACATCTTTAATATTTGAATGTCCGTTCATTGGGGCTCACACTTTCATAAAAATAGTCCTAATTCTAATTAACTTTTACATTTTTCCGAAACAAAATTATCAAATATATTATATATTCGTTTCGACAGAAAAGTCAACACATTGACAAAAAGTTGTCAATTATTGATAAAAAAACTAACAGTTATTGATAAAAAATCAACAAAGGAGGCTTCCGAAATGGCTGATAAAACAACATATCCGAATCCGGACAGAGCGCCGAAAAAATTTACGAAAAAGAGTCTGCACGGCAGAACAAGAGTAATGATTTTTTCGTACAAGGATCTCCGCCGATTCCAAAATTTCATCATCAATGTATTCGGTTGGGACATGATCGAAGCGCCAAAAGCGCTCAGCGGATTGGAAGCGGGCGATGCGCACCCCGGAATCATCATTGCAACTGGACCTGCGCAATATGATTATGAGGGCGTTACCCCGGGTCATATGAACGCATATGTTCATTGGGCAGGCGACAACGACCTTGCGAAAATCGGACCGTTTACCGAAATCGACATGGAGACGCCGCTTGAGGAAACGATCAAGAAGATGACCGACCACGGAGCCGAGCTGATTCTTGACAAGAAGATCTCAAGACTTGCAAAGCCGCTCGATGACAGCAAACAAAGCTGGGAGCCGCACGCAGTTCTGGCAGATCCTGCCGGCAACTTACATTATTTATGGAAATGCCCGTCGTCAAGAACATGGGATGAACTTGAGACGGAATATGACGAATAAAAGGAGCAGATCTAATATGAGCAAAACAACATATCCAAATCCCGACAGGGCACCGAAAAAATTCACAAAAAAGAGCCTGCACGGAAGAACAAGACTTATGGTTTTGGGTTACAAGGATCTTCACCGATTCATGAATTTCTACATAAATGTATTCGGTTGGGATTCTATCGAAATGCCCGAGGCAGCAAGCGGAATCCCGTCGGGTGATCCAAATCCGGCGCTTTTGATGGCAACGGGACCTGCACAATATGATTACGAGGGCGTTACCCCGGGTCATATGAATGTTTGCGCAAGACCGGCATATAACGGTCATGTTGAGACGATCGGTTCATGGACCGAAATCGACATGGAGTCGCCGCTTGAAGAAACGATCAAGAAGATGACCGATCACGGTGCTAAGCTGATACTTGATAAAAATGTATCATCGTTTGCAAAACCGCTTGACGACAGCAAACAGAGCTGGGAGATTCATGCGGCAATCGAAGACCCCGCAGGAAATCATCTTTATCTTTGGAAGTGTCCGTCGTCAAGAACATGGGATGAGCTTGAAACGGAATATGACGTTTAATTTTACAATCGAGAGGAGCATTTAAAATGAAAAAAATATATACTTGCTTTGCTTGCGGTTTTCCGATCGCATTTGAAGAAACAGAAGTACCGGCAGCGTGTCCGGGTTGCGGTGCACCGAGATCTCAGTTTCTTGAGGAACCGTGGTGCGGAAGCATTGATAAACGAAGAATCCATGTAGATCCGCCTGAGGTTGATCCAAACCGCGATCCGTTCGACATTTCGTTCCATGTTGCAAAGGACTTTGTTCCGCAAAAGGGCGACGGCCGAATCCGCAGATGGGTAATGGGCTATAACAAAGGACAGGCTGCAGAAATGAGATCGTTCTATGAGGACATTTTCGAGTGGGACATCATTGATGTTGAAGGCAGCGACCCGGAAAATCCGGTAATGTACTGTGCAACAGGCCCCGGCACTCCCGATTGGGAGCCGAGAGTATGCTCATTCGGCTATGGCTTCTTGGTTCCGATGGAAGACGGCGTTGTAGCACCGAGCATGATCATTGAAGTTAAAAACATTGACGAAACCGTTAAAAAAGCAATCGAATGCGGCGGCAAGCTGGTTAAAGAGCGGTTCACCGTTCTCGGCGACGACTATGCGGCAATCGAGGATTCGGAAGGCAATCAATATTACATTTGGGAATTACCCGACAGCGTCCCGGATTATTGCATAAACGGTGTTAAAAACACAGGAGCACAATAATAAAAAAATAAATTTGACTTGTTCGGAAGAACGGAAAGCAGTTTTCCGAACAAGTTGAACCTAACGGATAGGAGCATAAACATGAATGAGACAATTCTGAGGGCTGAGCATATGTTCAAAGAATTCGGTCCCACAAAAGCCGTTACCGATGTAACATTGGAGCTTAAAAGCGGCTGTGTAACCGGACTCGTCGGAGAAAACGGATCGGGAAAATCTACTCTTTCGAGCATGATCGCCGGCGTTTATCCGCCCACAAAAGGCGAAATGACATTTAAAGGACAGCCTTACAGTCCTAAATCCGTTCTGGATGCAAGAAAATCGGGAATACAGTATTTGACCCAGGAACAGGGAACGATCGACGGAATGACCGTTGCGGAAAATATGTTTTTGGGTGAAGAGGACGCTTTGTCAAAGGGAATCATGGTCAGCATTTCAAAGCTGAACAAAGCGTCGCGAAAGATCCTCGATGAAAACGGATTGGTATATGTTAAACCGAACACCCCGGTCGATGTATATTCTTTCGAGGACAGAAAGATGATTGAGACGGCAAGAAGCCTTTCGCATCAGCCGGCAATCCTCATAATCGACGAAACCACCACAGCTCTTTCGCAAAAGGGCCGTGACAGAATATATGACATAATTTTTGACCAAAAGGAAAAGGGCACCGCAATTTTGGTAATATCCCATGACCTTGACGAGGTCAAAAAGCTTTGCGACGAAGTAGTTGTAATGCGTGACGGAAAATATATCACAACGCTTACAGGCGACGAAATTGAGCCGGACAACATTCGTCAGAAAATGATCGGTCGCGATGTCGACGGATCATATTACAGACCTGATTTCGAATGCTCATATGATGACGAGGTCGTACTTGAAGTAAAAGATCTGTCAGTCGACGGAATATTCAGCGATGTAAGCTTCGACCTTCATAAGGGCGAGATTTTGGGAATCGGCGGACTGAGCGAATGCGGAATGCATGAGTTGCTTAAAACCGTGTTCGGCGCAATCAAGCCGACAACAGGCAGCGTAATCTTGAAAGACGGCAACATTCCTCTGACAAGCACGACCGTTTCAATTAAAAACAAAGTCGCCTATATCCCGAAGGACAGAGATAAAGAATCGCTGTTCCAGGCAACGAGCATTAAAGACAACATTGTAACGGCGGCGCTCGGAAAGCTCAGCAAGGGCTGCTTCATTTCGCCGAGAGCGGAAAAGAAGCTTGCAAAGCAAGAGGCTGAGCGAATGGAAGTCAAAATGAGAGATATCGAGCAATATGTTCGAGATCTCAGCGGCGGCAACAAACAAAAGGTAGTTGTTGCAAAATGGCTTGCAAACGACTCAAAGATATTCATAATGGACTGCCCGACACGAGGAATCGATGTTGGCGTTAAGGAAAAGATTTATCATTTGATGAACGACCTCAAAAACCAAGGCGCATCGATTTTGATGGTTTCCGAGGAAATGATGGAGCTGATCGGAATGGCGGACAGAATCATCACAATGAAAAACGGAAAGCTCAGCGAAACCTTTGAGCGCAGCGCAGATTTGACCGAATCAACCATTATCGGCGCAATAGTTTAAACGAGGGAGGATAAAGAAAATGGTAGAGAAACTCAGAAAAATAATTCCGATTGCCGGACTGTTGATAATTTTCGTTATCTTCTCCTTGACCACCGGCGGAATGTTCCTCAAATGGAACAACATCCAAAACCTGATCGCACAGTCGTCAATTACAATGGTAGCCGCAATCGGTACCGCATTTGTAATGACGCACAACAACCTTGACTTTTCGCTTGGCGGCGCTTGCGCACTTTGCTGCGTGCTGTCATATCTGATAGTCGGCAGCAACATGGCGCTGTTCTTCATTCTTTGCATTGTTTTCGGCATCATTTGCGGACTTTTCTCGGCAATACTTCATGTTAAAGGCGAAGTTCCGGCGTTCATCGCAGGCATGTGTCTTATGTTTGCCGGCAGAGGCTTGGCACAGAGCGTTGCGGCAGGCAGAACAATGATGGTAGCGCAGGCTGCAAAATTCAACAATGTATGGTTTTTCGTAATCGTATTGGTTGTAGTATTCTTAATCGGCTACTTCCTTTACAACTACACGAAAATCGGTAAATATCAGAAGCTTATCGGTACAAACCCGAAAGCGGCAGAACTCAGCGGAATCAATGTCGGAAGATATAAGACAATCGCTTTTGTAATCAGCGGCGTGACAATCGGCATTGCCTCATGCCTTACAATTATCAGAAGCCCGAGCATTGTCGGCGCAACGGGTACAAACCTTGAAACCAATGTACTTTTGGCGCTGTCCCTCGGCGGATTGTCAATGACCGGCGGCTCTTCATCAAAAATCAGAACAGCTGTAATCGGTACCTTGATCTTCTTCATGCTCAACAACGGACTTACCCTTTGGGGTCTTGACCCGAACCTTGTTGACATCATCAAGGCGATCTTCTTCCTCGGCACGGTTGCAATATCCATCGATCGTTCTCAGCACGATGTAATCGTATGATCGGTGTGATTGAAAACAGATAATAAAAATTTTAAAGGAGCGAAAAACAAAATGAAATCGAACTTCAAAAAAATCCTAAGCGTAATTCTCGCAGTAGCAATGCTCGTTTCGGCAAGCTTCATTCTTTCAAGTTGCGGCGACAACTCGGGCAAACAGAATGACACAACAAAGGCAGCCGACAGCGGCGAAAAACAGAAAATCGGTATGATCTGGTACGGCAACACAGACGCAATGGGCGGCACATTCTATGCATGGGCCAACAAAGCGGCTGAAGCGCTCAATGTTGAGCTTGTTTGGAAACTCGGCAGCTACACAACAGCAGACGAGCTTACAGACTGCGAAAACCTCATCAGCGCAGGCTGCAAAGGTATCTACATGATCCCGATGGACACATCGGCTAACCTCCAGCTCGGAACAGCTTGTCAGAATGCCGGCGTATATCTTGCAATGTCAAACAGAGACATCACAGATAAAGACGTTCTTTCAGCAGTTCAGTCCAACCCCTATTTCGTAACAAGAATCAAAGACGACAGCTACGAAGTTTGCAAAGATATGGTTAAAGTTTTGGCAGACAAGGGCGTTAAAAAGGTATGCATGCTCGCAGGCGACCCGTCAGACGTTATGATGGTTGACAGAAACAAGGGCTTTGAAGACGGCGCTAAAGAATATGGAGTGCAGATCCTTGCAACATCACAGCTCGTATCGGGCGACGCAACAGCAAACGTTGACAGCATCAACAACTTCCTCACACTCTATCCGGATATGCAGGGAATTCTTGCTTCATCGGGCACAGCAGGCGTTGGCGAAGCTATCATCACAGCACTCAACAGCTCAAACAGAGAAAAAGGCTCAGTAAAGGTTGCAGCTTTTGATACATTTGAAGGCAACAAAGAAGCATTTGAACAGGGCTGGCTCGCAGCATCATGCGGCGGTTACACATCAGAATGCCTCATCTCCTTCATTTCACTTGTAAACAAGGTTAAGGGCAACAACGCATCTGACAAGATCATGGAACTCTCACTTTCTCCGCTGCTTATCTCAAGTGCAGAGGACATGGAAGTATTCTCAAAATATGTTGATAATCCGGAAGTATTCCTTTACAGCGACGACTTGGTTAAGAGCCTTGTAGGTCCTGATGTAAAAGAAGCAGATTATCAGAAGGTTCTCGACAACTGGTCACTCGATTTCGTAAAAGAGGCAGCAGGCGTTAAATAAGCAAACATAATGATTATTTGAAATATATAATTTCATGAGGTGAAATTCAATGAGTAAAGTTCTTGAAAAAATTAAAAATTATGCACTCTCGGTGTTGGCGCCGATTATTATGATAGCGCTTTTATTGTTGGTTTCACCCGAAACACGATCATTCAACGCAATCATATCACTGTTAAGACAAGGCTTTATTCCTACCGTAATAGGTTGGGGCGTTCTTTACAACATGAAAGTCGGAAACTGGGACTTTTCAATCGGTGCGCGCTATGTGCTTGCGGCAATTTTGGCAGGCAACCTTGCTATCAATCTTAACATGGGAGTTTTCGGATTGGTTCTCTTCTCAATCGTAATCTCGCTGGTTTTCGGCGTAATCGTCGGACTGGTTTATAAATTCCTTAAGATCCCGACCCTGATAGCTTCAATCGGTTTAGCGCTCATCTTTGAGAGTTTGACACGAATTGTTTACAATGGCGGCGGTGTTCATCTGCCGACAAACATGATGGTATTAAGCAACGCCCCATTTGACCTTATTATCTTTGTTCTGTGCTTTGCACTTGCGGCTTTCTTCTATTACAAGAGAAGAATCGGTTACAGCATTCGTGCTGTCGGAAGCAACCCGACAGTTGCACAGACAAACGGAATCAATGCTCTTAACACAAAAACATGGGCACTAATCCTTTCAGGATTGTTCGCAGGGCTCTACACCGTACTTGCGCTGAGCAAGTCGGGTGTAAGCTCGGCAGTCTCAGGCACACTCGGCAGTGCGTCAATCGTATTCGACGCAATGATGTGCGTGCTCATCGGTATGGCGATCTGCGGCAAAGGCAACATTATTTTCTCAATTTACGGCGGCGCAATCATCACCCAGATTCTTAAAATGGGAATGACCGCAATCGGCTTGCCTACAACATACAACAAGGTTGTAATCGCAGTATTCGTTATCTTCTTCATGGTTCTTTCTTCAAAATCAGCGTCGATTGAAAAATTCACCGCAAAGATTTTCAAGAAAAACAAACCTGCTGAAGCATAATATTTGATCGTAAAAAATGCTTGTAAACGGGCGGTAATAAGACAGAAAAAATTATTGCCGCCCGATGCAAAATCGGGTGAAAATCACAGCTAATAACTCAAGGAGATCGTGAGCAAAATGAAAATTCGGGTATTATTCAGACAAATTCAACAGGTTCCGGTTGAAAACAGAGAGCTTCAGGCAAAGCTTGAACATGAAAGCGACCTTGCAAGCGTCCGACTCGGACTGCCGCTTCCTCTCAGAATGAGACCGTTCACCGGAAGCATGGACTCAAGAATCAGAGTATCCGAGAGAGAATATGAATCTATCGCCGAATTTACAAAGCTTCATGTAAAATGGGCAAACGATCCGGAGTGTCAGAAAATCGCAAAAGAATGGGAAAAATGCTATGACTGGCAGCGCCAGGAAATTCTATATGTAGATGATTCCCGTGATCCGATAATGCCTTGGATTCAAATGGCGGCAGAAAAGGAAAGAACCGTGCTTTATACGGTAAATCCAAATTATACAATGCCGTGCGATTGGGATAAAAGAGGAGGTAAGGATCAATGAAAGTAATGTACAGACAAACGCAGCGAATACCGTTTGAAAAATGGCTTCAGGAATTGGAGCTTGAGAGAAAAACCGACGACGAAGAAAGCAGACTCGGCCATCCGTTACCGAGAAGATACCGCTATTTTTCGGGAGCAGAACGCTCACAGACCCGTGTTCATGAGCGTGTATATGATGATTTTGAAAAATGGGGTCAGTTGTTCGAGGATTGGTCGGAGGACGAAGTTTGCCAACAGCTTGAAGTAGAAAGACATAATTATTATGTCTGGGAAAAGGAAGAATTGTTCTATGTTGACGACCCGGTTGACTTGGAACAGTTGAAAAATGAGCTTAAAGCTCAGGGCAAGGAAATTGCCGACATATATAAGGACTGAAATTGAAAGAAACAGGTCGATTTATGACCGATAATTGATATATAAAAACAAGGAGCGTGCAAAAATGAAAGTATTGGCTTTGGATTTTGGCGGAAGCTCGGTAAAATATGGCGTAGTTGATGAAAATGCGATAATTACCGAATCGGGCAAAAAGCCCGCACCGCTCGGTTCTGTTGAAGAATTTGCCGATTGTGTAAATGAAATTTATCAGCAATATAAAGACGAAGTATGCGGAATCGGCGTAAGCCTGCCCGGAAACATCGACCCGAAGAGCGGCGTGTTGCTCGGCAGCGGCGTATATATGAAGCTATACGGCAAGAGCATCACCGAGATCATCAAAGATAAATGCGGCGTTGAAGCGGCGGTTGAAAACGACGGAAAATGCGGCGCATTGTCGGAAGCATGGAAGGGTTCGCTCGAAGACTGCAACGACGGAATCGTTTTAATTCTCGGTTCGGGAATAGCAGGCGGTGTGATCAAGGATCATAAGGTTCACAGCGGCAAAGGCTTCAATGCGGGCGAGTTTTCATATTCCGTGACCGTCCCCGGCGACTATTCGCTGATGTCAAGCGCAGTGCTCAATGTCGGAATGCTCGGCGTAACATATAAGCTTTGCAAAATGAAAAATCTTGATTTAAATGTTCAGGATTCCGCACCGACGCAGTTGTTCATGGAATCGCAGCTCGGCGACAAATTCCCGAAATATGACGAAGAACCCAAAAAAATCGTTGCCGACGGCAAACAGTTTTTCAAATGGGTCAAAGAGGGCGACAAGGATGCGCTCAAAGTATATGACGAATTTATCAAATCGCTCGGAAGCATGGTCGTTAATGCCCAAATATGCTACGGACCCGACAAAATCGTAATCGGCGGCGGTCTTTCCCGTGAGGAAATGGTGCTTGAGGATCTCAAAAAAGAGGTCGATAAATATTTGGTCGGCTATGGAATTGACCAAATGATCAAGCCGGAGATCGTTGTCAGCACCTATCGCAGCGAGGCAAATATTTGCGGAGCGGCATATAATTTCTTAAACTGCCGCAACTAATATTTTTGGAGGTATATGAATATGTTTCCCAAGAATTTTCTTTGGGGCGGTGCTACCGCCGCGAACCAAATGGAGGGCGCATATCTTGAGGACGGCAAAGGACTGTCGATTCAGGATCTGTTGCCTCACGGAGTTAAGACTCCCCGAACAGACGAGCCCACCCCGGACAATTTGAAACTGATCGGAATTGATTTTTACCATCGCTACAAAGAGGACATCAAGCTTTTTGCCGAAATGGGCTTCAAAGTGTTCAGAATGTCGATTGCATGGTCAAGAATTTTCCCGAACGGCGACGACGCACAGCCAAATGAAAAGGGTCTTGAGTTCTATGACAAGGTGTTCGACGAGCTTCATAAATATGGAATCGAGCCGCTCGTTACACTTTCGCACTATGAAACCCCACTTGCGCTTTCAAAAAAATATGACGGTTTCCGCAGTCGTGAAACGATCGATTTGTTTGTAAGATATGCCAAAACCGTGTTTGAGAGATATAAAGGCAAGGTAAAATATTGGCTCACATTCAACGAGATCAACACGATCATGACCGAGCCCTATTTAAGCGGCGGCGTTTGGACAGATAAAAACGAGCTGTCATTCAGCGACAAACTGCAGGCGATCCATCATGAATTGGTTGCGTCCGCAGCCGCAACAAAGGTTGCTCATGAAATCGACCCCGAAAACAAAATCGGCTGCATGGTATTGGCACTTCCGACCTATCCGCTGACGCCCGATCCCGATGATGTGATTCAGGCAATGCAGAACAATCACACGAATTTGCTTTTCACCGATGTTCAGGCAAGAGGCTACTATCCTTCATATGCTAAGCGTTGGTATAAAGAGCAGAATATTTCAATCGACATTACCCCCGAAGATGAGGAAATCCTCAAAAATTCGGTAGACTTCGTGTCATTCAGCTATTATTGGAGCCTTTGCGCATCGGCTGACCCGACAAAAGCAAAGGATATGTATTTTTCAAAGGCAACGCCGAATCCATATCTCAAAGCAACCGATTGGGGCTGGCAGATCGACCCGAAAGGACTCAGATATATTCTAAACGAGTTCTACGAGCGCTATCAGAAACCGCTGTTTGTTGCAGAAAACGGACTCGGAGCATATGATGAGCTTGTAAAGGACGAAAACGGCGAATATACCGTAATTGATGATTACCGAATCGATTTCTTAAAACAGCATTTGGTTCAGGTTGAAGAAGCAATCGAAGACGGCGTTGATGTAATGGGCTACACCTCATGGGGCTGCATTGACCTTGTAAGCGCGTCAACTGCCGAAATGGACAAGCGTTACGGCTACATTTATGTTGACCGCAACAACAAGGGCGAGGGCACGCTTGAGCGCTATCGCAAAAAAAGCTTCTATTGGTATAAGAAAGTAATTGAAACAAACGGCGAAAGCCTTCATGATTAAATGAAGCGATATTATTTGATAAAGGAGGCAAAAAAATGAGCATACAAAAAACAGATTCATACCCTTTCAGAGCGCCGAAGAAATATCCCGAAAAGGATCTTCACGGCAGACCGAGGGTAATGCAGCTGCAATATAACGATTTCAAGCGTTTTCAAAAGTTTTATGTAAATGTTTTCGGCTGGGATATGTTTGAGCTTCCCGAAACCGCAGGCGGCGCAAAAAAGGGCAGCGATCACCCGACCGTTGTTTGCGCAACGGGACCGAGCTATGAAACATGGGAAGGTCTTAACCCCGGCCACATGAACTGCACTGCCTATTATACTCCCGACAAGGTTGCACCTCCGACAATGTTCATGGAAATTCACATGGACAGACCGGTTGCAAAAACCGTCGGTGAGCTTGTAAAATACGGCGGCTCATATGACAGCGAATTGCCCGAAGAAACAGAAGGCTGGGCGGCCTCGTGCTATGTTAAAGACCCGTCAAGCAACCTGCTTTTCCTTTGGAAATGCCCGCCGTCGAGAACATGGGAAGAACCCGAATGCGGCTATGATACAGACTGATAGTAAGGTCAGTTAAAAATAAAAACACTACTTAAACGAAAGGAAATGATTATTATGGCGGAAAAAACAAATACTTATCCGTTCAGAGCACCGAAAAAATATCCTGAAAAGAGTCTGCATGGACGCCCCCGTTTCTTGCTTCTCTCTTACAAGGATTTTAAACGCTTTCAAAAGTTTTATGTAAATGTATTCGGTTGGGATATGTTTGAACTTCCCGAAGCGGCAGGCGGTGCAAAAAAAGGAAGCGACAAACCCTCGCTTTTGATTGCAACAGGCCCGAGCTATGAAACATGGGAAGGTCTCAACCCCGGTCACATGAACGCAATGGCGGCATATTGTGACAGCGAAGAGGTTCCGAAGCCCACTTTAATGGCAGAAATCCACATGGACAGACCGGTTGCAGATACTGTTAAACAAATGGTAGATTACGGCGCAACCGTAATCGGCGAATTGCCGGAGGAATCGGACGGCTGGGTAAGCCAGGCGTTCATCAACGACCCGTCAGGCAACGAATATAAGCTTTGGAAATGCCCACCGTCAAGAACATGGGAAGAACCTGAAGCAGGTTATGACAAAGACTAAGGAGGATCACAGAAATGAAAAAAATATATACTTGTTATGTTTGCGGATTTCCGTTCGCAGTAGATGATGATAAAGTGCCGGAGCTTTGCCCGTCATGCAACTCGTCAAAGGACAATTATCTTGTTGAGCCGTGGAACGGCAGCATCGAGAAAAGAAGAATTCATGTTGATTTTCCGAAGCCCGACCCGAACTGGGACAAGATGAACATTTCATATCACCATCCGAAGCAGTTTCCGGCACACACCCGTCACGGCAGAATCAGAAGATTCGTTTTGCCCTATGACGATGATAAGCTTGAGCAGACAAGAGCTTTTTATAAGGATTGCATGAACTGGGATATGTTCGACACCGAGCATTCTGACCCGACTCATCCGCTTATCTATTGTGCAACAGGCCCCGGTAATGCAAATTGGGAGCCGAAGTTCCCGTCGTTCGGCTATGGCTATCTTCGTGCAAGAAGCGACGACGAAACAGGCGCAGATCCGAGATATGTTGTTGAAGTTGATAACATTGAGGATACCTTGAAACAGGTAAAAGAATTCGGCGGCGAAGTTTTGAAAGAGCGTTTCACCGTTGAGGGAAATGATTATGCGGTAATCAAAGACCCCGAGGGCAACGCAATGTATATTTGGGAAACACCGTCTACCGTAACATGGGACGAGCCCGAAAGCCAGAACATTTCGTTCAGGGACTGATCTAACAGAAAATATTGGTTTTTCCTCCAATAAAACCGATCTTTTAAAAAGCAAGAAAGCTTTGCTTTTTGTGTCAGGCAAAGCTTTCTTGCAAAACAAATTTGATTATTTCTATTTTTTAAATTCCTGCCAAAATATCCCCGTAAGTTTGAATTCTTACGGGGATATTTTTTTGCTGTGATCATCTTTATATTATTTTTTGCCGGCAAATGCGACTGTGTCGGCAAATGCGACAGCGTCGGGATTGCCGACAGCGCAAAGCTTGCCGTTTTCGATATATTTACGCAGCACTCCGACGAGGTTTTTCAGGTCGTCATTTGTGCTGTCAAGAATCTCACCGCGGATTTTTGCGATCGAATCGGGCTTTGTGCCTTTGAGGAATCTTGCACAAGCCAAATCGCAGATGCCCGACGGGTCAAGAAGCGGCTCGGTGGTGTTGACCGTTCCGATGATAATGTCGTCAAGCGGCATATTCCGACTCAAAAAGTCCTCCAGAAAATCGGCAGTTTGGCAAAATGCTTCTTTGCTGTTTTCAAGATTCGGATCACGATATGAATAGCAGAACATATCGCCGTTTGCACGAATGCTCATGCCCGTGCCGTAAGCGCCGCCCTGAACTCGAACCGCGTTCCACAAGAAACCGAATGTCATGAGTGACGCGGCAACCGAGCAGCTGCCCTTGAATTTATCGCCGATTGCATAAAGGTTGCAGCCGAGAGCCGAAAATCCGACATCTGCCGGAATTTCGATCGAGCAATCATTTTTGTCAAACTTCTCGATCAGTGCAGCTTCCCCAATCTCATTTACAGGCAGTGCTTCGATCATCTTTTCAATTTCGGAAACATCATCAATGCTCGCGCCGACAAACAAGCGATTTTTAGCAAATGCTTTTGAGGTAAGATTTGCGATTTTTTCGCAATTTTCATCATGATTTTTCTTGAAATCCGCCGCATAATCCGAGAACCAGTTGACAAAGCTTTCTCCGTCGAGCAATTCTTTCATTGCGCCGTATTTTGAAAATGCCGACAATGATTTGGTAATTGCAAAAACGTGACCGCTTCCGATGATAGACTGCTTTAACATATAGTCGTTTTGCAAAACGGTTTCGTTAATTCGGTTTGCCTCGTCATATTTGCCGTTCAAAAGAATCTCTTTGATAAGCTCGACCGCTTTTTCAACATTTTCTTTGAGCATACTTGCCGACACGAGCAAATAGGGCTTGCAGTTTTCAATGTCGCCCGATTTTGCAATCAGCTCGATCTTTGCGCCGAGTCCGCCGAGCGTTGCTTTGATCATGTTTTGAATTGCGCTTGCCGAATAATTCTCGGTGCGAAGCTCGCCAAAGCAAGCCGTCATGACATTGAGCGTGCGAAGCTCATCAACCGAGAAGTCGGAAATGTCAAAATAGAGATTCAAATATACGATTCCGTTGGTGTCGGTGTCAATTTTTAAAATATCAACGCCGTTTGCCTTGACAGCCTCGGTTTTGATCGGTGAAACCTCTCTGGAAATATCTTTTATGTCAAGATGAGGCAGGGTGCTGAGCACCTCCTCGCTGTCGGCACTCTGCTGCCATTGCTGCATTTTCACAAAGTCGCTGTAAGCCTCATGTTTTTTCTCATCACTCCATGTTGCGGTGATTTTTGAAATTCTCTCCGCCTCTTTTTTAGCGTCCTCGGCGCCCTTGTTGAGTGACGGAAGAACATAGAGATATGATTTGTCGCTTTTGTCGCAAAGCAATTCGCCGAGCAGCTTTTCAAAATAGTCGCCCTCGACCTTTGCCCGCAGAGAATCAAAAACCTTGCCGTTATCAATGTGTGTCATCGGGTCGTCGCCATAGAGCCAGCCGCTGAGCGCACGAACCGCAAGCTCAACGCCATAGGGCTCGTTGATTTCCTTATTTGTGAATGCAAACCGTTCAAGGCTTGCAAGAAGCGCCGATTTATCAAGTCCGTTTTTGAGAATATCTTTAGCGGTGTTCGGCAAAAACTCTTTGATTTTATCAAAATTATCTTTGCTTGTGTTGTGAACAACAAGCGCGATCATCGGCTGATAGATTCCGTCGCTGATGTCAAGATTGATGTCCTGACCGAGTCCCTGCTCCAAAAATGCCCGTTTGAGCGGCGCTTCGTTGGAGCCTGTGAGATAATCTGCCAAAACCTTTGCCGCATAGGTCTTTTCGACCTCGTCATGTTTGCAAAGTATTTTTGCAATCGACAGATGAGCAAGCTCTTCCTCACCCCGGCGTGCTTCGTAATATACTGTTTTTTCGATTGATTTCGGCGATTGCTCGACAAAATCAAAATCAGGCGCACGATAGTCATATTTAGATAAATATTCGTCATTGATGAACTTCAGCACCGAGTCAATATTCATCTGACCGTCAAGGATTATTTTCGAGTTTGTCGGATGATAGAAGCGCTTGTGAGTCGCAATGAACTGTTCATAGGTCAAATCGGGGATATTTTCGGGGTGACCGCCGCTTACAAAGCCATAGCAGTTGTCAGGGAAAACAAGTCTGCTTGTTTCGTCTTCAATCAGCCTGTCAACATCGGCATAAACACCCTTCATTTCGCTGAAAACAACACCGTTATAATATGGCTCGGCGTTTTCACTGTCAAATTCATAATGCCAGCCCTCTTGCATAAATATTTCGGGGCGCTTGTAGATGATCGGGTTGAAAACAGCGTCAAGATATACCGACATCAGGTTAAAAAGATCCTGTTCGTTTCGGCTTGAAACGGGGAACATTGTCTTGTCGCTGAATGTAAACGCATTTAGAAATGTTTGCATCGAGCTTTGAAGCATTGACACAAACGGTTCTTTAACGGGATATTTTGTAGAGCCGTTCAAAACGCTGTGCTCCAAAATGTGAAATACACCGGTGCTGTCTTCGGGCAGTGTTTTAAATGAAATTGAAAATGTTTTGTTTTCGTCCGCTCTGTCAAAATATAAAAGCTCGGCTTTTGTTTTTTGATGAACAAGCGTATATAAATCCGCATTTTTTGACTTGATAAATTCTTTTTTTACAAGCTCAAATCCAAAGCAAACATCACCGACATTTGCTGATTTAAGCACCATGCTTTCTTTAGTCATAACCTACCTCGCTTTAAGCTGTTTTATAGTGTTTTGCAGAACATCTGATAATATTCATTCGTTTTCATAAGTTCGTCGGGCGTGCCTGCCGCTTCAACCGTTCCGTCTTTCATAACGATAATGTAGTCGGCGTTGCGTGTTGCGGCAAAGTTGTGGGCAATCATGAGCGTTGTCTTGTTTTTCATCAGATTATCCATTGCCCGCGTAACGGCAGCCTCGCTGACAACATCAAGATTGCTTGTGGCTTCGTCCAAAAGCAGATAATCGGAATTGCGTAACATTGCTCTTGCAATCGAGATGCACTGACCCTGACCGCCCGAGAAGTTTGAACCGCCGAGTCCGACATCTTCGTCAAATCCGTTTGGCTTTGCCATAATGCAGTCATAGCAATTTGCCTTTTTCGCAACATCAATCAGCTCTTCGTCGGTGACTTCACGGTCAAGACCATAGGTAATGTTCTCTCTAACCGTTCCGCCAATCAGGGGATTGCGCTGAAATACAAATGAAAATCTGTCGCGCCACTGCGTTACATTATATTCGTCAATGTTATCTTCGCCAAATTTAATTTCGCCGCTTTTCGGTTCGTAAAGCCGAGTGATCATCTTGAACAGCGTCGATTTTCCTGCGCCGTTGCCGCCGATTATTGCTGTGACCTTGCCCATCGGGATTTTAACCGAAAGATTCTTCAAAACATCACGCTCGTCGGAATAGCCGAACGAAACATTGTCAAATTCAATATCCGAGCAGATTTCGGGAACATCTTTTCCGTCCTGCTTTTCGCTCTCGCTGTCGCTGATTTCCGCAATTTTCTTCATTGTGCCGAATGTTCCGGAAACCGAGCCGATATTCATGAAAAACTGAAGCAGCTGCAATCCGAGAATGCCGGTTATCATGTAAAATCCGGTCAAATCACCGATTGTGAGTTCGCCTGTCGGAATGAGTTGACCGCCGATTACAAATACGATCACGATGAACATGATCGAGTAAATGCCCGAACAAAGCTGATAACAAGCAACCAACAGCCAGTTTAAAAACTCTGCTTTATACATTTCTTTGAAGGTTTCATCACCCTTTTTTGATTCGACCTTTTGGGCAACCGCACTTTTGATCAGTCTGAAATTACGAACACGCTCTGCCAAATAGCCAATGCTTCCTGCCATTGTGGTTGTGCTGTAAACGCCGAGTTTGAAGCTTATTTTGCCATAGACGATGCAAATGACAAATGTCAGAGGAATGATTATCAACGAATAATTTGCGAGCATTACATTTGTGCTGTAAAGGCTGATGAATGCCTTAACGGTTGTAACAGCGCAAACGATGAATGAAACTGCGACTGAAAACAGCGATGACGGAGCGGTAGCGTCCGAGGTGATACGGGTAACAAGCTCGTCGCCGTTATCTTCGTCATAATAGCGTGTCGGAAGACGCATTATCTTCAGCCAAAGCTTAACTCTGACTCTGAGTGTGATCGTTTCTTCCATTTTTCGGGTGAAATAGTTGCTTAAAATGCTGAGAATGGCGGTGAGCGCCGTAAACCCGATATAGTTGATAAGCATTTTGGCGTTGATTGCGTTTTGGCTTGAATCAATGATTCCCGCTGTGAGCGACGCAACATTGAGCTCGCCGAGCATCATTCCGATTGATGAAGCAACGCAAAGTATTATCAAGATCCACGGCAGCTTAACGCCTTTGAGAATGCTGAAATATTTGGCGCCGTTTTTTGATTGACTGTTTTTTCTCATTCTTCGGCACCTCCCTCGTTCTCGACCGTTTCTCCTGCGTTTTTGTTCATGATTCTGTATGTTTCGCAGCTTTGGAGCAATTCCTCATCGGTTCCGTCGCCGACGATTTTGCCGTTTTCCATTACGATTATGCGACTATATCTCTTAGCAAGGCTCAAATCATGAGTTATGAGGATCTTTGTTTTATCCGCAAAAACGGTGTCCATTGTATCCTGAATTTTCGCCGAAACACGAACATCCAAAGCCGAGGTCGGCTCATCCATCAAAATAATGTCGCCGCCGCGAAGCACTTCTCTTGTCAAAACAAGACGCTGGCTCTGTCCTCCCGACATTGATGTGCCTCCCGACGCAACATCGGTATTAAGCCCGTCGTCGCAAAGTGCGAGATATTCGTTGAATCCCGTTCTTTCAGCGGCTGAATATATCTCTTCGTCGCTGACATCTCTGTCGATTCCATAGGTCAGCGCCTCTCTCAATGTTCCGCTGAACACTTCCGCACCCTGCTGAACATAGGCGAGGTTCTTTCTGAAATCACTCAAGGATATATCTTTTATGTCGGTGTCGCCGATCATGATCCGACCGACATCGGGCGAATAGAACCGCTCAAACAAGCTGACCGAGGTGGTCTTTCCGCTTCCGCAAAGACCGACGATCGCAACATTAGACCCGCGAGGCACGGTGAACGATATATTTTTCACCGCAGGTTCGTCTGTTTCCGGATATGTAAATGTGATGTTTTCAAATTTGATGTCGCCGGTTTTCGGGAACGGCTTTGCGGCGGTGCTGTCTTCTTCGTCATCGCCGTCCATTATCTCAATTATACGCTCAAAGCTTCCGTGCATTCCCTTGATTCTGATCCAAACATCAAAAATGCTGTCCATTGTCGGGAAAAGGTTTTGTGCAAAGAAGAAAAATGCAATCCACATTGCAAGGTCGATTTGCTGTTTTTGAAGCAAAATAACCGCAATTACGATTACGATGAATTTTTGCAAAATATCGAGAACCGACGAAGCCGCAGTTGTGATGTTGTCAAGATGAACCAGCTTCATGTTGGCTTTGAGCAGCTTGTCGGCAGCCTCCTTGCCTTTTTCGCCCTCATATTCTTCGTTAGTATATGTTTTGATCAGCGGCAGATGATTGATTCTGTCCGCCAAAAAGCTTGTGAGCAATCCGATTTTGCTATATAACTTTGCGGTGCTTTTTTGAAATTGCTTGCCAAGCAGCAGCGCATATAAATATTTCAGCGGCAGCATTGCAAGGCATGACAACATCAAAATCCAGTGATATTGATTGATCCTGAACATTGCTGCAATTACATAATATATATCCGGAATAAGATAGATTATGATGTTGACAAAACTGTTGACGCTTGTGTTTGCGTCGTTGATGATTGCACTCATGAGATCGGACGGGTCATTTCTGTCGAAATGATCCATCTTCATTCCGAGCATTTTGTTCCAAACGCTCTTTCTTGTTGCTTTAATGCTCCATGTTTGAGCCTGCGTTTGACCCGCAACGGCAACAAACGACATTATGCTGAGTATTATATAATAAATTATCGCTAAAGTAAGCGAAGAGCCGGACAGCTTTCCGCTTGTAAGACTCGCAGTTAAGTCCGGAAGCTTTAACATCATATCGTTGAGGACAAGGTTGATTGACAAACCGACGATTATCCAAACCCACGGCAATTTGATATTTTTAATTGTCCTGAAAAACGCCCTCCAGCCTTTTGGCCCCGGCTTTTTTGGTGTTTGTGTATCCATTAAAATACTCCTTAAAAGGAATTATACTGTAAAAAAACGGATGCCGCTCCGCCTGTGATTTGGCGTTTGTGGCATCCGTCAGGCTTTGGTTTATTCGCAAACAGAAATAAGGAAGGTGTCTTCGTTCATTCTTATATATTCGTCGATTGATGTGTCTTTGATTATGTTATAGCCCATATATTTTTTAAGTTCGTTCTGCATTTCTTTTCCGGTGTATGAAATGCAAATAACTGTGTCTGAAATATGTTTTGGGTTAGCAGACTTTAAGGATTCCGCAATCTTGTCGGCAGATTCCTTTGACGGGCATTCATAGTAATTAAAGTTTGCGACAACGTTGCCGTCTTTGCCGTAAATTACGCTTGTAAGTGAAGTAACATCGCTTATCAAATTCTCATCAACCGCATACTCTGCAGAACCTGCGAGAACGACCTTTTTGTCATATTCGAAGTCAGTCGGGTCGGTGTATCCCGCAAACGGTTTGATTGCGGCGTTTGACTCTTTTTTGATTTGATAGTCGTTGACAAGCGTGTTTACATAGGAATCAAAATTGATTTCTTCAGCCGAGCTTTCACCCGACGCTTCAGCGATTTGTTTGATTACTTCGTTAATTGCTTTTTCATCCTGAACCGCTGTCAAAACAGTGTCGTTTTCCTCTGTGAATTTAAGTCCGTAAATGTTTTCCATTCCGCTTTTGACGGTGTCTTTGTCTGCCTTGTTTTTAAGGAAGATATAGTAATATGTTGAAACGGGCTTGTCCTCATTGCCGTAAGCAACGGCATAAAGCGCAACAGCGTCAGAGAATTTAACCATTTTTGATTCGTCCGGCTTTCCGAGATTAACCTCTTTGCCTTTTTCAAAATCAATGTGAGAATTATCGCTGAACTTTGTCCAGCCTGTTGCAAGACCGGTCGATTCATCATATTCGTACATTCCGATCGGGTTGCCCGATTTGTCATATACCATTGTGTCAGGATATGCCTCTTGGCTCATGTTGCTTGCAAGATTTTCGCCGAAGTTTTCGCCCTTTAAAACAACTCTCTTATCATATTTGAGGTCTTTCGGGTCGTTGTGTGTGTAGTCGCCGAGCTTAACGACAGAATCATTGCTGAACAGTCCGCAGCTTGCAAGGGATAAAATCATTGCTAAAACGAGGGTAATTGAAAATATTCTTTTCATAACATAATACTCCTTTTATTTTATAATATTTTTTCTAAAATATTATTTCTCTTTGTAATATAACCGACAGTGGCAGTAGCCCTCAAAGTTCGGGTCCTTGATCTGCTCTTTGAATTCGTCGCAGATACATTTATATTCGGGCTTTCTCTCAAGACGGCACGGACAATAGCCGCCTGTGCGCTTGAGACCCTCTTTGACCCTGGCTACAACTTCACGGTCTTCGTTAAAACGAACTTTTCCCATTAAAATCTCGCCCTTTCCGAATTTATTGATATAACATCTTTGAAATCTCAGCCAAAAGGTCTTTTCTTTCAAGACTGCCGATCGTTTGATTAACAAGCTCGCCGTTTCTGAAATATAACAGTGTCGGCATTGCGTTAATTCCAAAGCTGTCGGCGATTTCGGGATAGTGCGTAATGTTGATTCTCCCGAATTTGATTCCGCCGAGCTCGTCTGCAATTCCGTCAAAAATCGGCTCCAAAACCACGCAGGCAACGCAGTTTTCGCCAAAGCAGTCGATAATGGCATATTCTGCTTTTGAAAATTCCTTCCATTCGCTGTTTTTTAGTTCAACTGTTGCCATGTTACGCCTCCGTATTCTGCGAGATAATGTTGCTTATATAATCGAAAAATCCGTTCAAAGCGGCGTCAATCTTAGCCATTTTAAGAGCATCTTCCTTGCTCGGTGCCTTCTCGCCCAGAAGCTCATACATTTCGATCATCTGATTCGCCTGTTGTTCAATATCATTCATGTCAAGCTCAATGTTTCGGCTTTTGCAAAATGCTTCTGCCATCCAGCTTTGCTTTTCCTGAAAAATGATAGCCTCACGGAGAGTGTCAGGGTTAAATTCTTCCCCTGTCGCTTCGCATTCCCGTGCATAATCGTCTGCGCATGATTTGATATGCTTCTCCATTTCGGCTTCATCATAGGAATATGTGCTGTTTTGCACCATCTTGTCCATGATGTAGCGAATGGCGGCTTTGTTTTGCTCCATTTTAGCGTCTTCGATCATCTTGTCTTTAAGATATGATTTGTAGCCGTCAACAGTTGTCACGCCGTCGATTCCGATTTTGCAAATCAGCTCGTCGTCAATCTTTGTCGGCGTGCGGCGAACGATTTTTTCAATATTAAGCGAAACCGCTTTTCCTGCGATTTCGGTTTTGACAGTCTCACCCTTGCCTTTGCCGATGACCGCTTTTGCGGCAGTCTCTGCGTCGGGCAAAACAACACCCGTATATATGATTATTGTTCTTTTGTCAGGAAAGCTTTCGTCGTCTGCTTTGCAAAAAACAATGTCGCCGTCTGAAACCGAGTCCGCTTCGTTCTCGTCCGCATAACGAAGCGCCAAACGGGCAACATCATCGTCAATGCGGCGGTTGTCGATCTCGATTTTGGTGATTTCTTCGGGCAGCTTAATGCTGTCGATGTCAAATAGCTTATCTACACATCCGTTCATGTAATTCTCCTCTCAAGGTCGGTTTTTCGGCAAAAAATATCTCCGAATTCCCTAAATTCAGGCATAATAATCCCAATATAGCCTTAAACTGATTTTATCACATATTTATAAAAAAAACAATAGTAATTAGCAAAAGAACAGGCATTTTGTCGAATATTTTTGCCGTGAAGAGTGCTTTTCGAAATATATCTGTAAATAAACAAAAAGTGCGGGTTAATACCGCACTTTGGTTATGTTATATTTATTTTTTCGTCATCAACACCACGCACTCTACATGGCACGGTTGTTCAACGAAAAACATACTCAACCCCTATTGTACAATGGAATGGTGGAACGCACCTTTTCCCTTAAAATCTAGTGGTTCGAGCCTGTGACAACCTTGAATTGTCCTATAATTTGTATAGGCAAACATGGTAAAGCTCTGTTCCTTAAACTTCATTTTTCATGTCTTCCCTACAAACTGGAATTTTCCTACATCTTCACTCTATCAAATACATTTTGGATATCTTCCTTTGCTCCCTCAAATCCGGGCCATGCATCTATTCCATCATTTCTTTTTCTCGGAATGATATGAATATGTAAATGAGATACCGACTGTCCTGCGCTTTCACCACTGGCATTAAGCAGATTCACGCCTTCGTATCCACAATGATCCGTCAAGTGATTCGATACCGTTTTAACAGTCTTCATGACAGCACATAGCGTTTCTTCGTCACAATCCAGAATATTCCTGAAATGCTTCTTGGGAACGACCAAAATGTGTCCATCCACATCTTTTGCAATATCCATAAATGCAAGAGTCAGATCATTTTCGTATATCTTCATACATGGGATCTCTCCAGATGCGATTTTACAAAAAATACAATCATTCATATAATATACTCCTCTGCAAACTGCGATTTATCTAATTTCTATTAACATCTATTTCACTGTTCATGAACCCCTCAAAACGGTCGAATTGCAGGATTGCCTGGTCAGCTTTTGTTCTATAAAATTCTCTCCAAACACCCTGGCATCTAATCCACTCACTCAATTTGCATTATCTAATCCGAGGTTACAACCTGAACAAAATTTTGCGTTGGATATGTTTCCGTAAGATATAGCCGAGTGCTTTTGATAGTTAAATGTACAATTTTAGATTTAGAAAAAGTCAGCCAACAAGCCGAACTTTATATTGCTTAATTATTTTCTTGACATCAACACCACGCACTCAACGTGTTTTGTGTGCGGGAACATATCGACCGGGGCGGCTTTGCGGACCTTGTAGCCGCCGTTTACGAAAAAACGCAAATCCCGTGCGAGCGTTTCGGGATTGCACGATACATAAACCACCTTTTTCGGGGAAAGCGTCAGCACCGACTGAATGAAATTTTTGTCCGAACCGGCTCTTGGTGGGTCCATTATCACAACATCGCAAGGCTCATTTTCCTGCGCCATGTCAATCATAAACCGACCTGCGTCCGCATTATAAAACGAAACATTATCCGCCTCGTTCAGCTTTGCGTTTATTTTTGCGTCACGGACAGCGTCATGATTTAATTCAACGCCGACTACCGACTTTGCGTTTTTAGAGGCAATTATGCCGATCGTGCCTGTTCCGCAATAGGCGTCGATAACTGTTTCACGGCCTGTCAAATTCATGAACTCGACCGCTTTGTTATATAAAATCTCGGTTTGTTTGGGATTTATCTGATAAAACGAGGCAGGTGAGATTTTGAAGGTACAGCCGCAGAGCATATCGTTAATATATCTCTTGCCATAAAGGGTGATGAATTCTTTGCCGAGCACAAGCGTTGTAAATTTATTATTCACGCTTTGGACAACGGTTGTGATTTCGGGGTGAATTTCGAGCAGTTTTTTGATAAAATCACGCTTTTTCGGAAATTCTTTGGTTCCTGTTACCATCACGACCATGATTTCGCCCGTATGATAACCGACTCTCACCAAACAATGCCGCAAAAAGCCTTTGAGCGTTTTTTCGTTAAATACGCTAAGCTTAAATTCCTGCAAAAGCCGTCTTATTGTTACGATTATTTTATCCGCCGGGCTGTTTTCAATCAGGCAATCGTCCACCTTCACGATTTTGTGTGTAGAGGACTGATAAACTCCCGAAATGATATTTCCGCCGACCTTGCCGAATGCCGCCTGAACCTTGTGGCGATAATGATATGGCTCGTCCATTCCGATTATGTCGTCAACCCTGCAATATTTGCCGATCAGCTTAACAACGGTTGCTTGTTTATATCTTAACTGCCGCTGATAGTCCATGTTCTGAAGCTGACAGCCGCCGCATTTTTTATATAATGTGCAGCCGTTGCCGACCGCCTTTTTCGTTATTGCTTTGCTCAATTTTTCACTTAACCTTTCCGTTAATAAACTAAAGCCCCAATACATTTATCAGGAGGATCCAACTCAGCCCATAATAAGTCACAACCGACACAAGGTCGCAGATCGTGGTGATCAGCGGACCCGAAGCAACAGCCGGGTCAACATTAATCTTCTTGAAAAACAGCGGTATTGACGAACCCACAGCGCTTGAAATGAGCATTGCGAGAATGAGCACCGCACCAATGCAAAAAGATACGCCAAAAGCGAGTATTGCGGGTTTGCCCTTGAACAGCATTATATATAGTCCGATGAGGATCATTGAACACACACCGAGGATTATGCCGTTTGAAAGTCCGACCTTCATTTCCTTTATGACAAGCTGGAGCTTTTGTTTGCCGCTTAGGTTTTCATCGGTCAAAACACGAATCGTGACCGCCAAAGACTGCGTGCCGACATTACCCGACATATCGAGAATCAGCGACTGAAACGCCATTATTATTGTAAGCTGTGCGATCACGTGTTCAAAAATGCCGACGACGGACGAAACGATCATTCCAAGCCCCAACAACACAAGCAGCCACGGCAAACGTTTCTTTATGCTCATTTTCAGCGGTTCGGAAAGATCCTCCTCCGCAGTAAGACCGGCGAGCTTTGCATAGTCCTCGCCCATCTCATCATCGACTACTTCGACAAGGTTTTGAGCAGTAATTACACCGATTATATGGTTTGAATTATCAAGCACAGGTATGCTGTTTTCGGAGTAATCCTTCAACGATTCAATTACATTGTCAACCTCTTCCGTACCGTAAACATACGGAAAAGATGTGCTGATAATATCCTCCAAAGGGTCGTCCTGACGTGCAATGATGAGGTCGGTCAAATCAATTGCGCCATAGAACAGCCCGTTTTTATCCGCAACGAATATCGTCGTAATGTTGTCGTTGTCCTTTGCCTGCTCGATCAATGAGCTCATTGCGCCTTTGACCGTCATATCGTTGCTAATCTGAACGAAATTCGAGGTCATTCGGCTGCCTATCTCATCTTCGTCAAAGGAAGCGACAAGCTCAATGTTGCGTTTGCTTTCATCGTCAATCAAATCGATGAATTGGCTTCGCTTTTCTCTGGAAATAGTCCTCAAAATGTCAACGGCGGAGTCGCTTTCAAGCTCCGAAATCAGCGCGACCGCCTTTTTAATATCCATTTCTTCAAGCAGTTTTCCTGCTTCTTCTTCCGGAACATATTCAAAAATGTTTGCAAGGCTTTCTGCGTCAAGAATCCTTAAAAGCTTAACGCGCTCGACCGTGTCAAGTAAAGTCAGCGCCTCCGCAATGTCTTTTTCGTGATAATCGTCAAGCCTTTCCTGAATCATTTTCGGGGAAAGACCGCCCTTTACGATCTCGCTTATCTCATGAACATAATCGGGTCTTGCGGTTTTGTCGTCGCCGGGCAAAGATATGTTTTTGATATTATTCGCCATAATATCATTCCTTTCAATTCAAGAATTGTCGCAATTCGTTGATGAAAGCGGTATCGGAAAAAATGTCGGCGTTTGTGCTGATAATTTAGTTTAAAATTCGTTTTGTGAAGCTTTGGCAGAGCTGCACAAACCTCCGGCACAAGCCGTGCATTGCCCGAAACTGTCATCACTGTTCACTCTGCTCACCTCACACTTTAAATATTTTTTGCAACATTTTTATTTTAACATTTCAAAGCGGCAAGGTCAAGGTCAGACAGCCAAAATTAAATACATTTATCCTGATTTTAACCGAATATATAAATAATCGTTGACTTTATTTTCCTAAAGGTTAATTTATGCATAAAAAAATCCTCTCGACAAAAAGTTGAGAGGGTTTTTCGTATATTATTCATCTTTAGTAAGCCGTGCCACACTCTCCACGTGAGCGGTTGAGGGGAACATATCGACGGGTTGGATCTTTTCCGTCTTGTAGCCTTTTTCGGCAAATATCGCAAGGTCTCTTGCAAGAGTAGCCGGGTCGCACGATACATAAACCACCGTTTTCGGGGAAAATTCATTTGCGATCGTATCGATCAGCGTACTTTCGGCACCTTTTCTCGGTGGGTCGAGAATGACAACATCCGGGGCGATTTTTTCAGCCGCCAATTTCTTTGCGCAATCCGCCGCATTGCCGCAGATGAACCTTGCGTTTTCGATTCCGTTGATTTCTGCATTCTTTTCAGCGTCACGAACGGCGCTTTCCACAATCTCAACGCCGATTATCTGCTTTGCACGCTTTGCCATTGTAAGCCCGATCGTGCCTGCACCGCAATATAGATCAAGCACCGTTTTGCCCTCGGGAGCGGCAAATTCGGCTGCAACCGAATATAGCTTTTCGGTCATGTCGTGATTCACCTGATAGAACGACAACGGCGAAATTCGCACTTTGATTCCGAGAAGCTCATCTTCAAGGGCATTTGCGCCAAAAAGCACACGGCATTTATTGCCCAAAATGACGCCCGTCTGCTTTTTGTTTATGTTAAGAACCACCGATTTTACGGCTTCGTTTTGCTGTAATAACGAAACGAGCTGTTTTTCCATTTCTTTCGGAAGTCTGTCCGCATTTATCACAAGACATACCATTATCTCGCCGTTGTTAGTTTCACGAAGATATATATGCCGTGCAATTCCGCTGTGATTTTGCTCGTTGTATACCGGGATTCGGTTTGAATTGATGAATGAAATCACCGTTTTGACAATATCGGAAAACGGTTTCGGCTGCAATTTGCAGTCATCGCACGGAATTATTCTGTGAGAATGGAGCGCATAAAATCCGCAGACGGCTTTGCCGTTTTCGTCAGCGCCGATCGGATATTGCGCTTTGTTGCGATAGCGTGATGTGCGTTCGTCGCCGATTATCGGCAAAATCGGAGCGGAAATTTTTCCGATTCTTGTAACAGCGTCCGTCACACGCTTATTTTTTGCTTCAAGCTGAGCCGAATATGATATATGACGATAGCAGCAGCCGCCGCAACGCGAAAAAACATCGCAATCGGGCTCGACTCTGTCGGGCGATTCTTTTATAATATCGATGATTTTGCCGAAGCAATAGTTTTTGAGCACCTTAACGATTATTACCTCGACCTCGTCGCCGACAGCACTTTGGGGCACAAACACCGCAGTATTATCTTCGCTTCTGCCGATTCCGTGACCCTCCGAGCTCAGCGCCGTGATTTTCAATTTAATTCTGTCGTTTTTATTCATTGATCTTTCTTCCGTTAATAAATTTTATTCCTCTTTTGACCCGTCACCGTCAAAATGAATCAGGCTGTCTTTGCCGCCCGATTTTTCGGCAACGATTTTGTTTTTCTCCCGCTCGATATATTGCTCGATTTTTTCGGCATAAAGCTCGGGAGTCAGCATTTCGTTGGTTCCGTTTGATATTTTTATCATGATTTCATCGGTCATTCGTTTTACCGTTCTGACGACCTTATATTTGCAGATGAGCAGATATATGTTCAAAAGTGCGAGAACAAAATAAACCACGCTGCAAATAATGCACAGCGTAACATAATTCTCGTTTGACGACGGCATCGGGATTGACATTTGGGTGAGAAGATGAACGCCGAGCGCGATTGACGCTGTTAAATTCATATATGCGCCGACATAGGTTTTTTTGAAGAAAAGCAGAATGTTGCCGACAAAAAGAGCAATACACATAATCAGCACAAAGATGATGATTATGCCGACCTGCGAAATGTCAGCGTCATAGGCAAGCCCCATGTAATCATCCTGCAAATTGCCGATAACCGCCTGCATATCACGGATGTAGCAATAGATAAACATTGAGATGAACACAAACAAGCTGAAAATCGGAATCAAAATACGACATATTTTAAAGTTAAGTCCTTCGGGGTTGCCGAAGTTTTCCTTTGCCCAATGCCGTCTGTCCATTTCCTTAACGGTGATGAGATTTCTCAGCCGAACAACGCTTTGAGAAAATCTTTCATTCTCAACCTCCGCCGAATTTGCCGCATTGTTTTTATACTTTGCCATGAAACGCATATCCTTTCAAAAAAATATGATAATCAGCCGTGTTTTCCTGTGTAATCCTTGTCGATCTGGATTACCGCAAAATATGATTCGTCAATATCGTGTATTTTTTCTTTCAGCTTTGATGTCAGCTCATCGTCGCTCAATTTTAAATCATAAGGTGCGAGCACATCAAAAATGAGGTTGGTGTGAGTGGGTCCCGAAACATATCTGAAATCGTGATAGGTAAGACGAGGGTCGATCGAATTAAGTATATCTTTTAAAGATGATTTGATTTTGTTGGAAAATTCATCGTCTGTTGCGATCGGGTCCATATGTATTGTGCAAGCACAGTTAAATTTTGTGTGCAGCTCCATTTCAATCAAGTCGATCGTGTCGTGAATCTTCATAATGTTCGATTCTGCGGGCACCTCGGCATGAAGCGAAATCATCATGCGACCGGGGCCGTAATCATGAATTATCAGGTCATGAACGCCGATTATTTCGCTGTGGGCGCAAACGGTGGCACGAATATCCTCGACAAGCTCAGGGTCTGGCGCTTCTCCGAGCAGCGGTGAGAGCGTGTCTTTGGCCGCTCCGATTCCTGAAAATATGATGAATCCTGCGACAATTATGCCGATGTATCCATCGGGATTGAAGCCTGTAAAGCGGTTTATCAAAATGCCGACGACAACGGCGCTTGTGGCGCATACATCGCTGATCGAATCGGAAGCTACTGCCATCAGCGCTGCCGAATTGATCCTGCGCCCTAAATTTTTGTTAAAAAGACCCATCCAAAGCTTGACCAAAATCGACGCAATCAGAATAATCAGCGATAACAGGCTGAAGGTCATGGATTCGGGGGAGATTATCTTTTCAAACGAGCTTTTCAAAAGCTCAACGCCGACTAAAATAATGATGAATGAAACAACAAGCCCGGTGACATATTCCATTCTGCCGTGACCGAACGGATGCTCCCGGTCGCCCTTTTTTCCTGCAAGCTTAAAGCCAATCAGGGTGATTATCGACGAGCCGGCGTCGCTCAGGTTGTTGAATGCGTCGGCGATGATTGAAATTGCGCCCGTGATTATGCCTGAAATCAATTTTGCGAAAAACAAAGCAATGTTAAGCAAAATTCCCGTGATTCCGGCAAATGTGCCATAGCGCTTTCTTACCGACTCGCTTGATGTGTTCTTGTAGTCTTTAACAAATGCTTTTAAAAGCAGTTCAAACATATATTTTCAGTCCCTGTTTGTTTTTTGGGGTATTATTGATTGCCGCTTTGTTGCTTTTCAAGCCAAATCAGCAAAACCGAAATATCGGCAGGAGATACACCCGAAATTCGGCTTGCCTGACCGATGTTGAGCGGACGGAGCTTGTTCAGCTTTTCTCGTGCCTCGATTCTCAGTCCCTCAAAGCTCATGTAATCGACATCATCGGGCAAGCGCTTTGCTTCAAGCCGCTTTGCCTCATTGATCTCGCTGTTTTGACGGCGAATGTATCCCTCATATTTGATTGCGGTTTGCGCCCGCTCAAATATTTCATGAGAAAGATCCGGTCGGGTGGTGTCAACAGGTGCGAGTGCGTCATAATCAAGCTGCGGACGGCGCAGCAATTCGACAAGCTTGATTCCCGTTGTAACAGGCGCTGTGTTGTGAGAAGTGAGAATGTCGTTTAATTCGTCGCTCGGTGACAGATTGATTTTCGATACTCTTTCAATCTCATCTTCAAGCTGCTTTTGGCGAACCAAAAACGCATTCCACTTATCATCATCGATCAGCCCGATCTCTCTGCCTATCGGCATGAGCCGCTCGTCGGCATTATCCTGGCGAAGCACCAGCCGATATTCCGAGCGTGATGTCATCATTCGGTAAGGTTCGTTGCAGCCTTTTGTTACAAGGTCGTCGATGAGCGTACCGATATATGAATCCGCACGGGAGAGTATCATCGGGGATTTATGTTGCAGCTTTCTTGCGGCATTAACGCCTGCGACAAAGCCCTGAACCGCCGCTTCCTCATAGCCCGACGAGCCGTTGAACTGACCTGCACCGTAAAGACCGTCGAAATCCTTGAATTCCAAAGTCGGATAAAGGCAGGTCGGGTCAACGCAGTCATATTCGATTGCATATGCCGTGCGCATTATCTCGACATTTTCACAGCCGAGGATCGTTTTATACATCTGTTTTTGCACTTCTTCTGGAAGTGATGAGGACACGCCTGCCAAATACATTTCTTCGGTATTCAGTCCGCACGGCTCAATGAACACCTGGTGGCGCTGTTTATCTTTAAACCGCATGATTTTATCTTCAATGCTCGGACAATATCTCGGACCGATGCCCTCGATCATTCCGGCATAAAGCGGTGAGCGGTGAATGTTTTGCAAAATGATGTCTTTTGTTGCGGGCGTCGTCCATGTAATGTGACACGAAACACGGTTTTTGAGCGTTTTCGGGTCGGTTGAGTAGGAAAATGGAGTAATCGGTTCATCGCCCTGTTGTTCTTCAAGCGATGAAAAATCGATTGAACGGCGGGATACTCTCGGCGGTGTGCCTGTTTTGAATCTTCGGGTATGAACGCCGAGATTTTTAAGCGATTTTCCAAGCGCAGTTGCAGGGAACAAGCCGTCAGGACCGCTTTCATAGGATACTTCGCCGACATAAACCTTGCCGCTAAGATAAGTTCCGGTGCATATTATTACCGAATCGCAATGATACTGTGCGCCCATTCGGGTCGTCAGCGTCCATTTTTTGTCGGCGTCGGGATTATTTTCAATGTCGGTTATCTCTGCCTGAATCAGCCTTAAATTTTCCTGTGTTTCAAGGGTATGCTTCATTCGTGACATATACGCCCGTCGGTCGATTTGCGCACGAAGAGAGTGAACGGCAGGACCTTTTCCTCTGTTCAGCATTCTTGACTGAATGAATGTATCATCCGCCGCAATCGCCATTTCGCCGCCGAGTGCGTCAAGCTCTCTTACAAGCTGACCCTTTGCGGTGCCGCCGATTGCCGGATTGCACGGCAAATTGCCCACCGAATCAAGATTTATTGTAAATATCAGCGTCTTTTCGCCGAGTCGCGCCGACGCAAGCGCCGCTTCGATTCCGGCATGACCTGCGCCGATTACAGCGACATTTGCGCTTCCTGCATTGTATGTCTGCAAAGATGATTACTCCCTTGAATTTATGTGATATAAAGCGATTTATTTATATATTTATTCGGCAGCGCAAAAGGGAAGTGTAAATTCCGCAATGCAGCCTCGTTTGCAAGCCGTCTGACATTTGCCGCAGCCGATACATTTATCATAATCGATTCGGGCAAGGAAGTTTTCCACCTTGATTGCGCCCGCGTCGCACGCTTTCATGCAAAGTCCGCAGCCGATGCAGCCCGCTTCGCATATTTTTCGGGTCAAAGCACCCTTGTCATGGTTTACGCACAAAACGGTTCGGTCTTCCTCTGCGCTCGGAACAAGCTCGATCAAGCCTTTCGGACACGCCTTGACGCATTTTCCGCAGGCAACGCAGTTTTTGACATTGATTTTTGCAACGCCGTTTTCAACCGAAATTGCGTCATATTCGCAAACCGCCTTGCAATCGCCAAAGCCGATGCAGCCATATGAGCAAGCGCCGAGTCCTTTGAATAACTGATTTGAAGCGTAGCAGGTTTCGATTCCCTTATATTCCATTATCATTGAGGTTTTGTCCCAACTGCCTCGGCAGCGCACGACCGCCGATTTTCTGACAAATTCGCCGCCTGAAACGCCGAGAATTTTGCCGATTTCTTCAGCCGCCTTTGCGCCGCCCGGTGAGCAAAGATTGGTTTCTTTTGTTTCGCCCTTTGCAAGCGCCGCCGCATAGCCCGAACAGCCCGAAAATCCGCATGAACCGCAGTTTGCGCCCGGCAAAATTTCTTCAATTTTTTCGGCGGTCTCATCTTTTTTTACCGCCATGATTATTGATATTACGCTAAGCAAAACGCCTGCAATCAATCCGAGAGAGGCAAGAATCGCTACTGTTAATAATATTCCGTCCACTTAACCGTTCATCCTTTATGTAGAATATTTTAGATGATTGTAGAATTTATTTAAAAGAGATTATTTGCAACTCCCGAAAATCCGAGGAACGAGAGCGCAACAAGGCTTGCCGCAATCAATGTGATCGGCAATCCCTGAAGCGATTTCGGTATGTCGCACGACTCAAGACGAGAACGAACGCCTGCAAACAGCACCATTGCAAGCAAAAATCCAAGGCCTGCTCCGAGCGAATTTACGATCGCTTCGCCATAGTTGAGTTCTTTTGTAAAATTAAGAATAGTAACACCGAGCACCGCACAGTTTGTAGTTATCAGCGGAAGATAAATGCCGAGCGAGTTGTAAAGCGGCGGCATATATTTTTTAAGCACCGATTCAACGATTTGCACAAGCGCCGCAATTACCAGAATAAAGACGATCGTTTGGAGATAATCAAGTCCCCACGGCACCAGCATCCATGCATATATCGGGTAGGTGACGGCTGTCGCAAGAACCATTACAAATGTTACCGCCGCACTCATTCCGACTGCAGTATTCAGCTTTTTCGATACGCCGAGAAACGGACATATTCCGAGAAATTTTGACAAAACAAAGTTTTCGGAGAGAATTGCCGCAACAAGAATTACAATCAGAGATTTCATTTATTCGCTTGCCTCCCCGTTGTCATTATCATTATCAGCCTTTTCGTCGATTGCTTTATTATCGCACTCAAGCTCATTTGCGGAGTCGTTTTCCGACAATTCGTATGATGCGCAATTCGCCGCATTCGGACAGCCCTGACAACCTGTTGAGGTAACTGGCTTTTTGCCGCAGGCAACCGCCAGCTTGTTTGCAAGAGCAATCAACACGCCGAATACGAAAAATCCGCCCGGCGCCATTATCATGATGAGCATTGGCTCAATGTGGCCCTTTGTAACCGCAAGACCGAAGATCGTTCCGCAGCCGAGCAATTCTCTAATGCTGCCCATTGCAAGCAACGCCGCAGTAAATCCGACGCCCATTCCGAGTCCGTCAAGAAGCGACGGAAGCACCTTATTTTTTGAAGCGAACATCTCGGCACGACCCAAAATAATGCAGTTTACAACGATAAGCGGCAAATAGATTCCGAGTGCGTCGTTGATCGTCGGCAAATATGCCTTGATGAACATTTGAATAACCGTTACAAAGGTTGCGATTATTGTGATAAACGCAGGAATCCGCACCTTGTCGGGAATTACCTTTCTGAGCGCCGAAATTACAACATTTGAACATACAAGCACAACAAGCGCAGACACGCCCATTCCGAGTCCGTTCATTGCGGAGGTGGTTACGGCGAGAGTCGGACAGGTGCCAAGCACCAACCTAAGTACGGGATTTTCAACAATAATGCCTTTGGTAAATTCCCGTCCAAGACCTTTCTCCATTTATTTTCAATCCTTTCATGCTAAACAATCGGAAAAATTCCGTTATTTATAGGTATTATAAAGCTCGATCGCCTGATTGACAGCGTCTTTGACCGCTGTCGAGGAAATCGTCGCACCCGTCCATGCGTCAACCGAATTTGCGTCGGTTATGTCGTTAAAACGGTTCAAAAATTCATCTGTTTTAACATTTTGACCGAGTCCCGGCGTTTCATCATCGGCACTGACGATTGCGATTTTCCTGACCGTTCCGTTTTTGTCGATTCCGACCATAACCTTGATCTTTCCGCCATAGCCCGTTTTGGTGCAAAGAGCGGTATATCCGACTGTTTCGCCGTTTGATGACGCCTTGTAAAATGATGTGTCGCTGTCGTCCGATTTGATTTGAACCTTTTCGTACTCATCAGCCTTTAACACCTGCTGCATTGCCTCATTTAGCTTTTCCTGCTCGTTGTCGGCGATCTTCTGAGCCGTTGCAAGGTTCGAGATCGAGAGCGCAAGCGCCGCAATTATACATATAATAAACAGCGTTAATGTCGGAATAAATACATCTTTAAAGTTGATTTTCTTCATTCTGCCGCCCTCCCTTTATCCTTTGGAGGTTTAACATAGCCAAACGGCTTTTTAGCCGTGATTTTTTCAATATACGGTGTGAGGATATTCATTATTATAATAGAATATGAAACGCCTTCGGGGAGCGAGCCGAATATTCTGATGAATGAAGTGATTGCACCGCAGCCGAATGCGAAAATCACTTTGCCCCAAAATGTCACAGGCGTTGTCGCATAGTCGGTCGCCATGAAAATTGCGCCAAGCATCAATCCGCCCGACATGATCTGATAGAGCGGGTTGTCGCCGTTTATCCATGTGAAAAGAGCGACTGTTCCGATGAACACAACAGGCACGACAGGGTTGATTACACGGCGAATCACAAGATATATTCCTCCGATAAGCAATGCAATCACGCAGGTTTCGCCAAGACAGCCCGCACGCTGACCGATCAGCATTTGCATCAGCCCCGGAACGGCTTCGCCTCTTACCTGCGCCATTAAAGGAGTAGCCGACGAAACGGCGTCAGCCGCCGCGCCCTCTGCCGCTTTGTAAGCAAACGGCTGGGTCCATGTTGTCATTGCGGTTGCAAACGAATTCATCAAAACGATTCGTCCGATCAGCGCAGGATTTACAAAATTCTGACCGATTCCGCCGAAAAGCTGTTTTACGACAATGATTGACACTGCAGAACCGATTATCGCCATCCAAAGAGGCAGCTCGGGGGGCAGGTTATATGCCAAAAGCAAGCCTGTTACAACTGCGGACAAATCGCCGATCGTGTTTGATCTGCGCATTATTTTTCGTGATATGTATTCGGACAAAACGCAAGCAGCAACGCAAGTGACGATCAGCAAAAGCGCATGAAGTCCAAAGAGCCATACTGCCGCAACACCTGCCGGTAAAAGCGCCAGAATAACATCAAACATTATTCCTCTGACCGAATCAGGCGAGCTGATATGGGGAGATGATGATACTACAAGTTTATTCATTTCGGGTCAATATCCTCCGTTATAGCTTTTTAACAAGCGCCTTTGACTGACGCATTACCTGAACGAGCGGTCTCATTGCCGGACATTCATATGCACAACAGCCGCATTCGATGCAGTTCATTACGCCGTCTTTTTTAAGCGCCGCCGAATCCTTGATTTTAAGATGAGTTTCAACGGTTGTGGGCATCAGCGACATCGGACATACCTTGACGCATCTTCCGCAGCGAATGCACGCTGAAAGCGGCTTCGGATATGCTTCCTTTTCGTCAAGCGCCAAAATTGCATTGGTCTGTTTGAGCACCGGAATTTCGTCGTTATAGAGCGCAATTCCCATCATAGGACCGCCCATGATCAGTTTTTTCGGCTCGCACTTATATCCGCCGGCATATTCGATTACATCATGAACATATGTACCGACAGGCACTCGCAGATTCATTGCGTTCGCCATTGCCGAGCCGTCAACCGTCACACGCTTTGAGATAAGCGGCATTCCCGTTGAGACAAATCTTGCAAGAGAGGCAACGCTCGATACATTCATTACAATGCAGCCGGCGTCAGCAGGCAGCTGACCGCTTTTGATCACGCGACCCGTTGCGGCATATACCGTAACCTTTTCCGCACCTCTCGGATACATCGCCTTTGTCGGCAAAACCGAGATTCGCTTGTTAAATTCGCACCGTTTTACGGCATTGTTCAACATTGTGATTGCGGTCGGCTTGTTGTTTTCCACAACAATCACCGCTTGCTTGATTCCGAGATATTTCAGCACAAGGCAGATTCCGTCAACAATGTCCGCAGTATTTTCAACCATCTCGCGATAGTCTGCGGTGATATATGGCTCGCATTCCGCACCGTTAATTACAAGCGTGTCAACAGGCGTTGAGGAATTCAGCTTTATGTGAGTCGGAAAACCTGCGCCGCCGAGTCCGACAAGACCGCATTTTCTCACAGCCGCCAAAAATTCTTCCTTGTTTGTGATCATCGGCGGCATTATTCCGTCGGTGACCGTTTGATTTCCGTCGGTATCAATTACGACCGCTTTTGACATTGCTCCGTTTGTGAGCATTACATCGGAAATTTCCGCAACAACGCCCGATACGCTTGAATATATCGGTGCGCTTACCGGCTTTTCGCTGTCGCCGATCAGCTGACCGACCTTAACCTCGTCGCCCTTTTTAACGCACGGAACACACGGCGCTCCGATATGCTGCTGCATGACAATGCAAACACGAGCCGGAACGGGCATGTCGACCGTGCGCATTTCTGCCGTATTTTTTCTGTGAGGGGCATGAACTCCGCCTCTGATGTGAGTTTTCGGTTTTGTTTTGTTATCAATAATTTTCAAGGAAATATCCTCTCCCTATAATAAGTGCATATTATCTTACTATACATTATAACAACAAACCCGATTCATTTCAATCAATATTTATTTGAATTTTTTAAAAATTATTGTTGAATTTATCAAAAAAGTGTGTTAATATATATTTGTTGCAAAAAAAGCACATCATTTCCGGGTGTGGCGCAGCTGGTAGCGCGCTTGACTGGGGGTCAAGAGGCCGCAAGTTCAAGTCTTGTCACTCGGACCAAAATTAAGAAAATCCTGTAGCCATCGCGGTTACGGGATTTTTGCTATATTTGGCTTAAATAGAGGGATTGCGGTGCTTTATTTGATTATTATAATATCAATTTTAATATTATTACATATTTTTAAACAAAAAGTGCGCACAAAAAATCCGCCTGTCTTGTTCTGTAAAAGCCGTCCTTTTCCATTTGCATTGCAAAAGTCAAATTCAGCTTGTCGGCGGTTTTTGTATATCTCGTCAAACCGAATTCCTTATAAAAATATAGTAAAAGTACAGTAAATAGGCGAGTTTGTACTCCTTTTTATACTATGCAGTTAATATCTGTTTACGGTGCGTATGCCGCCGCACCCTACGGTTTTATAAATATTTAGAAGTAGCGTGTATTTTGTTCGCTCTATTATAATAAAAAATATGTCATAAATAAAGTTTTTGAGGAGAGCGCGAGAGGGACTTTTTACAAAAAGTCCCTCTCGCATATTCCCATATATAAATTAAATAAATATGTGCTCATGCCGCACGGGCACACCATTTCTCATGCAAGAAATGGCGGAAAGTGCATTTAAGGGCTGCGCCCTTAAAAATCCCGAGGGGGGTATCACATCCCCCTGTACGATAACGGATTTTTGCAACCGTGCAAACCGTCGTGCTTAAGGAGGCACGACAAGATGAGCGAATAAGGTTAGTTTGATTGCCGTTATCGTACACCCCTTAAAACGAGTTTTTGTTCCGAAAGTGAGATTATGAGGATAGCAATAATGGAACAAAAACGGTTGTGGATAGATTTAGAGGATAGGTATTTTTGTTACGCTATATATAATAAAAATCTGTCATAAATAAAGCTTTTTGAAAGGGGGTTCGGGGGAGAACCTTTTTCTCGAAAAAGTTCTCCCCCGAGAAATCTCCTTTAATACAAAAAATCCCGTTGCTATGATGATTGGAATGGTGTATAATAAGCAATAGGTAATTTTGCGAAAAAGAGGGCAAATGGCATGATGACAGACAAGCTGGCAAGAGAAAAATATCCGTTTGTTTACGAGACTCATATGCACACGTGCGAGGGCAGTCAATGCGGTCAGAACACGGGCGAAGAGATGGCAAAGGCATATAAAGCTGCGGGCTACGACGGAATAATCATAACCGACCACCACATCGGCGGAAACTGCCGTCCCGACCGCTCACTGCCGTGGGACGAGTGGGTATCGCAATTTTTCAGCGGCTACCGCAATGCAAAAGCGACCGGCGACAAGATCGGTCTTAAAGTATTTTGCGGCTGGGAGAGCGGGTTTAACGCAACCGAATTTTTAATATACGGTCTTGACGAAGAATGGATGAAAAAGCACCCGGAGCTTCGTGACTGCACAGTTGAGGAGCAATATTCAATAATTCACAGCGCCGGCGGAATGGTAATTCATGCGCACCCTTACAGAAAGCGTTTCTACATTCCCGAAATCCGTCTGTTTCCCGACTTTGTCGACGGAGTCGAGGCGGTCAATGCCGCAAATTCTCACGACGGCCCGGGTTCATATGGCTATGACCCGAAAAATGAAATGGAACTTGCAAATCCGAGAGCGTTTGAATATGCAAACAAACATAATTTCCCAACGACTGCCGGTTCGGATATGCACGTCAACCACCCGTTTGTCGGAAAAAGCGGCGAGCGTCTGTCGGGAATGCATTTTGAAAAGCCGCTTAATTCAATCAATGATTATATCGAGGCTGTTTTGTCACACGGGAAAACAAATGACTACATTTTGTGCGACGAGATTCATTATTTCTCAAAAACGGGAGAAATTTTGGACTGAAAAAATATAATTGTTAAAATCGCTGAAATCAAAAGCATGATTTTGGCGATTTTTTATTTTTAAAACCGTTAATATCAACAATATAAAAACAAAAAATTTGTAACTAACTACAATTTTAACAAAATACACAAATTTAGCAAAAATTTCTTAACATTTTTATTGAAAAGTGTGCTATAATTGAACCGTCGACAGTTACTTCCCACAACTTATAGCGGTATATCAAATAATTATACCCGCTATAATCAAAAGGTATTTTACATCGATAATCAACTATGTTAAAATATTAACAAGCGAAGGGAAAGTGCTGTTATTTTACTCAATTTTATACTATCAGCGATTCCCCGAGAATAACACGAGCGGTACATTATAAATAAACAAATATACCGCAACATCCATTGTGAACAATTCTTAAAGGAGAGAGATTTTTCATGGACAAGAAGGTAAAAACTCGTCAGATCGTTGACAGCGTAGAAACCTTTGAGGCTGCTTTGGCCAAGGTAAGAGAGGCACAGAAGATTTTTGCTACCTACACACAGGAGCAGGTTGACAAGATTTTCTTTGAGGCTGCTATGGCTGCAAACCAAGCGCGTATTCCGCTTGCAAAAATGGCTGTTGAAGAAACAGGCATGGGTATTGTCGAAGACAAGGTTATCAAAAACCACTTTGCTTCAGAATACATCTACAACGCATATCGCGACACCAAAACCTGCGGTGTAATCGAGCGTGACGACGCATATGGAATCGAAAAGATTGCAGAACCTATCGGTGTAATCGGTGCGGTAATTCCGACAACAAACCCGACATCAACCGCAATCTTCAAAACACTTATTTCACTTAAAACCCGCAACGGTATCATCATCAGCCCGCATCCGCGTGCTAAAGGCTGCACAATCGAGGCTGCAAAGGTCGTTTTGGAAGCCGCTGTTAAAGCAGGCGCTCCGGAAGGTATCATCAGCTGGATCGATGTTCCGAGCCTTGACCTCACAAACCTTCTTATGAAAGAGGTTGACACAATCCTCGCAACAGGCGGTCCCGGAATGGTTAAAGCCGCATATTCAAGCGGAAAACCGGCACTCGGCGTTGGCGCGGGTAACACCCCGGCAATCATTGACGATACTGCTGACATCACTCTTGCGGTAAACTCAATCATTCATTCAAAAACATTCGATAACGGCGTAATCTGCGCTTCTGAGCAGACCGTAATCGTTCTTGATAAAGTATATGACGCAGTTAAGAAAGAATTTGCTGCTCGCGGCTGCTACTTCCTCAATCCGGAAGAAACAGACAAAGTAAGAAAGACAATGATCATCAACGGCGCTCTTAACTCAAAGATCGCAGGTCAGTCGGCTTATAAGATCGCCGAAATGGCAGGAGTTAAGGTTCCGGAAACAACCAAGATCATCATCGGTGAAGTTGAATCGGTTGACATCAGCGAAGAATTTGCTCACGAAAAACTGTCACCGGTTCTCGGCATGTATCGTGCTAAGACCTTCACAGAGGCTCTTGACAAGGCTGAACACCTCATTGCTGACGGCGGTTTCGGTCATACATCAAGCGTATATCTCAACGAAGTTACCGAACAGGCTAAGCTCGACGAGTTCGCTGCAAGAATGAAAACTTGCCGCTGCCTCGTAAACACTCCGTCTTCACAGGGCGGCATCGGTGACCTTTACAACTTCAAACTCACTCCGTCACTGACACTCGGCTGCGGCTCATGGGGCGGCAACTCGGTTTCGGAAAACATTCATGTAAAGCACTTGCTTAACATCAAGACTGTCGCTAAGAGGAGAGAGAATATGTTGTGGTTCAGAGCACCTGAAAAGGTATATATCAAAAAAGGCTGCCTGCCTGTTGCTCTTGCTGAGCTTAAATCGGTCATGGGCAAGAAAAAGGTATTCATCGTTACAGACTCGTTCCTGTATAACAACGGTTACACAAAACCGATTACCGATAAGCTCGACGAAATGGGCATCATGCACACAACGTTCTCAAATGTTGCACCGGACCCGACACTTGCTTGCGCAAAAGAGGGCGCAAAACTCATGACAGCGTTCCAGCCTGACTGCATCATCGCAATCGGCGGTGGTTCGGCAATGGACGCAGGTAAAATCATGTGGGTTCTCTATGAGCATCCGGAAGTTGACTTCATGGATATGGCAATGCGTTTCTGCGACATCAGAAAGCGTATCTATACATTCCCGCATATGGGCGACAAGGCTTACTTCATTGCAGTACCGACTTCAGCAGGTACAGGTTCTGAGGTTACACCTTTCGCAGTTATCACAGACGAAAAGACAGGCGTTAAATATCCGCTTGCTGATTACGAATTGCTCCCGAAAATGGCAATCGTTGACGCAGACATGATGATGAACGCTCCTAAGGGCCTTACATCAGCTTCGGGTATCGACGCTGTATCACACGCACTTGAGGCTTATGCTTCAGTAATGGCTACCGACTTCACAGACGGTCTTGCACTTCGCTCACTCAAGATGATCTTTGAGTATCTGCCCCGTGCATATGACAACGGCCCGAACGATCCGGTTGCCCGTGAGCAGATGGCTCATGCCGCTACTATGGCAGGTATGGCATTTGCAAACGCATTCCTCGGTGTTTGCCATTCAATGGCTCATAAGCTCGGTGCTTTCCATCACCTGCCTCACGGTGTTGCAAATGCACTCATGCTCGAGCAGGTAATTCGCTTCAACTCAGCAGAAGTTCCGACAAAGATGGGTACATTCCCGCAGTACGATCATCCGCACACAATGGCTCGCTATGCCGAAGTTGCTGATTATCTCGGAATCAAAGGCAAAAACGACGAAGAAAAGGTTAAAGGTCTTATTAAGGCTGTTAATGACCTTAAAGATAAAATCGGAATCAAACATTCAATCCAGGAATATGGTATTGATGAAAAAGACTTCCTTGACAGACTTGACGCTATGACCGAACAGGCATTTGACGATCAGTGCACAGGTGCTAACCCACGCTATCCGTTGATGAGCGAGATCAAGCAGATGTACTTGAACGCTTACTATGGAAACAACGATCAGAATGTCTAATTAAAGCCATACTTCAAATTATCGAAATAAAAAATTTGATGGTGCAACCTGCACCGGAAAGGTACGGTTTTCTATGAAACTAGACAGAGTAATTGCAGTCAGGACAACAAAAACGATTTATCGTGACGGCGATAAGGCAATAAAGGTGTTTAACGAGGATTTCTCAAAGGCCGACATTCTCAACGAGGCTTTGAATCAGGCTCGTGTTGAAGAAATCGGACTTAACATCCCGAAAATTCTCGAAGTAACCAAGATCGACGGAAAATGGGCAATCGTTACCGAGTTCATCGCAGGCAAAACTCTTGCCGAACTCATGAAGGAAAATCCGGAAAAGAAAGACGAATATATTGAGAAATTCGTTAATCTTCAAATGGAAGTTCATTCAAAAACAGCTCCGCTTCTCAACAAGCTTAAAGATAAGATGATGAGAAAAATTGCCGAGACCGATCTCAACGCAACAACCCGTTACGATCTTCATACCCGTCTTGAGGGTATGCCTAAGCACAACAAGGTTTGCCACGGTGACTTCAACCCGTCGAACATCATCATCACCGACGACGGCACACCCTATATTCTTGACTGGTCGCACGCAACACAGGGAAATGCTTCGGCAGATGTTGCAAGGACATATCTTCTGTTCTGGCTTTCGGGCGAAACCGAGACCGCAGATAAATATCTCAATCTTTTCTGCGAAAAGAGCGACACAGCTAAGCAGTACATTCAAAAATGGCTGCCGATCGTTGCTGCAAGCCAGCTCGTCAAGGGCAATCCCGAAGAGCGTGATTTGTTGCTTCGTTGGGTAGATGTTGTTGAATACGAATAATCGATTTTGATTATGTTTTCTGCAAAACACTGATTTTAAGCAAATGTAATATGAATAATGGGCGATCACATTTATTTGCGGTCGCCCATTGCAAAATATAATACCGAAAGGAACTGTAAATTATGAGAGTAACAGTATGTATCGGAAGTTCATGTCACTTGAAAGGCTCACGTCAGATTGTTGAACAGTTGCAGCGTCTTATTGATGAAAATAACCTCAAGGAAAAGGTTGAACTTGCAGGCACGTTTTGCATGGGCGAATGTCAGCAGGGAGTCAATGTTACGGTTGACGGAACAAGATATTCCGTGTCCCCCGACACCGTCGATGATTTTTTTGAAAAATACATAAAATCGGCTTGCTAAGTCAAATTTGTTATGCGCATTTTTAGACCAAAATGCGCTTTTTTGGCATTTTGAAAGGTATAATTTCATCGTATATTTTAAAGGAGAATTGTGATAATGGCGGAGTTTCTGAAGCTGAAAAAATCCAACTGCAAAAACTGCTACAAGTGCATACGCCACTGTCCCGTGAAATCGATTCGATTTTCGGGAAACCAGGCGAATATTGTCGGCAACGAGTGCATTTTGTGCGGAAGCTGTTTTGTTGTCTGTCCGCAAAATGCAAAGGAGATCGCAGACGCAACCGAGGTTGTAAAGGTAATGTTGCAGGGCGATCAACCGGTAGTTGCAAGCATTGCGCCGTCATTTGTCGCAAATTATGACGGGATCGGAATAAAATCGGTCGAAAACGCGCTCAAACAGCTCGGTTTTTATGCCGCAGAGGAAACGGCAATCGGCGCAACGATCGTCAAAACGGAATATGAAAAAATGTTAAAAGAAAATCACCCCGACATCCTGATTTCATCATGTTGTCATTCGGTGAACCTTTTGATACAAAAATATTTTCCCTCAGAGCTTAAATATTTGGCGGACATTCTTTCGCCGATGCAAGCCCACAGCCGCGACATCAAGCGCCGAATTCCGGACGCAAAGGTCGTGTTCATCGGTCCGTGCATATCGAAAAAGGACGAGGCGGATCATTATGGCATAACCGACGCCGTAATGACCTTTGAGGAGCTCACCCGATGGCTTGAAGAGGAAAACATTACACTTGAAAAGGAAATCGACAGCGAAGAAAAAAGCAAAGCGCGAATTTTCCCGACAACCGGCGGCGTTTTGAAGTCGATGAACTGCGACATGGCGGATTATACATACATCGCGGTTGACGGCGTTGAAAACTGCATGGCGGCATTGCGCGACATCGAAAACGGCGGACTCAAAAATTGCTTCATTGAGATGTCGGCGTGTTCGGGCAGCTGCATCGGCGGTCCGGTAATGGAAAAATTCCACCGTTCCCCGATTCGTGATTATAAACGGGTCGCTTCCTATGCGGGCAATCAGGATTTTGATGTTGAAATGCCCGATGATTCAACGCTCAAAAAGACATTTGAGTTCATTGAGAAAAAACTGAAGATGCCGTCTGAAACCGAGATAATGGCAATCCTTAGGCAGATGGGAAAAATGAAGCCGTCGCAGGAGCTCAACTGCGGTTCATGCGGCTATAATACCTGCCGTGAAAAGGCGATCGCCGTCTATCAGGGCAAGGCGGATCTTACAATGTGTATGCCGTTTTTGAAGGACAAAGCCGAGAGCTTTTCCGACAATATCATTTACAACACGCCAAACGGCATATTGATTTTGAACGAGGACCTTGAGGTTCAGCAGCTTAATAAAGCGGCGCAACGAATCATGAACATTCGCACACCGTCGGATGTTATCGGTGAACAGGTCATCAGAATCATGGATCCAAAGGATTTTATGGACGCTAAAAACGGTGCTAAAATCACAAACAAGCGAGTTTATCTTGCTGAATATAAACGATATATCGAAGAAACGATTGTCTATGACGCCGAGTTCCGCAGCCTGATGTGCATTATGCGTGACATCACCGAGGACGAGGCGGCAAGAGAACGCAAAGAGCAAATTTCCGCTCAGACGATCGATATTGCAGACAAGGTAGTCGACAAGCAGATGAGAATTGTCCAGGAAATTGCCTCATTGCTTGGCGAAACGACCGCAGAAACCAAAATCGCACTTACCAAACTCAAGGAGTCGATAAAGGATGAATGATCTGTGTGCCGACATTGGCTATACAAGCGTAAATAAACACGGCGAACAGCTTTGCGGCGACACGATGAACATTGTTGAGGGCGGGGACGGTTCGACAATAATCGTGCTTGCCGACGGAATGGGCAGCGGCGTCAAAGCAAGCATTCTATCAACGCTCACCTCGAAAATCATATCTACAATGATGTCGCAGGGAATGGACATTAACAGCTGCGTTGAAACGATTGCGGCAACCCTGCCGATTTGCAAAGAGCGAAATGTTGCTTATTCCACATTTACGATAATCAAGCTTGTGGACAATGATTTCGCTGAGATAATTCAATATGATAATCCGCTCGTGATCCTGCTTCGTAACGGAGAGTCGGTCGAATATCCAAAAACGGAAATGACGATCGACGGCAAATCGATCTATTCATCACGAATCAAGCTGTGTGAAAACGATATTTTCATCGCAATGAGCGACGGTGCGATCCATGCCGGAATCGGAACATCGCTCAATTTCGGCTGGGAGCGTGAGCAGATCGCCGATTATATGCTGACATTCTATGATGTCGGGTTTACCGCAAAAACGCTCACCACGATTTTGCTTGACGAGTGCGTGCGGCTCTATGGCGGCGAGCCTGCCGATGACACAACCGTCTGCACGGTCAGAATTCGCAAGCGTGAACCGATGAATCTGATAATCGGACCGCCTGCGGACAGAAACGACTGCAACAAAATGATGTCGCTGTTTTTCTCAAAAGAAGGCAAGCACATTGTCTGCGGCGGCACAACTTCGACCATTGCGGCGCAGTTTTTGCATAAACGGCTGATTCCGAAGCTTGATTTTGTCGACCCCGACATACCGCCGACCGCCGAGATCGATGGGGTTGACCTTGTGACAGAGGGCGTAATTACAATCAACCGTGTTTTGGAATATGCAAAGGATTTTTTAGGCGAAAATAAAAATTATCAGAAATGGTCAGAGGGTCGTGACGGTGCTTCCTTGATTGCAAGACTGTTGTTTGAAGAAGCCACCGACATCAATTTCTTCGTCGGAAGAGCGGTCAATCCGGCTCATCAAAACCCCAATCTGCCGATAAATTTCAACATAAAAATGCGGCTTGTTGACGAGCTGACCGAATGTTTGAAAAAAATGGGCAAGCAAATCAAAGTCAGCTATTTTTAATTTCAGTCAATTTGAAAAAATACATTCAAAACTCAAACCTAATTCAAAAACATTTGAGGGAAAGGACAGTACAATGAGAAAGTTTGATACCCAGGTTCAATATTTAAAATATAAGGTTCTCAGAGAGGTTGCAAGACAAGCGTTCAAGGGAAAATTACTTGAAACAATCACCGACATTCCGAAAATGATTGTTCCCGGAAAAGTGCCGACGATGCGCTGCTGCGTATATAAAGAACGAGCCATTGTTCAGGAGCGAATCAAGCTTGCAATGGGCGGCGACTCAAACAATCCGAATATCGTCGAATGTATCAGCATTGCCTGCGACGAATGTCCTGTCGGCGGCTATGAGGTTACAAATGCCTGTCGCGGATGCATTGCTCACCGCTGCCAAGACGCTTGCAAACGAGGCGCAATATATTTTGACCACACCCAAAAAGCGCATATCGACAAGTCGAAATGCGTTGAATGCGGAATGTGCGCAAAAGTCTGTCCATATTCCGCAATCGCAAATAATAAGCGCCCGTGCGAGCGCGCCTGCAAGGTAAAGGCAATTTCGATGGACGAGTCAAAAGCGGCGGCAATCGATAACAGCAAATGCATTTCATGCGGCGCTTGCGTTTATCAATGTCCGTTTGGCGCAATAATGGATAAATCGTTCATTCTGAATGTTATTGATTTGATTCAAAAGAGTGAAAATAATACAAAATATAAATTATATGCGGTGGTTGCGCCGTCAATTTCGAGCCAGTTTACATATGCAAAGCTCGGTCAAGTTATTTCGGGAATCAAACAGCTCGGATTCCATGCGGTAGTCGAAGCGGCGCTCGGTGCGGACATGGTTGCCTATGCCGAGTCAAAGGAGCTTACCGAAAAGGGCTTTTTGACAAGCAGCTGCTGTCCGGCGTTTGTCGATTATGTTCATAAAAACTTCCCGGCACTTATCGATAACATATCTCATAATCTGTCGCCTGCGGCAACGATTGCAAAATATATCAAGGAAACCACACCCGACGCAAAAATTGTATTCATCGGACCGTGTACTGCAAAGAAAGCGGAATATTCAAAGGAAGAGCTCAGACAATATATTGATTCTACGATCACCTTTGAGGAGCTTCAGGCGCTGCTCGACGGCAAGGACATCGACATCACAACGCTTGACGAAGATGTGCTTGACAATGCGTCATATTACGGACGGATTTTTGCACGAAGCGGCGGATTGTCCGACGCAGTAGCTCAGGCGCTAAAAGAACAGGAGCTTGACAAGGACTTTGAGCTGAAAGCGGTCGCTTGCGACGGAATCGAGCAATGCAGAATGGCGCTGCTCAAAGCCTCGAAAAATGTTTTGCAGGGCAATTTCATCGAAGGCATGGCTTGCGTCGGCGGATGTATCGGCGGTGCGGGTTGCTTAACTCACGGCGAAAAGAACAAGACGGAAGTCGATAAATATGGCAACGAGGCAATGGAAAAAACGATCACAGACGCACTAAGCCAGTTAAAATAATCGGAAATCCAATGAAAATGGCGGTATTTATTACCGTCATTTTTTCTTTTTGTTGAATTATTATGTGTTTTTTGATATAATAATAAACTACGGAAAGGAGACGGAAAAAATGAAAAAAGCCCCGATTGAGTCGGTCAATAAAAAGCTTGAAACTCATATATCGCTTAAAAAAATCGTTGATTTTTTTGTTGATTACGGCAAGAAGATCACCTCAAACCATGTGTTTGCATATTCCGCTCAAAGCTCATTTTTCATCGTAATCTCCATGGTCCCGTTCATAATGCTGTTGTTTTCGATCTTTCGGCTGTTCATTCCGCTTGACAAGAGTGTGCTTGTCAACATGATCGAAACGGTGATTCCGAAAACGATTCAGGATTTTTGTCTGTCGCTGGTTGACGAATTATATTCCAAAGTCAGCGTGTCGGTTGTGTCAATCACCACGATTGCGCTTTTGTGGTCAGCTTCAAAGGGCGTAAAATCAATCGTAACCGGACTTCAAAATGTCTATGGAATCACAAAACCGACCGATTTTATCATGAACATCGTCTTTTCCCTGCTCTACACCCTGATTTTCATTGTGGTAATTTTGCTGACGGTGGTCGTTTTGATTTTCGGTCGCTGGCTGAATGCTCTGATATTCGGCGATTTGCCTGTCATTCAAGAAATAATCGACCAAATCCTCGGTTTTCGAAACATATTGTTTGCCGTGCCGCTGACCGTCTTTTTTGCATTATCCTATAAATTCTTGGCAAAAAACGACATTCCGCTTAAAAAGCATTTTTACGGAGCATTCATTGCGGCGCTCGGTTGGATGGTATTTTCATATTTCTATTCGCTCTATATTGACAATTTTGCACGGTTTTCCTACATCTACGGAAGCCTTACCGCAATCATTCTTTTGATGCTGTGGCTGTATATTTGTATGTCAATGTTTCTGATGGGTGCACAGGCGAATGTTGTGTTTTATGAAAAAGGCTGGTCTTTGGGCAGTCTTGCAAGATATATAAGGAAAAAGATAAAATCAAAACGAGGTAAGAACAAATGAGAATGAGGCGGCTTAAAAAATTCGACGAACGAAAGGTGAAGGTGTCGGATATTATGTTAAAGCTCGACATCGGCGAAAACAGACGGTTTGACATTGAGGTTGAACCCGAATATATCGATTTTGCAAAGCTTTTCGGGAATAATAATCCGCTATATCTGGAGGTCGGCTGCGGAATGGGCGGATTTGCGGTCGAATTTGCAAAGCAGCACCCCGACATCAATCTCATTGCGGTTGAGATAAATGAAAATGTGATCATCAAAGCGGCTGAAAAAACGCTTGATGAGGGAATTTACAACATTCGGTTTTTGTGCGTGAGCGCAAATTATCTTGACAGATACATTCGCCCTGATTCGATTGACGAAATGTTCCTCAATTTCTCATGCCCCTATCCGAAAAATCGGTATGAATCGCATCGCCTCACAAGCCCCGTGTTTTTGGAAATATATAAACGCCTGCTTAAAAAAGGCGCTGTGATTTGCCAAAAAACCGATAATATGCACTTTTTTGAATATTCGATCGAGCAATTTTCAAAAGCAAACTTCACCCTTTCGAACATATCGCTTGATTTGCACAATTCCGATTTTGAAGGCAACATTGTAACGGAATATGAATCAAAATTCATCTCGCAGGGCTTGCCGATATATCGTCTTGAAGCAACAAATAATAAATAAACAAAAAAATAAACGGTCACGAGCCGGGGCATATAAATTGCGCAGATTCGTGACCGTTTTTATTATTTTTTCAAAAGCGCAGCTCGCTCCTTGTAATCGGGCATATATTTTTCAATCAGCCTGTAAAACGAAGCCGAATGGTTGTGGTGCTTAATGTGTGCAAGCTCATGAACCACAACATAATCAATCGCCGATTTCGGATATTGCATGAGATAGAGCGAAAAACAAAGCCCGTTTTTGCCGCTGCAGCTGCCGAATCTCGTTTTAGCCGAGGTTATTTTGACAGATGTCGGGTGAAGATTCATGATTTCGGAATAATGCAAAACCCGCTTTGGAATATATTCCTTTGCCGCCGCTTTCAGCCTCATTATTTCATAATCATCAAGCTCGGGGTGATTTTCGCATCTCTTTGACTGCAACTCGATTTTATCCTTGATCCATTTTGAATGCTTAATTATCACTTTTTCAATCTCATCATCACGCATTTTCATCGGAGCTCTGATAATTACCTGACACGCCCGTGTTACCTGAATCCCGATAGTTTTTCGCCGAGAATGAACTATTGAATATTCAAAATCGATTTCGGAGTTGTTCATAATAAATATCCTTTGGTTTTATGCTTCAAACCGTTCAAAGATTTTTGTCTTTTTAAGCAGGAAAAACAGCGGAATTCCGAGTACGAATACAACGACCGCCTCGCCGAGTCCGACCGAAAACATACCGAACAGGAATGAATATTCCGCAGGGAGAACCATGCAAAGCTCTCCGCCGATTATCAATGCATTAAAAATGACAGGCGGGAAAAATGAGATCAGCGGCAGTTGCTTTATTTTGATGTTTTTCATCGCATAGGTGCAAATTGCCGCCAAAAGCGTTGCCGCCGAGCCTATCAATACATCCCAAACGCCTGCGACATTCGCACCGGTCATGGTTCCGACGAAGTTGCTGATGATACAGCCGATCGTCAGCCCCGGAATAGCCGCAGGGGTGAACAGCGGCAAAATTGTGAGTGCTTCGCTGACTCTGAACTGAAAAATGCCGAACGAAATCGGGGCAAGCGCCAGCGTCAGGGCAGCATAAAAAGCGCCTATTACAGCGCTTTCTACTATGTACTTTGTTGATTTGTTTTTCATGATAATTTTTGTCCTTTCTTGTTTTATTTATAGTCAGGTAATTGCGACTGACTCCAAAGAAGCCTTCTTTGGAACGGGCGTAATTAAATTGTAGGTAAATTTATATAAATATTGAGTTATTCGTTGTCATCCGGGGTCTTTTCGGGCAGCTTTTCGGCTTTTACAAGCTCAATATGCCGCTCGTCAACCTTTTCTGCGGTAAATTTATATCCGCCGAATTCGACCGACGGCTTTTCGTCTTCCTCGGGCAGTCTGCCAAGCTCCGACAAAATGAATCCGCCGATGGTGTCATAATCATCTTCGTGGAATTTAATGTCAAGCATTTCCTCGACCTCTTCGATGTCGCAGGTGCCGTCAATCGTGAAGCTGCCGTCCTCCGTTTGAGTAATATCCTCTTCCTCGTCGTCATATTCGTCCTGAATGTTTCCGACGATCGATTCGACCAGATCCTCAAGCGTGACAAGACCCGCAGTTCCGCCATATTCGTCAATGACGATCGCCATTTGGATATGCTTTTCGGTCATTTCGGTGAACAGCTCGCCGCACCGCTTTGACTCAGGCACATGATATGCTTCACGCATGACGCTTCTGATTGTGGCGCTTTTCGGAACGGTCTTGCCGATATATTTCAGCAGGTCCTTAACATAAATTACACCGACAATATCATCAAGCGTATCGTCATAAACCGGGATTCGTGAAAAGCCTTCGTCAATTCCGAGCTTGATTACATCGTTCAGCTCATCATGCAGCTCAACCGCAACAATCTCTGTTCGGTGCTGCATTACATCGCCGACATCAATGTCGTCAAATTCAAATACGTTATTGATCATATCCCTCTGGGATTCCTCAATCACGCCTTTTTCTTCGCCGACATCGACCATCATTCGGATTTCCTCTTCGGTGACCTGTTCTTCGTTGGCGTTCGGATTCATTCCGAAAAGACGGACGACCGCATTTGTCGAAACGGTAAGGATTGCGACAAACGGAAATAACATTTTTTTAAAGAAAAGCAAAATCGAAACAACCGAAAATGCGATTTTCTCGGATTTTTGCATTGCTATCTTTTTGGGTACAAGCTCGCCGAGTACCAGCGAGAAATATGATGTGAGCAGGGTGATGAGTACCACCGACACGCCATAGATAAATGATTTTGCGCCGCTGTCGACAATGTTCCACCAGCCGCAAAGTGCGTTTGAAAGCATTTCGGCAAAATTTTGTGAAGCCGCCGCTGATGTTAAAAATCCGGCAAGCGTTACGCCGATTTGGATCGTGGACAAAAATCGTGACGAATCGGAAGTCAGTGACATGAGCTTTTTCGCTTTTTTGTCGCCGTCGTCCGCCATGCAGCGAATTTTGTTGTCGTTCAGGGTGACGATTGCCATTTCGCTCATAGCGAAAAATGCATTAACCAAAATCAGAACAAGCAATAAAATGATTTTCAAAAGAACGCTCATTTCGATCCACCCTCCTCATTTAAAAATTCGGGTGAGCTTGCGAATGATAAGTTCATACATAATCGATATGATGAATTATCGGCAGGTAGAGGGTCATCCATTTTAAACAAATCTCCTTTTTATAAATTATTACTATGATACTATAATATTACGGGTTTGTCAATTCCCATGATGATTTTAATATGATCATATAATAAAAAATTCCCCGAAAAACGGATTTTTCGGGGAAAATGTTTTTTGATATGTATTTAATATATGCTTATTCGACGCCCGCATATTTTTTGATGGCTTGAAATGTTTCGTCGCTGATGACGTGTTCGATTTTGCAGGCGTCCTCGGCGGCAACTGTTTTGTCAACGCCGATTTTGATGAAAAATGCGGTCAGGGCGGTGTGCCGTTCATATGTCCGCTGTGCCACCTCAAGACCGAGATCGGTCAGCGTCAGATGACCGTCCTTGTTTACCAAGATGTATCCGCCGTTTTTCAAAAGACCGACAGCACGGCTGACGCTGGGCTTTGAAAAGCCCATTTCCTCTGCAATGTCAACCGAACGAACAGAACTGTTTTTCCGGCTGAGGACATATATTGTTTCAAGATACATTTCGCCCGATTCCTGTAAATGCATATTCGCCGCACTCCCTTAATTGTGATATATTGTAATTTTACCATGATTTTATGAATAAATCAAGTAATCCGCAAGGTAAAATAAAAGCAATCCGGTAAAATTGATTTAACATAAATTTAACATAGAACCTGTCATAAATTTTACTATCCTGTGTTAAATTTTAAATGTATGTTAGTAAAATGTTAAACAAATTAAGTCGGAGGAACGGTTCCGACAACAGATCGGCTAAATTTATTTTCCGCAAATTTTCGTTATTTGATGCCGATCGGGAAAGGATTGCCCGAAAAGGGCGGAGAGATTATGACAATACTCAATTTTATCACATTGTTCGGCGGTCTTGCATTCTTTTTATACGGCATGACCGTAATGTCGGGCGGACTTGAGAAAATGTCCGGTGGCAAACTTGAAAAAACGCTTAAAAAAATGACCTCAAATCCGTTTAAAAGCCTGTTGCTCGGTGCCGGAATCACGATTGCGATTCAGTCGTCGTCGGCAATGACGGTAATGCTCGTCGGTCTTGTAAATTCGGGCATCATGCAGCTTGAACAGACGGTCGGGGTAATAATGGGAAGCAACATCGGCACGACCCTTACCGCGTGGCTCACAAGCGCTGCGGGAATCGAGAGCGACAGCATTTTGATAAGTCTTTTGAAACCCGAAAATTTTGCACCGATTTTTGCGCTTGTCGGAATTTCGCTGATAATGCTTTCAAAAAAGACAAGGAGAAAAGACATTGGCGGAATTTTGGTCGGCTTTGCAGTGTTGATGTACGGAATGAAGCTGATGAGCAGTTCAATGGAGCCGCTCAGCAGCGACCCGAGCTTCACTTCGATTCTGACTGCATTTAAAAATCCGCTTTTCGGCGTGCTTATCGGCACAGTCGTCACAGGCGTGATTCAATCATCGGCAGCGTCAGTCGGCATTTTGCAGGCGTTGGCGCTCACCGGCAACATCACCTTCAGCATGGCGATCCCGATCATCATGGGTCAGAATATCGGTACCTGCGTTACATCTTTGATTTCGAGTATCGGCGTTAATAAAAACGCAAAACGAGTCGCCGCAGTGCATATTTCATTTAACATAATCGGCACGGCGATCTGTCTTTCGGTATATTGTCTGCTTGACGCATTTTCGCTCATTCCGTTTGCCGACACGGCAATCTCAACTTTCGGAATTGCGATATGCCATACGGTATTTAATGTCGTAACAACGATAATGCTCCTGCCGTTTTCAAAAATGCTCGTCAAACTTGCACGATTTGTGGTTCGTGACAAGGACGGGGACAAGCAGGGCGAAAAATATGCGTTCATCGACCAGCGACTTCTCAACACACCGTCCGTCGCTCTTTCCGAATGTCAGGGCAAAACGGTCGAAATGGCTCATATCGCAAAGGATACGATCAACACAGGTCTTGAGATTATCGAGATTTATGATGAAGAAAAGGCGAATCGAATAATCGAGAATGAGAATATGCTTGATATGTATGAGGACAAGCTCGGCTCCTATTTGGTCAAGCTTTCTCAAAGCGATTTGTCAGACGCAGACGGACAGAAAATTTCAAAATTGCTTCATACGATCGGCGACTTTGAACGACTCGGCGATCATGCGGTCAATTTGTTGAAAACCGCCGAAGAGATTCATGAAAAACATATGACATTCTCAAAACAGGCGCAAAATGAGCTTCGTGTTTTGACCAATGCGCTTCATGAGATCCTCGACATCACGATCAGCGCATTTGAATCGGATAATACGGTGCTTGCAAAACAGGTCGAACCGCTTGAACAGGTGATTGACGAATTGATTGCGGCAACAAAATATAACCACATCAACCGCCTGAAAAACGGCAGCTGCACGATTGAGATCGGTTTCGTTTTAAACGATATGCTCACAAACTATGAGCGAATTTCGGACCATTGCTCAAACATTGCGGTTGCAATCATTGAGGTTGAGCAAAATGCGTTTGACACGCATAAATACCTTACAAAGGTCAAAACAGGAAACGACGAGGACTTTGTCAAGGCGTTCAATATGTATAACGAAAAATATATCATTAAAAATTCATAAAATCGAAAATGCAGGTTATCTTTATTGACAGACCTGCATTTTATTTGGCCAAATGCCGCAAAATCGGTTGACATAACAAGCATAAAATGATATTATATATAAATATAAATTAGATTTTTAGGGGATTTTTTGAGTATGAATTTGCTGTGTCTGGGCGATGTTGTCGGAAAAAACGGATGTAATGCTTTGCGAAGCATTTTGCCGAAATTAAGAGCGGAAAACGACATCGACCTTTGTGTTGCAAACGGTGAAAATTCGGCGGAAGGCAACGGAGTTTTGCCAAATTCGGCGGAGCATTTGTTCACAAGCGGCGTTGACATCATCACAGGCGGCAACCATTCCTATCGCAGACGGGAAATTTACGACATGATGGACAGCTGCGATTATCTGCTCAGACCGGCGAATATGCCCCTCGGTGCCGTCGGCCACGGCAGCTGCGTCTATGACATGGGACGAAGCATCGTCGGCGTGATAAATCTTTCGGGGTGCGTATATATGGAGCCTGCCGATAATCCGTTTGACGCGGCAGACCGTGAAATTAAGCGGCTTTCGGAGCGTGGCGCAAACATCATAATCGTTGACATTCACGCCGAAGCGACAGCCGAAAAGCAGGCGCTCGCACGCTATCTTGATTCTCGTGTTTCGGTCGTTTTCGGAACCCATACTCATACGCAGACAAATGACCTTCAGATTTTGCCCGGCGGCACAGGGTTCATCACCGATCTCGGAATGTGCGGCCCGAAAAATTCGGTTCTGGGTGTAAAACCCGAGCTTGCGATTGAAAAAATGCGGTTGCGAATGCCCGTGAGATTTGAAAATGCCGAGGGCGAATCGGTGATTTGCGGCGCAATTTTCACGCTGAATGACAAAACTCATGCCTGTGTTGATACAAAATTGATTAAAATATCGGTAAATTGCGAATAAAAGTGAAAAAATCCTTGACAAAACCGCTTGTTCGGGCTATAATATACTTCGTGACTTTTTGCGGATTTCATATCAGTTTTAACGGACGGAGGGCGTCATGATTCTCGATTTAAGAGAGATTTTTGCAGGCGGCAAGCCTTTGCATATCGACAGCGACCTAAGTTTGACCGATTATGAAATAAACGGTGAAAATCCCATCTCGAAGCTTCATTTCACGGGTGATGTAATAAACCGTGCCGATGTTGTGTCGCTTAGCGGCAAAGCAAGCTTTGTTTATTCGGCACTCTGTGACAGATGTGCAGAGCCGACCGTGAGAGAATATTGCTATGACATTTCTCATGTTCTGGTGAACCGTCTTGAAAATGAAGACGACTTTGAAGATGATACGGTTTTGACCGAAAATATGCAGCTGGATCTCGATGATTTGATTCGTTCCGACATAATTTTGCTGCTTCCGGCGAAGTTTCTGTGCAAAGAAGATTGCAAAGGAATTTGTCCGGGTTGTGGAAAACGGCTGAATTTTGAAGAGTGCGTTTGCAAAAAGGAAATCGACCCAAGGCTCGCAAAATTGTCGGACTTTTTCGACGAATGACCGACATCACGCAAAAAATATGATAGCGTAAAGGCTTTTGGAATTTATCATTAAATCCGAGCCGCAGACTATAAAAACAAAAAATATTCGCTATAAAAGCACATCATAAGGGAGGTTATGACAATGGCAGTACCTAAGAGAAGAGTTTCTACAACAAGAAGGGACAAAAGACGCTCAAGCGTTTGGAAAATGGACGCTCCCGAGCTTACAAAATGCCCGCAGTGCGGTGAGTATATCAGACCTCACAGACTGTGCGCTAATTGCGGTTTTTACAACGGCAGACAGGTTGTAGTCAAGGCTGATAAGTAATTTATCAAAAAGAATTTGGGAGGGTGATGGTTTTCATCCTCTTTTCTTTTTGTGAAAAAACGGTAAACAGTATTTATCTGACCGCCGTTTTGCTTGACTAATGAGCGGCAAAATGGCATAATATAATAAAGTGTGAATTTTAAACCGAAAAATATATCAAAGCCGCGCTGGCGGCTTGTTTGAAAGGAAGTGTTCAGGGGCTATGGCAATACCGGTAGTGGCGGTTGTGGGCAGACCGAATGTCGGAAAATCTACCCTTTTTAATAAATTGATCGGTCAGCGGTTGTCAATCGTTGACGATACGCCCGGCGTTACCCGTGACAGAATCTACGGCGAATGTGAGTGGCTGAACAGAAAGATCATGTTGGTTGACACCGGCGGAATTGAGCCTAACACCGACGACATTATTCTCTCGCAAATGAGAACGCAAGCGGAGCTTGCAATCGACATGGCACAGGTGATCATTCTCGTTGTTGATATGCGTTCGGGCATTTTGGCGGCAGACCGTGAGGTTGCCCATATGCTCCAAAAATGCGGCAAGCCGGTTGTTTTGTGCGTAAATAAATGCGACTCGGTCGGCGAAGTATCTCCCGAATTTTATGAATTTTACAACCTCGGACTCGGCGACCCGATTGCGGTTTCGTCGGTTCACGGTCACGGAACGGGCGACTTGCTTGACGAAGTATATAAATATCTCGACTTTGACGAAAATCATGAAGATGACGAGCGCCGTGTGATAAATGTTGCGGTAATCGGCAAGCCGAATGTCGGAAAATCTTCGCTCATCAACAAAATCTCGGGTCAAAACCGTGCAATCGTTTCAAATATTTCGGGAACGACCCGTGACGCAATCGATTTTAAGGTCGAAAATAAATTCGGCGTGTTCAATTTCATTGATACCGCAGGACTCAGAAGAAAATCGAGAGTTGATGATAAAATCGAAAAATACAGCGTGATTCGTGCACAAATGGCGGTGGAAAGAGCCGATGTTTGCGTAATCATGATCGACGCACTTGAGGGCTTCACCGAGCAGGATTCAAAAGTGGCGTCGCTTGCGCTTGACGGCGGCAAAGCCTGCATAATTGCGGTAAATAAATGGGACGCGGTCGAAAAAGACGGCAAGACAATGGACAATTTCAGAAAAGGGCTTGAAAAGGACTTTTCATTCATGACCTATGCGCCGATTTTGTTCATCTCTGCAAAAACGGGAATGCGCCTTGACAAGCTGTTTGAAACGGTGGTTCATGTTTATGAGCAGAACAATATGCGAATTTCGACAGGCAAGCTCAACGACCTTCTCGCAGACGCAACCACCCGTGTTCAGCCGCCATCTGACAGAGGCAAGCGCCTGAAGATATATTACATGACCCAAAGCTTGGCTTGTCCGCCGACTTTCGTGTTTTTCTGCAACAAGGCGGAGCTGTTCCATTTCTCATATCAGCGTTATCTTGAAAATCAGATTCGTGCGACATTCGGTCTTAACGGCACACCTGTTAAGTTCATAATCCGTGAGCGCGGCGATTCCGATAAATAAACAACTTACGCTGTAACCAAAACGGCCGTTGGTTATACTAACGACTGAAAGGATCGTGTAAAATATAAATGAACATTGTTTTGATAAATCTGTTAGTAATTTTAGGCATTATGGTCGTGAGCTATCTGCTCGGCAGCATAAATTTTGCAATTATATATACAAAAGCGTTCAAGGGCGTTGATGTGCGTGATTTCGGCAGCAAAAATGCCGGAATGACAAATGTTTCCCGTGTTGCAGGCAAAAAAGCGGCGGCGCTGACCTTCATCTGCGATGTCGCAAAGGGTGCGGTTGCGGTAATGATCGGCCGCTTTTTGTCGGTATATTTGATTGACCGCTTCACTAACACAACGGTCGAAAATTCGATCGACCCATTGTTTTTCGCATACCTTGCGGGATTTTGCTGTATCATCGGACACATCTATCCGCTGTTTTTCGGATTTCGCGGAGGCAAAGGCGTTGCTTCGGCGCTCGGAATATTGCTCTTTGTCGATTGGCGTGTAGCACTTCTTGCGCTTTTGGTATTCCTGATCGTGCTTGCATTTTCCCGAATGGTGTCGCTTTCGAGTATGTGTGCGGCGGTGTCGGTCCCGATTTTGACCTATCTGCTATATGACGGATTTGCAGCCTATACATATACATTTTTAGGCATGAGCCAGCACGTTTTAGTAACGCTATGTTCATTGCTCTATACAATAATAATAATCTTCACCCACCGTTCAAACATTGTTCGCATTGTCCACGGTGAGGAGAAAAAAATCGGCAAGAAGAATAAAGTGTGATATTATTTTTTGAAGGGATGAATTTTTGATGAAAGTATCGATCATGGCGCCGGGCGGCTGGGGAACTGCGCTCGGAATGCTTTGTGCGTCAAACGGACTCGAAACAGTGATTTGGGGCAAATTTGAAAAGGAAATCGAATCGCTCAAAGCCACTCGTGAAAATCCGTTGCTCAAAGGAATTAAAATCCCTGATGAAATTTTGCTGACAACGGATTTAAACGACATTCTCGGCTCGGATATAATAATTATCGCAACACCATCGTTTGCGGTTCGTGAAACCGCAAGACAGCTTCATGGATTTGTGTCAAAAAACAGCGTGATCGTCAGCGTGTCAAAGGGCTTTGAAAAAGATACGCTAAAGCGCTTTTCGGAGGTAATTTCCGAGGAAATGCCGAATAATAAGGTAGTTGTTTTGTCGGGTCCGTCACACGCAGAAGAGGTTGCAAGAGGCGTTCCGACATCAATCGTTGCGGCAAGTCATGACGAACAGGCGGCAAAATTTGTCCAAAAAACGCTGATGAGCGACAATTTCAGAATATATACCAACGATGATGTAATCGGCGTGGAGGTCGGAGCGGCGCTCAAAAATATAATTGCAATGGCGGCAGGCGCTTGCGACGGATTGGGACTCGGAGATAACTCGATTGCGGCGCTGATGACAAGAGGCATTCACGAAATATCGCGGCTCGGTGTGAAAATGGGTGCTAAGCAAATCACATTCGCCGGTCTTTCGGGAATCGGCGACCTGATCGTTACCTGCACCTCACAGCACAGCCGAAACAGGCGCTTCGGAGTTTTGATCGGCAAAGGAATGTCAGTGGACGAGGCACTCAAAACAGTCGGAATGACAGTTGAAAGCTATTATGCAACATCAAGCGCAAAACAGCTTGCCGACAAATTCGGTGTTGAGATGCCGATCGTCAACGAATGCTACGACATTCTCTATTACGGCGGCGATGTTCGGGATAAAATCAAAGCGCTGATGACCCGTTCGATGAAAGCCGAAATATGAATATGATAAAAGACTGATTGCTTTTCAGGCAATCAGTCTTTTTCTTTATAAAACTATATTATATATGGTCGCTTTCATAATGCTCGCCGATTTGAGCGTCATCACTCGGAATCAGCGAATCATCAAAATGAATCATAACATCGTCGTGGGATAGCAAATCTTGCAGTTTTGCAATATCGACGCGGTTTATGTCGCATTTGCCGTTTAATGCAACAGACACCGCAGTTCCTGCGGCTTGACCCGTGATGATTGCAGGCGGAATCACACGCAAAATATCCCAACCGTATCCGTCCGCCGAGGCACTTCTTCCTGCCGTGAGCAGGTTGTCAAAATGCTCATTGACCAAACACCTGAACGGTACTTCAAAGATATAATCACGGCGGTCAAAATCGCAAATTGCGCCGATAGAATCATCAAAATGAACAAATGCGTCCTTTTCGCTGAAAATATGTCCGCCTTTAATGCACCGTGTCGTGCGAAACTGCGGTTGTGACGGAGTGAGAATAATATCTCGGCTTGTTCTGTCGTCATTTTTGATTTTATCAAGCAAAATTTGCTGATTTTTCAAAATGAATTCGCTGACATCATCAATCGAAGTGCCTTTATAAAGCGGAATGTCGCTCGGCTGATTGTTTCCGTAAAGGTCAATGCTTCCGCCGTAGATCCTGACGTATAACCGACTGATGTCGCCCGACTCAACCGCATTTTTGCAGCTGTCCATGTCCGCTTTGTAAGCGCAGTAGGTAAAGTAATTTTTGCCGTCCATGCACGGAACGCCCGCACGATACATTATGTCTGCGTCGCCTGTTGTGTCGATCACATAGTCAGCAGGATAAAAGCGCTTTCCGTCTTTTCCTGCGACAACAACGCCATTGCAGTGACCGTTTTCCATTATCGGCGATAATATGTCAACATCAAGCAAAAGCTTGATTTTCGAGGTCGTGACAAGCTCGGCAAGCGCCAGCGCAAAAATGTTTGCCGAATATTTTGTAACATATCGCTGACCGCCACGGTCTTTCGGAGTGTCGCTGTCCTCTTTCCATTTGTCCGGCACCGTGTCAAATCCATATTTTATCGACAGGTCGAAAAACTCCTGACTCATGCCCTTAATTATCTTGACGCCTCGTCCCTGACACGCCGGAACGAAGAAATTGATGAGCCCGTTTGTGGCAAGACCGCCGAGATTGAGATTTTTCTCCAAAAGCAAAACATCAACCCCATGTCTTGCGGCAGCTACCGCAGCGGCAACGCCTGCAACACCTGCGCCGCATACAATCAGTTGATGTTTCTCTTTAATCGGAATTTTTTCACTAAATTCGATATAATCCTTCATTTTTAATAACTTCTCCCAATAAATTAACAATTTGGCATTATTATAATACATAAATTCCGGTTTGTCTATATGAATTTGAAAAAATTGAAAATTGAATTCGTTTAATTAGATAATGATTAATTTGTTTTCAGCCATGCTTCAATCACTGTCGCAGTCAAAAATGCATTTCTTTTCAATCAATTTGCCAAACTCCGTTTTCCAGCGTTTGTGAAGCTCACTTTCGTCCCAAATGACAAGCTTGTCGTCATCAATATCCAAAACGATCATCAGATCATATCTGTTATCACGAGGCGTGATGTTTTGCTTGATGAAAACATCGTTTACCCCGTCAATGTCCGTCGCCGTTGCGAATATTTCACAAACACGGTTCACTATATCGTTTTTGTCAACGCCATTGATCCATTTAACAATAATGTGGTGTAACATTCATAATCCTCCTTGCCTTAATCAAATTCGGGGATTTCCCAAAATTCTTGTTCTTGATTTGTAATAACGGTTTTATTGTTCGCAAATGTTCTTGGATGCTCAAGTTTCAGATCCGGATAATACTCCTCTATTTCCTTTTCGCTATAAGGAAAGCTAAGCGTCATTTTGCATTTTTTGCATTGAATTCTTTTCTCAAAAGGATAATGCGGATATTTGAACTCGGAATATTCCACATCGTTTGAAAACTCACCGTTATATCTTATCGGATTCAAAAAACGAACATACATTTTCCAGCCAGTCTGAGAAAAATTGCCGCCGACACAGGAAACAGTATTCCCGAGTTTGAGTTCTTCAGTATAATATGGCTTTAGATGTTCACACAGTTCCATGACTTTATCCCCTTTGTGATTAAAATATCTCTTTCATGCTTTAAGAATACCATATCATGTGTGATTTGTAAATGCAAAAAAGCAAAAAACGCCGAGGCTTATTGCGAATAAGCCCCAACGCCAGTTGGTGCCGCTGACCGGGATCGAAGCCAAACGAATGATTGATAGGAGGGATATTGGGCGCATAGGCAAGCCGCTGCCGTATCAATCATTTTTGAAATGCTAATCGCATTTCGCGTACCGTTCTCACCCGATTAGGAGCATGAAAAAAGAATCCACCTCTGACGAGATATATTAGTATAATGTAAAGATACCGTGCATTAAAAGCAAAAGAAGCCGAGGCTTATTGCGAATAAGCCCCAACGCCGGTTGGTGCCGCTGACCGGGATCGAAGCCAAACGAATGATTGATAGGAGGGATATTGGGCGCATAGGCAAGCCGCTGC
>CAKRRH010000005.1 GCA_934394855.1 uncultured Eubacteriales bacterium
GGTGGGAACAATAGGGCTCGAACCTATGACCCTCTGCTTGTAAGGCAGATGCTCTCCCAGCTGAGCTATGCTCCCATGTGAACCAAATTGCGATTTATTAACCGCAGTTTAGGTCGTCGCTTAAAACGAATTTTGGCTTAAATTCAAGCCGTTCGTTTTCAGTGTTTTGTGCCGCCTCGTCAGACGACATATGAGATAATACCATAAGTAAATTCATTTGTCAAGCCTTTTTTTAAATTTTTTTCAAAAAACTTTTATTTCAAGTTTTCGGCAATGGATTTAAGCTCGTCCGACGTAAAATCATATTCCTTATTGCAGAAATGACAGCATACCTTTGTAAGCTCATGTTCACCCGCCAATTTAGTCAACTCGTCCTTGCCGATCGAGCGAAGCATTCTCACCGTTCTTTCTCTTGAGCAGTTGCATTTATATATCGGTTCGGATTCATCGAGCAATTCAAGGTTGAATTTGCTGAGTACATTTTTGGCAATATCGAACACGCCCATTCCGCGGCTCATCATTTGAGTGACCGATTCGATTCCGCTGATCGACTGCTCGACCTTTGTGATAGTATCCTCACCTGCCGCAGGTAAAAGCTGAATCAAATAGCCGCCGGCGCAATTCACCGTCAAATCGGGATTGACAAGCACACCGAGTCCGCAAACAGTCGGAATTTGTTCGGACTGTGCAAAATATGCGGCAATGTCTTCGGCGATTTCACCCGAAATCAGTTCGATTGCTCCGTTATATGGCTCTCTGAGCCCTAAATCTTTTGTTACAAACATATCGCCCTTGCCGACTGCGCCGCCGACATCAAGCTTTCCGACAGAGTTAAGCGGCAATTCAACTATCGGATTGGTAACGCAGCCTCTGACATTTCCCATATAGTCGGAAATCGCGGTCATTGACCCGATCGGTCCGTCGCCGTTTACTCTGACCGTTACGCTATTACCCTCTGATTTGAGCTGTGCACCCATGAGACTTGTTGCGGTGAGCAAGCGACCGAGCGCCGCTGTGACTACCGCAGACGATTTATGAATCTGTTCGGCTTTTGCCGCAATATCCGTTGAATCGATTACCGAAATTGAAACAAGTCCGTCGTCCGACAGACATCTGATCAGCTTTGCCATATATAAATTACTCCTTAATTGCACTATATATTATTTTTTCGCTTGTTCGTTTAACTTTGCCGAATGTTTCAAAGTCATTTTTGCAAATCACCCTAAAACCCGACTTTTCAAGCACCGATAAAACATATTTATCATCATATGCCCTCTCGGATATATCGTCGATATATCGTTCATACACACCGTCATGCTCAATAAAGCAATCAAGCGCCATGTTGATTTTGTCACCCGATTTAAAGTTTTGCCAAACAAGATAATAATTTTCGTCCTCAAAAACAAAGCTGTTGTTTGAAAGAACATTTCTGTGTTTATAAACGGTGTTCAAATCAAATATGAACAATCCGCCCTTTTTCAGGTGATTTGATATATTTTTTATCGCCTTTTCAAAATCACGCTTATATAAAAGATGATTCAGCCCGTCAAGCGTGCAAAAAGAGGCGTCAAATTTCACACCGAGATTCATTTTCGTCATGTCGCAGCAAATTAGCATCGCGCCGTTTAGGCGGCTGCTCGCAACACTCAACATATCTTCGGATAAATCGATTCCCGTGACGGCTATGTTTTTCCTCATCAGCTGTTCGGCAAAAAGACCGCTTCCGCAGCCGACATCAAGCACATTTTCGGGGGCAGCGCCATATTTTTCACATTGTTTCAGACAAAAGCTCGCATATTTCTCAAAATCCACCTGTCGGGAAACAATGTTATCATATATCGCCGAAAATCCTTCGTTATACGACATGATTATTCGTCCGTGCCTTTCATTCGCTCAAACACCTTTTCGTAACCGTCGTTGCCATATAACAGCGAACGGTTCACACGGCTGATCGTTGCGGTCGAAGCACCTGTTTTCTCAACGATCTCGCTATATACTTTCTTTTCCCTAAGCATTTTTGCAACCAAAAAGCGCTGGGTCATTGATTTGATTTCCTTGATCGTGCAAAGATCCTCGAAAAATTCATAGCACTCTTCGACCGATTCAAGCTGCAAGATCGCGTTAAACAGCAAATCGCAGTCGCTTCCCTTTAATTTATCTACCATTTCGTCTCCTGCTTTCTATAATGATCAAAATAATAAATTTTATTTTCATACTGTAAAATTTTATCACAATAAAGTGAAAAAGTCAATAGATATAACGATAATTTTATTATATAATAAAGTATACTGACCCATATTTTACATCTTTTCGGTGCTGTTTTGTGCATATTGTCTTATATATCGTTAAAAATATAACATTTTTGTAAACTGTATAAAAATCAAATTTTCTGTAAAAAAACAGTTGAAAATTTATGTACTTTTGTTGTATAATGAATTAAATGTTGTTAATCAAACATTGACATATTATTCTGATTAAAAGGAGGTCGTTTTCATGAATTCTGTTATGCTTGCAGCATCAATGGACGGAAGCAAGGTTCTCGATTTGGGTTCAACTCTTTTCGTAGCAGGCCTTGGAATAGCCGTTGTATTTTTGGGACTAATCTGCATCGTCGCAATTTGCAAACTGATGTCGCTGTTCTTCAAAAATTCCAATGACTCAGCACCCGCTCCCGCACCTGTTGCAGCAACACCTGCTGTTTCGGCGTCAAACGACATACCCGAAGCTAAGCGTGGTGAGTTCATCGCCGCTGTCAGCGCAGCCATTGCCGAAGATCTCGGCACAGATGTCGATGCTATTAAGATAACATCGGTCAAAAAGCTCTGATATTTGTCAGCGACAAATTAAAGAATCTATTTTTAAACAAAACTTTTATTTTTGAAAGGAACGACTATTATGAAGAAATATATCGTTAATGTAAACGGAACTTCTTATGAAGTATCGCTCGAACAGGTATCGGCTGATTCTGTTGCTACAACTGCACCGGCTCCGGCTGCAGCGCCGGCTCCTGCCGCTGCTCCCGCACCCGCAGCTGCTGCTCCCGCTAACGGCGAAAAAATCGAAAGCCCGATGCCCGGCAACAGTTTGAGCGTCAACGTATCAAACGGACAGGCTGTTAAAAAAGGCGACGTTTTGATGATTCTTGAAGCTATGAAAATGGAAAACGAAATCATGGCTCCGTGCGACGGCACAGTTGCATCGGTTTCGGTTGCTAAGGGTGCTACCGTTGAATCGGGCGCGCTTCTCTGCGTAATTCAATAATTAACCGGTTTGATAAATTCGGCTTTATATTTAATATAAATATTCAGTCAAATATTTTACAGAAAGGATCATTTCGGGAAAATCCCCGAAATTTAAGGGTTTCAATTAAATGGACGCAATTCTTAACTTTTTGGAACAGACCGGCTTTTATATGCTCTTCGGCAAAATCGCCGAAAACTGGACAATGCTTGTCATGATCGGCATATCATGCGTATTGCTTTATCTTGCAATCGTTAAAAAGTTCGAGCCGCTTCTGCTGCTCACAATCGCTTTCGGTATGCTTTTGACAAACCTTCCCGGTGCTGAGATGTTCCACAGTGTAATTTTTGACGGAGGTCACGTCAACTGGACTATGATGAGCGGCGCTACCTACATTAACACCGCCGACATCGTTGACACATATAAAGCTTCCGTTCAGGTGCTTCAGTCGGGCGATGTTATCGCATATGTCGGAAACGGCGCATATAAGATCGGTACTCTTGCAGGCTTATCACTTGACCAGAACGCACTCATCAACGCCGCAGGTCAGCTTGTTTCAAAAGCAGGCGATGTTCTTGCTCAAAACGCAAACATCATGGTTGACTTCACAGGCTCGTTCGTAAAAGACGGCGTTTGGTATCTCGGCGACGGCTTTGCATTTGCAAACAGCGTTTCAAATGTATCGGCAGGACTGCTCGACTACCTCTATCTCGGCGTTAAACTCGGAATCTATCCTTGCCTTATCTTCTTTGGCGTAGGTGCAATGACCGACTTTGAGCCGCTTATCGCAAATCCGATTTCATTGATGCTTGGCGCTGCTGCTCAGCTTGGCATCTTCATCACGTTTATCGCAGCAAAATATATGGGATTCACAGGCGCTCAGGCAGCTGCTACCGCAATCATCGGCGGTGCAGACGGCCCGACAGCCATCTATGTAACAGGCAAGCTCGCACCTGAGCTTTTGGGACCGATTGCCGTTGCGGCATATTCATATATGGCGCTCGTTCCGGTAATTCAGCCGCCTATCATGAAGCTTCTCACAACCAAGAAAGAGCGTGCAATCGTAATGAAGCCGCTCAGAAAGGTTTCAACCCGTGAAAAGATTCTCTTCCCGATCATCATCACAATCTTCGTTGCTTTGCTTGTTCCGTCGGCAGCTCCGCTGGTCGGCGCACTCATGCTCGGTAACCTGTTCAAACAGTCGGGTGTAACAGAGCGTCTTTCAAAGACAGTTCAGAACGAACTCATGAATATCGTAACGATCTTCCTCGGACTTACAGTCGGTGCAACTGCCACTGCTAAGAACTTCCTTAACCTCCAGACGCTCGGAATTCTCGTAATCGGCGTTTTGGCATTCGGAATCGGCACAGCAGGCGGCGTTCTTCTTGCTAAATTCATGAACCTCTTCCTGAAAAACAAGATCAATCCGCTTATCGGTTCGGCAGGTGTTTCGGCAGTTCCGATGGCTGCTCGTGTTTCACAGACAGTCGGTCAGAAAGAAAATCCGGGCAACTTCCTTCTCATGCACGCAATGGGTCCGAATGTTGCAGGTGTAATCGGTTCGGCAATCGCAGCCGGCGTTTTGATTGCGATATTCGCATAATTTTACAACTACTTTCTCATGCATGGATTTTTCCTTCATGCATGAGAATTAACACCGAAAACTTTGAAAGGAGTTTTGTAAATGAGCAAAAACCCGCTTAAAATTACAGATACGATACTTCGTGACGCTCACCAATCACAGGCTGCCACCCGTATGCGTATTGAAGATATGCTCCCCGCTTGCGAACTGCTCGACAACATGGGCTATTGGTCGCTTGAGTGCTGGGGCGGCGCAACATTTGATTCATGTATGCGCTTTCTTAATGAGGATCCGTGGGAAAGACTTCGTCTTTTGAAACAGCATATGCCGAAAACTCAGCTCCAAATGCTTCTCAGAGGTCAGAACCTCCTCGGTTACAAGCATTATGCAGATGATGTCGTTGACGCATTCTGCCGCTTGTCAATCAAAAACGGTATCAATGTTGTTCGTGTATTTGACGCGCTTAACGATCCGAGAAACGTTCGTCAGGCAATCAAGAGCGTTAAGAAATACGGCGGTAAGGTTGAAGCTGCTATCAGCTATACAGTATCGCCTGTTCACAACGAGGATTATTTCGTAAATCTTGCTAACACATTGGCTGAAATGGGTGCGGATACAATCTGCATTAAAGATATGGCAAACCTTTTGCTGCCCTATGACGCTTATTCGCTTGTTAAAAAGCTCAAAGCTAATGTTAATGTTCCGATTCATATGCACACTCATAACACCACAGGCACCGGTGACATGGTCAACCTGCTCGCAGCTCAGGCAGGCGTTGATATTGTTGACTGTGCATTGTCGCCTCTTGCTAACGGCACATCACAGCCGGCAACCGAATCATTGGTTGCTACTCTCAAAGGCACAGACCGTGACACAGGACTTGACCTTAACAAGCTTTCGGAAGCAGCGGCTCATTTCAGAAAAGTTGCTCAAAAGCTTAAAGATGAAGGCTCGCTTGATCCTAAGGTATTGTCAGTCGACACAAATACCTTGCTCTATCAGGTACCGGGCGGAATGCTTTCAAACCTTATTTCACAGCTCAAACAGGCTAAAGCCGAGGATAAATATTACGATGTATTGGCAGAAGTGCCGAGAGTAAGAAAAGACTTCGGTTATCCGCCTCTTGTAACTCCGTCAAGCCAGATCGTCGGCTCACAGGCAGTGCTTAATGTTCTTTCGGGCGAACGCTATAAAGTATTCACCAAAGAATCAAAAGCAATCCTCCGTGGCGAATACGGTCAGTTGCCGGGCGAAGTTAATGAGGAAGTTCGCAAGAAAGCAATCGGCGACGCAGAGGTAATTACCTGCCGTCCTGCCGACCTCATTGAGCCAGAGCTTGAAAAATATAAAGAAGAATCAAAGAATATTGCAAAATCGGAAGAGGATGTGCTCTCATATGCGCTCTTCCCGCAGGTTGCAGCTAAATTCATTGAGCATCGTGACAACCCGACTCCCGAAGCACCGGCGGCTAAAGCTGATGACAACGGCGTTCGTACAATCATGGTTGACGCAAGCACAACCGAATGGAAATAATCTTTTGATAAAGATATAAAGAAAAACCGACTCGTTTGAGTCGGTTTTTTTGTGCGAATTTTGCAAAATTTATGGAAGTTCATGCGATATGAACCCACATTGAACACCATATAAATATTGCCGATTACATTACGGTGAAGCCCGATTTGTCTTTGCCGTAATACTTCACGGTCATGTTTCTGTCTGCGAAAAATTGCTCAATAAATGCATATATTTCGTCGCTTGAATCGTCGCTTATTTTCTCCAAATTAAACGACTGACCGCCGCAAGCGTCGCATACATGAATGTTGTAGCCATGTTTTAAAGCCCCGTTTTTAAGTTCGGGGACTTCGCCTAAAGATAAAATTGCCATATGATCCACTCCTAATTTTATTCTTGCCTTACATTATATAATATATCCCTCAAAATGTCCACAAAAAAAGGAGAAGCCGACTGACTTCTCCCCTTTTGCGTTATTATGGTTAGTATTGATTTATCAATACATACCGCCCATTCCGCCCTGAGCTGCTGCTGCCGCTGCGGCTGCATTTGCAGCAGCTGCGTCTTCTTTCTTGTCTGCAACAAGTGATTCTGTTGTAAGAACCATTGCCGCAACCGACGCTGCATTTTGAAGTGCTGAACGGGTAACCTTTGTAGGATCAACGATACCCGATTTGATCATGTCGCAATATTCTTCCTTGTAAGCGTCAAAGCCATAGTTGAGTTTGCCGCTGTTTACGATATTGTTAATGATAACCGAGCCCTCAAGACCTGCGTTATATGCAATCTGGCGAACCGGCTCTTCAAGAGCTTTGAGAACGATGTTAGCACCTGTTTTCTCGTCACCCTCAAGTGACTCAACCAATGCTTTAACCTGCGGAATAACATCGAGAAGCGCTGTTCCGCCGCCTGCTACAATGCCCTCTTCAACAGCCGCACGGGTAGCTGACAATGCATCTTCGATTCTGAGCTTCTTCTCTTTCATCTCGATCTCGGTAGCAGCGCCGACTTTGATAACTGCAACACCGCCTGCGAGTTTAGCAAGACGCTCCTGGAGCTTTTCTCTGTCAAAATCTGATGTAGTATTTTCAATCTGAGTGCGAATCTGAGCAACTCTGCCTTTGATTGCGTCTTTGTCGCCTGCACCGTCAACGATTGTTGTATTTTCCTTTGTAACCTTAACCTGTTTTGCACGGCCGAGCATATCCATTGTGGTATCTTTAAGTTCAAGACCGACTTCTTCGGAAATCACCTGACCGCCTGTCAAAATTGCAATATCCTGAAGCATTTCTTTTCTTCTGTCGCCAAAGCCCGGAGCTTTAACTGCAACACAGGTAAATGTTCCTCTCAAACGGTTGACGATAAGGGTTGAGAGTGCTTCGCCTTCAATGTCCTCGGCAATGATAACAAGCTTTTTGCCCGATTGAACGATTTGTTCAAGAAGCGGCAAAATTTCCTGAATGTTTGAAATTTTCTTGTCTGTGATAAGGATAAGAGCGTCGTCAATTACCGCTTCCATCTTATCGGTGTCTGTTACCATATAAGGTGTGATGTAACCTCTGTCGAACTGCATACCCTCAACAACATCGGAATATGTTTCGGCGGTCTTTGATTCTTCGATTGTAATAACACCGTCCTGCGATACCTTTTCCATTGCCTCTGCAATCAACTGACCTACAAAATCATCGGCAGCCGAGATTGACGCAACACGCTTGATGTCGTCAGAACCCGAAACCTTCTTTGAGTTAGCCGCAAGAGTCTTAACAGCTTCGTCAACAGCCTTCTGCATACCCTTTCTTACGACCATCGGGTTAGCGCCCGACGCAACATTCTTCATGCCCTCACGAATGAGCGCCTGCGCAAGCAATGTAGCGGTAGTTGTACCGTCGCCTGCAATATCGTTTGTCTTTGTGGCAACTTCCTTAACAAGCTGTGCGCCCATGTTCTCAAACGGGCAGTCAAGCTCAACTTCCTTTGCAATTGTAACACCGTCGTTTGTGATGAGCGGTGCGCCGAATTTCTTGTCAAGAACAACATTTCTGCCCTTAGGACCGAGCGTTACCTTAACAGTATTGGCAAGCTTATCGATACCTGCCTGAAGTGCTTTTCTGGCTTCTTCGCCGTAAATAATATCTTTAGCCATGATAAAATTCTCTCCTTATTATATAATGTAGCGAGCGTTAATTACTCAACGATTGCAAGAATGTCCGACTGACGAACAATGTTATATTCGGTGCCGTCGAGTTTAACTTCCGTACCCGCATATTTGCTTGTGAGCACCTTGTCGCCGACCTTAACATACATCTTTACTTCGTTTCCGTCAACAACTCCGCCGGGACCTACCGCAACAATCTCTGCAACCTGCGGCTTTTCCTTTGCGTTTCCCGCAAGAATGATTCCGCTTTTTGTGGTTTCTTCAGCCTCGACCATTTTAACAACTACTCTGTCAAGTAACGGTTTAATGTTCATTATATATGCCTCCAAAAAATTAGATTTTATTTAATTTAGCACTCTTTACTTCCGAGTGCTAAATATATAATATACCATTATTTTTAAAAATCAAGTGCTATTTGTCATTATTCATATTTTTTTAACATTTCGTAATAATTTACCCGCAAACACCGTTCATTATATCCCTATTATTATAATGTAATAAATTTAACTGATTATTTAAAATATGTCAAAATTCGTCCCCAAAACCTCTCGTTTTTGTCATTTTGACAGAAGTTTAACAATTAACAAAAAGTTATCATTTTTTCGCTTGCAATTTGCCGAATATCGTTGTATAATTAGCACAATATATCTAACATGGGCGTATTTGTAGATATATTTTAATATTCATTTTTTAGTTATAATATGTTATCTAATATGACTATTTTAAGGAGGAACATTTATCATGATCCAAAACAAATCTGTACTCGCTTGGATTGATGAGATCAAAAATCTCACAAACCCTGACAATGTCGTTTACATCGACGGCTCACAGGAACAGATCGACGCACTTCGTGCTGAGGCTGTTAAATCAGGCGAACTCATCAAACTCAACCAGGAAAAACTCCCGGACTGCTATCTCCATCACACTGCAGTAAACGATGTTGCCCGTGTTGAAGGCAGAACATTTATCTGCGCAAGAAAAGAAGAAGACGCAGGCCCGACAAACAACTGGATGGATCCGCAGGCTGCATACAAAATGCTCTTTGACATTGCAAAGGGTGCATATGCCGGCAGAACAATGTACATCATCCCCTATTCAATGGGTCCTGTCGGTTCAGAGTTCTCTAAAATCGGCATTGAGCTTACCGACTCAATCTATGTTGTACTTAATATGTGCATCATGACCCGTGTAGGCGACGCTGTAACAGAAGCTCTCGGTGATTCAACAGACTGGATCAAAGGTCTTCACTGCAAATGCGACATCGACGAAGAAAAACGCTACATCTGCCACTTCCCGGAAGATAACTACATCATTTCAGTTAATTCAGGTTACGGCGGAAACGTTCTTCTCGGCAAAAAATGCTTCGCACTCAGAATTGCATCATTCCTCGGTAAAAACGAAGGCTGGATGGCTGAACATATGCTTATCCTCGGTCTTGAAAATCCGCAGGGCGAAATCAAATATATCGCAGCTGCATTCCCGTCAGCTTGCGGTAAAACAAACCTCGCAATGCTTATTCCTCCGAAAAAATATCGCGACTTGGGCTACAAGATCTGGACAGTCGGCGACGATATTGCTTGGATGCGCATAGGACCGGACGGCAGACTTTGGGCAATCAACCCCGAAAACGGCTTCTTCGGTGTTGCTCCTGGTACTAACGAACATTCTAACCCGAATGCTCTTGCTTCAACCCGTCAGGGCACAATCTTCACAAATGTTGCACTTAACCTTGACGACAACACAGTTTGGTGGGAAGGTCTTGACAACAATCCGCCGAAGAATGCTCTTAACTGGCGCGGCGAGAAATGGGATTACACCAAATATGACAAAAACGACAAGGTTGGCACAAGCGGCGCTCATCCGAACTCACGCTTTACCGCACCGGCTAAGAACTGCCCGTGCATCAGTCCTGAATTTGACAAAGGCACAGGCGTTCCGATCTCTGCAATCGTATTCGGCGGCCGTCGTGCAAAGGCTGCTCCGCTGGTTTACCAGTCAAGAGATTGGCAGAACGGTGTATTCGTCGGTTCAATCATGGCATCTGAAACAACAGCAGCTGCAACAGGCGCTGTCGGCGTAGTCCGCAACGATCCTATGGCTATGAAACCGTTCTGCGGTTATCACATGGCTGACTACTTTGCACATTGGCTTGAAATGGGCAAGAAGCTCGGCGACAAAGCTCCGAAGATCTTCAATGTAAACTGGTTCAGACTTGACGACAAAGGCAACTTCATGTGGCCTGGATTCGGTGACAATATGCGTGTTCTTCTTTGGATCCTTGCTCGCTGCGAAGGCAAAGTTGACGCAAAAGAAACACCGATCGGATATGTTCCGAACATCGAAGACATCGACCTTGAAGGTCTTGATGTTTCAGAAGATACTCTTAAAGAGCTCCTTACAATCGACAAGGATGTATGGAACAAGGAAGTTGAAAACATCGACAAGTTCTATGAGCAGTTCGGCGACAAGCTCCCGGCTGAGATTCGTGAAGAGCTTGACGGTCTTAAATCAAGACTTAAATAATCGGCTTCTTATAAATATTTAGCATTTAAACGGCAGAACTTCGGTTTTGCCGTTTATTTTATGCATATTTTTTCATAAAAAACTGATTTTTTTGCATTTTACCTATTGCATTTATGTTAAAAATGTGCTAAATTAAATAAGTAGAATATTTTATCTGAGAGGAAATGTATAGTCATGAAAAAAATAATCGCTTTGGCACTTGCCACAGTAATGATGGTTGTTTGCTTCGCATCATGCGGCAGTGAAACAGCTAAGGTAGTTGCAAGCAAAGATGATCTTGCAGGCGCAAAGATCGGCGTTCAGCTCGGTACAACAGGCGACGACCTTGCAACGACCTATGAAAAGCAGAAAGCAACTGACAAAAACGGTGCTACAATGGCAAAAGCAACTGTTGAGCGTTTCGGCAAAGGTGCTGACGCAGTTCAGGCTCTCAAACAGGGCAAAATCGACGCTGTAATCATTGACAACCAGCCGGCAGAAGCATTTGTTAAGACAAACGACGACCTCAAAATTCTTGATGAATCGTTTGACAAGGAAGAATATGCAGCTTGTTTCAAGAAAGGCAGCAAGCTCACCGCTGAGTTCAACAAAGCATATGACGAACTCAAAAAAGACGGCACAGTTGACAGCATTATCAACAACTTCATCGGTGACAACGCAGGTAAATCTCCCTATACAACACCCGCAGGAACAGACCATTCAAAGGGTACTTTGGTAATGGCAACAAACGCAGAGTTTGCTCCGTGGGAATATGTTGAAGAAAAACAGGTAGTCGGAATCGACCCGATGCTCGCACTTGCAATCTGCGACAAGATGGGCTATGAACTCAAAATCGAAGACATCGCTTTTGATTCAATCATTACAGAAATTGCGTCAGGTAAAGCAGACTTCGGCATGGCAGGCATGACAATTGACGAAACAAGACTTAAGAGCGTCGATTTCTCAACTCCTTATGCAACAGCTTCACAGGTTATTATCGTAAAGAAATAATTTTTGAATGAACGAAAGATTAAATAGGGTGCAGTTTTGCGCTGCACCCTAATTATTTGTTTATATAAACGGTGGATAAAAAATGAACTTTTTCGAAAATTTTAAAGAGCAGTTTATCATCAATTTCATTGAAGATAACCGCTGGCAATACATATTGAACGGTCTCGGCTACACCCTGCTGATAACACTCGGTGCAATCGTTCTCGGAATCGTCCTCGGCTGTCTGTGCGCCATTGTCAGAACAACTCACGACAAAACCGGTAAAATGAAGATTTTGAACGCAATTTGTCAGGTATATTTGACCGTCATTCGCGGAACGCCTACAATGATTCAGTTGCTCATCATCTATTTTGTAATTTTCGGCTCTGTCAATGTCCCGAAGGTGTTGGTAGCGGTGCTTTCATTCGGTATCAATTCGGGCGCATATGTTGCGGAAATCTTCCGCGGCGGCATCATGTCGATTGACAACGGACAGATGGAGGCAGGACGTAGCCTCGGTCTTAATTATCGTCAGACAATGATCAACATAATCATTCCGCAGGCAATCAAAGCCTCACTCCCTGCTCTTTGCAACGAGTTTATCGTGCTTTTAAAGGAAACCTCAATCGGCGTATATATTTCATTGCCCGATTTGACCTATGCAGGCAACCTTATTCGTTCGCAAACCTACTCGGCGTTCATGCCGCTGATTGCAGTAGCATTGATATATCTTGCGCTTGTAATGGGACTTACAGCGGTGTTCAATAAATTTGAAAGGTGGCTGAGAAAGAGTGATCACTGAGAATGAGAAAAACAAATCAAAACAGAATGATGTTCTGATTTCGGTCAAAGACCTTCATAAATCATTTGGCAATGTTGATGTATTAAAAGGAATCGACATCGACATTCATAAGGGCGAGGTAATCGTTGTGGTCGGACCGTCGGGTTCGGGCAAATCAACGTTTCTTCGCACACTCAACCTTCTTGAGGTTCCGACATCGGGAAATATATTTTTCGAGGGTACCGACATCACAGATAAGAGCGTAAACATTGACATTCACCGTCAGAAAATGGGCATGGTGTTCCAGCTTTTCAATCTGTTTCCGCATATGACGATTATGAGAAACATGACCTTAGCGCCGATGAAGCTGCTCGGTCTTTCAAAAGAAGAGGCGGAAGCACGAGCACATGAACTGCTCAAAAAAGTAGGACTTGACGACCGTGCGGATTCATATCCGTCGCAGTTGTCGGGCGGTCAAAAGCAACGAATCGCAATCGTCAGAGCATTATGTATGCAGCCCGATGTTATGCTGTTCGACGAGCCTACCTCGGCACTTGACCCTGAAATGGTCGGAGAGGTTCTTGAGGTAATGAAATCGCTTGCGGCAGACGGAATGACAATGGTAATCGTTACTCATGAAATGGGCTTTGCAAGAGAGGTTGCAAGCAAAGTCGTGTTCATTGACGAGGGCGTAATCATGGAGCAAGGCACGCCTGATGAATTTTTCAATAACACAAAGAGTCCGCGACTCAAAGATTTCCTTTCAAAGGTATTAAAATAAAATATAACATCAAAAAAAGACCAACCGAGAAAGTTGGTCTTTTTCTTATGCCCGTTTATTTTTTGAGTGTATGAGTAACAAGATTATATTTTTCGATTTTCAGTCCGGACAAAATCAAAATTCCGTTATCTTTACCGACGCCCGACGCATCAAGCTCAACCCAATAGCCGTTCATTCTGAAGAAATAACTGTTGTCAAGCAGATATGTTTCAACTGCGCCGTTCTTAGTATTCAGCTTCATTTTTACGCCGTTTTTATATGCCTTTGATGCCTTTTCAGGCTCATTGTAGGTATATTCATAAATCGTCGCAGTATTGCCTTTATAATAGAACTCAACAAAGTAATATCCCAGAGCCGACAAGCCGCCAACAGTGAATGTTGTGTCTGTACCCAAAACGGGATATTGAATAAATCCGTCGTTGAATATCATTGAAAGCGTTTTTTGCTCAAATCCTTTATAATAATCGCCGTCCTTAGAAAAGCCCGACGAAGCATAAACGCTTGATATGTCGGTATATGAGATTGCTTTCTTTTTCATCTGTGCAATGCTTGTAAAAATGTCCACGGGAGCAACGCTTTTATCATTATCCGAATTGGAATATGAATTGTTTTTCGAAGTTGTGTCTGAAACAGCATCGTTATTTTGAGAATTGCCGCCGTCTCCGACCTGTTGTGAAGCCGTTGTTGCCGCGTTGCCTTTAACGACATTTGATGAGCCGTTATTTTGCCCGCATGAACACAGAATGACTGCAAACAAACAAATAATCGAAATAAAACTAACTAATCTTTTACTCATAAATCCTCGTTTCTTTCTTTAATAAATCAATACCACGGAGCAATTTTGTAGCCTGCGATATATTTACGAATCACAAGCACATCTTTCATGTTGATCGCCCCGTCAAGATTAACATCGGTGTTAGTTTCGTTGATCGTCACGCTGTAACCCGCAATATATTTACGAAGCTGCAAAATATCCTTCATGTTTACAGCGCCGTCATTATTAACATCGCCGTAAACAACACCTGTACTCGGGTTTGTCGGCTTCACAGTCGGCTTAGTTGTAGGAGTTGTGCTTTCAATCAACTTAACATCGCCGATCGTAACGCTTACCGGCTGAGGTGAGAAATACATATTGATTTCGGTCTTGTCACTTGCCGAAGCGCCGATTGAAGCAAACAATATGCTAACATCATTTGCACCCTGTTTGAGTGAAATTGTGCTTGTTTTCTTTTTATCAATTTCAACGATCAAGCTTGTTCCGCTGTTTTTTGAATTAACGCTGAAGCTGATTCCCTTTCCGCCGACAGTGTTGTTGTTCCAGCTGTTGATCTGCCTGTCGCCCGATGTTGTGCTGATTGTGATTCCGTCGGCATTTTTTGAAACCACGCCTGCGGCATAGAAATTGCTGTTTACATCCCAATCGATCAAAGCCTTGCCGACTGAGGGATTAGTCGATGTAGACGGCTTGGTCGTAGCAGTGGTTGATGTCGGCTTTGCGGTTGTGTTTTGTCCGATTGACGGAAGATTATCAACCCCTGTCGGGTCTACCCTTTCCTTATCAGCGGCATTTTTGTGAGTGGTAACGCTGTTTTTGTCAACTGCCGCGCCGTTATATGCACCGATGTTGCAAGCACCTGTTCCGACAGCATTTCCGAAATAATCACGGCCGCCGTTATCGGAAACAGCAATTCCTGCATTTAGCGCAGGTGAACCGGAGAGCAATTTATATGCATCAACATTGTCCCAACCGATTCCGGCTTTTCCCGGAGCCGCAAGCTTCGGGTCAGCGTTTATATTGCCCGACGCTTCGATTGCGTCGCCGGATCCGCCCTCATTATCGTTTTGCGGATAGTTAGCGGCAGCTTCACCGTATACAATATTATTCTTCCAAACGGTTCCTGTTGACGAATACCAGTTGCATACACCTGACTCAACATAGAAAATGTTATTTGCAAACATTGTATTTACAGGATACTTAACATTATCTCTTGAGTATACATTAATTCCGTTTTTAGCTTTGTCTTTTCCGACATAAATCGTATTATTATAAACCTTTGTGTCCTTGATGTGACAGGTCAGGTTGATAATTGTACTCATGTCGTTTTGCGAGATATTATATCTTACGACCGAACCGATATTATATGCAACACCGCCGTCCCAGTTTTGCGGCTCTGTGCAGATAAGCATAAATCCGCCCTGGTTGTCGTGGCTGTAGTTATATTGGAATGTTGTATAATAGCTCTGATAGTCGCAGTCATAGCCCTGACCGTCAAGCGTAGTCTGAGTGTTATATGCTTCGTTGAACTGGAACAACGCACCGTATGATGCAAACGGCCACATTGCAACATGATAGGAGTTTGTCGCATATGAATGAGCCTTGTTACAGGTGTTATATTCAACCACAGGCTTGATCGAATTTGTAACCAAAATTCCGTCCTTGCCGATGTTTTGCAGATAGTTGCCTGAAATATGAACATTTTGAGCTGAATTTTTACTGTTCAGCGAACCGTTTGCGTTACAGCCCGAATATGAGCCGTTGACGCTGATACCAACGCCCTTGATGTTATATAGCTCGTTATTTTCAACATTAAAGCCTGAGATATAACCCCAATAGTTCGGGTCAAGGCAGGCAATGCCGGTCATTGCTGATTGATATTTCTGGCTCCATTTAAACTTCGATGAACCCGAGATCACACAATTTTTGATCGTGACACCCTCAGTGTAATATCCACCGTGAGTATAGTTAAATACACCGTACATGTCGGTCTGGCTCTTTGTGCCGTTGGTAATATCGATTCCGTCAATCGTCACCCAGCTTTGGTTATCCAAAAATACCGCAGCGTTATATGACGGAGTTTCGGAGGTGAAGTTTGTGGTAATATCGCTGATGATTGCGGGCTTCGGCAGGTTTTCGTCGCCATAGCTCGAAATTGTTATCGGCTTTCCCTCTTCGCCGCTTCCCTTAATCCAAAGCCAACCGCCGTTAAATACACAACCTCGTCTTAAAAGGACTGCATCGCCGGGCTTGTATCTCGATTTCTTATTTGCCTTATTAAGCGTTTTCCAAGCTGTTTTTTCGGACTTGCCGTCGTTTGAATCGTCACCGTAAACGCTGTCGATATAATAGACCGTACCGCTATATTCCGCAGCCGACGCCTTTACACCGAAAAACGAAAAGGTAAACGAAACCATTGCCACAACAAGCGAAAAGCAAACCGCCATTGATGTGATTCGTTTCATAATATACTTCCTCGTTTCCTGAATATTATATTGATTTTATCATATTTTATAAATTACTTCAATTATCATAGTGAACAGTTTTGCTTAAATATTTTGGTAAGTTTGCATTAAATCATGACTTTGCTCTGCGAACAATCAATTTTGCCTTATCATAATCGCACCAATTTTCATCGCAACGCTCATCATGATATTCGATTTTTTGGCGCTCAATCTCTTCTCTTTCCCCTTTTATTACGCTTTTTAAAAAGCCGATTGCCTTTTTGTCGCCGATCATTCCGAGTGCCACCGCCGCTCTTGTTTTAATTATGTCATCGTTAGCGGAAAGCATTTCAGACAGCCGCTTAATAAATTCCTTGTCACGGTCTTTGAGCAAAATATAAAACGCGGGTTCTGGATAATCGCTCATGATAACCGACATAGCTTTATCAACGCTGTCAGGCAGTTCAATTTTAGGATAATTGACGTCCTTTTTAATAAGGCTGAAAAGTTCAGTCCCCGAAAATTCAATCGGAGTGTGAACCGCTCTTATATCAAGCATTTCGTCCGCAATCATCGCCGCCGCTTCGCCGCTTTGCTCCATGTCGCCTTTCATTCTCAAGGCTGTCGCAACATCATGGCTCATGCCCATGACCTTACCCGCAACAAGCAGATTATCGGCATTTGTCGCTATCATTGCACCCTTTGGAACGGCAAACGATATGCCGTAATTTTTCAGTCCCGCAATATTAAGCCAATTTTGCAAAAACAACGACTCATTTTCAATCTCATCACCGACATATCCGAACGGTGCAAACGCAATGAATGCCGCGTCATCGCATTTTGAGAATATATTACTGCTGTCAATAACCGTTTTAGTCTTGATTCTCACCGTTTCACGCTCACCGATATTCGCCCCGATTGACTTGATCGGTTCATCTTTATACAAAACCGCCGCCGCATTAAGAATCTGATATGAACGCATTAGATCATCGTTTGACAATGAGCCGACGTTTGTCTGTCGCGATACCAAAACACCGTCATGAATCGTTGAATAGCATTTAGCGGCGGTCATTGTCTTGCCGCCGACAGTTTTGCATCCGCAAAGCCTTGCGACAACGCCTGTTGTGTCAATCACAAGCCGTGCTCCGATTGAAATTACACCTTCTTTTGTAATGAACGACACGCCTTGAATATGTCCCTTTTCAACGCCGACCGTGAACACACTGCTGTCCGACAAAAACCGAACACCGTATTTTTCAAAGCTGTTTATTATCTCAATCGCCCTTGCGCTTCCGTTCACGCTTTGCACATCGTCAAACCGCTTTGTCGGCACAAATCTGTCGTCGCCTTCCGCATTTTTGTTGATTTCTTCCGACAGCTTTGAACGACCGCCGCAGCAATAGTCATATATATCGCAAAACACCGCCGCACCGCCCGGCATTTTCTGTTTGTCCGCCGCAATCACCGAATAACCAAGCCTTGCCGCGCTGATTGCCGCAACGCTGCCTGCCGTTCCGCTGCCGACAATCAATATATCGCACTCGACATCGGCCTTGAACGGCTTTTGCTCCATGAATACCTTGCCGTTTTTCATAAAATGCCTCATTATTCGTCTCCCCCTTTTTCACCGTCTGTCAAGGCACCCTTAATAAATGCCGTTTCGGGGTCTGAAAATTGAGACGACGGAATGTGAGTATATCCATAGCCCGACATACTGTAAGGACCGTTAAAATCATAGATAAATTTATCGTAAAAAGCAGCGATTTTCTCATTTTCGGGCATTGCCGAAGTAAGCGCCTTAACCGCCCTGTCATAGGGCATATTTATCGGAATCGGCATTTTCACAAACCCGATGTCGGTAGTTGCGCAAACATATTTCGTAATATAATCAACCGATTTACACATATCTTTTCTCAAAGTGTCGTTTGCAAGATAGTTGAGCGAGCCGAGCGAGGTCGTATCAATCACCTTGTCTGCATGAACATCGACAAGCCCGTTTTTCGTATAAAGCGAAATTATGTCGCTGTCCTTTTTCGCAAACGAGCCGAATGCGTTTGTTTCAAGATATATATCAGCGCCCGACTCAAGCAGCAGCCTGCTTGCAACGCTTTGAAGCGACAAGCAGTCATGAGCGCCATGTTCCTTTGCAAGCGACTCAAATTTATCAATATAATCACAGCTTTCCGCAGATTCGATCGGTTCAAATTCACCGAAAAACTCACTTCCCACATTTATTCCCTTGTCTGCCACAAGGCAGTTTTCATGCGTCATGCAGTAGCCGACAGCAAAATATGTTGCGCCGAAAATCACAGCGTCATATTTTTTATAATTCATGAAATATCCCCTTTTTTCGAGTTTATGTTTATAATTTTACCATAAAATCATATTCATTTCAATAAATCGGCATATAAAAATCGGGTGTTAAGTCCTAAACCCTAACACCCGATAATTTTTTGGTTATAATATTTTTTCCATTCCGATTTTTTGAATTTTCAGCCCGATTTTTTCATAAAACCCGACCGCCTTAACATTATCAGCCCAAACATTCAGCGTGACATTATAATAGCCGTTTGCCTTTGCAAAGTCAATGACATAATTATAAAGCGTTTCGCCGATATGATGGCCTCGACAAGACTCATCAACGCACAAATCGTCAATATACAGAGTTTTGACATCGGTCATGTTGTTGTCGTCGATAAATTGTTTATGTATGCAAAACGCATAGCCGAGAACATTTCCGTCGTTTTCCGCAACAAAAACCGGCATTTTGTCATTATTAAATATTGCTTTCAGCTCGTCGTCGGTATATTTCTTTGCGCCGGGTTTAAACAAATCGGGGCGCACGTCGCTGTGCACCTTATGCACCTGAAAAAGCAGACGGTCAACCGCCGAAATATCGCTGTCTTTTGCCCTGCGGATTTTAATATTCTCCATTATCGATTTCCTCGTTTATAACCAAAAAAACGCCCAAAAGGGCGCTTTATCTTTTTGTTAATGATTACTGATTGCTTTCGATATAATTGACAATGTCGCCGACTGTTTTAAGTCCCTCAGCGTCCTCTTCGGGGAACTCAGTTCCGAATTCATCCTCAAACGACATGATAAGATCCACAACATCAAGGCTGTCAGCTTTCAAATCTTCAACAAGACGTGAATCCATTGTGATGTCTGCCTCGTCAACATCTAACTGATCTGAAAGAATACCGCATACCTTCTCAAAAATCATTACTCTACCAATCCCTTCATAAAACTAAAAATAATCTTCATTTTGTCTGTTTTTAGTAGACAAAACGCTTTTCGCTGTGCTATAATGAGTATTACAAAATACCAAAATATTATTCAGCGATTTTCTGTATAATAAATAATAATTACATTTTGCTGATTTGTCAATATGTTTTTTAAAAATTATTCTAAAAAGGTCGATCACTAAAAAATGAAATTTGCTCTAATCGGTCATCCGCTGGGTCATTCGGCGTCGCCGTTCATTCACGAAAAATTGTTTAAGCTTAACGGAATTGATGCTTCATATGTTTGTCATGAGGTAACACCCGACACGCTTGATGTCAAATCAATCATGCGGGAATTTGACGGAATAAATGTCACAATTCCTCACAAAACAGCGGTAATTCCGGCGCTGAACCGACTTTGCGGAAAAGCCGAATATCTTAAAACGGTAAACACGATAAAAAAGCAGGACGGCGGACTTTTCGGCTATAATACCGACGCAGACGGTTTTCTAAAAAGCCTTGAGCTGTCAAATATAACTCTTTCGGGTCGGGTGCTCATTTGCGGAGCAGGCGGCACTTCCCGAATGTTTGCGACCCTTGCGGCAAAACACGGCTGTGATGTCTCAATCGCTGTCCGACCTCACGGAATTGATAAAGCATATGCACTCAAAAGTGACATAATGAACGATTTCGGAGCAAAAATCAACATATTTGAAAACGACAAGGTAAACGGCGAATTTGATTTGCTGCTTAACGGAACGCCGAGCGGAATGTATCCGAAAAATATCGGCACGCTCCCTGTTTCAAAAAATGTGATTTCAAACTGCAAAGCGGTCTTTGACGCAGTCTATAATCCACGAATGACCGAGCTTATCAACACGGCAAAGGCTAACGGCGCAAAAATCGCATACGGATTGCCGATGCTTGTCTATCAGGCGGCAAAAGCGCAGCAAATTTGGCTTTATGTCGGCTTTGACGATAATGAGATGAAATCGGTTATTTTCGATACCGAAGAATATATTTTAACAAAATTCAAATAAGAAGGGACAGATAAATTATGAACATTATTTTATCAGGATTCATGGGTTCGGGAAAAACCACCCTTGCGGTTCTTTTGGCGAAAAAGCTCAAAATGCAATATATCGACATTGACGAGTACATACAAGGAAAATGCGGAATGAGCGTTTCACAAATATTCGAGCTTTACAACGAAGCAAAATTCCGTGAGATTGAGGCTGACGCTTGCAAAGAGGTCGCAAAGCTTGATAATTGTGTGATCGCAACAGGCGGCGGCACGATTTTGAATGCTGACAATGTCAATGCGCTTAAAAAGAGCGGTAAAATCGTGTTTTTGGATGTCACCGTCGATACCGTAATGAGAAGGCTCGGCAACGACAACAGCCGCCCGCTTCTCAACAGATCCGACAAAGAGGACGCAGTCACCGAGCTGCTTGAAGGCAGACTTCCGATCTATCAGTCGGCGGCGGATATTTCGTTTGACGCTAACAGCGACGACACCGAGCAAAAGGCAAATGATTTAATCAAGCTTCTCGGTCTGTGATTTTAGGCAATATATATAAAACACAGCCTATTTATGTATGCATAATCACAAATTTTGACGATTTAACGCTTTTAAGTGATAAAGTGCTTGACAGCGTTAAATTCATGTGTTATGATTGATTTATCATCTGAAAGGAATTGCGAAAGGCTATGAACACTGCAAAAATGCTGAATAATAACCGCATAGCAAATAGTTCATACTACTATTATTTCAACCTTTACTTTTACGGTAAGGGTTATTTTTACTATGCAAATTCAGCCGGCAGTTTTAAGCGATAAAACAATCACTTTTTGAACATTAACACCCGGCAGCGAAAAAATTTGCTGTCGGGTTATTTTTTTGGAGGAATTATCAATGATTATCGTAGTTAAGCCAGGCACACCAATCGAACAGGTTGACCAATTTACAAAAAAGATTGTCGAAAAATATAATGTGCAGATAAATAAATCGATCGGCACATCCAACACCATAATCGGACTCGTCGGCGATACTCATTCTGTCGATGTCGAATCGGTCATGGCTCAGCCGATCGTTCAGTCGGTCAAGAAAATCACCGAGCCATATAAAAAGGCAAACCGCAAATTTCATCCCGACGACACGGTTGTAAAGATAAATGATGATGTATCGATCGGCGGCGGCAATTTTAACATAATCGCAGGTCCGTGTTCGGTCGAATCCGAGGAACAGATCGTCGAAGTCGCAAAGCGTGTAAAACGGGCAGGCGCAACGCTTCTTCGGGGAGGAGCATTCAAGCCGAGAACTTCGCCATATTCGTTTCAGGGTCTTCGTGCCGAGGGTCTTGAGCTTTTGAAAATCGCAAGAGCCGAAACAGGACTGCCGATCGTTACCGAAATCATGAGCGAAAACCATATTGATCTTTTCAGCGATGTTGATGTAATTCAGGTAGGCGCCAGAAATATGCAAAACTTTGAGCTTTTAAAGGAGCTTGGCAAAACGAACAAGCCGATTTTGCTAAAACGAGGACTTTCAAGCACAATCGAAGAAACGCTGATGAGCGCCGAATATATCATGGCAAGCGGCAACCCGAATGTAATTCTTTGCGAGCGCGGAATCAGAACCTACGAACCGGCATACAGAAATACGCTTGACATTTCGGCGATCCCGATGTTCAAGCATCTCTCACACCTGCCCGTAATCGTCGATCCGTCGCACGCGTCGGGCATTCCGTTCATGGTAAAGCCGTTATCCCTTGCAGCTGTCGGCGCGGGCGCAGACGGTGTGATAATAGAGGTTCATAATTGCCCCGAAAAAGCGCTTTCGGACGGCGCTCAATCGCTTACCCCCGATCAATTCGACGAGATTGCACCGCAAATTTTGAATATGCACAAAACGCTTTTTGAATAATTGATTAAACGAGGATAGATTCATGATTATAACAGTAGTCGGCTTAGGTCTGATTGGCGCCTCCCTTGCAAAAACGATAAAAAAACATACAAATCATACCGTAATCGGCATTGATTTACAAAATTCAGTGATGACAAAAGCGCTGAAAGATGGTACAATAGATGAGATAGGAAATGTCGATTCATTATCGAAAACCGACATCACCATAGTCGCTCTATATCCCGGTGCGGTAATTGATTTTGTCAAAACAAACGCAGAGTATTTTAAAAAGGATTCAATAGTAATCGATACGGGCGGAATCAAGCGCAATATATGCGGCGCTTTGGTTGATTATTCTCATGAACACGGGTTTGAGTTCATCGGAGCGCACCCAATGGCAGGAAAAGAGAAAAACGGCTATGATTTCAGCGACGATACCCTTTTTGATAATGCATATATGATTTTAACACCTGTTAAGGCAAGCGAGAAAAATGTTGACCTGCTTAAAAAGCTGTCAAGCGACATGGGATTTAAGGGAGTTACGATTTCAACTCCCGAAAATCACGACCGAATAATCGCCTATACTTCACAAATTCCTCATGTGCTTGCCTGCGCATATATCAGCGACGACGACGCTGTGCGCCATGACGGATTTTCGGCAGGCTCATATAAGGATATATCACGAGTTGCCGACATCAATGCACCTCTTTGGCAGGAGCTGTTTTTGGAAAACAGCGATTATCTGTGCAGCCATATCGACACGCTTGTGCAAAATCTTTTGAAGATTAAATCATATATTCAAAACGACGATTCGGCGGCGCTCACCGCCGAGCTTCAAAAAGCAAAGGAAAGAAAAGCAAAAATCGGTTAAGGAAGGACTCAAATAATGCAAAAAATTCATGTCGATCTGCAAAAAAACAGCTATGATATTTTGATCGGAGAAAAGCTGCTTGAAAACTGCGGCGAATATATTAAATCGGTTGAAAAATCAGGCAAAGCGTTCATCATCTGCGACACAAATGTTGCGCCGCTTTACCTTGAGACGGTCGAAAATTCGCTTGAAAACGCAGGCTTTGAAACAGCGGCTCACATATTTCCGTTCGGTGAGCAGAACAAAACGATTGACAGCGTAATTTCAATGGTCGAGGACATGGCGGACGAACAGCTTTGCCGAACCGACTTTGTAGTTGCGCTCGGCGGCGGTGTTTGCGGCGACATGGCAGGCTTTGCGGCTTCAATGTTCATGAGAGGAATCGATTTCATTCAGCTCTCCACTTCCCTTTTATCCGACATTGATTCGTCAGTCGGCGGCAAAACGGGCTGTGACCTTGAAAACGGCAAAAATCTTGTCGGCGCATTTCATCAGCCTAAGCTTGTTTTGATTGATACTTCTGCGCTAAACACACTTCCAAAGCATTTTCTTACCGACGGCATGGGTGAAATGATAAAATACGGCGTGATCAGCTCAAAATCATTATTTGATACGATTTCAAACGGCGACCTTGAGCACATAACCGACGACATGATTTATGAATGCGTTGACATAAAACGCCGAATCGTTGAAAACGACGAGTTTGAACACGGTGAGCGAAAATTGCTCAATTTCGGTCATACGCTTGGTCACGCAATCGAAAAATATTACAACTTTGAAAAATATTCTCACGGTGAGGCGGTCACAATCGGAATGGTCATGATGACAAAAGCCGCTGAAAACAACGGTCTTTGTGAAAGCGGCACAGCCGACAAAATAATTGACTGCGCAAACAAATACGGCTTGCCGACAAGTTGTGAGGCGCCGCTTGATGATATTGTCGAAATCACGGTTAATGATAAAAAGCGCCGCGGCGACATGATTGATATAGTATGCCCGAAAAAAATCGGTGAGGCGTTTGTTCACACCATAAAAGTAAGCGAACTGCTCACTTTTTTACAAAAGTAAAGGAACCATAATTCATGATAATCAAAAAAGGTCGGCTCTGCGGTGAAATCGGAGCAATCCCGTCAAAAAGCGACGCTCACAGAGCAATAATATGCGCCTTGCTTTCTCGCTCGGTTTGCAAAATTTCCCCGATAATCGAGTCAAAGGATATATTTGCCACAATCAAAGCCGCACAGGCGCTCGGCGCAGTTTGCACAGTTGACGGCGACACATTAACAATCGATTCGACCGATTTAATAACTGCTGCAGGCAATATCACAATTGACTGCGTTGAGTCGGGTTCTACTCTGCGTTTTATGTTGGCAGTAGCGGCGGCGCTTGGCGCTAATGTTGATTTTGTCGGTCAAGGCAGACTGCCGATGCGCCCGATTGATGACTTTTTCAACCTGTTTCCAAAACACGGCGCAACATTATCATGCAATCATTTGCCGCTAACGCTTCGCGGCAAGCTGACCGCCGGGGATTATGAAATCGGCGGCAACATCAGCTCACAATATATTACGGGTCTGTTGCTGTCATTGCCGATTTTGCATCAATCGAGCCGAATCACCCTCACAACCAGACTTGAGTCAAAGCCGTATGTTGACATGACACTCGGCGTTATGAAACGCTTTGGTGTTGATGTGATCGAGGACGAAAAAGGCTATTATATCCCCGAAAACCAAAGCTATTCGGCTTGTGATTACACGATCGACGGTGACTGGTCCCAAGCGGCATTTTTCTTGGCTTCGGGCGCTGTCGGCGGCAACATTAAAATGAGCGGGTTGCAGCTTGATTCAACGCAAGGCGACCGTGAAATTTTTGAAATAATCAAAAAATTCGGGGGCAACATATATGAGGAAAACGGATATATCGTTTCAAAAAAAGGTGAGCTTTGCGGCACCGATATAAATGCGGAGCAAATACCCGATTTAGTGCCGATAATCGCCGTCATGGCGGCTTTTTCAAAAGGCACAACAAAAATATACGGTGCAGGCAGACTGAGATATAAAGAAAGCGACAGGATCAAATCGGTCACTGCGGCACTTAAATCATTTGGTGCCGATGTCGCGGAAACCGACGACGGAATGATTATTAACGGCGACCCAGAAATCAAAACCATGCACAGCGGCAAGGTCGAGTGCTGCAACGATCACCGAATCGCAATGGCATTTTCGGTAATGGCGGCATATATTGCCGATTCCGAGATAATCGGTCATGAATGCGTCAGCAAATCATATCCGAATTTTTTTGATGATTTTAACAGACTTTTGAAAGGCGGAAAAGTTGATGAATGAGCAAATGTCGGTAATCGGCGATAAACTGAAAATCGGAATATACGGTGCGTCGCACGGTGAAAAAATCGGTGTGAAAATTGCGGGTTTCCCTTGCGGATTCAAGATTGACAAGCAACAGATCTTGCTGCAAATGTCACGAAGAGCACCGGGAAATTCATCATATGCAACTGCTCGAAAAGAACCCGATTTTCCGAATATTGTTAGCGGAGTTGATGAAAACGGAATTACAAACGGCGAAATAATCGAAGCGGTTATCATTAACACGAACCAGCATTCGTCCGACTATAATGCTCTGAAATTTACTCCCCGACCAGGTCATGCCGATTATACGGCATATGAAAAATTTGACGGCAAGCTCGACATGAGAGGCGGCGGCAAATTTTCGGGAAGACTCACTGCGCCGCTTGTCTTTGCTGGTGCGCTTTGCGAACAATGGCTTAATTCAAAAGGCATTTCAATATGCGCTCATGTGTCATCAATCAAAAACATAACCGACACGCCCTTTGACCCTGTTTGCCCCGATGAGTCGGTGATGGCAAGACTCAAAAGCGGTCCGTTCCCTGTGATTGATGATGAGAAAAAGCAGGAAATGCTTGACCTCATGAAAAAAGCTAAATCCGAGCTTGACAGCGTTGGAGGCACGGTCGAATGTATCGTCACAGGCGTGCCTGTCGGCGTCGGCGATTCGCTTTTTGACGGAATCGAGGGCAAAATCTCGCAATATATATTCGGAATTCCCGCTGTCAAGGGTGTTCAGTTCGGCAAAGGCTTTGATGTTGCAGGCTTGACGGGCAGTGAGAATAATGACGAATTTATGATAAAAAACGGCAAGGTTGTAACAAAAACCAACAACTGCGGCGGAATTTTAGGCGGAATCTCAAACGGAATGCCTATCATATTCAAAGCCGCATTTAAGCCTACTCCGTCAATTTCAAGAGTGCAAAACACGGTCGATCTCTCCACAATGACCGACACTACGATCGAGATTAAAGGCAGACACGACCCGTGCATTGTCCCAAGAGTCGCAGTATGCGTTGAAGCGGCAACAGCTGTCGCAATGGCGGATTTAATGATGATAAACGGCAGAATTTAAACTCAAAATATAAAGGATTTGTGAAAAAATGGCGCTTGATTTAGGAAATATCAGACAGGAAATCGATAAAATCGATGATGAAATGCTCGCACTTTTTCAAAAGCGAATGGAGTGTTCAAAGCAGGTCGCGGAATATAAAGTCGAACACGGCCTGTCAGTTCTTAATGCAACTCGTGAACAGCAGATTTTGGACGATATTGCGTCAAAAGCCGGCGATAATGCCACCAGAACCGAGCTTTTGTTTTCTACAATAATGAACATCTCCCGAGGCGCTCAATATCCGCTTGTAACAAAGCAAAGCCCTGTCAGAGACATAATCAAATCGGCGTTGAATTTGCCGTTTAGCCCTCAAAAAATCGGCTTTCAGGGTACAAACGGCTCATATTCGCAAATGGCGCTGAAAAAGCTGTTTCCAACTGCCGACGACATCTCATTTACCCATTTTGAAGATGTATTCAAGGCGGTTCACGACGGCAAAATCAACGCAGGCGTTCTGCCGTGCGAAAACTCATATGCCGGAACGATCAGCGAAAATTTTGACCTTTTATTAAAATATGACCTCAAAATCAACGCAATGACGGACCTGACGGTAAATCATTGTCTGCTTGTCAAAAAGGGTGCCGATTTATCTAAAATCAAAACCGTATATTCGCATCGGCAAGCACTGAGTCAATGTGCCGAATATATCACCGAACACGGCTTTGAGCCTGTTGCAATGGAAAATACTGCGTTTGCGGCAAAATATGTCGCAGAGAGCAACGATTGCACGATTGCGGCAATCGCATCAGAATCGACCGCCGAGCTTTATGGGCTTGAGATTGCAAAAGTCGGCGTTCAAAGTGCAAAGCAAAATTTCACAAGATTCATGACTGTTTCCCGAAATTTAACCGCAAACACCGACGCAGACCTTGTGAGCATTGCTTTTTCGCTCCCTCACACCGCAGGTTCGCTCTATAAAATGCTCTCAATGCTTGCAAGTGCAGGGCTTAACATGACCCGAATCGAATCCCGCCCCGATAAGGAATCTCCGTTCAGATATGTATTTTATGTGGATTTCGAGGGCAACATAAAGGACGAAACTGTTGCGTCAATGCTTTGCGGATTATATGACGAACTGCCGATGATGAAAATACTCGGAAATTGTAAAATAATTTAAAATATTACAAAAATATTACAAAAATCGGTTTACTTTTTTAATAATGTGTGGTAAAATGTGTTCAAATCGGATTTATTAAGTAATATTTTACAGTTTGTCCGACTATTATTTAGCATATACTATCGTTACAGAAAGGATGAACGACGATGGAAGATAAAACAATGACCTTTTATCTCGGCGATGAAAACGACCGCCAGATGAAAGCGACAATGCAGCAGATTTACGAAGCGCTCAAAGCAAAGGGTTATAATCCGATTAACCAAATCGTCGGATATATTCTTTCCGAGGATCCGACATATATCACGACCTACAACAACGCAAGAAGCATGGTCACAAAAATCGACCGTGACGAGCTTTTGCAGTCAATCGTGAAGTTCTATCTTAACAACTGAATTAATAGCAATATTTTTTAAGGGCAGTGTTCGCAACTGCCCTTTTTTCGTTTAGCGTGATTTTTTTACAGATTAGTCACGAAAACCGACCGATTAGTCAAATTTACAACATATATTTTTTCATTGTGCTATACTCATTTACACAAAGGAGGTAAATTTTTGTGATATTCAAAATGATAATTGATAAAACCGCTGACGAGAGCGTTGTCGCAACCGTGAAGGAGCGAACCGAACTGGTCGATGAAATCGAAAATTTGGTGGTTTCATATTCCGGCGGTGACAAAATCAAAGGATACCGTGACGACGATATAAAGCTGTTGCAGTTTGACGAAATCGACTGCATATATGTCGAATCGGGCAAAACTCATGCCGTCACAAACGACGGCAATACATATCTCATCAAAATGAGGCTGTATGAAATCGAAAAGCTGTTGCCGAGCACATTTATTAAAATAAACAAATCGGCGATCGGCAACTACAAACGGATAAAAAAATTCATCGGTTCAATCACAGGCTCGGTTGATGTATTATTTAAATGCGGTCACAAGGATTATGTATCAAGAAGATGCTTTTCCGAAATTAAAAGGAGGTTTTTAAAATGAAAAAATATGTAGCTGATTTCATAAAAAGAGGGCTCTATGCCGCAGCGGGCGGACCGATTGTTCTTGCAATCGTCTATTTAATATTGAGCGGTTGCGGAGTCGTCGAAACATTGTCCGCAACAAAAATCGCAACGGAAATTTTGACAGTTACGCTGATGGCATTTTTGGCGTCAGGTGTGTCGGTTGTCTACCAAATCGAAAAAATGTCGCTTCTCACCGCAACCTTAGTTCACTTCATAACGCTCTATATTGACTACGTACTGTTTTACTTAATGAACGGCTGGCTCAAAGGCAGAGCGATCGACCTGATGATTTTCACGCTCATTTATTTTGGCGGATATATCGTAATATGGCTGATCGTATATTTTGCGGTAAAGCAAAATATCAAAAAGCTGAACCGGGAATTAAAATAATATTATTCGACTATACCGGAAAAGAGCTTTGGCGATTGCCAAAGCTCTTTTTATAGTACTTATTATCTTCTGTAAACATAATATGCCGTTACCGCGTGTTTTACGCCGTTTTCATCAATATATGAAAGCCTCACACCGTCACGGCTCATCAATTCGCCAACCTCAGCGTCATACGCATTGCAGCGAAAAACATCCTTGCCTTCACTGAATACGATCAGCTCGTCGTCCTTAATGCTGATCGTTCCGCTGTGCCCGAGCACCGTTTCATTTCCCTGTTCATCTCGTGTCGAAACATATTTTATCGCACGGGAACGCAGATGTTCCATCACTTCGGGATTCTTAAATTTTCTGCGGCGTTTGAAAAGCCCCATATATTTATTCCTCCACAGCGTTTGCCTTTTTGCCGGAAACCGCCGAGCAAATCACAAATATCAGGATATATATGCCTGTCACAAGGTCAAAGTATGATGTTTTTACGATCTCTCTGACCGACTGAGCGGTCGTAAAAAACTCTGCGTAATATGTCGGAACAGTCGCCGCAAAGCACAAGATCGATGCGCCGAGTGCAAAGCCGAGCAGCCAACGGGGTGTTGATTTCGGCTTAATGTCAACCGAATATTTCGCAAAATAATGCCAGAAAATGAGCGACACGATGAGCATTATTATCTCAAGTCCGATGTCAACGGTTTTCGCAAGACCGTAATAATCAAGGAATACTATCGCCAAACGAACTCCCGCAAAAATCACGGGTATGACCGCAAAGCCCGACATCATTTTTGCACCTGAAATCTGTGTGTAGCCGTAGTAGAGCATGAATATCGCAAAAAGAATCGTGCTTATGATATAAAGGAATATGCCTACTTCGGCTTTGATTCCGAGCACAAGCTGAATGCTCATTATAACAGCGGCAAGCCCCATGAATATTGAGAAAACGCCGAGCACGACCGAATTGCCCCTCTTTTCCGGCAATCCGCCGCCCGAAAGACAAACCGCAACGAGAATGACTGTGAATCCAAGCACAAGCCCATACATCATGTAGTTTGTGTCTGAATATTGCGAATACAAAAAACCTGTAGCCGAATCGGTCATTTGAGTCATTTGAACAAATCTGAACACAAGACACGAAACAAGCCCGATTATATAGATAATCGTAAGATAAATCTTTTTCATTATGCTCTTCTTCCCTTAATAAAATTACCGTTCATCAAGCGGTGTATACGGCAAAATTTTTGAATACACCGATTTATATGCCGGACGCATGATTCTGTTCGCCGTCATGACCTCTTCAATTCTGTGAGCGCACCAACCCGAAACACGGGCAACCGCAAACAACGGGGTATATAGGTCGCTCGGCAATCCGAGCGTTTTATAAACAAGGCCAGAATAGAGATCGACATTTGCGCAAACGACCTTGTCGCTTCCCTTTTCCTGTTTGAATATTTCCGGAGTTAGACGCTCAATTCCCTCAAGAATCGCAAAATCATCTCCAAATCCCTTTTTCTCGGCAAGCTTTTTCGCATGAGACTTCAAAATAACCGCTCTCGGATCCGACAGTGTATATACCGCATGACCCATTCCGTAAATAAGTCCCGAACGGTCCGACGCTTCTTTTCTGACGACCTTGCGCAGGAAATCGGCAATTTCACCGTCGTCATGCGGATTTTTAATCATTTCTTTAGCCGCCGCAAGCTGATTCATAACTTTGATGTTAGCGCCGCCGTGACGTGAGCCTTTAAGCGAGCCGATTGCACCGGCGATTGCAGAGTAGGTATCCGTTCCTGCGGACGACATTACTCTTGCGGTGAATGTCGAGTTGTTACCGCCGCCGTGTTCCGCATGAAGTGTCAGGCAGATGTCGAGCAATTTTGCTTCCTCATCGGTAAACTCACGGTTAGCACGAATCGTTGACAAAATCATCTCGGCTGTCGAATGCTCCGGATTTATCGGATGGAAAAACATACTCTTTTTATAAAACTGTCTGCGTTTAACCTGATAAGCGCAGTTCATGATATTCGGCATTCTCGCAATCAGCTCAAGCGACTGACGAATCAGATTTTCGATTGCATTATCCTCAGGGTCGACTTCATCATATGAATAGAGTGCCAAAACACAGCGAGCCATTTTGTTCATGATGTTCTGTGACGGCGCCTTGAAAATCATGTCCTCCGCAAAGTACGGCGGCAATTCTCTGAGTGCGCCGAGCAGCTCACGAAACGATATGAGCTGAGCCTTTGTGGGCAGCTTTCCGAAAATCAGCAGCCAGCAAACCTCTTCAAAGCAAAAACGGTTCTCGGCTTCACAGTTTGCGACAATATCTTTAATGTCATAACCTCTGTAAATCAACTGACCGTCGATCGGCATACGCTCTGCGTCGTTGATCATATATCCCTTAACGCTGCAAATTCGGGTAAGACCTGCCAAAACGCCTGTTCCGTCCTCATTTCGCAGTCCGCGTTTTACATGATATTTTTCATAAAACTGCGGATCAATGTGGTTATTATTTGTAAATTCACTGCATAAAATGGACAAAGTGTCCTTGTTGATTACATCTGCCATATATTCACAAAACGGTTTTGTAAAAACCTATACACCTTTCTATCAAATATTGCTATAAATTTATTAAATTATTTTACCGCAAAATGCACAAAAAGTCAAGCAAAAGGGGTTATAAATACAATGAACAAAGGCTATTTTATAATCGGAGTATCACTATTTTTCTCAATGTTGATTTTTCCGCTTGCCGCAACGGGCGACAACAGCGACATGATTTCAACCGCAAAGGCGGCAAATGCGACGGTAACAGCAAATAATATCACAACACCAGCCGACAATGGGCAAAACAAGGTCAAGGTATATTTGCACAACGAGAAAAAGACGGTTGATGTTGACATTTTGGAATATCTGACAGGGGTCGTTGCCGCCGAAATCGAGCCGAGCTATGAAACCGAGGCAATCAAGGCACAGGCGGTTGCGGCGCATACGCTGATGATTTTCAAAAAAAGCGAGAATAATAATCAAGGTTATGACATTTCCGATAATTCGGCGGTCGACCAAGGCTATATCGACAAAAGCGCCCGACAGAAAAAATGGGGCGACGATTTTTCAAAATATGAAAGCAGAGTCAGAGACGCAATCGGAAAAGTGCTGAATAAAACAATAACCTACAAATCAAAGCCGATTTTGGCGGTATATTGCGACACATCAGGCGGCAAAACCGAAAGTGCAAAGAACATCTGGGGAGGCGATTACCCCTATCTTGTACCTGTTGAGAGTGTATCCGATATGCTCTCCCCTAACTACATCAGCACCGTGACATATACAAAAGAGGAATTTTCGGCAATGGCGCAGTCGCTGAAGGTGAATTTATCAAATGACAGCTCAAAATGGATAGGAAAATCGACCTGTTCCGATTCGGGAACTGTCTTAAAAATCAAAATCGGCGACAAGGAGCTGTCCGGCACAAAAATCCGTGAAGCATTCGTCCTTCGCTCGGCAAATTTTGATTTGGAGCAAAGCGGCGGCAAATTTATATTCACGGTGAGGGGCTACGGACACGGAGTCGGAATGAGCCAATTCGGCGCAAACTATATGGCAAAAGGCGGCAGTAAATATGACGAAATTATCAAGTGGTATTATTCGGGGTGTGAAATAAGCGGTTGATATTTTGCAAGAAAGATTGTATAATAAAATTTATGGATAAATCGAAAGGAATAATGATGAAATGGATTCAAGAGTCGAACGATATTTTGAGAATATAAAGGGCAAAAAAATCGCATTTTGCGGAATCGGCAGATCAAATTTGCCGCTGACTTTGATGTATAAACAAAAGGGCGCGGTGGTTTATGCCTGCGACAGAAAAAGCAGAGCACAGCTCGGTGACGCCGCAGACACAATGGAAAAAGCGGGCGTAATTTTGCGCTGCGGAGAAGATTATCTCGACGGGCTTGATGTTGACATTATTTTCCGTGCGCCGGGAATGTATTATCTATCGGACAGCCTTCGGTCATTTCGTGAAAAAGGCGTTGTTGTGACGAGTGAAATGGAAGAGTTTTTCGACCTTTGCCCGTGCAAAATATATGCAATCACAGGCACGGACGGAAAAACGACCACAACCACAATAACCGCAAAGGCACTCGAAAAATCGGGCAAGCGTGTTCACCTCGGCGGCAACATCGGAAGGCCTCTCCTGCCCGAAATCGAAGATATATCTCCCGATGATGTTGCGGTAGTAGAATTATCATCATTCCAGCTTATCTCAATGAGAAAATCGCCCGACACGGCGGCTGTCACCAACATCTATCCCGACCACCTGAATGTTCACAAGGACATGGCGGAATATATCGGCGCAAAAATGAACATATTGCTTCACCAAAACGCCCATTCCCGTTCGGTTTTGAACATGGATAACGACGATACAAACGCACTGTCAAAGTATGTCAGGGGCGATCTTTACAAATTCAGCAGAAAATCGGTTCCGAATAAAGGCTCATTCCTTGATGACGAAGGCAATCTTTGCTGGACAAACGGCAAAGTTACCGAAAAAATCGTTAATAAAAGCGAAATCAAGATCCCGGGAATGCACAATGTCGAAAACTTTTTGACCGCAATCAGCATACTTCACGGCGATGTTGCAAACGATGATATTGCATATGTCGCAAGAACATTTTCGGGCGTTGAACACAGAATCGAATTTGTCCGTGAAATCGACGGAGTGAGATATTATAACGACACGATCGCAACCTCCCCCGCAAGCGTAATGGCAGGGCTTAATGCATTTGAGCAAAAGCTGATTATAATTGCAGGCGGTTCCGACAAACAGCTTGATTATAACACATTGTCCGACGCAATCAACGACCATGTCAAGGTTCTTGTTTTAATGGGCGAAACCGCCGACAAGATCGAGACGGCTGTCAAGGCAAGCGTTAAATATGACGAAAACGCAATCAGAATTTTGCGTGTAAATAACATGGAAGAAGCGGTTAAAACCGCAAAGGAAAATGCGGCAAGCGGAGATGTAATTTCGCTGTCCCCTGCGTCTGCCAGCTTTGATATGTATAAGGATTTTGAAGAACGAGGCAGACACTTCAAAAAAATCGTCAACGAATTATAAAGGAGCCGAATAAATGGATATGCTTTTTGAAAAACTGAGCCGCCTTTCGGGTTCATGCTTCATCGGTAACATAACGGAAACCGCCGATGTGATAATCGAACAAATCTCACCTTATGTTGATGAGATCAGCCGTGATAAAACAGGCGGCGTAATTGCAAAAATCAACGGAAAATCGGATTATACGCTTTTTTATCAGGCGCATATGGACGAAATCGGAATGATCGTAACAAAAGTTCTCGGCGACGGATTCGTTAAAGCGGCGGCAGTCGGCGGAATCGACATTCGTGTTTTGCCGTCAACAAAAGTAACGATCCACGGCAAACACGACATACCAGGAATTTTCACCTCGACGCCGCCTCATCTTGCAAAATCGACCGACTCAAATAAGTTCCCCTCATTTGACGAAATAATGATTGACACGGGACTTAAAAATGCTGATGAATTGATTGAAACAGGCGATTTTATCACTTATAACGCACCACTTGCAAAAATGAGCGATGATTATGTTACGGGCAAATCGCTTGACAATCGGACAGGCTGTTTGGCGCTGATTGAATCGGCTCGGCTGATTTTTGAAAACGGCAAACCCGATAATACTGTGATATATTCATTTTCGACCGGCGAAGAGCTTGGCAACCGAGGTGCTGCAGTTGCGGCATATTCGATCGACGCCGATGAAGCGATTGCCGTCGATGTCAGCTTCGGACTGTCGCCGAATGCGCCGAGCGAGCATTGCGGAACATTGGGCGACGGCACAATGATCGGCATATCGCCTGTTTTGTCAAGAGATGTTTTCGATAAATTGACCGATTCGGCGGAGAGTGAAAACATCAAATACCAGCTTGAGGTAATGGGCGGACGAACCTCGACCGACGCCGATGTGATCGCAATTTCAAAATCGGGCGTTAAATGCGGTTTACTCTCAATTCCGCTTAGATATATGCACACGCCTATCGAAGTTGTAAAATTGTCCGATATTGAAAATGTCGCCATGATTTTAGCGGCATATTCAAAAAACGGTGATAAATTATGTTAACTAAAGCGGTAGTGCCGTTTTTTAACGATAATCTTGACACGGTTTCGTCATTTTCGCTTATCAAAAACGCAGGCTTTGACGGTGTGATGCCATGGTGGGAAGATTATAAACTCAGAACTAAAGCCGATTGTGTTAAATATGCCGAAAAGTTCGGGCTTAAAATATGCAACGCTCACCTCCCGTTTGCAAACATAAACTCAATCTGGCAGGACGGAGTTGACGGCGATGAATATACATCGTATTTATGTAAACTAATTATCGAATTGCACGACAACAACATTCCCATTGCGGTGATTCACCCGACAAAGTCAGATACACCACCCGACTTTTCCGAAATCGGGCTTGACCGAATTAAAAAATTAGTTGACTGCGCAGAAAAGCATGATGTCAAATTGGCGTTTGAAAACCTGCGCAGAGTGGATTATCTGGATAAAATATTATCAAAAATCGACTCAAAATCGGTTGGATTTTGCTTTGATTCGGGACATAATAATTGCTTCACACCGCAAAAACAGGTAATTGCAGAGCATTATGACAGGCTCTTCGCACTTCATATCAATGACAACGACGGCACAAAGGATATGCATATTTTGCCGTTTGACGGAACATATGATTTTGAGATTATGGCAAAATACATCGCAAAATCAAGCTATCGGGGTGCACTTTCAGCCGAGGTCATGAAAGGCAGACAACCGAAATATGACGGCATGACCGATGAAGAATATCTTGCTGTTCTTTACCGCCGTCTTTGCAAAATCGACGATATTTTAGAAAAATATATAAAGGAATTTGAGCTATGAGCGATTTAAACGCACTTCTGAAAAAATATACGCAAATTGCGGCGGTTTCGGGCGATGAATATCGTTTGAGAAACGCAATAATCGAAGATATAAAGGACTATGCCGATAACATTCAGGTTGACGCGATAGGCAATCTTTTGGTATATAAAAAGGGCAAAAAAAGAGCTAAACGCCGCATTATGCTTGACGCACACATGGACGAAATCGGGCTTATCATTACGAACGTTACAAGCGACGGCTATCTCAGATTTGACACGGTCGGCGGAATTGACGACAAGGTGCTTTTCGGAAAGCGTGTGAAAATTCGTGACACGGTCGGTGTAATCGGCGGCTGTGCGGTTCATTTGCTCGATTCATCGGAAAGCTCGACCGTTCAGCCCAAAGACAAGTTGTTCATCGACATAGGGGCAAAAAGCCGTGAAGAGGCACTCACCCTTGTTGACATCGGCGAAACCGCCGTGTTTGATTCGGAATATACCGAGCTCGGTTCAAAAATTGCCGCAAGAGCGCTTGACGACAGAATCGGCTGTGCGGTTTTGGCGGACATGATCAGACATGAGCTTGATTATGATATGTATTTCTCTTTCAGCGTTCAGGAGGAAGTCGGCTGTCGAGGGGCAAAATGCTCGGCATATACGATCGACCCCGATTTTGCGCTTGTAATCGAATCAACGACAGCCTCCGACCTTTTTGGCGTCAGCGACGGCTCAAAGGTATGCGTTTTGGGCGACGGAGCGGCAGTTTCATTCATGGATAACGGCACGCTTTATGACCGTGAGATGTATAAATTCGTGCTTGACAACTGCAAAAAGAATAACATTAAAGCACAGCTCAAAACTGCGGCAAAAGGCGGAAACGACGCAAAATCGATTCATCTTTCAAAATGCGGCGTCCGCACCTGCGCCGTCTCGCTCCCCTGCCGCTACATTCATTCGCAATATTGCGTTGCCGATAAATCGGACATCGACAGCCTTAAAAATGCAGTATTACTTAATGCAAATCTGCTTGCAAGCGGCGAATTACAATAAATATTAGGAGTACATTTTGTTAAACCTCATTCAAACAACCGACTGCCTTTCATCGTTTGACAAAACAGACATTTTCATAACGAAAATCATGTCAAACATGATTACATATCGGTCAGACAACCGACTTTTGACATGGGCGCAGGACTCTCATGCATTATTCCAGATGTTCGACGGCAGCGCCACTCTTTATGCCGATGAAAATGCCGATTTTGATGAAATTCGTAATTTCATCAGGTTTTTGGGCGGTGCAGAAATATTCACATCAAGAAAGTGCGCAGACCGACTGTCGGCTGACATACAAAGCGGCGGAATAATCATGAAACGCAGCTACACTTCGCCCGTATCAAGCGGATTCAAGCCGCCGCCCTTTCCCGAATATTCAAAAATATACGATTTACTTAACAAAACAGGCTTCACATTGCCGTCAAAGGATTCGTTTTTATGCGATTTACACGCCAGATTTAAGCGCAAAACCGCAAGAATATTTTGCAATGACGACTATTCGTCATTAGCGCTCACAGGATTTGAAACAAAGGAATGCGCAGTAATATCGGCAGTCGCAACCGACCCCGATTTTCAAAACACGGGGCTTGGCTCAACGGCGCTCATATCGCTTTGCAGCGCACTCGAAAAAGAGAAAAAAGCAATATATTTATATCGAGAAAACGACAAAAACGAGCGTTTTTACAATAAAAACGGATTTGAGAATTACGGTGAATTTGTGATATGCAAAGTACAATAAAAGAAAAGGAAAAATAAACATGAATAATGCATTTTTTAAATTTGACGACAAAATTTTAAAAGCCGCAGAACAAGCGGAAATCGAACTCAAAGATAAATTTGCCGAGATTGACGAAATCACCGAATATAACCAAAACAAGGTGCTTAAAGCGTTCATCGACAACGGAGTGAGCGAAAGCCATTTTGCAGGCACGACAGGTTACGGTTATGATGACCGCGGCCGTGAGGTGCTCGAAAGCGTCATGGCGCAGATCATGGGTGCGGAAGATTCGCTCATGCGTCACAATTTCGTTTCGGGCACACACACAATCGCAGTTGCGCTCTATGCAATGCTTCGTCCGGGCGACACACTTTTATCGGTTGTCGGCACACCATATGACACGCTTCACAGCGTAATCGGAATTACGCCTGCCGACGGCTCGCTGATTGATCTCGGCGTAAAGTATGAAGAAATTCCGCTTAAAGATGAGAAGCCTGACATCGATGCAATCAAAGAGCGCCTTAAAAAATCATATGTCAAGGTTGCGCACATTCAGCGCTCACGAGGCTATGCGCTCAGAGCGTCATTGACCGTTGAAGAGGTTGCCGAAATCATTAAGGCAATCAAAGAAACATCGCCGAAAACGATCGTCACGGTAGATAACTGCTATGGCGAATTTGTTCAGAAAACAGAGCCGACCGAACACGGCGCAGACCTGATCATGGGTTCGCTCATCAAAAATCCGGGCGGCGGAATTGCAAAAACAGGCGGTTACATCGCAGGTAAAAAGGAATATATCGAAAAATGCGCCGCTCGTTTGACTATCCCGGGCCAGGGCAAAGAAATCGGCTGCACAATGGGTCATTCAAGAGAAATGTTCATGGGTCTGTTCAGCGCACCTCATGTTACAGGTGAAGCTGTCAAAACCGCAATTTTCGCATCAAAATTATTCAGCGATTTCGGCTTCGGCGTAACTCCGACTCCGACCGAGACCCGTGCAGACATAATCCAAACGGTCGAGCTTCGCACAGCCGAGGGCTTGATTGCATTTTGCAAGGGCATTCAGTCGGGCGCTCCGGTTGATTCGTTTGTTGTACCCGAACCCTGGGAAATGCCGGGCTATGACAGCAAGGTAATCATGGCGGCAGGCGCATTTACGCTCGGCGCTTCAATCGAGCTGTCCGCCGACGGCCCGCTTCGTGAGCCCTATGCCGCATGGATGCAGGGCGCTCTTAACTTCCACAGCGGCAAAACAGGAATCATGCTTGCTGCTCAGTCGATGATGAACGAGGGTCTTATCTAACCGCAAAACATAAACAGCATAACAAAAAGCCGCTTGCCTTTTCGGTAAGTGGCTTTATTTATAAGCTATATTATGCAAAATTATATATGCATTATCTAATTTGTGGCGGCATCAAATGCTTTTTTTAGCGTTCTGACGCCGACGACCTCAATCGAATCAAGCGCCTTTTGTGACAGCTCCTTTACATTATGAATAGGCAAAATACATCTTGTAAATCCAAGTCTTGCCGCTTCGAGCACTCTTGCTTCCGCACTGATTACCGTGCGGATTTCGCCCGCAAGTCCGATTTCACCGAATGCAATTACATCTTCCCTGATTACGGTATCTTTAAGGCTTGAGGCAAGCGCCAAAGCAACCGGCAAATCAACCGCAGGCTCGTCAAGCCGCAATCCGCCGACAATGTTGACATATGCGTCAAAACTTGAAAAATGAAGTCCGACTCGTTTTTCAAGCACCGCAAGCAAAAGATTTAATCTGTTAAAATCAAATCCCGTTGACATTCTTCTCGGATTGCCGAATCCCGTTTGGGTGACAAGCCCCTGAACCTCGGCAAGGATCGGGCGGCTGCCCTCCATTACGCACGCAACGCAGGTTCCCGAAACATTTTTCGGCCGTCCCGAAATTAACATTGCCGATGGATTTTGCACTTCGCAAAGCCCCGAATCATTCATTTCAAACACGCCGATCTCATTTGTCGAACCAAATCTGTTCTTAACCGCCCTAAGCACTCGATATGATAGATTTTTTTCACCCTCAAAGTACAAAACAGCGTCAACAATATGCTCAAGCACCTTAGGCCCCGCAATCGCACCGTCCTTGTTGACATGACCGACGATTATGATCGGAATGTCGAGCGACTTTGCGGTATGCAAATATGCGTTTGTGCATTCCCGAACCTGAGCAAGCGAACCCGGCACAGAGTTCATCTGAGGCAGACACATTGTTTGAATTGAGTCAATCATCACAATGTCGGGTCGATTTTGATAGATATAATCGTTTATTGTTTCGACATTGGTTTCGGTCAAAACATCAAGGTTTTCGGTTGTGACATTAAGCCTGTCCGCACGAATCTTCAGCTGTCGCTGCGACTCCTCACCCGAAACATATAGCACATTAAGGCTTTGTCCGAGAAACTGGCACATCTGCAAAATAATCGTAGATTTTCCGATTCCGGGGTCGCCCGATAAAAGTATGAGCGAGCCTTTGACAATTCCGCCGCCAAGCACTCGGTCAAGCTCCCTCATGCCAGTAAGATAGCGGCTCTCATCTCCTGCGCTGATGTCTTTGAGCTTTACGGACTTTGCGGGACTGAGCGAATTTGACGAGATTACGCCCGTCGGTCTTTTCCCCATTGCCGGCACGCTTGACTGATCAAGCTGCTCGACAAATGTGTTAAAATTGCCGCATATATTACATTTTCCCTGCCATTTGACGACCTCGTTGCCGCATTCACTGCATACATAAACTGACTTAACTTTCGCCATTTTTTACCGAATCACCTTTTTAATTATCACTGTATTTATTCTCGATTATGCCGCCGACCAAACACAAGGACAGCCTTTTTTGATAGTCGTCGGACTTTAGTTTACATAATTCTTCGTAGTTTGATAAAAAGCCGCATTCCGCCATGACCGCAGGCTTTGTTGCGTTATACAGAATGTATATGCTCCTTGAGGATTGCTTTTCTACCCTGTCGTTGTCCGTCTGCAAATGCTTTTGCACCGCATTTTGGATTGATTTTGCATATTTTGCGCTCTGCTCGTTTTTTCCGCCGAAAAAGACCTGCGTTCCGTGATATTGCCCTTTTGAGAAGATGTTCATGTGAACGCTGAGCAAAAGCTCAAAATCGCCGCTTTCCAGCATATTAAGCCGATTTTTAAGGTCGCTGACCTTTTTTTGACGAATCGTTTTTGCGCTGTCGTCATGAATCGATATATCTTCCGTCCTCGTCATCGTGACATCATATCCCATTATCAAAAACAGGTCGCGGCATCTGTTCGCAATTTGCAGATTAAGCCCCTTTTCAACGGTTTTATCAATCGGCGAAACCGCTCCGCCGTCAACTCCGCCGTGTCCCGGGTCAATCAATATTTTCGGTCTGATTTTTTCGGCATTCGCATTTGTTTTGTTTACATAATAGTCGTTTATATATGGCAAAAAATTGACCGAAAACACCGAAATAAACACAAAAATCAGCAAAAAACAGCATGAAAATATCGCTTTTTTGCCGTTTAAAAAAATTGCTTTCATCTGCAAAACCGCGCCTTAAACAAGGCTCATTTTCCCTTTTCAAACTCGCCGAAGATCCATTTTCGGCTATGAAAATATATGAGCCTAACGGTTTGTACTATGACGGTTTTATTTCATTCCGCAAAAATCTGCCGCCGCATTTTTCGTTTAAACGAGTCAATATTTGTTTATTTTTCGAGCCCGTGATGAATACATCAAATCCGTTTGCCTTGATTTCGATAAATGTATAAAATCCGTGGCGAACGACACTTGCTGACGCAATATCCTTATAATTGACCTGTGCCACTCTTCCGCTTGCCCAGTCAAGCGTAAAAAATTCATCCTCAAGCCGCAATGTGGCAAAATTATATAGATTTGTCATCTGCGTTTTGTCGAATGTGAAATTTACGCTGAATTTAGATTGATTTTTGCGTCCGAACATAATTTCAAGCTCCTAAAAAATATCAGTCAACAAACTTAACGGCTGTGCCGTATGCGATTACCTCAGCCGCTCCCTGCATTATCTGAGATGAAGCATATCTTACGCAAACAATAGCGTCAGCGTTATATTGCGCCGCATTATTCACCATTCTCTGCGTTGCAATCGCTCTTGCTTCCTGCATCATTTCAGTGTAGCCTTTGATTTCTCCGCCGACCATCGTCTTAAAGCCTGCCATGATGTCCTTGCCCATGTGCTTTGACTGAACGACTCCGCCCTCAACCAGCGCAATCGGCTCATATTTTTTGTTCGGAATGTTCTCAACTGTGAATACTAACATAATTTTTTACCTCCAAAAATAAACGGCTTTTAGCCGCATTTAATCAAACAAGCTCCCCTTTGCAGCCATCGTCAACGATCTCGCAAAGCTTAACATTCATGACCTTTCCGCCGATTTCCTCGTTTGACCGGACAATGACTCGTGTATAATTCGGCGTGTACCCTTCAAAAAATCCGTTTTTCTTGCGGTTTTCAATCAAAACGGGATATATATTGCCGAGCTGGGATTGCAAAAATTCATTTTGCGCTTTTGACGCTACATTTATCATTTCAGCCGACCTTTTTCGTTTGGTTTTGTTGTCAACCTGAGAGTCGAATTTATCAGCCGCCGTGCCGCTTCGTCTTGAATATGCAAAAACATGACACCTTGCAAAGCCGATTTCCTTTATAAAGTTGACCGACGCCAAATGATCTTCATCTGTTTCTCCCGCAAAACCGACCATGACATCGGTGGTGATTGAGCAATCAATAAAATTATCCCGAAGCTTTTTGATAAGCTCACGGTAAAACGCCGAATCATAATGGCGGTTCATGCGTTTGAGCGTGTTGTCGCAGCCCGACTGCAACGATAAATGAAACTGCGGCATGAGCATCTTAACTTTGCTTAACCGCCCGATTACATCATCGGTAAACTGGTCGGGTTCCATTGAGCCGAGACGAATTCTCATTTCGGGTGCTTGCTTATTCACCGCTTCAACCGCGTCCGCAAGATTCAATCCGTTTTCCTTGCCGTATGCCGAAAGATTGATTCCGATAAGCACGACTTCCTTATATCCTGCGCCGCTCAACGCTCTGACCTCTTCAATAATGTTGTCAATCGGCTTTGAACGAACCCTGCCTCTGGCATATGGGATTATGCAGTAAGAACAAAATCTGTCGCAGCCGTCCTCAATTTTCAAAAATGCCTTTGTGCGTTCTCTGAAATCGGAGATCTCCGCTTTAACAGCCTCTTTTTCATGCTGTGCAATATTAACGATTCGCTTGCCTGTGATGAAAAATTCGGAAAGCGACGATGTCAGCATATTGTTAGTGGCATTGCCGAGGACAATGTCTGCGGCGGTCTGCTCGCCCGCCTGCTTTGGAAATGCCTGTGGCATACACCCCGTCAGCACGATCACCGCACCCGGCAGCTTTTTGCGATATTTATGAACCATCTGCCTTGTTTTTCTGTCCGATTCGGCAGTTACTGTGCATGAATTTATTATAAAAACATCGGGGCTTGAATCTTCGTCAACGATTTCATAGCCGTGTCTGATCAAATCTTCGCTCATAAGCTCGGTTTCATATTGATTGACCTTGCAGCCGAGCGTATAGAATGCAGCGCGCATTAAATAATTCTCCTTAAACTGTGTAATTCTCATTCTATTTTAATGCATTAAGGGGTAAATTGCAAATAAATTTTGAAATTATGAAAAATAAACTTGCATTAGCACGGCGAATATAGTAGAATGAATACATATAAAACAGCATTTATCATTTGCTGTTTGGAGTCATTATAGCATTACTGGAGGAAGTACAATGTCAGTCAAGTTTTCAAACAAATATGCTGCACCGTTCATCTCGGAACATGAATATGATGCAATCAAACCGCAGGTTAAATCAGCTCATGATTTGCTCAACAGCAAACAGGGTCCGGGAAACGATTTTCTCGGTTGGGTTGATTTACCTGTTAATTATGATAAAGATGAATTTGCACGCATCAAAAAGAGCGCGCAGAAAATCATCAGCGATTCTCAGGTTCTCGTTGTAATCGGTATCGGCGGTTCATATCTCGGTGCTCGTGCCGCAATCGAATTCATCAAATCACCGCTTTACAACAACATGAAGAAAAACACCCCTGAAATCTACTATGTAGGCAACTCGATTTCTTCGACTAACCTTTCGGAAGTTCTTGAGCTTTGCGAAGGCAAAGATGTTTCTGTAAACATCATCTCAAAATCAGGCACAACCACAGAGCCGGCAATCGCATTCCGCATTTTCCGCAAATATCTCGAAGAGAGATATGGCAAAGAGGGCGCTCGTGAGCGTATCTATTGCACAACAGACAAAGCAAAAGGAACTCTCAAAGAGCTTGCGGACTCAGAGGGCTATGAATCATTCGTAGTGCCTGATGATGTCGGAGGCCGTTTCTCGGTTCTCACAGCCGTCGGTCTTTTGCCGATTGCAGTTGCAGGCTGCGACATTGACAAGCTCATGGAAGGCGCCGCAAAAGCAAGAGAAGATTTTGCAGATCCCGACATTGACAAAAACGACTGCTACAAATATGCCGCTTCACGCCAGATCATGCTCAGAAAAGGCAAGAGCGTTGAATTGCTCGTATCATATGAGCCGAGATTCACAATGATGAACGAATGGTTCAAACAGCTTTACGGCGAGAGCGAAGGCAAAGATAAGAAAGGTCTTCTCCCCGATTCGGTAATTTTCTCAACCGACCTTCATTCAATGGGTCAGTTCATTCAGGACGGCGCCCGAATCATGTTTGAAACAGTTGTCCAGATCAAAAAGACAGACAAAGAGATCACAATCAAAGAAGAAGCAGACAACGGCGACGGACTCAACTTCCTTGCAGGTAAAACAATGTCATATGTTAACGAAAAGGCATTTGAGGGTACTGTTCTTGCTCACACAGACGGCGGTGTTCCGAACTTTGTCATCGAAATGGCTGACACCGGCGAATTTTCGCTCGGCTACCTCATCTATTTCTTCGAAAAGGCTTGCGCAATTTCTGGATATATGCTCGGCGTAAACCCGTTCAACCAGCCGGGTGTTGAGAGCTACAAAAAGAATATGTTCGCACTCCTCGGAAAGCCGGGCTATGAGGACATGACAGCAGAGCTCAAAGCTCGTCTTAAATAATCAACTTAAACTAATACCGCCGAAGCAATTCGTCGGATTAAATAATTAAATTTAAGGAGATGTTCACAAATGATTTCTCTTATTATCGGTAAAAAAGGTTCAGGAAAAACAAAACATCTTATTGAAGATGTAAACACAGCTGCAACACAGTCAAAGGGCAATGTTGTTTGCATAGAAAAGGGAAACAAACTGAGATTTGATGTATCAAGCACAGTTCGTCTTGTTGACACCGAGGACTACGGAATCAACGGCTATGACGCATATTACGGTTTCTTGAGCGGAATTTGCGCAGGCAACTATGATGTTACCGACATTTTCGGCGACGCAACCTTCAAAATCGGCGGTGCAGACATGGACGCTGCCGCTGACTTCCTTGAGAGAGTATCTGCTCTTGCAGAAGAGTCAAGCACTCGTTTCACCTTCACTCTTTCATGCGACGAATCAGAAATTCCCGAGAAAGTATTTACATACGCTAAAAAAATCTAACAGCATTTTGTAAATCGGTTTGATAATTGCACGGTCATCTATTTTTGACAATATTTGACCGTGCATTTTAATCAGACAGCCGACTAAATATTTTCAAAAATCTATAAAAAGCACTTGACAAATCAATCGACATATGATAAAATATCTATCGTTGTGAATATGCAGGTGTAGTTCAATGGTAGAATTCCAGCCTTCCAAGCTGGCTACGTGGGTCCGATTCCCATCACCTGCTCCATTAAAAACCGCCTGATAAATCGGGCGGTTTTTGTATATTTGGACGTTTTTTGTATATTTGGCGGTTTTTGTGCGGTTTATGCTTTATAATATAAGATTAGATTTATTTTAAAGATAATTAAAAATCGCAACCGTCTGTTAATAATACAATGCATTTATTCCATTTGAAAGAACGGCGAAGGACATGATTGAAAATCTAACGATGTTCGGCAAACAAGTCGAATATAAAATTGCGGACGATATTTATAATTCGATTACCACAGGCGGCAACGCAAGAGAGGCAATCGGCGAATTGCTCAAAATTGCCGAGCGTTACCGGATTTGCGGCAACATATATAAAGGATTCATCGCATGGCTGATGATTCATGACGAAAACCCCTATTCCCTTTCATGCGAGATGAACGACACCGAAGCAGGCGCTCTTTGCAAGTTCGCAGAGCTTGACGCAAAATATTTATATGAGCTTTTCAACCTCGATTTTGCAAAATATGAATCTGAATTGTTCACGCTAATAAACGATTTTTCATATTCAAACACCTTTGGTTGTGAAAATCTGACCGAGATCGGCGAAATGTCGTCAAGTCTTGCAGGAAAGCTTGATTCGGCTCAAAATGCGGCTGAATTTTTGGCGCATATTACCGAATTTTACTGCACAAACGGCGTCGGGGCATTTGGTCTTAACAAGGCGTTTTACATTGACCTCACAAACGGAATGAAGCTCGTTCCGATTTCCGATTTTGAAAGACCTCATCTTTCCGATATGTGGGGCTATCAGACGCAAAAGAAACAGCTCGTTGACAACACCGAAGCGTTTTTGAAAGGCAAAGCGGCGAATAATGTTTTGCTTTACGGCGACAGCGGAACGGGCAAATCGACAAGTATTAAGGCGATTTTGAATGAATATTCGCCAAAAGGACTGCGAATGATTGAAGTTTATAAGCACCAATTTTCATGCTTGCCGCAGTTGATTGAAATGCTCCGTCCGAGACAATATAAATTCATCATTTTCATGGACGACCTCTCATTTGAAGATTTTGAGATCGAATATAAATATCTCAAGGCGATTATCGAGGGCGGACTTGAGAAAAAGCCGGATAATGTTTTGATTTATGCGACATCAAACCGCCGCCATTTGATCAGAGAGTCATTTTCCGACAGAGATTCAAGCGACGATATTCATAAAAACGACACGGTCCAGGAAAAGTTGTCGTTGTCGGACAGATTCGGTCTTACAATCGGCTTCACAAAGCCGCTGCAAAAGGAATATTACGAGATTGTCCGCTATCTTGCAAAACAGCATAACATCAATATGCCGGATGACGAGCTCACCCTGCAGGCAAATCAATGGGGACTTAAACACGGCGGCATTTCCGGCAGAGTCGCAAGACAATTCATCAATCACCTGCTCGGCGCAAAAGAATAGTGCAATCATAAATCCGAATGTGTTGTCGCATTCGGATTTTTTGCACAATTTTTTTGTCAAAACACACCATATTTTTTACGATTACAAAGTTGTAACTTTGATTGACGGCTATGACTTTGGGAAGTATAATATAACTTGGGCGAATAAGAATATATATGATTCGCCATAAAACAGACAGGAAGATTTATGAATAAATGGTATTTTCCGAGCTAATTTTCATATTTGCCTTTTTACCGATAACACTGCTGATTTATTATGCGGTGCCGTTTAAATTTAAAAACTTCATATTGCTTTTGTCGGGTCTTGTCTTTTACAGCTGGGGCGAGCCTGTTTATGTATTGATAATGATTCTCTCAACGCTGATCGATTACACAGCGGGCAGAGTAATGGCTCGATTTGACGACAGTGCAAAAATCCGAAAAGCGGCGCTGATTGTGTCGGTCGTGATGAACCTGTCACTGCTTTGCATATTCAAATACAGCGGCATGGCGGTCAACACAGTAAATTCAATCATCGGTGCAAATATTTCTAATCCGAACATTCCCCTGCCAATCGGAATCAGCTTTTTCACATTTCAGTCTATGTCATATACGATCGACCTTTATCGCAGACAAATCAAGGTTCAAAAAAGCTTTGTTGATTTTGCGGCATTCGTCACAATGTTTCCGCAGATCGTTGCAGGTCCGATTGTGCGATATGAGGACATCGCAAACGAGCTTTGCAAGCGAAAAGTCAATCTTGCAATGCTGTCAAGCGGCATATCGCTATATATATGCGGTCTTGCGAAAAAGGTGCTGATTGCAAATGCGCTCGGCGAAGTGTGGTCGGCGGTAAAATTGCTCGATTTCGGCACTCTTTCAGCCGCAAGTGCATGGTTTGGTCTGCTCTGCTTCACATTCCAGATATATTTTGATTTTTCGGGCTATTCGGACATGGCGGTCGGACTTGGCAAAATGCTCGGATTTAATTTTCCGAAGAATTTTGACTATCCGTATCTGTCGCAAAGCGTATCCGAATTTTGGCGCAGATGGCACATTACCCTCGGTGCTTGGTTTCGCTCATATTTATATATTCCGCTCGGCGGCAACCGAAAAGGCGCCGCTCGCACCGTCATAAACCTTCTAATCGTGTGGTTTTTGACAGGACTATGGCACGGTGCATCGTGGAATTTTGTCCTTTGGGGCGTTTACTACGGCGTGCTTATCATAATCGAAAAATTCCTGTTAAAAGACATCTTGCCGCACATTCCAAAGATATTACGAATCGCCGCAACATTTCTTATCGTTGTATTCGGCTGGCTGATTTTCGAGATGTCCGATGTTTCAATGATACCGTCGTTTATTTCGGCAATGTTCTTTAAAAACGGCGCGTTTGACAGCGCGGCTGTCTACTACATCTTCCATTATGCGATAATCTTTATCTTAGCGGCGCTGGTCTCAATCAAAATTCCGCAAAAGATACTCTGTCAAATCAGCAAAAACTATATCATCGGCAAGGCGTCGCCATATATCGTCACGCTTTTCGAGATAATGACATTTTTGCTTTGCATAATATACCTTGTAAACGCAGGCTACAACCCGTTTTTATACTTCAATTTCTAAAGGAGCGAATGAATTTTGAACAACAGCAAAATTTCAAATATCATTCGGGTCATATCCTTTGCGCTCATACTGATAACAGTGCCGGTCATATTCCTATGCACCCCGAAAATAAGCGTCAGCGAGGACGAAAACCGAGTGCTTGCAAATCCGCCGAAGCTGAATTTTGATTCATATGTCTCACGGGATTTTATGAACGGTGCATCTGATTATATTTCGGATCATTTTCCGCTGAGAACCGACCTCATTTCGCTTAAAAACAACGCTGAAAAGATAGTTTTAAAAAATGAGTTCAACGGCGTGTTGAATATTGACGGACAGCTGGTTCAGATTTTCAGAAATCCCGACAGCAGCATAATGCAAAATAACTGCAGCTCGATTGAGAAATATGCAAAAAAGCATGACACAGTATTTGCACTCGCTCCGACTGTGCAAAATTATGTCGCCGAATCACTCCCCTTTTATGCATATCAGACCGATGAATCGGAATATATAAAAGAGTGCTATTCTATCACAAAAAGTGCGATGACGGTTGATTTGTCAAAAGCACTTGGGCGAACGAGCGGTGAATATCTTTACTACCGAACCGACCACCATTGGACGGCAAACGGCGCATATAACACATATTCGGCACTCGGCGATGAATTAGGATATGCACCTCACGATAAATCAGAATATGAGATTACGACAATGAGTGATTCGTTTTTGGGCACGCTATATTCAAAAACGCTTGAAAAGGATCTCACCCCCGATTCGATTTTGCGATATAAACTAAAATCGAAAATTGATGCGCAAATATATGATAATTCCGGGAAAACGATCAACAAATCGCTTTATTATAAAGAAAGCCTTTATTCAAAGGATAAATATAGCTATTATCTCGGCGGAAACAAGGGTGTAATCAATATCAAATCAACCGCAAAATCGGGCAAAAAGCTGCTTGTGTTCAAAGACAGCTATTTTAATTCGCTGAGTCCGTTTTTGGGCGATGAATTTGATGAGATCAAGGTCGTTGACCTGCGATATGCAACGATTGACGAGCTCAAAACAGTAAATGCCGACGAATATGACAAAACGCTGATTTTATATAATGTAATCGGCTTTTGTGATGAAAAAACAGTAAAAAAATTAAAATATATCAACTAAACAGGAGAATGAAAAATGTACAGAAAAATTTTGACCTTAGGTTTTGCAATCATATTTGCGCTTACCCTTTGCTCATGCGGCGAAAAAAAGACGACCGAGCTTAACGAGTCTAATGTTAAATCGGTCATGGCGGATTTTCTCCCCGGTGCTTCAAAAGCATATCACAACATTCTTTTCGGCGGATACAAAGCGGACGACAATTTGACCGACACCAAAAATTACAACGACTGTGATTATGCAAAGGTTGCAGATTCGGACTTTGACACGATCGACAAGGTGAAAGCCGAAACAGAAAAATATTTCACCAAAAATTATGCCGATAAAAACCTCTATTCAAAGGCATTCGATTCCGAATATCCGATATATAAGGAATTTGACGGTAAGCTCTATGTTAATATTGACGGCGGCGGCGACGGCGGATATGATTATTCGGCAGATTCATCAACGCTTAAATCGGCAGACAACAGTAAATATACGGTAACAGTCGATTGCATCGATAATTATGAGACCGCCTACACGGCAACGCTTGAATTTGTTGTCGAGGACGGCTCAATCAAAATCGACAATGCCGTTTATAATGAAAAATAAAATTGAGAGAAAGACGAAATAAATGACAACCCGCAAAGACATTTTCAAAAAAACAACATCAATAATCTGCGCAGCCGCTCTTTTCGCAACATCATTTATGCTTAGCTCCTGCAAGGCAGAAAATAACAATTCGGTCGCTGTGACCAAAGCATCAGCAACTTCGGCTGAAACCACAACGGCAATCACATCAATCACCCAAACAACCACATTTGTCAAAAACGAAACGACTTTGCCGCCGTTTTCAACCGCAAAAACGGTTAATAAACCATATACCAAAGCCGCAAAAAACAATTCAGCAAATAACGGCAGCGAAGCAGTTGATAACGGCTATAAAAAATATGATTACAGCGATGTATCAAGCAACGGAACGGTCGGCGATTCATATTTCAAGGACGCAATTTTCCTCGGAAATTCAATCATGTTAGGGTTAAAGGAATACACCGACATCAAGGGAACATTTTATTCAAAGGTCAGCCTTAATGTTGACTCTGCGTTCACAACAAAATTTGTAAAAACAGGTGGCAAAACGCTCAGTGCAATGGACGCTGTTAAGCGGAACAACAAATTCACTAAGGTTTACATCATGTTCGGCACAAACGAGCTTGGTTGGGAATATCCGTCGATATTCATTGAGAAATATGAAAAAATCATCGACACGATCAGGCACAAAAATCCCGACGCGGTTGTTTATGTACTTAGCATTTTGCCCGTCACAAAGTCGCACTCTGACAGCGATAAATATGAGAACATCAAGCGAATTAACAAATATAACAAAATGCTTATCGATATGTCAAAGAAAAAGGGTGCGACATATCTTGATGTCGGCTCGGCACTGTCAAACGACAAGGGTTATTTGCCCGAATCCGCTTCATTTGACGGAATTCATATCGGACCGAAGCTTTGCAAAAAGTGGGTTAGCTTTTTGAAAACACACGCAAAAACATCAACATCTGCCACCGCAAAACCGACGACAACAAAGGCGCCCTCAAAAAATCCGCCGACAAAGGCACCTACAACAACAAAACATATGCCCTCATCAACGATTCCCGAAATCACGCTTCCGTTGATCGAGGCTGAAGAATACACGATTAAATAATCAACAAAAACCGATTATCGCTTTGATAATCGGTTTTATTTATTCGGTTTTATTTATTAAGTAACGGTTTAAAATTTTTCACTTCCCGCTCTGCTGTGTCGTTTGCAAACATACTCGAATACGCATAAACAATCACACCGTCATATTTTCCGCATTTTCTCACAAACTCAATCTGCCGCTTGATCACATCATCATTATCCACCCACTCGTAAACGCCGACATTGCCCTCAATCGGCTCTCCGCTTCGATATAATCCGAGCCCGAAAACCAGCGATATGTTCTTATTCTTGACAAGCCGCACCCAGTCGTCGGCACATTTATCAAACCGCATATTTTGCCCGTGACCGTTATCATAATCATATTCAAAGCCAAAGTAGATCTGCGGCGCAATATAATCAACATAACCGTCGTTTTGACACCATTTTTCCACATCCGCATACTGCAAATTTTCGTTATTATATATATTTGCCTGAGGGCTGATTCCGAAAATCAGCTTATCATTCTCGCTCTTCACCGTTTTGTATATATTTTGAACCATCTCGTTAATGTTATCTCGGCGAAAAGCTGTGAGCGAAACGTCGCCATGCTTTGCGCAATATGCCGCATATTCGTCCATATCAAACGATTTTGCGGTTGTCGGATAGAAATAGTCGTCCATATGAACGCCGTCTACGGCATAGTTTTCGACGATCTCACGAACACCGTCAACAATCATGTCACGAATATGCTTTTCGGACGGATTATAATATATTCCGCCGCTTACCCTTTTAACATAATTTTTGACGGATTTATCCCGGCTTTTTAGCCAAATTATCGCCTGATTTTTATCGGATAACGCAGATATATCATAGGTTGACGACACCCTGAACGGATTTATCCATGCATGAAACTGCAAATTATGATTATGAGCAAGGCTAATCATGATCTCCAAAGGGTCAAAACCGGGGTCTTGACCTTGAGTGCCGGTGATGTATTTTGACCAGACAAACAGCTTTGATTTATAATAAGCGTCGCCGTGCGAACGCACATGAACAAACACGCTGTTAAAGCCGACCGACTTTGCATTTTGCATCATTTTATCAAATTTCTTGATAAATTCGGCTTCATTTCCTTTTGCAAAATCAAGGTCACAGAAACTGATCCAAATGCCCTTGATCTCACTCGGTTTTCCGTCGAATTTGTAGCCGAATTGACGAGAGCCGAGCAGATTATTGCTACACGAACCAAGCGACAGGCATATGCACAAAGCGGTGCAAACAAAAATTATCAGGCAGTGCGTTTTCTTTTTAGCGGTCATATCAGCTTCGGCTTTTTGTTGATGTTTACACCCAAAATGCCGCCGAGCATTGAGCTGATTTCAAGCAACAACAGCCGAATCAGAGTAAGAAGCGTCAGGCTAGCACCGCTTATCACCATTGAAAGAATCGTGTAGACCAAGAACAGAATTCCGCCGTTTGCAAGCCCGACAATGAGCCCGTTTTGCCGATTGAGCTTTGCGCTGACAAATCCGCCGACTAATGCTCCGAGCGTTTGCGAGATGAATGACAAAACAAGTGCGAGCGTTTCATTTGAATCACGCTTTGACAAAAACAATGCAAAAATCAGCATAAATATGAAGCATATCGCAACCGACACCGCAAAGCCGATCGCAAGTGGGATCAGCATATTACCGTCGTTTGAATTATTCCTGCTTTTCAAAAAAATCACTCCCGAACATTCAGATAAATTACTAAATGAATATTCGGAAGTGATTAAAAATATTACAGATTAAATTGTGACAAATAACAAATGATTATTTGTTTTCTGTTTTCTCGGCGCTTTCAGCCTTGTCCTTCTTTTTGCCGAAAAGGCTCTTTTTCTCTGACTTTTCAACAGTTTCCTTTGCGTCCTCATGAACCGTGAAGTTCTGCTGAATTGCCCACTTTGCAACACGAACCTTTGAACGGTCCGGACCGCTTTCGACAATGTAGCTGTCTTCCTTAACAGCAACGATTTTACCGTAAATTCCGCCGATTGAGAGAATTTCGTCTCCAACCTGGGTATTGCTCTTCATTTTTTCTTCTTCTTTTTGTTTCTTTCTCTGCGGACGAATGAGAATGAAATACATAGCTCCGATAATAACTACAAAATAGAGTATCCAGCCCCATGCGCCGAAACCGCCGCTTTGCTGAGTTTTTGCAGCCTGTGTGCCTGCTGCGAGCATTACTGATGCAAGATTCATTTTAAAAAATACACTCCTAATTAAAAATGGTGTTTACCTTTTTATAATTATAGTATATCCGACCCATGATTGCAAGCAAAAATTTCACAATTCACACAGCATTTACATTTTTTATCGGTTTTATCAGCGATAATCGCCGCATAAACTGATATATCAGCATTAAAGGCGTGATATTTATGTTTATCAAAGCAATTATCGATTTCATTTTGAACGGTTTGTTCATGATCCTTCATGTACAAACCGGCGGAGAATTTCCGAAACCGCTTTCAAAAAAAGAAGAGGAACAATATTTATCCGATTGGTACGAGCATCATGACGAAAAGGCTAAAGAAAAGCTGATTGAGCATAATTTGAGGCTGGTCGCTCACATTGTGAAGAAATATAACATTCCGCCCGCCGAACAGGATGACATGATCTCTGTCGGAACGATTGGGCTTATCAAAGCGATAAATTCATATAAACCGAACAAAAAGACCCATCTTTCAACCTTTGCGGCAAGGTGCATCGAAAATGAAATTTTGATGCAGTTTCGTTCAAAAAAGAAAACGGCTCAGGATGTCTATATGTACGACCCCATTGACATTGACAAAGAGGGCAATGCGCTGACGCTGTCCGACATAATCTCGGATGATGAGGATATGATTGAAAATATCGATACAAAAATCAAGTCAAAAAAGCTATATTCATATATCTTTGAATCGCTTGACGAACGCGAAAAGCAGATCATATTCTACCGCTATGGGCTGTTCGGCTATGATGAGCTGACGCAGCGTGAGGTCGCAAAGCGGATGAACATTTCACGAAGCTACGTTTCCCGAATTGAAAAACACGCACTCAAAAAGTTATATGAACGGTTCAACGAAAAATTATAAATATTCTAAAATCGGCATTAAAATGTTGCCTTTACAAATAAATGATTGTATGATAAAATAGAGATATAAATTTTTAGGAGATTGTTTAATGGATATTACTTTCGGCGGACTTGAAATTTTCATGATTATTTGCGCTGTGCTGACCACGGTACTCGGCATAATCGCACCGATAATAAATAAAAAAAGCGCTTTGTCAACTGTCAGTTGTATATATACTTCGCTTATCTGTGCAGCATATTTTACGCTTTGCCCGTTCATGCTCTCGTTTCTCGAATCGGACGCATTTTACGGAATTCCGGTTGACGCAGTCACAGGCGGCAGAGAAAGATTTGTCACCGTCTTTTTCTCGCTCATATTTATAATCTCGCTTGTCGGCTTCATTCTCCCGATTATATCTAAATTAAAATCCGTCAAAAAACATTCGTTTAAGCTGTTCGTGCTTTATATAATCATTTCAACATCAGCTTTCGGCACGATCATGTTCAGCCTGATGAATAACTACAAAGACTATATTTTATTCACGATGTTCCTGCCGCTTCATTGGATTTTGCCGATTTCGGTCTATTCAATCAGCGTTTGCAACTTCTCAAAAAAATCGCACTTTGTAATTTCTCTTGCAGCATCGGTTCTAACCCTCGGCGTTGCCGTTGCTGTGTCGGCAATGGCGCAATGGACGGACGCAACACCGCTTCAGGTGATAATCTGCATTATGCTAATCATCACGCCGATATTAAGTGCGGCGGCGGCTATATATGAAAAATTCAAGGCTAATAAAACTACGCTGAATGTGCGTAAATAAAATATATCAGACAGAGGTAAAAGGATTATGGAGATTTTAAAAAAATTAGAAGTAAGAGATGACAGATACGAAAAAATGCCATATAGAAGATGCGGAAAATCGGGAATCAAGCTTCCTGCAATTTCGCTCGGTCTTTGGCAGAATTTCGGCTCGGAAACGCTCAACGATGAGGAAACATTCATCAAAAAGCAGAATATCATCGTCGAGGCGTTCAATTCAGGCATAACTCATTTTGACCTTGCAAATAACTACGGTCCGCTGCCGGGTGCCGCCGAAACATTCTTCGGCAAGGTTCTAAAAGACGGGCTCAAAGGTCACAGAGACGAACTCATCATCTCGACAAAGGCCGGCTACACAATGTGGGACGGACCCTATGGCGATTGGGGTTCGAGAAAATATTTAATGGCGTCGCTCGACCAGAGCCTTGAGAGAATGGGTCTTGACTATGTTGACATATTCTATCATCACCGCTTTGACCCCGAAACTCCGCTTGAAGAAACAATGACGGCGCTTGCTGACATTGTTCATTCGGGTAAAGCACTTTATGTCGGAATTTCCAACTATAACGGCGAACAGGCAAAGCGTGCGGCTCAAATGCTCAAAGAAATGGGCGTTCATTTGCTTATCACACAGCCGAGATACAATATGTTCACCCGTTGGTTTGAGGGCGATCTGCTTCCTGTTTTGCAGGAGGAAGGAATCGGTTCGATCGCATTTTGCCCGCTGGCTCAGGGCTTGCTCACAAACCGCTATTTAAACGGAATCCCCGCATCATCGAGAGCCGCAAGAGAAGGCTCGCTTAAATCATCGCAGATCAGCGAAGAAACGCTCAATAAAATCAGAAAGCTCAGCATGATTGCGGTTGAGCGCGGTCAATCGATGGCGCAGATGGCATTGTCGTGGAACCTTCGCGGCGACGGCAAAAATCTGACCTCGGTTGTAATCGGTGCAAGCAGCATTGAACAGCTTGATGAAAATGTCAAAGCAATTGAGAAGCTTGACTTCACAGATGATGAATTAAATGCGATTGAGGAAATCCTTAAAGATGAGTAAAACAGCAATAATCGGCGGCGGTTCAAGCGGACTTGCCGCCGCTATCTTCATTAAAACAAATGATCCGAGTGCGGCGGTGACGATTTTTGACCGAATGGACCGAGTCGGTAAAAAACTGCTTGCAACAGGCAACGGCAGATGTAATTTATCAAACACCGCCGCCAGCGATTTTGGCAGTAATAACGGCAAAAAATATGCCGAGCACTATCATGGCGCTGACCGCAGCTTTGCTGTAAATGCGTTATCAAAATTCGGTATAAATGAATTGCGGGATTTTCTGCTTTCGCTCGGAATCCCGACGACATTTGAAAATGACAAGCTCTTCCCTCTTTCGCTCAATGCATCAACAGTTGTTGATGTTTTACGACTGAAATGTGAACAGTTAGGGGTCATTTTCAAGCTGTCACAGCAAATCGACAGCATAAAGAACAAATCCGACAATTTCATCATATCGGGTGAAACATTTGATAATGTGATTGTTGCAACGGGCGGAAAGTCGCAGGAAAATCTGGGTTCAAACGGCAGCGGATATAAATTGCTCGAAGCGTTCGGTCACAAATGCACAAAGCTCTATCCGTCGATTACCCAAATCAGGACTGAAACCGAATTTGTTCGTCAGCTAAAGGGACTCAAGATTGACGCTGACTGCAAATTATATTTAGATAACAAGCCAATCGCCGAGCAATTCGGGCAAGTGTTGTTTGCCGATTACGGTCTGTCGGGTCCTCCGATTTTCTTCATTTCACGGTATGCGTCCGTTTATGGTGACAGGTGCAAAATCTCACTTGATTTAATGCCGAATTACAGCATGAATGATGTATTTGATTTGGTGAAAAATGTTGCAAATAATCCATTTTGCGATGATTTGACTTTGGAAAATCTCCTTACCCCGATAATAAATAAGCGAATCGGTCAAGTCATCATTAAGCATTGCGGTTACAGGCTTTCGACAAAAGTAAATAATATAACCGACCGTGACATTAAGCAAATATGCGCCGGGCTAAAAGCGTTTGAGCTAAAGGTCACGGGTGTTAAGGGATATAATATTGCGCAGGTAACCGCCGGCGGAATCATGACCGATAAATTTGATTACAACACAATGATGTCAAAGCTAAAACCGAGGCTTTATGCAATCGGCGAAGTGCTTGATGTTGACGGAGATTGCGGCGGATATAATTTGCAATGGGCGTTCTCGTCAGCATTTTCGGCTGCAAAAAATATTACGACAGGAAAACACAGATGATAAGATTAAACAATCAAAAGCTGCCGCCGGATTATAAAGACAGCGACCTTGAAAAGATTACACTCAAGCGGCTGAAAATAGATAAATCCGCAATCAAATCGGTCAAAATGTTCAAACGCTCGGTTGACGCAAGAGATAAATCATGCGTTCATTTTTTGTGTACGATCGATGTCGAAACATCATCTGATGAGCAAAAAATCATTGCTAAATCGCACTGCAAACAGGCGCAAATCGTCAAAAAAGAGCCATATATTTATCTTAAATCGGACAAATCAAAGCGTGTTGCGGTAATCGGGTCGGGTCCTGCCGGACTTTTTGCGGCATATATTTTGGCAAAAGCAGGACTTTGTCCGATAGTTTTCGAGCGCGGCAGCAAAATTGAAAAAAGAATCAAGGATGTCGAAAATTATCACAGCGGCGGTGTGCTTGATCCCGAATCGAATGTGCAATTCGGCGAAGGCGGCGCAGGTACATTTTCCGACGGCAAGCTGAACACAGGCATTAAGGACGCCAGAATTCGAACGGTGCTTGAAACATTCGTCAAATTTGGTGCAACAAACGACATTCTTTGGCTTGCAAAGCCTCATATCGGCACAGATGTTCTGCGCCGTGTGATTGTGAATATGCGAAATCATATTACAGAGCTTGGCGGTGAGTTTCATTTTGACACAAGGGTTGAAAAAATCAACATTTCAAACGGAAAAGTCAGCGAAATATGCGCCAAAAACGGCGATAATGAGCAGATATATTCGGTTGATGATGTGATTTTGGCAATCGGTCACAGCGCTCGTGACACTTTTTACAGCCTGAATCAGTCAAATATTCCGATGATTCAGAAACCGTTTGCGGTCGGACTCAGAATCGAGCACAGTCAAAAGATGATTAACCATTCGCAATATGGCGATTTTGCGAATGTCGGTCGGCTCGGCGCCGCCGATTACAAGCTTGCGGTTCATCTGCCCTCCGGCAGAGGCGTTTATACTTTTTGTATGTGCCCCGGCGGTTATGTTGTCGGAGCTTCAAGCGAGCCGAATGCAATATGCACAAACGGAATGAGCAACTACAAGCGTGACGGAATGAATGCAAATTCGGCGCTTCTTATCGGGGTTGATAAATCGGATTTCGGCTCGGATGATGTGCTTGCAGGCGTTGAATTTCAGCGAAATATCGAAAGACGCGCCTATCAAATATCGGGCGGATATAATGCGCCGTGCGAAACGGTCGGTTCGTTTTTATATGGGCATGATAATCTGACAAGCTCTGTTATTCCGACATATCGACCCGGTGTCAATATGTGCAAAACGGAAGATATTTTGCCGAATTTCATTACCGATTCAATCAAAGAAGCGCTACCTTTATTTGACAAAAAGCTTCATGGATTCGCCGATGAATCCGCAATATTAACATCGCCCGAAACACGAAGCTCCTCACCTGTCAGAATTTTACGAAACGAGCTTTTGCAAAGCGATATTATCGGGCTTTATCCGTGCGGTGAAGGTGCGGGATATGCAGGCGGAATCACCTCGGCGGCGGTTGACGGAATAAAATGCGCCGAGAACATCATTAAAAAATATTCCGAATCGATATAAGAATAATTGTATTTGTTGCGGTCACACTAATTCTTACTAAACTAAGAGAGGTGCGCCGCAACGCTTTTTATTATAAACAGCATATTTTTCTATTCATTCGTCGGATTTTTGCTTGAAACAGCCTTTGCACTCATGACATCGGGCAAAATCATGAACCGAAAAACGACCCGATTTCTCCCCTTTTGCCCTGTTTACGGAATCGGCGCAACAGTGTTCTATTTCACACTAACCCCGTTTTATGATTACCCGATAGCGGTCGCAATTTTGGGAATATCCGTCGGCACAACGATTGAATATATATTCGGCAAGACTATTTTGGATTTATTTCATGTTTATGTTTGGGATTACAGGTCGCTTAAATCTAACTACAATCGGCTGATTGCGCCATATTTTTCGCTGATTTGGTGCGCTTTGTCGCTCATATTTATATATGCAGTTTCCCCCTTTGTTACTCCGATCATCTACCGTTTTTCAGACATCACAAGTTATATTCTACTTGCAGTCATGACGATTGACACACTCTTTTCAATTGATATGTTAATTGCAATCGGCAACGGTGAAAATAGGGATAAATATATGTGTCCTGTGCTGAAAAGGGAATGAAAAAAGCTGTGAGTTTGAACTCACAGCTTTTAATATATTTATTATGGATTATTTGCGGCTTACTGCCAATTTTGCTTTCTCAACGATAGCCTTAGCCGACTGGCCGTAATATTCAAGCAACTGAACAGCAGGACCCGACGAGCCGAATTTGTCTTCCATTCCGACTCTGGTAACGGGCGTCGGCATTTTCTCTGACAATGTTTCGCAAACTGCGCTGCCAAGACCGCCGATGATCGAATGTTCCTCTGCGGTTACAACTGTTCCGCATTTCTTAGCATATTCAAGCACAAGCTCGTCATCAAGCGGCTTGATTGTATGAATGTTGATAACAGCGGCATCGATTCCGTCGTTTGCAAGCTCTTTTGCGGCAATGATCGCTTCGTTTACCATTAGACCTGTTGCGAAAATTGCAACGTCCTTGCCGTCCTTCATGACAATTCCCTTGCCCGGAACAAATTTGTAGGTAGCTTCATCGTTGAATACCGGAACTGCAAGTCTGCCGAAACGGAGATATACCGGTCCGTCTATTTCAGCCGCAGCAATGGTTGCCGCTTTTGCTTCAACGCTGTCAGCAGGATTGATGATTGTCATTCCCGGAATTGTTCTCATGACCGCAATGTCTTCATTGCACTGGTGAGTTGCACCGTCTTCGCCGACCGACACACCTGCGTGAGTTGCGCCGATTTTAACCGGCAGATGAGGATAGCCGATCGAGTTGCGAACCTGCTCAAAGGCACGGCCTGCCGCAAACATTGCAAAGCTGCTTGCAAAAACAAGCTTGCCTGTTGAGGCAATACCCGCCGCAATGCTCATCATGTTCTGCTCTGCGATTCCGCAGTCAAAGAAGTTCTCGGGATGAGCTTTTTTAAATTTACCTGTTCTTGTTGCCTCTGCCAAATCAGCGTCAAGAACTACCATGTCATTATGATTCTCATACAGCGCAAGCAAACCTTCGCCATAACCGTCACGAGTTGCTTTTTTAATTATATCACTCATTGTTGAAATGTTCCTTTCAAATTCAAGTCAAAATTATTCCTGTTCAAGTTTGCTCAAAGCTGCATTAAGCTCATTCATTGCAATGCCATATTCCTCAGCATTCGGAGCTTTGCCGTGCCAGCCTGCCTGATTTTCCATATATGAAACGCCTTTGCCCTTGACGGATTTTGCGATTATGCAAACAGGCTTGCCTGTGATGCGTTTTGCTTCGTCGAATGCAACCTCGATCTGCTCGAAATCGTTGCCGTCGATGTTGATTGTTTCCCAGCCGAATGCTTTGAATTTCTCATCGATCGGATAAGGCGAATTTACCTCGTCAAGTGAGCCGTCGATCTGAAGATTGTTGTAATCAACATATGCTACGAGGTTGTCAAGCTTTTTGTGAGCGGCAAACATTGCAGCCTCCCAAACCTGACCCTCTTCAATTTCACCGTCACCGAGGATTGTATATACACGATATTTATCCCCGCTGAGTTTTGCGCTGAGTGCCATTCCGCAAGCGCATGAAATGCCCTGTCCGAGCGAGCCTGCGCTCATGTCGATTCCGGGAATCGTTTTCATGTCCGGATGTCCCTGAAGCAATGCGCCCAAATGACGGAGCGATTTGATCTCCTCTGTCGGGAAATAGCCTCTGAGTGCAAGTGCCGCATAAAGCGCAGGCGCACAATGACCTTTTGAAAGAACAAGTCTGTCACGACCCGGATCTTTCGGATTTTTCGGATCGATGTTCATTTCGCAGTTATAGAGATATGTTACAACCTCTGCGATTGAAAGCGAGCCGCCCGGGTGGCCTGCCTTGGCGTTATATGTGCCCTCAATTACACCCATTCTGACCTTTGTTGCGAAGATTTCAAGTTCACGCAATTTGCTTTTGTCCATTACTTTACCTCCGGTATTTTTGCAATAATGTTTAAAAAATATTGTTTATCTGTTCATTACAAAATCGACAAATTCGGCAAACGCACCGTCTGCGCAGGTCTTTGTCGTAATATATTTCGCCAGCGGATAGAGTTCCTTTGGCGTATCCTTGACCCATGCGCCGAACGCACAGGTGACAAGCTCAATGTCATTATAAAAGTTGCCGATCGTATATATGTTCTCATTTGGAATATCAAAATGACGGGCAAGCTCATGAACCGCCGTGCCTTTGTTGATATTCTTGCGAACACCCTCGAAAAACAGCTTTGATGTGCGAATCGTCTTGAAGTCGTCGTTTTTATATTTCCCGCTTTCAAGCTCGTCCGCAAATTCGATTATTTTAAGCAAAATTTCCTCATCATCCGCAATCAGCAACTTTGACCACGGCATTTTCTCTGCCTGCTCAAATGTCACATGAGTCCGCTCGACCTTTTCATAATCAAGGTGGTCGGTAACGACATGGTTATCTCTGATTACATATAAATCACGGTCGGAATAGACTTCAACTCCGGCAGTCGGAAATTTATTCATTATCTCGTGGGTAAACTCTTTGATTTCATCGGCGAGATAGATGTTATAGACCAGCTTTTCGTTATTATAATCATAAATCGCATGACCGTTGTTTACAATTATCGGGTCGGGAATGTCGATTGCTTCGGTGATGAACCGAGCCGCTTCAATTCCTCTTCCTGTCGCAACGGCAAATTTTCCGCCGAGTGAAGTAAATCGCTTGATTGCGTCGATATTTTCTTTCGGAATGTTATCCTGACGCTTATATAGTGTGCCGTCAAGATCGGTTACGATTAGATATTTGTCAAACCGTTTCATCAAAAATTATGCTTTCTCCATTCGATCTAATTTATTCAGCAACCGACTGAAATAGTCGGGCAATTCGCTTGTAAACTCCATATATTGTCCGTTTGGATGAATAAATCCAAGCGTTTTTGCATGAAGACACTGTCCTTCAAAATCGCAAAGCGGATCATGCTTGCCATATAGGGGATCGTTGATTACGGGTCGGTTCAAATATGCCATGTGAACTCTGATTTGGTGGGTTCGTCCTGTTTCAAGCCGAAGCCTGATATGAGCATATTTCTCAAATTGGCGGATAAGCTCATAGTGAGTTACCGCATTTTTGGAATTTTTTGTTGTCACCGCCATTTTCACCCTGTCAACAGGATGACGGCCGATTGGGGCGTCAACGATTCCGCTTGTTTGCTTTAATGTGCCGCAAACCACCGATTCATATTCCCTTTTAAAGGAATGGTCCTTGATTTGACGAGCCAAAAAGTTATGCGATTTATCGTTTTTTGCGACCATCAAAAGTCCGCTTGTGTCTTTGTCGATGCGGTGGACGATTCCCGGTCGCAAAACTCCGCCGATCCCGGACAATGAATCGCCGCAATGATAGAGCAATGCATTAACAAGCGTTCCGTTGTAGTTGCCCGGAGCCGGGTGAACCACCATTCCTTTTGGCTTGTTGACGATCAGCAAATCGTCGTCTTCATAGATTATGTCAAGCGGAATGCTTTCGGGCGTTGCCTTGTCGGGAACAGGATGAGGCAAAACGACCCCGATTATATCACCACAGGAAACAATGTCGCTTTTTGCGGCTGTTTTGCCGTTAAGCACAACATTTCCCGAAGTAATCAATTTTGCGATTGCCGAGCGTGTGAGTGTGTCGTTAAGGTGTTCGGCAATATATTTGTCCAGTCTTATCGGATCGTCTTCCGAAACGGTAAGAATGATGTTATCTTTTTGAGCTGTCTGATCCGACATCTTTTGAACCGAAAAATCTTTTTTCTTTGAGCGAGTCGATTATTAAATATAAAACGAACAGCGCACAGCCGATGACGACACAGCAATCGGCAATATTGAAAACGAAAAAGTCAACAAATGTAAAATTTATGAAATCAATTACAAAACCACGAAAAATTCGGTCGATCATGTTGCCGATTCCGCCCGAGACAATCAGCATAAGCGCAAAATTAACGAGCTTTTGCTCAATTTTCAGGCTGAAAAAAGCGTATATTGCAATGACCAAAAAGACTGTTGTTGTGACTAAAAAAATCCATCTCTGGTCGGAAAACCAACCGAACGCCGCGCCCTCGTTTTGAACATAACGAAAGTCGATCACATATGGAATCACGGTTGTTACAGCAGGCGGACGAGGCAAAAACCAATCAACAAGCCATTTTGAAATTTGATCCAAAACGAGCATCACAACTGCCATGATCACAGCTTGGAGCTTGATTTTTCTGATTTTTGTAATTTTTTCTTTCAACTCATTTCCTCCAAATTCATTGGGGCGTCTACATAATAATCATATTTCAACCAAACTGCTTGCGAAACGGTTAATTTCCGCAAGCAGTCTGTATCCGTGCGGCTTTTTCGGCACAGATAATATTTTATTTCATAATGTCGGCACAGCGCTTGCAAAGAGTCGGGTGATCGGGATCGGAACCGACTGTTTCGCTGTAAACCCAGCATCTTTCGCACTTGTCGCCATGAGCATGAGCAACATTAACGCTGACAAACTCACCCTTATATTCACCGTCATTGCCCTCTTTGGTTTCAACCTCGGAAACGATGAACACCTTGCAAAGCTCTTCTTTTTCAGCGTCAAGCAGTTTGAAATCGTCGCCCTCTGCATATACTGTGACCTTTGCTTCAAGTGACGCACCGATAATTTTGTTAGCTCTTGCAATTTCGAGCGCTTTCTGAACATCTGAACGGAGCTGTTCGATTCTCGACCATTTTGCGATAAGAGCCTCGTCGTCCTCGATTACCGGTTTAGTCGGCAATTCGTTGAATACGACATTTTCGGTGTCTTCGCCGTCGATATGCGGCATATACTGCCAAATCTCATCACCTGTATATGCCAAAATCGGCGAGATCATGAGTGTGAGTGCCGAGAGAATTTTATATATCGTTGTCTGAGCGGCACGGCGGCTTTCGCTGTCTTTCTTTTCAACATAAAGTCTGTCTTTCAAAATGTCAAGATAGAAGTTTGACATATCGAGAATGCAGAAATTGTGGATTGCATGGTATGCAACATGGTATTCAAAGCTCTCAAAGCCCTCATTAACCGTCTTGATGAGGCGATTGAGGAGCATGAGCGCATATTTATCGATTTCAAAAAGCTTATCGTCTGATACCATATCCTTATTCGGGTCAAAGTCACCGATATTGCCGAGAATAAATCTTGCGGTATTTCTGATTTTACGATAGCCTTCGCTCAACTGCTTCAAAATTTCATCGGAAATTCTGATGTCGGCATGATAATCGCTGGAAGCGACCCACAGACGGAGAATATCGGCGCCGTATTTCGGCACGATGTCGTCAGGGATAATAACATTACCGAGTGATTTTGACATCTTTTTGCCTTCGCCGTCCACAACCCAACCGTGAGTTACGGTTGTCTTATATGGCGCAACGCCTTTGGTTGCAACAGATGTAAGGAGTGACGACTGGAACCAGCCGCGATATTGGTCGGCGCCCTCAAGATAAACATCAGCCGGATATTTGAGATAGGGGCGCTTTTGCAAAACTGCCGCATGAGTGCATCCCGAATCGAACCATACATCCATGATGTCTGATTCTTTCTTGAATTTGTCACAGCCGCACGAGCATTTATAACCCTCAGGCAAGAAATCCTTTGCGTCACGGCTATACCATGAATCTTCGCCCTCTTTTTCAAAAATGTCGGCGATGATGTTGATTGTGTCTTTATTAATAACCTCTTTGCCGCAATCTTCGCAGTAAAGAATCGGAATCGGAACACCCCAAATGCGCTGACGCGAAATGCACCAGTCGCTGCGGTCACGAACCATATTTGTAATGCGGGTTTCGCCCCATTCGGGAACCCATTTTACCTTTTGAATCTCGCTGATTGCATTATCCGCAAAATCCTTGATTGAGCAGAACCACTGTTCTGTCGCACGATAGATGATCGGTGATTTGCAGCGCCAGCAATGAGGATATTGGTGAATGATTTTCTGAAGCGCAAAGAGAGCGCCTATTTCATCAAGATGAATTGCGATTTTCTTGTTTGCTTCGTCGGTTGTAAGACCTGCAAACTGACCTGCATCGGCTGTCAGAACGCCCTTGTGGTCAACCGGCACTACCATCGGGATTTCGGGGTATTTGCGGCATACTTCAAAGTCGTCAACACCAAATCCCGGAGCTGTATGAACACAGCCTGTACCGCTGTCAAGAGTTACATGATCTCCGACGATTACAAGCGATTCGCGGTCGAGGAACGGATGAGCCGTCTTCATATATTCAAGATCCTTGCCCTTGACGGTTCCGACAACTTCATATTCGCTGATATTTGCCGCTTTCATTGTGCTGTCGGTAAGCTCAACCGCCATTACATAATATTCACCGTTTGCTTTTACAACCTGATAGTCATAGTTCGGACCGACGCAGATTGCAAGGTTGCCCGGCAATGTCCATGTTGTTGTGGTCCAAATTACAAAATATGTCTTATCAAGGTCGATGTTCATGTTTGAGAATACGCCTTTATCATCGGTAACCTTGAATTTTACATAGATAGAATGGCACGGATCTTCGTTATATTCGATTTCGGCTTCAGCCAAAGCCGTCTGGCACTCTGGGCACCAATATACCGGTTTAAGACCCTTGTAGATGTATCCTTTTTCAGCCATGTCGCCGAATACACGAATCTGTTCGGCAACGAAGTCTTTTGTGAGGGTAAGATATGGATTATCCCATTCGCCCAAAACGCCGAGGCGCTCGAACTGATGACGCTGGTCGTCAACAAATTTGAGTGCGAAATCACGGCAAATTTGGCGGAGTTTAAGCGGATTCATTGCCTCGGCAGATTTAACGCCTGCGGCTTTTCTAGCTTTGAGCTCGGTCGGCAATCCGTGAGTATCATAACCCGGCACATATGGTGACTTAAAGCCTGTCATGTTTTTGTAGCGGACAATAAAATCCTTCAGGATTTTGTTGAGCGCCGTGCCCATGTGAATCTTTCCGTTTGCATAAGGAGGTCCGTCGTGCAGAACATACAACGGCTTGCCGTCGTTTTTCTCCATGAGTTTGTCGTAAACTTTGTTCTCCTGCCATTTTTTGAGCGTTTCCGGCTCTTTTTTGGCAAGTCCTGCTCTCATCGGGAAATCGGTCTTTGGCAGGTTAAGGGTATTGTTGTAATCCTGTGACATTTATCCTTCCATCCTTCATGCAAAATATAGTAAAAAATTATATATAATTATTTCTTTTTATTCTGGTCATTGTTGTTTTTCTCAGCCTGTCTTGCCTCTTCGGCTTTCTGAGCGGCAATTTCCTGTTCATATGCCTCGACATTTTTGCTGAGCATCGGAGTTGATGTAAGACCCTCAAGATGCTCGCGATATTTATTTGCGATTTCTTCCTTGAAGCTCTTAACCTCGTCCTTTATATAGTTATATGTAAGCAACTGCTGATTCATTAGCTTATCAGCCTCGGCTTTTTTCTGTTTAGCCTTTTCTTCGGCGTCTGCAACGATCTTGTTTGCTCTCATTGTGGCATTGTCAAGCATCTCTCTTGTTTTTGCCTGAGTGTCGTTCATCAGCTTTTCGGCAGCCTCGTTTGATGTTTTTTCAAGCTCGTTCGCCTGTTTTGTTTTTTCGTCAAGCAATGCATTTGCCTTGGTTTCGGCGTCGCTGATTATTGTATCAGCCGCTTTCTGTGCATTCAAAATTGCGGTTTTAACAGTGTCTTCCGATTTGCGATATTCTTCGACCGATTCCGCCAAAACCTGAAGCTTTTGAACAAGCTCTTCATTTTGCTTTGTCAGCGCCTCAAAATCGTTTGCGACATCTTCGACAAATGCGTCAACATCAGACGCTTTTACGCCTGAAAAACCCATTTTCTGAAATTCAACTTCTCTGATCGTTTCTGCTGTATACATAAATAACACTCCCTTATAAAATCCTTTATATTTTTTGTCTGGCGACAAGCACCGTTCTGTTCTTTTTTGTTTTGTCTTCTACCGAATCAATCATAAATTTGCCCTTTTTGCGAATCGTGATTACATCGCCGTTCGATATTCTTTTTGATGTATTATCGCACTCAATCCCGTTGACAAAACACAGCTTTGCCGTGATCATGTCAACCGCTTTTTCACGAGATGTATGACTTAGCGCCGCAACAATGCAATCGAGTCGGTTTGAAGCGACCGTTGACCGAATCAGCATAAACTTTGCCGATGTTTCATCGGTAAATTCATCAATAAATTCCGATGTTATTCCGACCCTGCCGATTTTTTCAAGTTGCGATTTAACATGATTCGCAATCGACGAGTGAAGCATTATGACTGCGCCGTCACTTGATACAACAATATCACCGACTCTGTCACGCTCGATTCCCAAGCTCATGATTGCGCCGAGATAATCGCGGTGCGACAGCGAATAGACAGGATTGTGACCGAGTTTTAAAATCAAAATCGGAAAATCAATGTCGTCTGCACTTTCAGCCCAATCGGGCAATGACGCAAAAATCAGCCGTTCGGCATTTTCATAGCCGCCGAAAAAGCAATATTTCACACCTTTGCCGAAATTCATGATAAAATCCTGCGAAATGAGATATTGTCTTACATTTGCCGCTTCCGGCTCAGACAGAAAACCGACAAAAGCCGGTGCGTTCTTTCTCTGCGCCATTTTCACAGCGTCCGCAATTCGGGCAAAAAGAACGGTGTAGTCGGAATTGTCACTCATTACAGATAAAGTCCGCTGTTTTCAAGCTCATCAAGCAGCAAATCGCCCATTATGTCAACATTAAACGGAGTAATGATGAAGGTTGAATTTGCAACTCTCTTGAGCTGACCCTGATTTGCATATGCAACGCCGCTCAAAAAGTCAACGAGTCTGCGTGATACATCCTTGCTTGTAGACTCAAGGTTTACAACAACCGTGCGCTTTTGGTTAAGATGATCAGCAATCGAGGTTGCGTCCTGGAATGATTCAGGCTTTACCAAAACAACCTGGAGCTGTGTTGTTGCATGAATGTTTACATATTTGTTGCGTCTTGAATCCGTATTTGACGAGGTTCTCGACGAGGTATAATCACGGTCTCTTGAAGAAGAATAATCTCTTGACGAGGTTGTGTAATCTCTTGATGATGTGGTATAGTCCGTTCTGCCGCTTGAAATATCTCTGTCGTCGTCCTGCGAATTATCATATCCGCCCTCATCATCGTACATCATATCGTCATCATCGTAAATGTCGTCGTCCTGCACATTCATAAATCCCTTAATTTTATCCATAAGTCCCATAGTTGTAACCTTCCTTTTCAAAATATAGAATGTAAGCTAAACCTTTGCCATAAAAAACTTTACTTTAATAAATGCCAAAATGCCATGGTCAGTTATAGACCCTTGCGCCGAAAAGCGAGGAGCCGACTCTAACCATAGTTGCACCGTGCATGACCGCAATGTCATAATCTGCGGACATACCCATCGACAATATATCCATAGATATATTATCTACTTTTTTTGTCGAATTGTCAATAAAGAGTTTTTGCATTTTATCAAAAATTTCAGCTTTTTTTTGAGCATTTTCACCAACAGGACCCAAAGTCATGAGTCCTTTGACCCTGATTCCGTCAATTTCTGAAATTTCTGCCAAAAGTTCGGGCACTCTTTCGGGTTCAATTCCGCTTTTTGAAAGCTCACCGGCAATGTTCACTTCGACAAGCACATCGGAAACAATGTTTCTCATCACACTCTGTCTTGCAATTTCTTCGGCAAGCTTTACCGAATCGACCGATTGGATGAGCTCGACCTTTCCGACGATTTGGCGTGCTTTATTTCGCTGGAGCGTGCCGATCAGCTGTCTGTGAAATCCCGGATTAAGCATTTCCTCTTTTGACAAAAATTCCTGAACACGGTTTTCGCCCATATATCTCAAACCCTGCTCATATGCATGGTTGATCACCTCAACCTCAACCGTCTTTGTTGCGGCAAGAAGCGTGATGTCATCGACATTTCTGCCCGATTTCACCGCCGCCTCGTTGATTTTATCAAGCACGGTTTTATAATTTTCGTCAAAACACTCCATTCTGTGTTTTAAATATTCATCCATTCTCAATCAAGACCTTTTCCTTTAATTATTACATCATCATATATTTTCAGCTTGCCGTCGCTGTTGTCGCTGTCGACAATTACGAACTCATCACCCGAATATATGATGTCAACTTCACGCCATTTATCACTGCCGCCGATAGATACATATACGCCTTTTTTACCGTCCTTTACCCTGACCGCTTTTTTGTTTACACGCAGTCCCGAATATGTATTTACAACGATTTGGATTTTCTGATTTCTGAGCATTGCAAGCTCGTTGCTCATGTTCGTGCAGTTTAAAATGCAAAGCACTTTTCCGCTTGAATCGGTGTTAAGTGCCGTCACAACTGCGCTCAGCTTTTTGTTGCCGACTGCCGGAATGATAATTTTGACCGATTTACCCTCTGACAGCTCAAGGCTTTGGGTGCTGCTGATTTTCGCAAGCAAATACCAGCTTGTATCGCAAATGACCTTGCCCGCAACGCTTTTGTCAACCGCCGCCGCTTTTATCTTATCAAAGTCATTCGCCGTCAGCTTTGAAATATTTTGATAATCGACCGAGTTTTCATATCCGTCCGCCGTGTTTACAAAATATCCGGCATAATCGCTGTAAACGGTAGATGAGCTTTGGGTATACTTTGATTTAAGCAAACTGAGCTCCGACTCAAGCTCCTTGATTTTGTCGGTTATATTTTTGATTGTTCCCGTAGTAACTCCGCTTTGGCAAAGAGAATAATAGAGCTCGTTATTATATTCGTCGGCGTTTGAAAAGTCGTCGCTGTCAACGCAGTTAAGGAGCGTAAACAAATCTGATGTGACATTAGCTGAAACAAGCTCCAGATCCGCCGCATAGTTTGAGTTTTGCGTATTTATTGTGCTGAGCCGAACCACCTTGTCGGTCAGCTCGTCGATCTGTTTTTTAAGCGCCGCCGCTTCGTTGCTTGTATAATAGTCGATGATCGGCGCACCCTTTGCGACCTTGCCTCCGTTTTCAACCGAATATACCGCAACTCCGCCGTTATTTGATTTCACGGTTTTTTCATCGCGAATTGCGATTGCGTCAACATCGATCGTGTCGTTGACGCTTGCCTGAACCGCCATTTCGGTGACAAACGGCGAATAGAAATAATTGAACACGGTCACGCCGAGATAAACTATAATGAAGATTCCGAACAGCGTGAATAATATTTTAGACGCATTTATTTTCATACTGCTCAAATCCTTTCAAAAAATCATTTATCAGCCGCTTACATTCATCAATTATATCACTTTTTGACATTTCGTCGGTGAACATAAGATGAATTTTGTCATTTCTCAAAAACCATGTAAGCTGGCGTTTAGCATATCGCCTTGTCGCCTTTTTCAAGTTTTCAATACAGTCCGTCAAATCGCACTCGCCGTCAAAATAGGGCTTTAATTCCTTGCACCCGATCGCCTGTGACGATGTCGCAACATTGCCATATTCATAATATCGTTTCACTTCGTCAAGCAGCCCGTCCTCCATCATCTTGTCAACACGGCTGTTGATTCGGTCATAGAGCTTTTGGCGGTCACGGCAGGTAATGCATATATAAAGCGGCTCAAAATCCGATTCATTTTTCTTTGACTCAGCCGCACGCTCATTCATCGTTTTTCCTGTGAGCATATATAGCTCCAAGAACCTAATCAGGCGCTTTTTGTTGTTTGCGTGCGTGATTTCGGCGGCAGGCTCATCGACCGCCTTTAGCTTTTTAAGCATATATTCTCCGCCGAAATTATCATATTCATCATTTAAACTGCGGCGTAAATCTTCGTCTTCGTCCTGCACCGAAAAGTCAATACCGGAAAGCAGCGAATCAACATAAAGTCCGGTGCCGCCTACCAAAATCGGGAGTTTGTTTCTGCTGAATATATCCGAAATGCATTTGCTTGCCTGCTCACAATAAAGCGCCGCAGAATATTTTTTATCTACATCCAAAAAACCGATCATGTGGTGAGCAATTCCGTTCATTTCGTCGTCGCTCGGTCTTGCCGTCGCAATTTTCAGCTGTTTATAAATCTGCATTGAGTCTGCCGACACAACTTCGCCGTCATATTGCTTTGCAAGCTCGACTCCGAGAGCCGTTTTGCCCGATGCTGTCGGACCGACAACCGCAATTACGGGTATTTTCACAAAAACTCACCGCCTTTGGGATAAACTCAACTTGAATTTCATATTCTCGAAAAACGCTTTTTTATCTCAATATCGCTAAGCTCCGCCGCAACAGGCCGTCCGTGCGGACAATAGCGTATTTTATCATCGTTCAGGACAATGTCCGCAAGCGAACAAAGCTCCTGTTTGGTCGAATGATTGCCTGCTTTGATTGCGGCACGGCAAGCGACCGAATGAAACAGCCATTCTAAAAATTCGGGTGTGAAATCGGTATTTTTATTGATCAGCTTGCCTGCAATCTCCTCAATCAATCCGCTGACATCTTCGCCGTCAAGATAAACCGGCACCGCCCTTACTCTTACCGTATTCATTCCGAAATCGTCAACCTCAAAGCCGAATTTGTTGATTCGCTCAAGGTTGTCGGTTATTGCCTCATATTCCGCCGCCGACAGCGTAACATTGACAGGAACAAGCAGCATTTGCGGACGATAATCGGCGGTTTGTTTGAACTTTTCAAACAAAATTCGCTCATGAGCCGCGTGCTTGTCGATCATGATCAGCTTTCTGCCGACTTCAACGATTATATATGTATCAAACGCCTCTCCGATATACTTAAAATCAATATGCCCCTTAACGGCGTTTGCGTTGTTATCATCTTCAACTGAATTTAACAGATCATCGTTTTTGCCGCTGACGCCTGCCTCATTATTCACGACATCATCAGCCACAGTCTGTATTTTTTCGGGTGCTGTTACAATATTTTCAATCGGCTTGTCGGTGATAATTACATTAGGAATGTTTATCTGCGGTCTAACCGTTTGAGCATATGTCGGAAAGTCAGAGTCTGCGAGATGCTTGTCGTTTTTATCATTGTCGCTTACAAAGTCATAGGTCTTTGAAACATTTATTTTAACATCATTTTCCGACGATTTTTCATTCTTTTTCTCAAAGCCGCCGTTAATGATTTTCTTCTCAAAATCAATTCTTTGCTGTTGCAGTTTTGCGCTCGGCGTATTAAATTTGAGCTGTTCGCCTTTTTGATAGCTCGGCGTTGTCAAAATCTCACGGCTTTCAAAAGCCACCCTTGAATCGTCTGCGCTGAGCGCCGATTTCACGGCATAATATACCGCATTGAAAATTGACTGTTCGTTTGAAAAACGAACCTCGATTTTTGCAGGGTGAACATTGACATCAACAAGCGAAAAATCAATCGACAAATGAAGCACGCATGATGGATAGGTCCCGACCATGATTGAATTTTTATATGCCTGCTCAAGCGCCGCGATTCCTGTTTTTGTGCGAATGTATCTGCCGTTTAGGAACATGAACTGCATTGCCCTGTTCTTTCGTGAGGAGGTCGGCTTGCACACAAACCCCTGCACCTTAACACCGCCGAGCTCATAATCAACGGGTAGCAGTGAATTTGCAAATTCCTTGCCGAACACGGTGAATATCGCCGAATGAAGATTGTTGTCGCCGGGAGTGTTCAGCACCTGCTTTGAATCTCTTATCAATTTAAACGAAATTTCGGGGTGCGAAATCGCCATTCGCTCAATCATTGCAGTTACAACATTTGATTCGGTTGTATCCTTTTTCAAAAATTTACGCCTTGCTGGGGTATTATAAAATAAATCACGCACTACGATTGTAGTACCCTCGGCGGTTCCTGCCTGTTCAAACTCGACCTCTTCGCCGCCGTTGATAACATATTTTGTGCCGAATTCACTGCCCCTGACACGAGTGAGCAATTCGACCTTTGACACAGCCGAAATGCTGGCAAGCGCCTCTCCTCGAAAACCGAGCGTACCGATGTTGTCAAGATCCTCTTTGGTTTTGATCTTGCTTGTCGCATGGCGCAAAAATGCGTTGCGAATGTCGTCGTTTTCAATTCCGCAGCCGTTGTCAGTTACCCGCATAAATGTATTTCCGCCGTTTTTTATTTCAACGGTGATTGCGTCCGCACCCGAATCTATGCTGTTTTCGACCATTTCCTTAATCGCCGACGCCGGTCGCTCGACCACTTCGCCTGCCGCAATCAATTCGGCTGTGTGCCGATCAAGTACATTTATTTTGCTCATTTTTGCTCACCTGCGCTTATATTTTAGTGAATTACGGTTTATATTTTTCTTGCTTTGTCGGACAGCTCCGCCAATTTTTTAATCGCCTCGATCGGTGTCAATGTATTAACATCCACCTCTTTGAGTTCGGCGCAAAGCTCATCCTTTTGACCCGATGAAAATGACATCTGGTCGGTATTTTTTTCGTATATTTCTTTCGGCTTCGGCGACGGTTTGTTGCCCTCGGCTTCAAGCTGCTTCAAAATTGCCTTTGCACGCTTAACCACATCATGAGGCACGCCTGCAAGAGACGCGACCTCGATTCCGTAGCTTTCATCTGCGCCGCCTCTGACGATTCGACGAAGAAAAATTATGTCGTCATTGCGTTTTTTTGCCGCAATATTATAATTCTTAACGCCGTCAAGAGTTTCTTCAAGCGCCGTCAGCTCATGATAATGCGTCGCAAACAGCGTTTTTGCGCCAAGCTTTTTCTTGTCCGCAACAAATTCAAGCACCGCTCTCGCAATCGCCATTCCGTCATATGTAGAAGTGCCTCGTCCGATTTCGTCTACAATCAAAAGACTGTTTTTCGTCGCATATTTCAATATGCTTGCGACCTCGCTCATCTCGACCATGAAGGTTGATTTGCCGCCTGTAAGATCGTCCGACGCACCCACTCGTGTGAATATTGCGTCAACAATGCAGCATTTTGCCGATTTTGCGGGAACAAACGAACCCATCTGCGCCATGATACAAATGATTGCGGTCTGGCGCATATATGTCGATTTACCAGCCATGTTCGGACCTGTGATGATCGCGCATCTGTTCTCGCCGTTGTCAAGCACGGTATCATTCGGCACAAACGGCTCGGAAGAAAGCTGTTCGACAACAGGGTGTCTTCCCTCTTTTATCTCGATTTTGCCGTCAATTGAAATGTCAGGGCAAACATAATCGTTTTTATATGCCGTGACCGCAAGCGACCAAAGCGTATCAAGCTGAGCCACCGCAGACGCTGTTTTCTTGATTGAATCGGAATATGACGCCGCGGCTTCACGAAGCTTTACAAACAGCTCATATTCAAGCGCAACGAGCTTGTCCTGAGCGCCCAAAATTCGCCCTTCAAGCTGTTTTACTTCACTTGTCGAATATCTCTCGCAGTTTGTCAGCGTCTGTCTGCGAATATATTCTTCGGGAGGTGTAAATTCTGCGGAATTCGGAATTTCAATGAGGTATCCGAAAACACGGTTATAAACAATTCGCAGCTTCTTGACCCCGGTCTTTTCTCTCTCACGCTCTTCAATCTCCGCAACAATGCCTTTGCCGCCCGTCATGTCGTTACGCAGTGCGTCGACCGATTCGTCAAATCCGTCACGAATGAGTCCGCCCTCACGAACGGTAAGCGGCGGCTCATCAACAAGCGTTTTTCTTATCTGCTCGGACAGCGCCGTCAATTCGTCAATATCATCATGAAGCTCGCAAAGCAATCTGCTGTTCATGTCCCGAACGGCGGCTTTGACAAACGGAAGCCGCTCCAGCGTCAGTCCCAAATTTTGCAAATCTCTTGCATTTGCCGTGCCGTATACCGCACGAGTGATCAATCGCTCAAGGTCGGAAATCTGCTTTAATGCGTCGCCGAGCTCTTCCCTGATCTCATGCTTTGACACAAGCTCCGCCACCGCATTTTGCCGTTTCGATATTTTTGCGGGGCTGAGCAGTGGCAGTTCAAGCCAGTTTGAAATCATGCGCTTACCCATTGGTGTTCGTGTATGATCGAGCACCCAAAGCAGCGACCCTTTTTTGTCATGCGAACGCATTGTTTCGCACAGCTCAAGGTTGTTTCTTGCCGCAACATCAAGCCGCATATATTCATTGTCGCCGTACATATCGATTTCAGTCAGCGCCTGAAGCTCGTTTTTTTGCGTATTCGTCAGAAAATATACCGCACAGCAAAGCGCCGCCTCACCGGGTGTATTATCGTTTATCCCGAATCCGCTGAAATCGGTGACATTGAAGTGATTTTTCGTAAGCTCAATTTTTTCATCATTGCAAAATTCATCATCGGCAATGATTTCAACCCTTGCGGACATACGCTCATAGAGAAGCGCCGTCACGCTTTTAAACTCTGCTGCGCTTGAATTAATAAGCACCTCTTTCGGGTTGAATCGGCTAAGCTCATTGATGATTTCAACATCAATAGTCTTTGACTCGCGCTCGGTCATATGTACTTCGCCGGTTGACACATCGACAAAGCAAAGACCGGCACTTGTGCCTTTTACGCAAACCGTCGCAAGATAGTTGTTTCGCCCGGAATCGAGCATTGAATCATCGGTGACGGTACCCGGAGTTATGATTCGGATAACATCACGCTTAACAAGCTTTTTCGTAGCTTTCGGGTCTTCCGTCTGCTCGCAGATCGCAACACGATAGCCTTTTTTGATAAGCCGCGAAATATAGCTCTCACAGCTGTGAAAAGGCACACCGCACATCGGCGCCTTGCCCTCTTCACCGTTTGCACGGCGTGTGAGAGTCAGGTCAAGCTCTTCGCTTGCAACCTCGGCGTCATTGTAAAACATCTCGTAAAAGTCGCCGAGCCTGAAAAACAATATGCAGTCAAGATGCTGTTTTTTTATGTCGATATACTGCCGCATCATCGGCGACATATTCGGCGTAACTTCAGGCAAAATATCGGTGCGTTTCGGCATTTGGAATTCCCCTTTTTGAATAGTCTTAATTTATACTGCTAAATTTATGTTGCAAAATATGCCGCCGCAAAATCAGTGACAGCCGCCGCAGCTTGAGCACGAACCGGTGCAGCCTGTCGGCGGTTCTGCGGTCATTGGGTCATGACCCTCAACGGCAAGACCGATGATTCCGTTTACACGGTTGATCAACGCGTCCATATCCTTCTTTGCGGCGTCAAAAGCCGCCATGTTCTCATTTTTCATGATTTCATCATAGGTCGAACGAAGATTTGCGTTAAGCTCTTTGATTTTGTCCTCGTCCTTGTTGTCCTCTTTTGAAAATTCATTGTTAATCTGGATTCTTAAAAGATTGAACTCGCCGATAAGATGCTGCAACGCTTCATCGGAATCGTTCTTTTCCTTGCAAAGTGCATATTTGATGTAGGTTTCGTCCTGTTGAATTACTTTTCCAAGCTCTCTTGCCATGCTGATAACATCCATTTTAAATATCTCCTTATTTTAATTGTTTTATCTTCCTTTATTTTAGTGTGACTCTTTTTCTTTTTTAATGTTGTTATATTTTTTCGCCGCTGAGCATCCAGGCGGAAGCCGAGGTTATTTTAACATCGATAAATTCGCCGATCATCTTTTCCTCACCCACGATTTCGACAATTTGGTTGCATTTTGTACGGGCATACATAAAGCCGTCTTTTCTCGATTTTTCTTCGACTAAAACTCTGAATTCCCTGCCGATCTGGGCGTTGCTTATCTCACTCGATATTTTTTCCTGCTCACCGCACAAATATGTAAACCACTCGCCCTTTTCCTTTCGGCTTATGGGATCGTCCATTTTTTCGGCAGGCGTGCCGACTCTCGGCGAAAAGATGAATGTATAGAGCGAATGATAGCGCACCTGCTTTATCAGCGACACCGTCTCCAAAAATTCATCATGAGTTTCTCCGGGGAATCCGACGATTATGTCGGAAGTAAACTGAACATCGGGCATATATTTGCGTGCTAGGTCAATCAGCGACAAATAATGTTCTCTTGTGTAGTGGCGGTTCATTGCATTAAGCACTCGGTCGGAACCCGACTGAACGGGCAAATGAATATGCCGCTCGACGTGCTCGCATTCGCTCATTGCACGAATCAAATCTTCGTTGCAGTCCTTTGGGTGAGAGGTCATGAACCGCAAAACATAATCACCGGGGATCTTGTCAAGCCGTCTTAACAGATCAGCAAAGCTGATTCCGCCGTTATATGAATTTACATTTTGACCTAAAACAGTGATGTCCTTGATGCCTCGTGACAGCATATCCCTAAAATCACGCTCAATGTCCTCAGGGTCACGGGAACGCTCACGCCCTCTGACATGAGGCACGACGCAATAGGTGCAGAAGTTGTTGCAGCCGTACATGATCGGGAGCCAGCCTCTGACGCCGCCGTCGTTTATCTGCGGAATACCCTCGGCAATTACGCCGTCAATGTCGGGCATTGAGAATACCCGTTTGTCGCCGGTCAGCGTTTCATAGAGCAGCTGCGGCAGTTTGTGAACAACATGAGTTCCGAATACCAAATTGACAATCGGATAGCTTTTCTTAATCTTGTTTGCCACGTGCTCCTGCTGCATCATGCAGCCGCACAGCGCAATGATCATGTCTCTGCGTTTTTCCTTGATGGGTTTGAGCGCACCGACATTGCCGATCACCCTGTCCTCTGCGTGTTCACGAACAGCGCAGGTGTTAAACAACACAAAATCCGCGTCATTTTCATCTTCGGTGAAATCATAGCCCATGTCGCAAAGCATACCCTTGATTCGCTGTGAGTCGGCAACATTTTGCTGACAGCCGAATGTGCGAACAAGCGCCTTCGGGTGAGCCGTGCGGGATAATATGATTTCTTTCACCTTTTTTTCATATTCACGCTGTATATTCATTTCCTCTTCGGTTATAATCCTGGTTTTTGTCTTATTTTCCTGCAAAATTTTGCTCCTTTATATATAATTAAATACATTATTGCCTCCCTTTTAAGGGAGGGGGGACCGCTTGCGGTGGTGGGTGTGCGGTTTGTTTGCAAATATACATTGTTTTCGCCTAACGCCCGACCGCTTGCGGTGGTGGGTGTGCGGTTTGCTAAAAATGCTCTAATCGTATGCACACTTCCTTGTCAATACAGTTGCAAACCCAATCAAATCCGTTCATAACTTCAAAATTGGTAAACCTGATTACCTTTATGCCCATCATGTTGAGATGTTCGGTTCTTCTTTTATCATATTCGACTGCATTTTCTTCAAAATGACCTGCGCCGTCAATCTCAATTACCAATTTTGCTTTATGGCAATAAAAATCCGCAATATAATAATCAATGACCTTTTGACGAAGAAATCTTATCGGATATTTTCTGAGATAATCATACCACAAATGTCTTTCTGCCGGGGTCATATTTTTCCTTAATTCTCTTGCAACAGGTGTGAGTTTAGACTTGTGCATCTTTATCCCTCCGTCACATCTTCGCTGTGACACCTCCCTTAGAAAGGGAGGCATATATGTGCGGTGAATTCTTCACCAAATTGTACCCTCCGTCACATCTTCGCTGTGACACCTCCCTTAGAAAGGGAGGCATATATGTGCGGTGAATTCTTCACCAAATTGTATCCTCCGTCACATCTTCGCTGTGACACCTCCCTTAGAAAGGGAAGAAAATTACATCATTCATCCAGCTTCAGCACAGCCATGAACGCTTCCTGCGGGACTTCGACCGAGCCGAGCTTTCTCATGCGCTTTTTGCCCTCTTTTTGCTTTTCAAGCAGCTTTTTCTTTCGGGTAATGTCGCCGCCATAGCACTTTGCAAGCACATCCTTGCGCATTGCCTTGACCGTTTCCCTTGCGATTATCTTTCCGCCGACAGCGACCTGAACCGGAATTTCAAACAGCTGGCGCGGAATGTGATCCTTTAGCTTTTCGGCGATTCGTCTGGCTCTCGGATATGCGTTGTCCGCATGAACAATGAACGACAATGCATCAACGATTTCACCGTTGAGCAAAACATCAAGCTTCACTAGATTGGATTTTTCATAGCCGAGCGGCTCATAGTCATATGACGCATAGCCGCGGGTTCGGCTTTTGAGTGCGTCGAAAAAGTCATAGACGATTTCATTAAGCGGCATATTGTAATGTATGTCAACTCGCTCGGTGGTTACATATTGCATATCGCTGAACACGCCCCTGCGTTCCTGACACAAATCCATAATTGTGCCGACGAACTCATTCGGGCTGTATATATGAACATTGCAAATCGGCTCTTCCGCCGACACGATTTGAGCGGGGTCGGGATAATTTGTCGGGTTATCGATGACGAGCGTTTCACCGCTTGACATATTAAGGCGATATTCAACGCTCGGCGCAGTTGTGATGATCTCCAAATTAAACTCTCGTTCGATTCGCTCCTGAATTATCTCCATGTGAAGGAGTCCCAAAAATCCGCATCTGAAACCGAATCCCAAAGCGCCCGATGTTTCAGGCTCAAAGACGAGCGATGCATCATTTAATTCAAGCTTTTCAAGCGCCTCACGAAGATCGGTATATTCCGAGCCGTCCGCAGGATAAATTCCGCAGAAAACAACCGGATTTACCTTGCGGTAGCCGGGCAGCGGCTCTGCACAAGGATTTTCAACCGTTGTGATAGTATCGCCGACTCGTGCGTCAGATACATTTTTAATAGACGCGGTAAAATATCCTACTTCACCTGCATGAAGCTCGTTGCACGGCGTCATTTTAAGACCGATTTTTCTGCCGACTTCAATTACCTCAAATTCGGCGCCGGTATTCATCATCTTGACTGTCTGACCGACCTTGATCGTGCCGTTCATCACACGAAAATATACGATTACGCCCTTATATGCGTCATAATATGAATCAAAGACAAGCGCCGAAAGCGGTGCGTCGGAGTCGCCCTTCGGTGCAGGAATATTTTTAACGATTCCCTCCAAAACAGCCTCAATGTTGATTCCGTTTTTTGCCGATATTCTCGGTGCGGTCTCGACCGCCTCAATTCCGATAATATCCTCAATATCATGAGCCACCTTGTCGGGGTCTGCGCTTGGCAAATCAATTTTGTTTATCACAGGAAAGATTTCAAGGTCGTGGTCAAGCGCCAAATATGTGTTTGCAAGCGTCTGAGCCTCGATTCCCTGAGATGCATCAACAATAAGCACTGCGCCCTCACAAGCGGCAAGCGAACGGGAAACCTCATAGTTAAAGTCAACATGACCCGGAGTGTCAATCAGATTCAGTTCATAAGTCTCACCGTCGCTCGCTTTATAATGAAGCGTTACCGGGTGAGATTTGATCGTAATTCCACGCTCACGCTCAAGATCCATCGAATCAAGCAGCTGGTCGGTCATCTCACGCTGTGCGACAGTGCTTGTAAGCTCAAGCATTCTGTCTGCAAGCGTTGATTTGCCGTGATCAATATGTGCAATTATACAAAAATTTCTTATATTATCAAGCTTTTGCGACATTTAACGAATTCCTTTCAAAATCAGAGCATAATATCCCATTAAATAATAATATAAATTATAACACACGGTTGTATAATTTACAACAAAATAAGTTGAATTTTTTCTTAATTTGTGTTATGATTTTTGTTAATGTATTTATCTGCGGATTAAATTATAATATAAAAAGCGGTGAGAAAAAATGGCAAATGCATTCAGCGGCGGAGTCGGTAAAGGCGGACTTACAAAAACCGAAGAAATCCGCCTGCTTGTGCTCTATGTTTTGCAGATAGCCTCGGTTCCTTTTTCAATGGAAAGCATTACGCAAAGCATTACAAACAGCGAGCTTGCAAATTATTTTGAGGTAACAAATGCGGTTAAATCGCTTTGCGACGACTTGCTTGTCTGTCGGGACGATGAATCAAACTATTTGCTCACAGACGAGGGCAAAAGCTGCATTAACGAGCTTAAATCAATGCTTAATTTCTATGTTTTGGAGGAAGCAAAACGCCAAACCTCAAAACAAGTCCTGCTTGCAAGACGGCTTAAAGAAAACGAAGTCAAAATCACGCCTGTCGGTTCGGGATATAATGTCAGCATTTCAATGACCGAGCAAGGACGGGAATTTTTCGGGTTCAACATATATGTCGGAACGCTAAACGACGCACAAACGGTAAAACAGCGTTTTCTTGACGACCCGATGTCAATATATTCCTCAAACATCAAACTGCTTCTAGGATTTGATGTAAATGAAAATAAGGAATGATATGATAATATGGATTTTATTTCGGTGTTTCTGATTGCGGTCGCACTTGCAATGGACGCTTTTTCGATTGCAATTTCAAAAGGACTTGCTGCAAAGCGACAGTCGGTCAAAGACGCACTCAGCCTTGGCGTTACATTCGGCATATTTCAGTTTATTATGCCGCTTCTCGGTTGGACGCTCGCTTTCAGCTTTGCTTCATTCATTGAAAAATACAGCGGCTACATATCCTGCGCTTTGCTTGTATTCATCGGCGGCAAAATGCTGATTGAAGCGTTCAAAGCTAAAAAAGAAGATGAGGATAAGCTGAGTTCGGCAATCGATTTCAAAATGCTGATTATTCTCGGAATCGCAACGAGCATTGACGCATTGGCAGTCGGCGTAACATTCGCCTTTGACGGTGCGGCAATTTTCACAACGCTCTATTATTGCCTTGTGATTGGCGTTGTCGCATTCATAATCTCTTTCATCGGCTATTTCCTCGGAAATAAACTCGGCGGTGTGATCGGCGACAAAGGTGAATTGATCGGTGGAATCGTGCTGATCGTCCTCGGAATCAAAATGTTATTCTAAATTTAGCACAACATATGAATAACACGAAATAAAAGCAAAATAACGAAACAACCCTCGAATATGCGGTCAGCATTATTCGGGGGCTTATTTATTGTGGGAAATATGTTACTTCAAACAAAAATATTAAAACAATGCCGTGAGATTTATTGAGTCGGTAAACAAATAAAAGCAGGACGCCGAAACGCCCTGCTTTCTTATGATGAAACTGTTCTCTTAGTCTAATTGACTATATACATTACCGAAGTTGTTACCTTTAACAGGCTCATCAACAATGAGCTGTTCACCGCTTGTCATCAAAACATCGGCGGTTTCAAAAACAACTACATCAATTTGCGGTTTAATATATTCTTTCATTGAACTAAATCTCCTTTTGTAACTGTTTTTATTTCACGCCGTAGTAATCTGCCAAAACAGCCTTCTGAACATCGTCTGTAGAATTGTCATATGCTGCTTTTGCTACATCATACATTGTTCTGCCGGCATTTGCATTGCCATAGAATACTGCGCTGTCGCCGTCTGCATAATATACTGTGATATATGCTCTTGCATACATTGTAGTATTGATAAGGTTTTCTTCCCTGCCGATTTCATATGCCGATGCTGTGCCGCAATATACATATTCTGCGTCTGTTGTGTCTGTGTACCAACCCGCACTCTCGGTGTTGTTTGATACTGTGACCTTCTTGGCAAATGTGTTATCCTGTGAGATTTCCGTTCCGACTGTCGCTGCGCTTACTGCTTTGCCGTCTTTAGCGGAAAGTGCCGCCAACTTGTCAAACAGCGCTTTGTCAATGCGGTTTGTAAATTTAAGTCCTCGTGCGTTATTATCGGACGCCCAACGAACTGCTGCCGCGTCATCGGTCGAAAGATCAATGAACATTGCTGTGAATGTTGTATCGGCGTTGACCGAATATGTGTCGCCTGCCGCATAGAGCTTTTCGCCGTCAGACCAGCCGACAAATGTTTTAGCGACCGAACCCGAATAATCACCGAGTGCAACGTCGCCCTTTGCAACGCTTGACGATGAAACTTCACCGTTATCGTCTACATATGTTACCTTTACATTATCATCTGCTGTTGCTGCTTCAACACGAACAACCCTTTTATCATATGTGACAGCGCCTGTAATATCGTTGCCGCCTGTTTCAGCGTCAAATTGCTTTGTGCCGTCGGCAAATGTGATATATGCCATGTGGTTTGCGTTTCTTGCAAAAGTAATGCCTTTAAACAAACCTTTTTCAACATTAATGCTGCTTGTGCTTACACAACCGAAAATAAATCCGTTTTTAGCGCTGAATGTACCGCCGTTGACGGTATATACGGTTGAATTTTCAGGGCTGTTGATTGCACCCTCACCTGTTGAAGTAACTGCAACATAATTCAAAATCACTTGGTCGTTTGAACCGTGCGACTGAATTGCGTTTCCGGTTGCACTGATTGAACCGCCGTTAAATGTCAAAACATTGTTGCTTGCGGATGCCTTGTAAGTGTAAACCGCATATGTGCATTTCACACTATCCGTTGAACCGATCGTACAATTATCAAATGTCAAGTTGTTGTAATTGTTATATGTTCTGACAGCATAGTCTTTTGCAAAAATTACGCAGTCTTTAACGGTTGCGTTAATATATCCTTCAGTAAAAAATGCACGAGTATCGCCGCCTGTTGTCGAGCTGATCGAACCGCCGACAATGTTAAGAGTAGCATAGTTTGAAGCATTTCCCATAACATCGATTGCTCTGTTAATCGAAGAAAGGTTGGTATTGGTTATATTAACTTCGCCGAATTGCTGATAAATTGCCTGACCGCCTGAAAATGTGTTTGAAATTGTTGAATCGTAAATGTCCAATTTAGCGGTATTTTTTTGGAGCTGAATGTTTTTTTGCGTAATCGAGTTGGTAACATTGCATTTTTTAAAAACAAAATTACACTTATCCGAAGATATGCCAAACTGAACACGGTTTCCTGCATTTGACTCGGTAAAATCAAAGCTGCAGTTGTTAAACTCGGCATATGAATTGATTCCCGACTCAAGCTTTCCGTTGTAGCTGATATTCTCAAGATAAAGCTGAGAGCTGTTTTTGAGATAAAATACACCGTTAGTGTTATATTTTACGTTTTCATCATAAACCTGACCGCCCTCTTTTGAAGAGGTGATTTTAAGAGTGCCGTGAGAGCTTGCCGTTCCGTCCTTGAAGATAAGAACACGACGGTCTGTTGACGAAGTGACATCAGTCTTATATTGATTGATCAATTTGAATCCGTTAAGATCAATCGTCTTGGTGCAGCCCGAGCCGATTGTGATCTGTTCGGTGATAGCAATATTGTCTGTCAAAACAAGATTGGCGTCAGCAGTTGATGTCAGCGCAGCTTTGAGTTCATCATAACTGTTGATCTCGGTCGCGCTGGCTCCGAGAGTCGGAACGATTAAAACAACCGTCAAAATTAAAGCAACAGTCGCAAAAATCGAAACAACCTTCGGAATCAAATGATTCGTGTGTTTCATATTAAATTGTCCTCCAAATATATATTTTCTACTATAATATATCACACAACAATAAAAAAGTCAATCGTTTTGCAAGAAAAATATAACATTTTTGAAATATTTTTTCATATATTAAAGAAATGCGATTCACACAAAAGTGCAAACCGCATTTTTTAGTAAACTTGCTTAATATCAGACTATCTTCCGCCCTGTTTTTTCTCGGAATGTGAATGTTTTATGATGTTTACAATCGCAATTATCAGCAAAACAACCATACCGCCGACGATGTTCAAAAATACATCGGGAATGTCAAAATGGCGGCCGTCGATCGGAAGCTTATGAAGCTCGTCAAGAACGGATACCAAAACCACGATCGACGTGCAAATTCCCAATTTGCGCCATTCTTTCATCTCAAAACAGCTTGACAGCGAATATAATAAGCCGCCGAACACCGCATAAATAATTATGTGTGCTGATTTTCTGAAAAACGAATCAATCGGCGTGATTTGCCATTGCCGAGGGTTGTCATATATCATGTTTGCGACCCATTTTGCAAGAAAACTGCTTGTATTTTCGGTTTCCGTGCCGTTTTGCGACGATAAAAACAACATCACGGCAAGCCAAGCAATCAGCACCGCAAGCAAAATTATTATCTTTTTATTTTTTTCGATAAACTCTTTCAACCGTTTTCCCAATCCCATTTTAAAATTATTTTAACTATATCATAACACACAATTTTTGTCAAGAAATGGGATAAATCGGCGCTTCGTCAGAACTTGCCGCCACCGCCGCCGAATGTGTCTCCCGACGATGATGTATGAGTGCTGCTGCCGCCCGATGACGAATCGTTATCCTTTGGCTTTTCTGTCCTTGTCACGGTCGTGTAAAGGAACAAATCGCTTTTTTCGGTGACTTTCAGGCTGTCTTTTTTAAGATAGCTGTTTGCGGCAGGCTGAAAACGAACCGATTTCAGCTTCGATTTCATGATTCCGACAACGATCAGCGCAATAATAAATCCAATCACAACGGAAATCGGAATCCATATAACAGACAGCGGTTCACGAGGCAGATTGTTGTTATCAAACGGCTCATCTTCATTTGCCTTAGTGATAAATTTATCGCAAAGGTCGGCATATTTGCTGAATGCGTCATAATAATTGCCGTCCGACAAATCGGGTTTTATCTCATCCCCGATATATTGAATTCCGGCGTCGGTGAACACGGTGATTCCGTAGCCGTGAGTGGCAATGTACCAGTCGCGTTCCTCCATGCAGATGAGCAGCAAAACGCCGTCTCTGTTTTCGCCGTAACCGTATTTGTTGTAAATAAATGTATCGTCGGCAAGATCTCTCACCGAAGTATATTCCTTAGCGTCGTTTAAAGTAACCAATGTGACATCCATTTTCTGACGAACGCTGATTTCGTTGAGTTTGTCAAGCAATTGCGCCTGCTCATCTTCCGTCATGAGTCCTGCCGAATCGATGAGCCGTTCATATACATTATCGGAATCGGCTTCGGTGGCAAATGCAGGAATTGTGATTGACACACAAAGGAAAAGAGCGAACATAACCGCAAAAATTCTGTTTTTCATAATGCTCCTCCTTTAAAGTATTCCGAGCAAGTGAACAAGCCAGGCAAGACCGTATGTAACAATGCTTATCCCGACGGTAAGACCGAGCGTCCAAAGTCTCGCGGCTTTTTTGTCAACGGGCAAATCGCCGACAAATTTTCCCGTCTGTCCGTTCATTGCAAAGGTATATTTGTTACCGTTCCATGTGGTGTTCAAAAGCCAAACCGGATATAGCGCATATTTTGCCTTGCCGTTTTTGAGCGATATGTTGCTGTTTTCGGTCGTAACGGTCGAATATCCCGTAACGGTGGACTGAAACGCCTGTTCGGTCGAGGTTTTAACTCGCTCGTTTGCACGCTCAACGCTTTGTTTTGCGTCCACATCATATTTATCGGCGAAATATCCCGCAAGATATGCCGTTTGGAAATCAACAGCGTCCGAAAAATTATACGGCTCGATTGATTCCATCAAATCGTCAGCCATTTTTGACGAGCCGTCAACCGGAACGTGTTCAAATCCAACCTGACCGCCTCGATTTACCAAAAAGTGACTTGTTTCGGTATAATCATATTGGCTGTCGCTCCACGCTCTCACCTTTGTCGCACGATAGCGAACATGAGCGTCGGCGTCTGTGTCAAACAACCAAAACGGCACATAAACGCCCTTGACTTCATCAATATGATTTTCGCTTTTGAAGATTTTCGGCAACAGTCTTTTGCCGTTCAAATGCTTTTTCAGTCCCTCTTTTGCCGCTTTTTTGTCAAGCTTAAAGGGTATTACATAATCGGGCTTCAACATTCCCGAAAACTGAGCCGTCATCACAACCGGGTTGCCGCAAAACGGGCATGACGTTGCGGCTGTGTTTTCATCGCCGACGATCTCACCGCCGCACGAATTGCAAATATATGACCTGAGTCCATCAGCCTCTCCGTTTTGCCACTCGGCGCCTGCCTCGGTTTCCCAATTCATCTCGTCTGCCCTGTCGTTTTTCAGCTCGGCGTCATAGCTTTTGAGCGTATCCATTTCAAATTCGGTATCGCAATATGGACACTTCATTTTTTGCAATGTACTGTCAAAAGCAATCGCACCGCCGCAGCAAGGGCATTTATATTCCTGCAATGCCTGCATTATAACTCTCTCCTTTTATGATGAATGATCGATCAAACAAAGCCAATCATTCATCAGGCTTATTTTCGGGGGGATTTATTTTATAATATCGCCGTCATTAAACGGATCGCCGCATTCGGGACAGAATTTGGGCGGATTTTTCGGGTCTTCGGGCTCCCAACCGCATTTATCACAGCGATATAACGGTGCGCCCTCAGGCTTCTTTGCGCCGCAGTTTTGACAGAATTTACCCTTGTTCACCGCACCGCATGAGCAGGTCCAGCCATTTTCAACAGCGGGTTTCGGCGAACCGCATTCGGGGCAGAATTTACCGGTAGCAACAGCGCCGCATGAGCATTTCCAGCTGTTAGCCTGAGCATTATTTGCATTTTGCTGTGACTGACCGTTTTGCTGACCCATTGCAAACAGATTTTGCGCATTTGTTGCGTTGCCCGCATTCATCGCCATTCCCATGCCGACAAATCCGTTCATTGCGCCGCCTTCGTTTGCCGCCGCCGCTTTCATTGCGTCTGCCTGAGCGCCGACGAGCGTTGCCGCCGCCATTGTCGGGTCACGCATGATTGCGGTACGCTGAGCCTGTTTGATCATGTCAGCGTCTTCGTCCGGCAAGGTCACGGAGCCGAGAGCAATGCTCACTACCTTCAAGCCTCTGAGCGCTCCCCATTTTTCGGACAGCGTCTGATTCATTGCATTTTCAAGGTCGGTGTTGTGAGTAACAATCTGATTCGGGCGCATTTCCATGTCGGAAAGCTTGCCGAATGCAGGCTGCAAAGCACTGATAAATTCGGTTTTAAGCTGACCGTCAAGCTCATCTCTGCTATATTCGTCGCTGACATTTCCGCAAACATTTGTATAGAAAAGAAGCGGATCTGCGATTTTATATGAATATACACCCGAGCAACGGACAGATACATCGACATCAAGACCGATTTTTGAGTCCACAACACGGAACGGAATCGGATTCGGCGTTCCGAATTTGTTGTCGATAAGCTCCTTTAGGTTAAAATAATATACTCGCTGATCCTTTGCGGTATCACCGCCATAGCCGAATCTTTTGCCGATTGTTTTAAATGTTTCTTTGATTGACGCGCCGAGAGAACCCGAAAAAATCGACGGTTCGGTCGATGAATCATATGTAAATTCACCGGGCTCTGCGCATACTTCAACGACCTTGCCCTGCTCGACAATGATCATGCATTGACCGTCCGCAACGGCAATTCCAGAGCCGTTTGAAATGATGTTATCATTCCCCTTTGTGTTTGACGAACGACCGCTCACACGCTTTTCGCCTTTTCTCATAAGTATGTCGCTCGGCAGTGCGTCGCAATAGAAAAATTCCTTCCATTGATCTGCAAGCGTTCCGCCGACAGCGCCGATTCCGGCTTTAATAAGTCCCATAGTAACAGACCCCTTTCAATTATGTGTATATTTTTTATTTCTGCTTATTCCCTATCGAATAGGGATTTTTGTTCTCGTGTTTGACTTCGGGCGTGTTTCCGCATTTATTCGCATAGCCTATTATCATCATTCTGACAATGATCGACAAAACAAACAATGCCGCCGCCAATGCTGCCCACCACAGTGACAGCCCAAGCACAAAGTGCAATATTATCAAAATGATTGCGGGAATGGATCCCTCAAGGTTCAGCAATATGTTAAACAAAAGGTTGATCAGAAAATTGCCCTTTTTTGCCCGTCGCCTCATTAACCCCTCTCCTTATTTTAAGAATATGAGAGCGCAATAATAATTATAAAAGACAAAATACATTTTATTACAAATTCAGTATATCATGAACCTTGCCGATTTTCAATGAAAATTATTCTGAGAGTGGGCATAAAAATATCCCGACTGAAAACAGACGGGATATTCATGATTCAAATTCATGATAAATAATTTTTTATGTCAAAAACAAACTGATTGCCGCACCTTGCAAGCTCGCCCAATACACGGTCAACTCCCTGTTCGGTTTCATACCAGTTCTCTTTTGTGATGTTAAGGCAATGAACAGGACAAACAATGATTTTTGTATTCGGAAAAGCCATTTGATATAACATCAAGCACCTCCGAGCATGAAACGCCTTGCAGATGATCATTGCGCTGCCGATTTTCATACCCTTTTCATCTGTGGCTTTCCGTGTAAAAAATGCATTATCATGCGTATGACCCGATTCATCTTCGCCGACAATCACCGAATCGGGAACTCCGTTTTTAATCAAAACATCGGTGAAAAATTCGCAGTCGGTGTGATAATCGCCGTCATAAATATCCGCTTTTGAGCGAACGCCCGGCCATTTATCACGCTTTACGCTGACTCCGCCCGACGGCATGATATATTTTGCAAGCCCCTGTTTATAAAGCACCGCCGCATATTCGGGCTGTTCGGGGTGAGAGCCGCCCGGCAAAAAGATTGCGTCAACCGCCCTCGGCTCGTCCGATATAAATATAAAATCCGAAATATCGCTAATAATTCGGTTCATTTCCTTTTTCCCCTATAATTTAATATCTCAAATCTATCTTAGCATAAATTACACGGCTTTTCAACGATGAATCAAGGTAACCATAGCTTGAGGTTAGGGCTGTTGAGATAAGGCAAGAAATATCGGTGCATTATTCATATTTGTATTTTTCGGCTGAAATTAAACAAATGAGGTAGTCGGCTTTCTTAATATCCCCAATCAACCAACTTCCATTTGCCGCCTTCGCTGCGACCAAGACACCATGACCAGGTGTATTCTTCGTCGAGGTTCCATGATACATCACCCTTTAGCGGCGAATGAAAACTGCTGTCAAATGCAATACACTGCGTAAAAACTTCTCCATTATCGTTTGCCCTTTTTATCTCATTCAACCAGGCTATGTTTTCATCATCGGTACACTCTTCATCAGATGTATAAGAAAGGCTGTGCAAAACGCATCCGTCTAACTGGCTGAAATGTTCTTTTATAACATCAATTGCGTCATCCATATCTTTCTTTGAATAGACAGAAGATGTACCATAATCGATTTTCACATTTGACATATCTGCCGGCTTATCCGACTTTTCACATCCGGTCAAGAGAAATACTATCGCAAGGCTAAGCATTAACGTCATTATCTTTTTCATATAAATACCTCCCAATTATGATTGCCATATTTATTATATCATTAAATATAGCCTAATGCAATATCATTAAATAAAACATAATGCAATTTTCTGTAGAAGTCCCATAACAACGCACGGCAAAACAGGACAATTTCAGGCGATTTTCATCAAAATCGGTTATAATTAAGGCGTATTAAATCTAATAAAAAAATCCCCAAAAAGCGCATATTTAAGCGGATTTTGAGGATTTATGTGATTGCGTGACGAAATTGCACAATTGTTCTTTTAAAATTGCAAGCATAGAAATCTTACACAATAACATAATCAATGCTTTGCGGAGCAAAGCTACATTTTCTTTTATCTCTTCTCCTTTATCTATTCTCTGGGAACGGCAATTTTAGATAAGAGAGAAAAACGAGAAGAGAAAAGTGAAGAGAACAAAAAAGGAACGGCAATCTTCTTTCGAAAATTGCCGTTCCTTTTTGGCGGAGAGCAAGGGATTCGAACCCTCGGTACGGTGTTCACCGTACACTTGATTTCCAATCAAGCTCCTTCGACCACTCGGACAACTCTCCATGTTCAAAATAAATGAATATATTCAATTAGACGCAACAGCCCTGCTGCAACTATTATATTATAAACATTAACAAAGTCACTGTCAAGTGTTTTTTAATAATCGCAGCAAAGCCGAATTTAGGTCATATTTATTTTTTATATTTTTTGATCATTGACCATGCCCAGTAATAAATCGGGATCGTTAAAAATATTACCCAAAGCGGGTGCCAAATTCCGAACGCAACTCCGAAAATAATATAAATCATGCAGATAAGAAGCGGATAGAGCGACAGAGCCACTTTTCGTCCTTTGATAAGATTAGCCAAAAAATAATATATCGGGATCGTGACAAACATCAGCCACGAATAGCTCCATCCGCCGAACATTCCGAACCACCCGAACAAAAAGAACAACCCGACCGTCAGAACAGGATATGCAAAAATCGCCGCATCTCGTTTATGAACCGCTTCGATCATCGAATAATAAAGCGGAATTGTCAAAAGAAGCGTCCAGCAAGTCGCCCAGCCGTCCATTATGTCAAACACACCGAAAAGCACAAATGCAATTATCGCCACGATCCAAAACGGGAATTCCTTCAATATGTGATATATCTTAGGCTCCTTTAGCTCGTCGTTTATGATAATATTTCCCTGCTCGTCGGTATAAACCTTTTGCTCGCCGTTTTCCCGAACATCAACTCCGTTTTTATCAATATGAACCCTGTTTCCCCGCTTTTCGTCAACATGAATCCCTGTCCAGCCGACATCAACCCGATCTCCGCCGTTCTCATGCACATGAATCCCTGTCCGGTCAATGTCTATCCTGTCGCCGTTTTTGTCATGCACATGAATGCCGTGCTTAAATGAAACATGATCTTTTTTCTCGCCGCCATCGGTTTCCTTTTCCGTCTCATTATCATCGTTATCCTCTGCCGACTCAGCGTCATTATCATTCTCCGACTCATCATTTGCTTTATCATCTGCAAAGCTGTCGCCCGTCGGTTTGTCATTTTTGATTTCGGGCTCATTTTCACCGTTTAACAATTCATCAAGCGTGACCCCGTAAATTTTAGCCAGCGTTATCAAATTGTCGGTATCGGGAGATGCGTCGCCGCGTTCCCATTTTGAAATAGCCTGTCTTGACACGCCGATTTTCTCAGCCAGTTCCTCTTGTGATAAATGGCTTTTCTTGCGATATTGAAACAATCGGTTTGCGGTTTCGATGTTCATAAATTCAGTCCTCTCTTCGTGTTAAATCTGTCTGAATTTTATCAAATTTTTATGTAACCTGCCATACATTTTGGTAGTAAATTCGGCAACTATCGGTTGCATTTGGTTGCATTTTGGTCAAAAACTCAAAATAAGACTTGTTTTTTGCACGAATTATATGTTATAAATATATCATATAAGGAAAAAATATACAACATAAAATTCAGACCGATTTTGGCATAATATTATTACTTTCCGAAAAAATAATACCAAACAAATTTAAGGAGAGTTAAAAATTATGCCAAACGAAAAAGCAAATGACGCCGATTTTTTGAGTGAAATCTATCGGGGCGCAAAGATGGGCGTTGAAACGATCGATACGATAATGCCGAAAGTCGAGAGCAAAAAAATGATGGACGAATTGCTCCGTGAGCAGTCCGAATTTCGCAAATTTGAAGAAAAAGCACAGGGCGTTCTGACCCGTCATAATGTCGAGCCGAAATCAATCAACAAAATGCAGGAGATGTCAAGTTGGATCGGAATTCAAATGAATACCGCAATTGATTCAAGCACATCTCATATTGCCGATTTGCTGATGCAGGGCAATCAGATGGGAGTTATCGGAATAACAAAAACCAAAAACAAGCATCCAAAAGCAAACGAAGATATTACAAAGCTTGCCGACGAGCTTGTGAAAATGCAGGAAAACAATATCGAAAAACTGAAATCCTTTTTGGGGTGAAAACAATGATTTCTGACGATGAATTAAGAAAATATGACAATGTTCCAACCGACATAGCCGCAAAGGCGCTCGGTAAAGACAGACAATATATTTTGCGTGGTCTAAAGCAACGTTCTTTACCGATTGGTTCGGCAAATCAGGGCGACGGCGGCAGATGGTGTTTTGACATTCCGCCTGAAAGATTGATCAGATATCGCAATGGAACGATGCCGATTTACAACATTCAAATTCATCATTTCGACGGAGTCAGATTAAAACAGGAAAACAAAGAATAAAACTATAATTATTAAACAGGTATAAAAGAACCTCAACACGCGATATATCGCGTGTTGAGGTTCTCGACTTGGTGAAGATGGACAGACTTGAACTGTCGACCCCTTGCATGTCAAGCAAGTACTCTAACCAGCTGAGCTACACCTTCATCTGTTCAATTTTGCAACATTGGCATTATACCATAACCGCCACTGCTTTGTCAATATGAATTTTTCTATGCAATTTGAATATATTTTATTTGACATTGTGCTTTTTTTGATGTAAAATTATAATATCAATATCTGACATAAAGGATTCTCAACCTCCTGAGTGAAAGGTACGAATTTATATTCAAAGACTCTTACCGTACCTTATTCTGTCTGAAAATAAGGTACGGTTTATTTATATTATTCATGAAAGCGAGAGTTAAAGCTATGACGACAAGGGTTGCCGTAATGGCGATTATAGTTGAACAGAGTGATTCGGTTGAAAAGCTGAACGCAATTTTGCACGAATTCGGCAAATATATCATCGGACGAATGGGAATTCCCTATCATAAACGCAACATCAACATAGTATCAATTGCACTTGACGCACCGCAGGACGAAATTTCGGCACTTGCGGGCAGACTCGGCAGCATTAACGGAATCAGCGTCAAAACCGCATACTCTAATGTGATTGAAGATGAGTAAAATGACGTGTTTTGATTTGATTGACAAGCTGCATAAAACCCGCTCTCTCACGCTTTCGGAATATGAAACGCTGATTGAAAGCAGAACCGACGAGTTAGCGGATCATGCGGCAAGGCTTGCGGTTTTCGAGCGTGAGAAATACTACAAAAACGAAATATATATTCGCGGGCTGATTGAGATCGGCAATGTTTGCAAAAACGACTGCTATTATTGCGGAATCAGGCGGTCGAACAATTCCGCCGAGCGTTATATTCTCACAAAAGAGCAGATATATGAATGCTGCGACGAGGGGTACAGGCTTGGCTTTCGCACATTTGTCCTGCAAGGCGGCGAAGGCGTGATCTCGGTTGATACGATATGTGAGATTGTAGAAAATATAAAGCAAAAATATCCCGACTGTGCGGTGACGCTCTCACTCGGAGAATATTCATATGACGATTATGCATTGATGAAAAAGGCAGGCGCAGACCGCTATTTGCTGCGTCATGAAACCGCCTCAAAATCACACTATCAAAAGCTTCATCCCGATGAGATGTCGTTTGACAACCGAATACGATGTCTTTTCGACCTCAAAAAGCTCGGCTTTCAGGTCGGCTGCGGATTCATGGTCGGCTCACCCTATCAAACGCCGCTTGATCTTTCTCATGATTTAAAATTCATCGAATCATTTTCCCCCGAAATGTGCGGAATCGGTCCGTTCATTCCCCAAAAAGACACCCCGTTTCGCGATTTTGCACCGGGTACTGCCGAGCAAACAATATATCTGCTTTCTCTGATTCGGCTCATCAAACCGAATATATTGCTTCCGGCAACAACGGCACTCGGCACGATCAAGCCAAACGGAAGAGAACTCGGAATTAAATCGGGCGCTAATGTTGTAATGCCGAATCTGTCGCCGCTGTCGGTGAGAAAGAAATATGCGCTATATGACAACAAGCTCTGCACAGGCGACGAAGCCGCTCAGTGCATCGGCTGTCTGTCAAAAAGAGTAGCCTCGGTCGGCTGCCGTCTCACCGTTTCAAAAGGCGACATAAATAACGGGTAAAAAATAAAATCAATATATACATAATTCTGACGGAAAGAAAAAGCATTATTTTTCTGACCTCAAGGAAAGGAAAAAAGATAACATGAACTACAATCCAAAATCACTGAAGGCGGAGGAATTTATCAACGACGCCGAAATCAAGGAAACAATACGCTATGCAATGGAGAACAAGGACAATGTTGAATTGATCGATTCATTGCTCGAAAAAGCCCGTCCGAAAAAGCACGGCAACAGCGTGACCTGCGCAGGTCTGACCCACAGAGAGGCCTCCGTTCTGCTTGCCTGCGACATTCCCGAAAAGATTGAAGAGATGTATCGGCTTGCAAACGAAATCAAGCTTGCCTTTTACGGCAACCGAATCGTAATGTTTGCGCCGCTTTATCTTTCAAACTATTGTGTAAACGGCTGTGTTTACTGTCCTTATCACATGAAGAATAAGCATATCGCAAGAATCAAGCTTGATCAGGAGCAGGTAAAAAATGAGGTAATCGCACTTCAGGACATGGGTCACAAACGACTTGCGATCGAAGCGGGCGAAGACCCTGTGAACAACCCGATCGAATACATACTTGACTGCATCAACACTATCTATTCGGTTCATCACAAAAACGGCGACATTCGCAGAGTTAATGTCAACATTGCAGCGACAACGGTTGAAAACTACCGCAAGCTCAAAGACGCAGGAATCGGAACATATATCCTGTTCCAGGAAACCTACAACAAAAAGAGCTATCTTGAGCTTCACCCGACAGGACCGAAGCATGATTATGACTACCACACCGAAGCAATGGACAGAGCAATGGAGGGCGGAATTGACGATGTCGGACTCGGCGTGTTGTTCGGTCTTGAAGGCTATCAATATGAATTTGCGGGACTTCTCATGCACGCCGAACACCTTGAGGCGGTTCACGGAGTCGGACCGCATACGATCAGCGTGCCGAGAGTCAAGCGTGCCGATGACATTGACCCCGATGTATTTGATAACGGCATTTCGGACGAACTGTTCCTTAAAATCATCGCCTGCATCAGAATTGCCGTGCCCTATACCGGCATGATCATCTCGACAAGAGAGGGTGAAAAGGTTCGTGAAAAGGCGCTCGGCTATGGCATTTCGCAAATAAGCGGAGCTTCAAGAACATCTGTCGGCGGTTATTGCGAAGAGGAGCGTCCTCATGATTCCGAACAGTTTGATGTATCCGACCAGCGTTCGCTTGACGAGGTCGTTCGTTGGTTGATGACCCTTGACCACATTCCCTCATTCTGCACCGCCTGTTACCGTGAAGGCAGAACCGGCGACAGATTCATGAGTCTATGTAAAAACGGACAGATTTTAAACTGCTGTCACCCGAACGCCTTGATGACGCTTACCGAATATTTGGTGGATTATGCGTCCGATGAAACCAAAAAAGTGGGCTATGAATTGATTGAGCGTGAGCTTAATAAAATTCCGAACGAAAAGGTGCAAAAAATCGCAAGAGAACACATTGCTGACATCAAAAACTCAAACAGACGGGATTTCAGATTCTAACATCAAGGAGAGCATTTGAAATATGGGATTAAATCAAACACCGGGCGGTGAACGGCTCAATATCGGATTTTTCGGTGTGCGAAACGCAGGAAAATCGAGCGTTGTCAATGCCGTAACAGGGCAAAATTTAGCGCTTGTTTCCGACGTTTTAGGCACGACCACCGACCCTGTTCAAAAATCAATGGAGCTGCTTCCGCTCGGTCCTGTTATCATCATCGACACACCGGGAATCGACGATGAGGGCGAGCTCGGCGAAATGAGAGTTTGCCGAACAAAAAGGATGCTTGAACGAACCGACGTTGCGGTGCTTGTTGTAAATGCAAAATGCGGCATTACAACCGCCGACCGTGAACTGATCGACATTTTTAAATCAAAAAGCATTCCCTATGTTGTCGCATACAACAAAAGCGACCTTTTGACCGATGTTCCGAACACAAAGGATAACGAAATATATGTCAGCGCAAAAAACGGCGATAATATATATGAATTAAAGGAGCTAATCGGCAAAATCGGCGGCAAAGCCGAGTCAAAAAGACAGCTTGTGGGTGATTTGATCGAGAAAAACGACATTGTCGTGCTTGTCACCCCGATCGACGAATCCGCACCCAAGGGCAGAATGATTTTGCCGCAGCAGCAGATGATTCGTGATGTGCTTGATAACAGCGCAATAAATGTTGTTACAAAAGAAACCGAGCTTGAGGCGACGCTTTCGATGCTGTCAAAAAAGCCTAAACTTGTGATCACCGATTCACAGGCATTCGGAATTGTCAGCAAAATCGTGCCAAATGACATAACGCTCACATCGTTTTCAATATTATTCGCTCGCTACAAGGGCGAATTGACCGAATCGGTCAAGGGCGCTAAAATGCTTGATAAATTGCAGGACGGCGACACGGTATTAATATCGGAGGGTTGCACCCACCACCGCCAATGCAACGACATCGGAACGGTGAAGCTCCCCGGCTGGATTTCGCAATATTGCGGCAAGACGCTTAATTTTAAATATACATCGGGCGGAGAATTCCCCGATGATTTGTCCGAATACAGCCTGATCGTTCACTGCGGAGCGTGTATGTTAAACGAGCGTGAGATGAAATCGAGAATCAGCCGTGCAAAGCAGTCCGGCGTTGCAATCACCAACTACGGAATCGCAATCGCCCAAATCCACGGGATATTAAAACGCTCGCTCTCCCCTTTCCCCGAACTTTCTAAAATACTTGACGAATGATATTTTGCCGCAAATCCGTGCTTGGGTTTGCGGCATTTTGTATATTTATCGAAAAATAATAAATAATATTTCATTTAATGCCTTGAAAACAAACTTGATAAATGCTATACTGTAATGACATAAATTTTGAAAGGCATATTTTTAATGGCAAACTCGAAAATCAATACAAAACAGGTTGTAAATACATTGCTTCTTGTGCTGACGGCGCTCATTTGGGGAAGCGCATTTGTTGCACAAAGCGTCGGTGCGGAAAAAGTCGGTCCGTATACATTTTTGGCGGCTCGAAGCTGGCTCGGCGGCATATTTTTGATACCCGTAATCGCAATAATCGATAAAATCAGAAAAAATCGAGGCGAAATTTCGCTTAAACCGCAAACCAAAGCGGACAAAAAGACATTGCTCATCGGCGGCATTTTATGCGGCATTTTTCTTTTTTCGGCGTCGATCACCCAGCAAATCGGAATTGGAATGACGACCACCGCAAAAGCAGGCTTTTTGACTACGATGTATGTAATAATCGTGCCGATAATCTCGCTGATCATGGGCAAAAAGGTCGGCAAAAAGATTTGGATTTGCGTACTGCTCGGTGTTGTCGGACTCTATCTTCTATGTATGAAAGGCGGACTGTATCTAATCTTTGGCGACACAATGGTCCTTGTCTGCGCCTTGATTTTTTCGGGACATATATTGGTAATCGACCGCTTTTCGCCCAAAACCGACGGCGTTCGTTTGAGCTGTTTGCAATTTTTCGTTGTGGCGATTCTCTCTACTGTCTGTATGTTCATCTTTGAAAAGCCGAATATGAGCGATATTATGTCCGCCGCAGTGCCGATCATATATGCCGGAATTTTGAGTTCGGGCGTCGGCTACACATTGCAGATCGTCGGACAAAAGGGACTCAATCCGACAGTTGCAAGCCTTGCAATGAGCTTGGAAAGCGTATTCAGTGCGCTCTCAGGCTGGATAATTTTAAACCAAAGCCTGTCGCTTCGTGAGCTTTCAGGTTGCATTTTGATGTTCGGCGCAATAATTCTGGCTCAGCTTCCCGACAAGCTTTTTACTAAAAAACAAGGGGCTAATAATAACGAATGAAAGTATCAATCGCAAAATGCGACAGCTACCGCGAAGAAGAAATAATCTTTGCGCTGAATGAGGCATTAGCTCCGCTCGGCGGTCTTGATTTTGTAAAGTGCGGCATGACCGTTGCAATCAAGGCAAATCTTGTCACATTCAAGCACCCCGACGCCGCCGCAACGACCCACCCTGCAATGATATGTGCGCTTACAAAAATGCTCACAAAGCGCGGCGCTCGTGTAATAATCGGCGACAGCCCCGGAGGGTTATATAACCATGCGTTTTTAAATAAGGTCTATTCGGCTACGGGAATGACAAAAGCAACAGACATCGGCGGCATATTAAATCAAAATTTTGAGTCAAAAAACGCCCGATTTGACGAGGCGACGGTTGCAAAAACATTCACATACACCGCATGGCTCGACGAAGCTGATTTCATAATCGATTTTTGCAAGCTGAAAAGCCACGGCATGATGGGAATGAGCGGTGCGGCGAAAAATATGTTCGGTGTGATTCCCGGAACAATGAAACCCGAATATCACTATCGTTTTCCCGACCCGGAAGATTTTGCGAACATGATCGTTGATTTGGACGAATATTTCAAGCCGTGCCTGTCGATTGCGGACGCAGTCATCGGAATGGAGGGCAACGGTCCGACATCGGGCACTCCGAGAAAAATCGGTGCAATAATTGCGTCAAATTCACCCCATGCACTCGACCTTGTCTGCGCCAAAATAATCGGAATCGACCAAAACGCCGTTCCGACATTATGCGCCGCAATCAAGCGTAATCTAATTCCCGATAACATCTCTAAATTAGAGATAATCGGCGATGTTTCACGATTTACAATAGACGATTTCAAGCTCGTGACAAACAAACGAAGCCTTGCGTTTAACAGCGACCTTGATTCATTATATGGCAAGTTCTCCGCCGAATTTTGCAAAAAAGCGCTCACCGCAACACCGAGACTTGATTCAAACGAATGTATCGGCTGCGGCGACTGCATGAGGATCTGCCCTGCAAAGGCAATCACAATGGAACAAAAACGCCCGACGATCGAGCGAGACAAATGTATTCGCTGTTTTTGCTGTCAGGAATTTTGTCCAAAAGGCGCAATGAAGGTTCACAGACCGTGGATCGCAAGGTTGCTTATCAAAAATAAATAATGCACAAAAAAGGGAGCTGATTTAAAAAAATCAACTCCCCTTTTTTAATCATATTTTCATCTGTTGTTTCTTCGTCCGCCTACCAGCACAATAAACCTAAGCAGCTGCATTATTGTTACCGCAAGCGACGCAACATATGTCATTGCCGCGGCGCTCAGCACCCGTCTTGTGCCGACCGCCTCTTCTTCACTCAAAAAGCCGTATTCTTTGATGGATTCCATCGCCCGCTTGCTTGCATTAAACTCAGTCGGCAGCGTTACAAGCTGAAAAACAACGCAAAGCGCATAGAGTAAAATACCGATATATGCAATCATAACAAGCTGCTGTGAGAAGCTCGAAAGAATGATTCCGAGAATGATAAGCGGAACCGACAGCTGCGAGCCGAAATTTGTAATCGGAACGATTGCCGTGCGAATCTTGATCGGCAAATAGCCCTGTGCGTGCTGAAGCGCATGACCGACCTCATGAAGCGCGATTCCGATTGCCGCAATCGATGTGCTGTTGTAAACGCCCTCTGACAGGCTCACAACATTATTCGACGGGTCAAACCGGTCTGTCAGATTGCCCGCAATCTGCCTTATTTCAACGTTATTAAGTCCGTTTGCATCTAAAACCGTTCTCGCCGCATTTTCTGCGGTTATTCCCCTTTGCGAAAACACGCCCGAATAGCGTTTATATATCGAATTGACCCTTGCGCTTGCAATCATCGCAAAAATGACCGCAGGCATTACATAGACTAAATAGGTCCAGTCAAAATACATTTTATCACCCCGAAAACTTTTTTATTTATTATATTCTATCATTCAAAGGAAAATTATTCAATGTACAAATTGTAAAAAAACGGCCGAACATCATCTGTCCGACCGCATTATTTATATATATCAATCCCACGGTGCGAGTTTATATCCCGCAATGTGCTTTCTGATTGCCAAAATATCCTTCATATTGATTTTTTTGTCTTTATTAACATCCGTCGCCTTTTGGTTGATTGTAACATTCTGTCCGGCGTGGAATTTTCTGATGATAAGAATATCCTTCATGTTCACCCTGCCGTCGTCGTTTGCGTCGCCGTAAAGCGTCTGCGGCAGCGGATCGGCAGGCTTGCCGACATATTCCGAACGCTGATAAGCCTTAACATAATCAACGCATATCGAATCGGGCATATCCGATTTATTCGGCAGTCCTGTCCAAGAACCCGACTCAAGCGATATTTTCATATAGCTCTTTACCCGTGAGATGTCGCAGTCCTCGTATGTCAGCTGATAGGTCTGAACCCCGTCAATGTAAAATGTATATGCGTCCTTTGACCAATCAACCGCAAATGTATGATATTCTCCGTCATAAACCGCCTTAGTAATAGCTTTGCCGATTGAACGGTGATTTGAGCCGTAACCGTCAAAATGAACCGCATGGTTGATTTCCCAACGCTCAACCGAAAATGCCTCATAAACGTCGATTTCGGTACCGTCCGAGCCGCCCTCGATTCCTGTATCGATGTTATATGGCATCAGCCAAAATGCCGACCAAAATCCGGGCTTTGACTGCAATTTCACCTTGATCTCAAAATAGCCGTTGGTCTGGTCAAACAAATCTCTTGTGCGAATTGCGCCGCATCTTAACACGCCGCTGTCGTCATATGCCGCTTTCAAAATCAAATGACCGTCGCCGTCGACCGATGTCATGTCATTGTCCCAATAGCAATATCCGCCCTGTCTTGACCACTCGGGGCAATAGTTCCACTTTGTCCTGTCAAGGCTTGTGCCGTCAAATTCATCACTGAATGTTTCGACATATTCAACGCCGTTGATGACTCTTTTTGTCGTTGTATCCGCCGCATTCGCCGTCATCGGAACAGAAGATGCACAGCAGACGATAAGCGCAAGCGATATGATCACGCTGACAACCGTTTTCTTGTTAAATTTCATAAAAAATAATCCTTTCTCCCGAATAAAAATATATATCATACATATTATAGCATTTTGAACACAAAATCAAGCTATTTTTCAAACAATTCCGAAAACTAAATAACATTTGACTTTTTACCGCTCAAAGGGTAAAATAATTTATATTATTAAATTCTAATCGGAGTAAAATATGGACATAATCACAACACTCGCAGATGAGCTTAAAATTCAAAAAAATCAGGTTGAAAATGCGGTAAAATTGCTTGATGAGGGCAACACTATCCCGTTCATTGCACGATATCGCAAGGAGGTAACAGGCTCGCTTGACGATCAGGTTTTGCGTGAATTATTCGAGCGGCTGACCTATCTTCGCAACCTTGATGAGCAGCGTGAAAAGGTGCTGTCGTCAATCGACGAACAGGGCAAGCTGACCGACGATATTAAAAATGCGGTCGAAAATGCAAAGACAATGACCGAGCTCGACGATATATATCGTCCGTTCAGACCAAAACGCAAGACAAGAGCCTCCGTTGCAAAGGAAAAGGGCTTAGAACCGCTAAGCCAAATGATATATGAGCAAAATTCGACCGAGAATGAGATAATGGATTTTGCAAATACGCTTATCGACCCCGACAAAGGCGTTAATTCGGCAGATGAGGCGCTTAGCGGTGCGCTTGACATAATCGCCGAAACGCTCTCGGACGACGCCGACATCAGAAAACGGCTTCGTGCGGTGATGTCATATAATGCGATAATTTCGTCTAAAGGCGACAAAGACGACATGGGCGTATATGAAAACTACGCCGATTATTCGGAAAGCGTCAGAAAGATTCCCGGACACAGAATTCTTGCAATTAACCGTGGTGAAAAAGAAGGATTTTTGAAAATATCGATTGAATATGACGAAGAAAACGCCCTCAGAATCGTTTGCGACAATCATGTAAAGCAAAACGGCGGATATTGCAAAACGCTTGTCGAAAAAGCAGCCGAGGACGCATACTCAAGGCTCATCTTCCCTGCAATTTCAAGAGAAATCAGAAATGAGCTTACCGAGCGTGCAGACGAATCGTCAATTAAAGTATTCGCCCTTAACCTGCGGCAGTTACTAATGCAGCCGCCTGTCAGAAACCGTGTAACGATCGGTCTTGATCCCGGATACAGAACAGGCTGCAAGGTTGCGGTCGTTGACGGCACGGGCAAGGTTCTCGACACGGGAGTAATTTATCCCGCACCGCCCCACTCAAAGGTTGACGAGGCTAAAAGAATAATCAAAAATTTCGTCGCAAAATATCATGTGAACTGCTTTGCGATAGGCAACGGAACCGCATCTCACGAAACAGAGGAATTTGCGGCGGAGCTAATCAAAGAAATCGGCGGCGATTTATCATACATGGTCGTATCGGAGGCAGGTGCATCCGTTTATTCCGCCTCAAAGCTTGCGGCAAAGGAATTTCCGCAATATGATGTATCGCTTCGCTCGGCGGTATCCATTGCAAGGCGTCTGCAAGATCCTCTTTCGGAGCTTGTAAAAATCGACCCGAAAGCAATCGGCGTCGGTCAATATCAGCATGATATGCCGCAAAAACAGCTTTCAAATGCGCTTGACGGCGTTGTGGAAAGCTGTGTAAATTCGGTCGGAATCGACCTAAACACCGCTTCTGCGCCGCTTCTCAACAGAGTTGCGGGAATCAGCTCGACGATTGCCGAAAACATTGTTCTCTATCGTGAAGAAAACGGTGCGTTCAAGTCAAGAAGCGAGCTTAAAAAGGTATCAAAGCTTGGACCGAAAGCGTTTGAGCAATGCGCGGGATTTTTGCGTGTTGAGGGCAAAAATGTGCTTGACAACACGGCAGTTCACCCCGAAAGCTACAAAGCGGCAGAGAGTTTACTGGGGCTGTGCGGCTATGATGACAATGATGTAAAATCGGGCAAGGTAATCGACATTTCCGAGCGAATCAAGCGCTATGGCGACAAAAAAATGGCGGACGAACTCGGAATCGGCGTTCCGACGCTTCATGACATTGCCACAGAGCTTGCAAAACCCGGCAGAGATCCGAGAGATGATTTGCCAAAGCCGCTGTTTAGGACAGATGTAATGTCGATTGAGAGCCTGAAGCCCGGAATGAAGCTGAAAGGCACGGTGCGCAACATAATCGATTTCGGTGCATTCGTTGACATCGGCGTTCATCAGGACGGGCTGGTTCATATATCGCAAATCTGCGACAAATTCATCAAGCACCCAAGCGAGGCATTAAGCGTGGGCGATGTAATTGATGTTACGGTATTGTCGGTGGATATTCAAAAAAACCGCATTTCGCTGACTATGAAAGGTGACGCAAAGCAATGAGCAAACAAGGCAAAAAGAGAGTAAGTTGCTGCGAAAACTGCGCATATTACAACTATGACGACGAGGCGGCGACATATGTTTGCGACGCAATGCTCGATGAAGACGAGCTATATCGATTCTTGCAGTCCGACACCGCAAATTGTCCCTATTATCGCCCATATGACGAGTACAAAGTCGTCCAAAGGCAGAATTGAATATATGTTTTTGTATTTTGCGAGAGAAACTTTTTGTAAAAAGATTCTCTAACATCAATATTTATATTGATGAGCTCTCTTCAAAAACTTTATTTATAAGGATTTTTATTATTTATTGCATTACAATACACCCAACTTCTAAATATTTATAAAACCGTAGGGTGCGTCGTCCTCGGCGCACCGACAAAAAAATCTATCCCCTTAATGAATCCACAACCGTTTTTGTTCAATTTATGCAACCCAAATTATCCCACTTTCGGAACAAAAACTCGTTTTAAGGGGTGTACGATAACGGCAATCAAACATACCTTATTCACTCATCTTGTCGTGCCTTTTCTCAGCACGACGGTTTGCACGGTTGCAAAAATCCGTTATCGTACAGGGGGGAATCGAAATCCCCCTTCGGGATTTTTAAGGGCGCAGCCCTTAAATGCACTTTCCGCCATTTCTTGCATGAGAAATGGTGTGCCCGTGCGGCA